>NZ_JBBODA010000001.1:0-634932 GCF_038002705.1 Paenibacillus sp. FSL H7-0716
TTCTGCTCTCCTCCGGTCGGGGGGCGGCCATGCGGGAAGGACAACCGCTGGCCCGGTCATCTTTTATCGTAGCTGCTTCGATCGATGATCGCGCTACACAGGGGGCAATTATGCTGGCAGCTGAGATAGAAGAAGGACAACTGCTTACCTATCATGCAGACCGCATTACAGAAGAAGCGGATGTGTATTGGGATAAAGAAAGTGGGAGTGTGAAGAAACGTCGTCGCACAATGCTCGGCGCGTTGGTCTTAAAAGAAACTTCACATGAAAGACCCTCCGCGGAAGAAACGGCAAACGTACTGTTAAGTGTCATCGCTACAGATGGCATTGAAACTCTACCATGGGAGAAGGGAACCTTACAGCTTCGCGAACGTTTGATGTTTATGCATGCCTTACGTTCAGATTGGCCGGATGTATCAGATGTTGCTTTAATTGCTACGTTGGAGGAATGGCTTTTGCCATATCTGCAAGGTATGAGGAACCTACGTGACCTTCAGCGTGTACCGTTAGCACGGGCGCTTGAGGGGATGTTGGACTGGAATCAGCGACAGATGCTGGAAAAGGAAGCACCTACACATATATCTGTTCCCAGTGGCTCGCGTGTGCCCGTAGATTATACTAATTCTGCTGCCCCAGTATTGGCAGTAAGATTGCAAGAGATGTTTGGACAGCTGGACACACCTCGAATTGGAGGGGGAAAGGTGCCGGTATTGCTGCATCTTTTGTCACCAGCTAGACGGCCTGTGCAGGTAACCTCTGATCTAGCAAGTTTTTGGCGGGGGACCTATTTTGAGGTCAAAAAAGATCTGAAAGGACGGTACCCGAAGCACTATTGGCCAGATGACCCATTACAGGCTATTCCGACTAATCGTACACGTCCCGTAAAATAATTTATGGTTACATATGCTCTTGAAATTTTTCCTTAGATGTTTGGTCTCCCGTTTAAAGGGTAATTACTAGCGAAGACAATTACTAAGGAGGGCTTCAAGTGACTAAAAAAATCGTAGGTATTTTCGACACAGAACAAGAAGCAACCAGAGCAATTGAAGGACTTCACAATCAAGGATTTAGTAATGATGAAATATCAGTAATCACACGTGATCGTGATGAGCTTAGAAACATCTCAGAGGATACAGGCACAAAAGCTCCAGAAGGAGTAGCAACAGGCGCTGCTACAGGTGGTGTAGTTGGCGGCGTTGCCGGACTATTAGCAGGGATCGGAGCATTGGCGATTCCGGGGATTGGACCGATCCTGGCGGCAGGGCCTATAGTTGCAACCCTTACAGGTGCAGCAGTTGGTGCGGGCGCAGGTGGATTAGTCGGCGGCTTGATCGGACTCGGTATTCCGGAGGATGAGGCTAAAGAGTATGAAGGTTATGTGGAAAGCGGCAAAATCCTTGTACTAGTCGATGATAATGGACGCGGCTATCAAGCGCATGATGTGTTCCGCGGTAACCGCTCACTGAATACTCAGCGTTACGAAGGCGTCTATAACGAAGACACTAGACTAGGAAATTCGATGGCTAACAGAGCGGATCGGACGGCTGAAGTCTACAACCGCGATAAAATATAAACATTATCATAACCTGCTTTAAAAGCGGTAAAAGGTTACAAGGAGCGATTCTCCGATTAATGGAGAATCGCTCCTTTTGTATTTATAGTCCATCGCGCCTCCCGTAATCCCCCTTTTCTCATACTCTTCTGAGGGGTACGGACCCAGATGACGCTATTTGCTAATTTTTGCTCTTTGCAGCAGGATTTCGGACTCCATGGACGCTATTCTATAGAATGAGGCTCTAATTTGCTGTTTTTTTTGCCAATAGCTGCAATGGGGTCCGATAGGGTTCCAAATATTGAATAATATTGCGTTTAAGATCCCCTGTGTCCTTTGCTACTATGTACCTGCATCGTTACGCAGTGTCCTTATGCTGCTACGCACGTGCTGTCTTTGTACTGCAATGTATGCGTACCTGATCACTGTGTCCTTATGCTAGAGGTGCATCGTTCCGCTGACGTACATGCACCGTTCCCTAGAGTCCTTTTGCTATTACATACGTGCATCGTTCCACTATGTTCTTATATTGCTACGTAAGCGCACCCGAACTCTGTGTCCTTATCCTACTGAGCATAAGCCCACGGTTTTGCTGCTACGAAATCCTCCCGTTCACAGCGCCCTTATGTTTGCTAAGCACATGCCCCGTTCCGGAGTGTCCTTATGTGCTGCTACCTGCACGATCTTAATCAAGGATGCGAAGCATGCGGACGAAAGAATCAGCTGCTACGGATAACCTCATATCGCGATGGATTGCGAAACCTATATTCCGGGGGGGAGGGGGATCATCTAATTGCAACTCGAAAAGTTCTCCTTTTTGAATCTCATCAATTACAAAAGAACGGCTAATAAAGGCTACCCCGTAACCAAGTCTTGCGAATTCAGAGAGTAAATCGATGCTGCCCAGCTCTATATCTGGTTTAACGGACAATCCCTTACTAGCAAACCAATGATCAACAAACAGTCTGGTGCTGCTTTCTGGGGATAATAAAATAAAAGGTAACTCTGCAAGTTCTTTTGCCGTAAGCGAACGGTTTGCCAGTTCCTGAAAGGCTCGTCCCACTACAAAACAATCCTCAAGGGTGGCAAGCGTCTGAATATTCAATTGTGGATCGTCAATAGGCATATGGACGAGCGCACAGTCTATTTCGCCTTCTTTCAAACGTTTGGTGATCTCATGCGTTTTTCCGTGTGATAGCCGAATTCGTATGCCGGGATATTGTTTGTGGAATGCGTTCAATTGCGGCAGCAAAAGATTTTTTATGAGGGAATCACTCGCTCCGATCCGAACCTCTCCCTCATTTAACTGCTTTAGATTGTGAAGATGCTTTTGTGCAGAATCCAGCATGACTAAAGAGGGCTCAACATATTCCAATAACGCCCGTCCTTCCTCAGTTAGCTCTACACCTTTAGATAAACGATGAAATAATTTGAGACCTAAAGAATCCTCCATTTGTTTAATGGCATAACTTACGGATGGCTGTGTAATATGCAATTCATTTGCAGCTTTAGTTAGATTTTTGTAACGAGCCGTATATAAAAAAATGCGATACCATTCAAGGTTAAAAAATTTGATATAGATCACCTCTATGACAGTCTATTGAAAATGTGATTTCATTAATTGCAACAATCTTATTATAATTTGGATATATAAATAATAAAAGAGTCGGCAATGGAGGTTTGAATATTATGGCAGGTAACACATTTGGAGAAGTATTCAAGATTACTACCTTTGGAGAGTCACATGGTGCAGCGGTTGGGGTCATAGTGGATGGGGTTACACCTAATGTTGAAATTGATGAAGCATATATTCAGAAACAGATGGATAGAAGGAAACCAGGACAGTCCTCAGTAACTTCACCGCGTAAGGAATATGATGTGGTGCAAATACAATCAGGAATATTCGAAGGGAAAACAACCGGAACTCCACTCTTCGTAGTCCTGTACAATAAAGATATGAAACCGGAAGCCTATAACGATATTCAGCATTCATTTAGACCCGGCCATGCGGATTTTACTTTTTTGCAGAAATACGGAATTCGCGATCATAGAGGCAGTGGGCGGGCATCTGGCAGGGAAACAGCGGCAAGAGTAGCTGGCGGAGCGATCGCTCGGAAACTGCTCGAAAAAAGAGGGGTTGAGGTACTGGCCTACACGCAAGAGGTCGGCGGGATTAAGTGTCAAACCTTTAATGAAGATGTTATTGAGCAAAATGCAGTCCGCGCCTGTGATGCTATGGCTGGAGCTGAAATGATAAAAAAAATTGAACACTTAGCTTCGATTGGAGACAGCTGCGGAGGTATCGTGGAGTGTCGGATTAGGGGGGTTATTCCGGGTCTTGGAGAACCCGTATTTGATAAATTGGATGCAGAGTTAGCTAAAGCGATGTTATCTATTGGTGCCGTAAAAGGAATAGAGTTTGGAGCTGGATTCGAAGCGGCCTCTATGCTTGGAAGTGAACATAATGACGCGATGAATAAGGGAGGATTTCTTAGTAACCATTCCGGTGGGATTATAGGCGGAATTAGCACAGGAGAAGAGATTATTTTTCGAATAAGTGTAAAGCCTACATCCTCGATTTCTGTTACTCAACAGACCATAAACACGAATGGTGAAGAAGTAGAGATTAAAACGGAGGGCAGACATGATCCATGTATTTGTCCGAGAATCGTGCCGGTTGTTGAAGCAATGGCTTGCTTAGTATTAGAAGATCTTTATAAAAGACAAGCTGCTATTTTTGGATGAAACACTATTTAAAATGAAACAACTTAAAGACTGCACCTCTTTGCAATAAGCTGTGAGGTGCAGTCTTTTTTGCATATGTGGTATCATATGGATAATCATTCAAATTATGCTTTATCTCTAGCTATGCCATAGTTACAGTACAGCGAAAAGGAGGGAATAGATGAGAATCTTTGTTGCAGGTGCTGCAGGTGTGATTGGACGGTCATTGCTTCCTAAGTTACTACAAGCGGGGCATGAGGTTATCGGTCTGACCCATAAAGAAGAAAACAAAAGAATCCTTGAGAGCATAGGGGCACAAGCGGTAATCGCGGATGTGTATGAGCGTGAGTCTATATTTGCGGCTATTTATGCAGCTCAACCTGAAGTGGTAATTCATCAGCTGACTTCACTAAGTCAGCGGAATTTTGCAGATAATTCAAGGATAAGAATAGAAGGAACACGAAATATTGTCGATGCTTCGATGGCAACCGGTGTTAAACAGATTATTGCCCAAAGTATCTCTTGGGCTTATGAAGCTGGTGAGGGACCTGCCACGGAGAATACTCCATTAGATACTAATGCTTCTGAATCCCGGATGAGAACCATTGACGGTATTCGCTCCCTTGAAAAAGCAGTTGCAGAAATTCCTAATCATGTGATTTTGCGATACGGAATGTTGTACGGCCAAGGGACGTGGTATGATACTGCGGGATTAATGACAGAAGAAATTCGACAAGGGAGACTGACTGCAACAGAAGCAGTTACGTCATTCCTTCATGTGGAGGATGCAGCTAAAGCGGCGGTTCTTGCTCTAAACTGGCCTTCTGGTCCAGTTAATATTGTGGACAATGAACCTGCGCGAGGAATAGATTGGGTGCCTGTTTTTTCTGAAACCTTGGGAGTTCCTAAACCTCCTTTGCATATGGGCAGAGAAGGCTGGGAACGGGGGGCGTCCAATACAAAAGCTCGAATGGATTACGGATGGAGTCCATCATACCCATCATGGAGGTCAGGTTTTGCTCAGAGCTTGAAAGGTTAGCGATGAATCCAAACATGTACAAGGAGAGATGACATGAGTAAATTAAAGAATTTTTCTTTAGTAGTCGTGAATTTGATTGCTGATCTATGGTTTGGAATCGTTCGAAAACCAGAGTTTTATGATAAACACACCGTTACAAGAACAAAGAAAGGGTATGTCCTGTTTGTATCTATGGCAGGCATTATCGCAGTGGGTTCAGCTTTTTGGTTATACTCGAGAATATATTAGAAAAAGGCTGCCCATTGGCGGTCTTTTTTTTGGATATTGGACGTCAGAAAGCTAGAATGTTATGTTATTGCTTAATAGATGGTTAAAAATTGAATTTTTAAAAGAGGAAGCTTCCAATGAATTCTTCTACACCGAACCAACATGTGTTCACTTATTCTCAACAATCCATAGTAGCCTCTCGGTCACCATTTCAAAGCAGGCTCCTTATTATGTTCAGCGCATAAGATTAATATCTAAACTCATGGATGAAAATCGCGCCAAATTGATGCTTATTGCCGCCTCAGCTGGATTCGGAAAAACGACACTTGCAGCTAAATGGGCTCGCACTCATTCCGATGAGGTTGCATGGTTGTCACTGGAAAACCTCCGCTGCATCTTCCACATACCCCATTGCTTTTAACATTTTAGCTTGCAAAACAACCCCTGGCACCCACACGCTTCGAGGAATTACACATGACAAGCGCTTTGTCCAGTTGCACGTTTGCATCTTTAAGATGATTCCGTTCATAGAAAAGATCCGCCAAAAATACAAAACCATGTCCTTGTAACGCAAAATGAAGCAACGTTCTTCTTACTTCTGAGGTAGATACTTTAGCGGATAAATAAGCCATTTTGTTCACCGGGAATACGAACAAATCACACTCGCGCGTATGCTGGTGGTACGTCAAGCTTTTAGTGAGGTAATACCTTGGTTGAACAAACTGCTGAGTGAGGCTAGACGAACGGATCGAATTGGCAGCCAGATGGAGATCTTGTTACTACTTGCTATATCTTATGAAATTCTCAGAAAAGATAATCAAGCCTACGAGGTTCTAGAACAGGCCCTTGAACTCGCTGAGCCAGAGGGTTATATCCGTATTTTTCTTGATGAAGGACAACCACTTATACGATTACTACAACACTGGTTAACTGCCAAGAGAGCAGCTTCCGGACATGATTATGTAAGTCAATTGATTCAGTCTTATCAGAGCGAGCAGATAGATAACGTCAATACTATAAATATTCATTTTACAAAAAGAGAACTAGAACTCATGCATCACATCATCGATGGACTTTCAAATGATCAGATTGCTCGTCAATTATTCCTTTCTCCGGGAACTGTTAAAAGATATATTCACGATATTTATCAAAAGTTAGAGGTTAAAAACCGGGTACAAGCCGTTTCTAAGATAAAAGAAAAGCATTGGCTTTAAATCGGCAAAAGATTAATGTAACAGTTTATTACCAAACATTTACTTTAAGAAGTGATACTATGGAATACAGAAGGTGATAGGACTTGAGGGGGAAATGTAAATGCAATTAATGGCATGGTCTGATTACGAGATTTCATATGACTTAAATAATGATTATTCTATTCGTAAGGCAGAGTCGGAAGAATGGGGACTGTATTGTTCCATTTATTATAATATGCAATATAATGGTTTTTTTAAAGAAGAAAGGTTCAATTCTGCCCAAAGAAACGCTTTTTGGATCTATAAAGGCGAGTCTAAAATAGGTGGAGTAAGGATGTCGCCTAATCGGATATATCATTTATTTGTTATCCCACCTTTTAATGATACATTTGTGGTGCTGAAGCTATTAAAAAAGCTTTTGATTTATTGGTCAGATAGAACAAAACCTATAAAAACCTTCGAGGTTCTGCCAGACCAGGTTCAATTATTTGCGCGGGCAGGGTTTTGGCCTGATGAGTTCAGATGCCGTTGGATGCACCGTCCTACAGATCATTTTGAGGTCGAATGGAACGAAGAGTTAAGGATTGAAAGTCCTCAGATCGATGATAATGGTATGGGCGCTAAACGATTTATTCTTGAAGAACAGATCGCCGAATGTAACTATGCGAGCTTTGATGGAAGTCTTGAGGCAACAAGGAGAAAGAAATTCTCTTATGAAGATTTTATCCCAAGTGAAGAACCAAATTATACAAATGAAGTATTACTTACAGCGTCCACGCTTGTGTATGATAAGAAATCGGGACAGCTAATTGCGAATTGTCTCTTGGGTTTACAAGATGATTACGCAGCAGTTTACAGTATTGGTGTAATACCTGCTTACAGAGGAAAAGGGATTGCTACACGGATGTTGAAAAGAGGACTTAATCTCCTGAAGGATAAGTATCCGATCCTAAGGTTATATGTCATGGAAGGTAATGACGCGGAGTCTGTTTATTTAAATCTAGGATTTGTCCCTGGAGTACAAGAGATACAGAGTATGTATATTCCTATGCACGATTAAGAAAGGCTGCCAGGTGGCAGCCTTTTTATTCGTTAACTAGGCATGAGAGGTAATAGGAAACATGAAATGTTGAGGGAGTTCTTTTAATAGCGGACGTATAAATAAGGTATCTTCACTCTGTGAAATTAATTCTGCCTTAACTTGATCGATTGGATAATCTGGTGTGAAATAAAAATGTATAACCTCAGTTTCCGGAGAAATAATGCTTTTCAATACTGTGTTGATATCAAAACTTGTTGTACTGATAATATCAAAAATATGAAGCTGATGATCCTCATGTTTAAAGATCACAATAACGTCAGCCTCTTTAATATAATAAAAGGAATCATGAAAAGGAAGAATAAAATAAAACAGCAGCTGATGTTCATTATTTATCACACTTAGCGCGGAGGATACTGGTGTTCTTTTGACTGCAAAATTTTTGATCATGCTAAAATCAACGGGGTTACCTATAGATAAAGGCCGCACAGAGTAGGTTGTAGTTGGCTGATTGCTAAGATGAGCAACGTTAAGTGAAAAGCTGCTTTCTTGCATGCGTTCAAACCCGAATTTAGGATAAAAATCCAAAGCGCGCTCATTAGCAAATAAGTAGAGGAAGTCGTATTCATGTTCGTACTTAGCGATAATGTGGTCTATTAATTTTCGGGATAAACCTTGCATACGATAATCAGGATGTGTCATCACCGTCCCAATTTGGATGGCGTTGTATTCTTTTTTGTTGATGAGAATAGTCATTTTATTAATAGATGCATTCGCAATGACATGATCTTCATCGATAAAGGAATAACAAATATATTTGTCATTCCAGCCCCCATGTTCATACCAAGGTTTAAAATCAATGCCAAAGATCGAATGGGCTAAAGAATTGAAGCTAAGCTTATATTTATCGATGTGTTTATAATCGCTAATCAATTGATATTCATTCATAGAATATACCTCTATTTCAGATGATTTTGGAATTCGCATTTTATGAATATATAATACTATGCTTTTTAACCGTAAAGTTGATTTTAAAAATACTATACCAATATAATCCTGTAGATGTGTTATCATAATCTCTAAATTATTAACTCGGAGGTATAAGATGAGAGAGATAGATTACAGTCATTATTTTTGGCAGGATGAGAAAATAAGACTAAGATCCGTTCAGGAAGAGGATTGGGAAGGTCATTACATCAACCGTTTCGATACACCAGCGCGGCGACTTTTAGAGTGTACTGTTGAACTACCACCTACCATTGCTGAATCTCGAAAATTTGTAGAAACATTTGCAGAATTCTCATCACAGCGGCTGATGTTTACGATCGAAAATCTGAATGGTGAATATGTGGGTGGAGTAAATCTTAATAGCATAGACGAGAAAAATGGTACGTTCAGTATAGGCGTGCAAGTGGATAGAGACCATCGAGGTAAGGGGTATGGGACAAGAGCTATCAACATCCTGTTGAAGTATGCTTTTTTGGAGCTTAGACTAAACAAGTTTAACGAATGTGCGCTCGAAGGTAACGAACCCTCAACAGCTATGCTTAGAAAAGTGGGCTGTGTCCAAGAAGGCGTGCGCCGGAAAGTAATTTATACAAATGGACAGTATTTAGACTTACTGTTGTTTGGATTGACGAAGGATGAATTTATGGAGAAAAACGCTATGAAATAGTGATTAGAGAGGTTACTTGGAAAGCGATTCTTCAATACATGGAGGATCGCTTTTTTGTGTTTTGTTTTGTGGATCGATGTTCTATTGAAGCTTGCGGACCCAGAAGACGCTATTTGCATATTTTTTGCTTTTTCAGAGTAGTTTCGGACACCAGTGCAGCTATTCCTCAAGAATCGCTGTATATATGTTACTTTTTATGCCAATAGCATCCATGGGGTCCGATAGGACAGGAAAAGTGGGGAAAAGCAGCGAATAGGGTCAACTGGGTCCGATAGTGGCTCGAACGAGTAAACTTGATCAAACTAAACTGATCAAATTAAACAAAAAATGGGAGGGCGTGCAGAAGCATGTGGGTCCAGAAGGAGTTTGTATCATGCAGAAGTATGTGGGCCTACTTCTTCGAGGATCATTCTACGAAATCAACGATGTACAACCATTTATTCCGTACTTTCATCATATGAAAAATTCACAATAGAAAACCACAAAAACCACACTCTCCCTACTCACATCAACATAAATCATCCTACATACCACCAAATATCTATAAACAACGGAATAAGTGAACCCTCTACCAAATTTCAGGTTGTGAAAGTTGGAAAATAGTGCTTATACTAGAGTAATAGAAGGAAAGATTAGCCAACAACATTTACAACATGAGGAGGGTTTATATGGCGTTTATGATTGCTCAACGAGCGTTTATCAAAGTGTATCTTATAACAATGGTAGAACAACACCGCGGTTACGGATATCAAATGCTGGAGGATTTACGTCGGGATTTCAAAGCCCATGGTTATTCCCCTCCACAGAGTGAAATCTATCGCGCCCTGCATGAGCTGGTGCAGCAAGGGATTTTATATCGAACCAAGCAGCTGAAAGGCAATGATCCTAAAGTGGATTTTCAAGAAATCGTACTTTACCATTTCACCTCAGATGGAGAAGAGAAAGCAAAGTTATATAAAAAGCAGGTAAAGACGGATCTTGACCGCTGCTTAGGCATTTTGAATAAAGCTGTTGTGGACAACTATTAGAACTGCAACTATAGTAATATTTTCAGGATGCTCTCACCCTGTTATAATGGTTACTGCCGGATGATTGCAGTATATACTTGGAGGTAGCAAAAGATGGATGAACATATGAAACGCCGGTTAGACAAACAGCGGAAGCTGTTCAGTCAACTAGGCATCACATTAGACGCTCTAACCATACATGAAAAAGAATTCAGCATGAAGCTGCGTGGCTACGATGCGGAGGAAGTAGATACATTTCTGGACAGCGTAATCAAAGATTACGAACGTTTCTATGCGACGATAGCTGATCTGATGGATAAATGGCAAGAGCAGCAGCTGGAAATGCGGGAATTAAAGGCAGAAACAAAAACAGAGATTATCCAGGTTCCTGTTTCCCGAGGCATTGATCCAAAAGAATTGGAAGAGGTTATTCTGAGGCTTGAAACTAACGTCCGCCAGCTTAAAGATAAGCTTCCTCGCATGGAAGAGTTTTTATAAGGCGCTGTTTGGGATAATGGGAGCTCCGCTTGACATTTCTAAATTTACCATTGACGAGTTAGCAGTTCATGAATTATGATATGTTCATAAATGATCATTTATATTTTAGTGGCGTGTTACCGTTAAGGGCATGAGCCAAGAATTGTCTTTATTTCCATTAGACAATTCTTGGCTTTTTTTGTTCCAATTTGACGATAATTAGGGAGAGGAGTGATGAGCTTGTCGCGAGAGATCGAGCAATTTCAAGTACAGCGTGTAATTGGGAATAACGTTGTAATGGTTCAGGGAAGCAAAAACGGGAAGGAATATGTCATCATTGGCAAAGGTATTGGATTTGCAGTGAAGGGTTCTGGTGTGATCGAAGGGAATGATGCTCGGATTGAGAAGTTGTTTCGTCTAGAAGATCGCGAAGCCTGGAGCCAATATCAAGTTTTGCTGGAAGATATAGATCCTAAGGTAATGAAAATAACTGATGAGATAATTGCAGATATCCAAAGTCAATTTCCTGACAAGTTAAACGACAAGATTTATCTGGCACTCCCGAGCCACATACAGTTCACCATCTACCGTCTGCGCAACGGGATGGATATTATTAATCCGTTTTTGCAAGAAACCAAAATGTCATTTCCGAAGGAATTTGAGATCGCTTACAAGGCATCGGAGAAAATCAATGCTGAATTTCAAGTGCAAATCCCCGAAGATGAGATTGGATTTCTTACTTATCATGTGTATTCAGCAGTCAATAATGTATCGGTTGGTCAGTTAGTCAAGGCCTCTAATATTGTCAATGAGCTTCTAGACATGATTCAGCAAGAACGAAAGATAACTTTTGAGCACGGCAGTATGAATCATATCCGGTTAATGATCCACTTGCGTTTTTCGCTGGAACGTATTTTAAAAGGATCACTAATAGATAATCCCTTTGTGAAACATATTAAGAAAGAATACAAAGAGGAATACAAGCTGGCTAAAAAGCTCGGTAAAGTAATGCAAAGGTCGCTTGAGGTCGAAATTCCGGAAGAAGAACTATGTTTTCTAGCCATGCATTTGCACCGGTTATTTCAGACCTTAGTGAAATCAAATTAACATCTTAAGAGGAGTGGAGCATATGTTTTCCAAATGGAAATCAAAAAAAGAAGAGAAACATACTGAACATACCATCGAAATCATGGCACCAATCAGCGGGGAGTCAGTTCCACTAGCACAGGTTCCGGATGAAACCTTTGCTGGCGGTCATATGGGTAACGGAATTGCAATAAAACCATCTGAAGGAATTTTGAAAGCGCCTTTTGACGGTAGGGTTGCTCATATCGTGAAATCGAGTCATGCAGTCATTCTGGAACATTCCTCCGGTATGCAATTGCTATTACATATCGGAATCGATACTGTCAGCCTCAAGGGCAACGGTTTTGTCAGTCATATAACCTCTGGAGATCAAGTAAAAGCAGGTCAAACTCTAATCGAATTTGATCTGGACGTAATTCGCGCGGCAGGTTGTGACACAATTTCGCCTGTAATCGTGACCAGTACAGAGGAGAATCCACCTCAAGTAAGCGGACATTATGGTCAGGTTACAGCAGGACAGGATCTGATTCTTACCGTGGCTTCAAAGTAATTGGTTTATAGAGCACTACTACTATTGAACCGAAAGGATGATTTTAAATGTTGGCTTTTCTACAAAAATTAGGTAAGTCGTTAATGCTTCCTGTTGCAACCATGCCGGCGGCAGCTATTCTTCAAGGGTTTGGTTTGCTTAACTACGAAAAAGATATTCCGCTAGGAGCGACCATTGGTGGATTTCTAAATCAATACTTTGCTCCATTTCTAAACGCCGGAGCGAATGCGATCTTCGGTAACCTAGCCTTAATCTTCGCGGTAGGGGTTGCCATTGGATTTGCCGGTGACGCCGTAGCAGCTTTGTCAGCTGTAATATCGTACATGGTACTGACTAAGATTCTGCTTATCGTACCGCTTCAATTCTCTTTCATCAATGATGATGTTGTATTGAACATGGGTGTGCTTGGTGGTATTTTTGCCGGTGCTTGGGCAGCGTTCTTATACAAGAGATATCACAATATAAAAATGCCTGATTGGCTTGGATTTTTTGCAGGTAAACGTTTTGTTCCAATCATTACGGCAGCTTCTATGATGGTTCTTGCTGTATTTGTGGGTATGATCTGGAGTCCGATACAAGATGTTATCAGTGACTTCGGGAACTGGGTTGTGTCACTGGGGGCTGTTGGAGCATTCATCTTCGGTACAGCTAACCGCTTGCTGATTCCGTTCGGTCTTCACCACGTGCTTAATACGATTGCTTGGTTCCAAATTGGTGATTTTACGAATGCAGCTGGTGAACTGGTGCATGGTGACTTGTATCGCTTCTTCGCTGGAGATAAAACTGCTGGGATGTTTATGACTGGATTCTTCCCAATTATGATGTTTGCGCTTCCAGGGGCAGCACTTGCATTTATTCATACAGCTAAACCGGAAAAACGTAAAATGGTTGCTTCCATCTTCATCGGTTCTGCCATTGCTTCTTTCTTAACAGGGATCACTGAACCACTTGAGTTCTCCTTTATGTTCGTAGCACCACTCTTGTACGGAGTTCATGCTTTATTAACAGGATTCTCCATGGCCTTGATGTACATTTTAGATGTTAAGCTTGGTTTTGGTTTCTCCGCAGGTTTGATCGATTATCTTGTAAACCTGAAACTGTCTACTAATGCATGGATACTTATTCCTGTGGGTCTTGGATTCTTCGTCTTGTATTATGTACTATTCCGCTTTATTATCTCATTGTTCAAGCTAAAAACACCTGGACGTGAAGATGATGAGGAAGAAAGCCTGTTAGCACCACCTGGAGGTAATGGAACGCCTTCATCATCTTCTAAAGCTGCTCAAATTCTTGAGAACATCGGCGGTCCATCAAACATCCGCAATATCGATGCATGTATCACACGTCTTCGTCTGATTGTTAATGACGAAAAAGCCGTGAAAGATTCCGCATTGAAACAGCTCGGAGCTTCCGGTGTCATGAGACTGGGTCAAGGGGCTGTGCAGATCGTATTTGGTCCAAAATCAGAGCAAATTAAAGATGATATTCAAAAACTGTTATAACTAAATTAACCATGTTGAAATCATTAAACAGGGCTGGTTCTCATACCAGTCCTGTTTTTTTTGCTGTGTCCAGAGATAAAGGGTTGCTTTATAGATAATGCCTAGTATAATACTTGGTATAAGTAAGCAAAGGAGTCGGTACACATGTCAGTCGATGATTATCTGGATCTTTTAAATTACGCCAAGGCGATTAAAGATGGGCAGTGGCAGGCTGACATCATTGAGCGCTTAAAAAATCTTAGTGCAGCAGCGGAAAGTCCTCAGACACAAGAAGCAAGTGTAATAGAACTTTGGTCAAGGTTTGATGCCATTAACATAATGATCATGAAGCTGTTTGAGAAGCTACGGGAGAATGAACATTCAGAACAACAGTTTCAGTGGAAAGAGCAGCTCTGGGAGCTTAGGCTGGAACGGAGTATTTTATCTAAAAAGATTCTTAATCGTTACATTCGAATTAGGTAAACACTAGAAGGCAGTTTCCTTATTAATTTAGGGGCTGTCTTTTTTTTACGTAATCTTGATACAAAAATGCATTGAAAGTCGTCTTACTTATAGCTGCAGCTGATAAGGAGGATTTACAAGATGGAAATTCCGGAATCTGAAATTTTTAAAGCAATATTCTATGAACATTATCCTATTGTCAGACGTAAGCTGACCGCTTTGGTTCGTGATGAGTCGGCAGCAGATGATTTGGCACAAGAAGTTTTTCTGAGATTGTATCGTAACCCCCCAGATGATCCAGCAGCGCTCGGTGCCTGGCTTCATAGAGTCCTTACTCGTATTGGATATGATTATCTGGACAAAAAAGCAAGGGAACGGCGGCTGCAAAATAAACAAGAACAGCTATACGAAGTGGGGGAATCACCTCCTTCAGGAGAGGAAGTCTTAATCAGTAAGCTGGATCAGGAGGATGTTCATGAATGGTTGAACGAACTGCCTGACAGGGATAGACAAGCGCTTCTGCTTAGATACTCTGGTTATAGTTATGCGGAAATAGCAGGCGAGCTTGGTCTAAGACCTCCCGTAGTAGGGACATTACTGCACCGTGCAACCCAGAGGTTAAGACAAAATGCAGCAAAATCACTGTCTCAGACGGAATAACAAAACGAGATAAGCGAAGCTCCAAATTATTTAGGAGGGTTTACTAATGACTAAACAACCGCTAAATCAAGATCATAATAATCAACATACAGATGAAGCCTGGGTCAAATTGCAAAACAAGTTAGCGTCTGAGCCTGTAAGTCCCAAATGGTCTGTGTGGAGTCAGCAGTTGTCTGTGGATGATATGAAAGATGATGATAAAACAGATCCGCAAATAGACCAGCCTCAATCTGCGGATGACAATCCAACAGCAAATCGCCCATCCAAACGTCTTCGCATGAATCGTCGGCGTAAGTGGGGAGTAGCAGTGGCAGGTGCCGCTATCTTTGCGGTTATACTTGGAACTCCAGTAGGAAATACGGCTATGGCATCGCTGCTGAATCAGTTTCGGATGGAAGAAGTTACAGTGGTGAATGAAAATGATATCCGGGATATTTTTTATCAGGTAAATGAAAGTCAATCCATGAATGAAGCTATGAACAAATTTGGTGTGTTTACAAGTTCCTTTGGTTCAAATAAAGGGATTATTCCGCTAGATCAGGTGGAAGAGACTCTAGGTTTTACACTTCCAAGCGGAACTTTGCTCGAGAATGTGAAGAGCGCATATATAACCAATTCACAAGAAATAACCTTGAAGCTTAATATTGAAGCAGTTAATAAAGCAATGAAAAGATTGGGTGCAAAACAGCTTCTTCCAGAGGCCATAGATGGGAAAGAAATTAAACTAGATCTTTCGGAGATCGTGAATTATGATCTTTCGATGGATAATGATAAATGGGCTAATCTTACACAGACGAAGACTCCTTTAATTACGGTAGATCCAACTATAAAGGTTGATGAAGCTTTGGAAGCTATAATCGATTTTCCATTGCTGCCAGATTATCTGAAATCCAGCTTAAAGCAGAGCCGCATTTTATCGGGTGAAATTCCTCTGCCACTGGTAAAAGGCCTGAATACCGATCAAATAAAGATTAAAGATACTACGGTTCTACTGAATCAGAATGAATATAGTCAAGGGATTGTGTACTCGGCCGTTTGGGTACAGAACGGACAACTGTTTGATTTCAACGGAGGAAGCGTGTATACAGATAAAGCTGTATTTCTAGAGAAGCTAGGGGAGTTGATTGAATAATGACGGCGGCCGCAATAGAAGCGAAGTCTTTGACCAAAGAATATGATAACGGACGTGGTTGCCGTGATGTAACGATTACTGTTGGGAAAGGGGAAGCCTTTGGCTTCCTCGGCCCTAATGGTGCGGGGAAAAGTACCTTTGTCAAAATGCTGGTAGGTCTCATTCGTCCATCGAAGGGTAGTGCTACTCTATTTGGCCATAAGATCGGTTCACTTGAAGCCAAGTCCCAAATCGGATATTTACCGGAATTATATCGTTATCAAGAATGGCTTACGGGGGAAGAAGTAGTAAGACTGCATGCCAAGCTCTGCCGTGTAGAGCGATCTGTAGCCGACAAAAGAATTCCAGAGCTTCTAGCAGAAGTTGGAATTGGAAACCGTGGACGGGATCGTGTGAAACATTATTCCAAAGGGATGCAGCAGAGATTAGGGCTTGCTTGCGCTCTTGTAAACAATCCGGCCATCGTTTTTCTGGATGAGCCCTCATCGGCGCTAGACCCGATTGGACGTCAGGAAGTTCGGAATATTTTGCAGAGGCTAAAAGAGAAGGGAGTTACAATTTTTCTTAACTCTCATCTACTGGAGGATGTTGAACTCCTCTGCGACCGGATGGCACTGCTGAATAACGGAGTTATACTGCGGCATGGGAAAGTATCTGAGATCTTAAATAAGCGAACAAGCTGGCATTTTAAAGTGGGCGGTTTTACGCCTATTTTGTTGTCTTGGTTACAGGATAGCACTGAACTTCAGATCAAAGTTTCAGCGGATATCGGAGCTCAATCTGAAAAAGGCGCTTCAATCCCAGCTACATTGGAGAGTAGCACAGTTTGGCTGGAAGCGGAACTGGAGAATGAGGAGCAAGTAGGCTGGCTGAACACGTTAATTATTGAACAGGGTATGACATTATATGAAGTCTCACGGAAGCGAGAACGTCTGGAAGACTGGTTCATGAGTGCTGTATCCGGCTTAAGTCACAGAGGTGAACACGAATGAGAATAATCATAGGAATGACCTGGAAGGAATTGCTGCGAAAACGAGTAATGGTATTAACATTGCTAATGACCATTGTCTTTCTTATAGGATTTTGGTTTGTGGCAAATACGATCGGACAAAGTGGAATACCGAACAGAACAGATATTAGCAGTGGCGAGCATCTCTTAGCTAATTTTACAAATGGTGCTTTTATATTATCACTTGGATTCTTTTTTGGCGCGTTTGTACTCGCCTTTTTGGCGATCTTCAGTTCCTTCTCAGCTATTGCAGGTGAAGCGGAACAAGGGGTTATGCAGGCTTTACTGCCAAGACCGCTGCCGCGGTGGAAATGGTACACAGGTCGCTGGCTTGGATATGTGACGCTTGGGATCGGCTATGCCCTGATTTTATTTATTTCTATTTTATGGATTACTGAGATCCATGCCACCGTTCCTAGAGATGCCGTAGTCCTATTGAAATCATTTTTGTTATTCTCCTCTGTAGTGCCTTTGCTAATTACGATTTCTATGCTGGGTTCTGGATTCTTCTCAGCAGTGGGGAATGGTGTCTTTATGACAATGTTATATGGGGCAGGCTGGTTAGGCGGGATGATTGATAAGATCGGAGGATCGCTGAGATTAGAACCCGATGTTCTTGACACATTAAATAATTTGTCAGGAATGATGGCACTGCTTATGCCAGTGGATGGTTTACAGCGGAAAATGACCGCCGTCCTGTTCAGCGCTAATGAAATGAGTGGAATGATGGGATTGTTCGGCAGCATGAATGGATTGCTGGATTTTAATATGGTTCCGTCAAATATGTTTATTTTTTATGCGATAGGATATACCCTGTTAGCTTTTGTTATAGGTCTACTTCGCTTCGAGCGAAAAGACTTATAAAGGGGATGTTAATCCAAAAAGAGCCCTCTTGTCTCCTGATCGGGACATTTAGGGCTCTTTGAGTTGTGTAGCGGGAATCATTTCTTAATACCAAGCTCAATCCATTCGGTAGACCAGTTTCCAATTTCACCAAGTATAGGAGCAAGCGCTGTGCCTTTTGGAGTTAGAGAGTACTCAATACGTACTGGCATTTCGGGATATACAGTTCGCTCTATAATGCCTTCGGTTTCCATTTCCTTCAATCGGTCAGATAACACCTTGCCACTGAGATTGGACAGACAGCTCTCAATTTCACCAAAACGGCGTGGTCCTGGCATAAGCACGAAAACAATAAGCGCGACCCAACGTTTACTTAGCAAGTCTACCGCTTTTTCAAAGCGAGGACACATGTTGAAATCATTCATAATATCACCTCGACATTCATTATATCATAAACTTACATAAAGTAATTATAAATATTTAAAGATATATTATAACTTGACGAAGTTATATTACAATGATAAACTTACTTACAAATAGTTACTTATAATTTAACTAATATTTTATCCTTATGCTTAGCTCTATCTAAGCATTGATGAACAATGAGGAAGGTGTAATTATGATTAAACCAGAAATCACTTCTATTTTACAGAATAAAATCACGCGAATTCCTTTAGCAAATTCTACAAATATATTGGTTGGACCCATCACGTTACCGGTGAATTTAGACGGCGAGACCGTTGTTTTTAAATGGTACAACTGGCTGAATACAACGGATGCAGAGCTTCTTCAAGAGGATAGCAGTAAAGCAACGGCAGCTTTAATTTCACGTTTGCCATCCATGAACTTAGCAGAAGGACAACAATCCAGTGTGTTGGTATATGGCGATTTCGAAGGGTCTGAGGATGCATTGATCCGGATGCATAGCATCTGCCATACTGGCGATATTTTTGGCAGTAAACGTTGCGATTGCGGATTCCAGCTGCATCAATCCATGAAAATGATTGTTGAGCATGGCTCTGGGGCATTATTTTATCTCGCGAATCATGAAGGAAGAGGCATTGGCCTGTTCAGCAAATCTTTAGCGTATCTTTTACAGGAAGAAGGATACGATACAGTTGAGGCTAATTTAGAGTTGGGATTTGCTGACGATTCCAGAAACTACGAAGAAGCAATTAGTGTTCTGCAAACTTTACGTCACAAACCAGTGACACTGATCACGAATAATCCGAAAAAATTGGATGCGCTCAAGGCTGCAGGGATGAATGCTGTGAAGAGAGTAGCGTTATGGGGAGATGTATCTTCTTTTAACGAGAAATATTTGCGGACTAAAGTCGCTCGCTCAGGGCATTTAGAAGCTGTGAAGGACACCCATTCACTAAATGAAAGACTGGCTAAGTAAAGATTGAAGTAGTGCTTTTGCGCTTCTTCTATTATAATGGGGTACTGGGAACCAACTCTAAGCTTAGTGAGGTACAATATGACTGCTATTCAAGTACAAGACTTACGCAAAACATTTAAAGTACAAAAAAACCGCGAGGGTCTCAAAGGGGCCTTCGCTGATTTGTTTAAAAGGGAATATACGGAAGTGACTGCGGTGAAGGACATTTCCTTTTCCATTCCTGAAGGGGAGATCTGTGGTTATATCGGCGAGAACGGTGCTGGGAAATCGACCACGATCAAAATGCTCACAGGTATTCTCGTGCCGACTTCCGGAAACCTGACAGTAGGTGGGTATGTTCCGTATTTGGAGCGCGAGAAATTCGTGAAAAATATCGGCGTGGTATTCGGGCAACGCAGTCAGCTATGGTGGGACATTGGCGTGATTGAGTCGTTCCAGCTCCTACGCAAGGTTTACCGGGTGTCTGAACAAGATTTCAAGAAACGGCTGGATGAATTGGTCGAACGGCTGCAGCTGCAAGAACTGCTGAATCGTCCGGTTCGTAAGCTTAGTCTAGGTCAGCGGATGCGTTGTGAATTAGTAGCAGCATTGCTTCATAATCCGTCGATTGTATTTCTGGATGAGCCGACTATTGGCTTAGATATTGTGGTGAAGTCAGAGATCCGTGAATTCCTAAAAGATATGAACCGCGAGCATGGGACAACCATACTGCTGACAACACATGACCTGCAAGATATTGAGGCGCTTTGCTCCCGAGTGATAATGCTTGATGATGGCCGTATCATTTATGACGGAGGACTGGAAGACCTGAAGCAGCGCTGGGGAACCGGACGTGAGGTTCAATTTCAATTTGGAAATGCTACGAAACGTCAGCAACTTGAGTTATGGACAGAGGGGTTGCCTGTTATTTGGTCTGCGGAGAACGATCTAGGGGCGTCTGTCTGGATACCGCTAGAGCTAAATGTATCGGATGTATTAGGAAGAGTAGTGGGAAAAGCAGACATTACTGATATCAAAATCATTGAGACCAATACGGACGATATTGTTCGCAGTATTTATCAATCCGGGTCTGCAGACAAGCCTGATGAAATGGCTGCCGCTCTGAAGGATGAAAGAGAGGCTTTACATGTCTGATAAGCTTAATCCTGCAACAGCTATGTCTTCCACCTCAGGAGGTTCATCTTCTGGCGGTCCTCAGGAGAATAGCCGTAAATTACTATTCGGGGCTTACTTAGATTTTATACGCATCCGTTTCCTTACCATGCTTGCTTATCGGATTAATTACTACTCAGGTATTCTTATCTATTCACTGAATATTGGGGTTAACTATTTCACTTGGATGGCCATCTATGGCAATGGGGATTCATTGGGTGGCTTTACTGCAACGCAAATGACATCATATGTTGCTGTGTCGTGGATGGCTAGAGCCTTTTATTTTAATAACCTAGACCGCGAGATCTCTACGGATATCCGTGATGGAAGTATCGCTATCCAGTTTATAAGGCCCTATAACTATGTCTTAGTCAAAATGATGCAAGGTCTTGGAGAGGGAATGTTCCGCTTCCTCTTATTTATGATTCCCGGCATGGCCATAGCGATGTTGCTGTTCCCGGTACAATTGCCAACAGCGCCATCTGCTTGGGCAGGGTTTCTGGTGATGCTCTTTTTCAGCTTTTTAATTAATTCACAGATCAATATCATTACAGGGCTCTCGGCATTTTTCGTGGAAAATAATGAAGGCATGATGCGAATGAAGCGGGTGATTGTAGACTTATTCTCCGGCTTAATCGTACCGATCAGTCTGTTTCCTAACTGGTTATCTTCCGTACTTGAGGTGCTGCCGTTTCAGGCGATTACCTACTTGCCAGGTTCAGTGTTTACGGGACGGGTGCAAGGGGTTGGAATATGGAATGTATTAGGGATACAAATTATTTGGTTCCTGGTATTGCTGATTCCAATTGTCTGGTTATATCATGCGGCGCGGCAGCGTCTCTTCGTGCAGGGAGGTTGAGGAAACATGTATTACCTGGGATTATTAATTGAATATATCAAAAACTATATGAAGAGCCGGCTCACCTATCGCGCTGACTTTTGGGTAGAGGTCATTTCAGACTTACTTTTTCAAGCTACCAACTTTATCTTTATTCTCGTGATTTTTATGCATACAGATAGCCTGGGCGGCTGGAATCAGAATGAAGTAGTGTTCGTTTATGGATTCTTTATGGTGCCTTTTGGGGTGTTTAGTTGTTTTGTGAATCTATGGGGATTTAGTGAACGTTATATCGTTAAAGGTGAGATGGACCGTATTTTAACACGCCCAGCTCATAATTTGTTCCAGATCTTTTTGGAAAATGTTGATCCACCAGCACTTATGGGATCATTCATAGGTATTATTATAATGGCCATCAGTGGCAGCAATCTGGGTCTTCCCTTTGAATGGTGGACGATACCGGCTCTGATCATTCTGACGTTAAGTGCGGTCGCCATCTATACGGGGATTTATACAACGTTGACTTCATTATCTTTCTATTCGGATGCTCCTACTGGGATTCTTCCGTTAATGTACAACATTCAGACTTATGGCCGTTACCCGGTAACGATTTACAATCGTGCTATACAGGTATTGCTTACTTGGATCATTCCATTTGCATTCGTCGGAGTGTATCCAGCCGCGCTTTTTCTGCAGCGGAAGGAGATGACCAGCCTTGCTCTGATGACACCTGTAGTAGGCGCTATATTCCTGGGGATTGGTTTGTTAGCGTGGAGTTATGGCGTACGAAGATATAAAGGTGCGGGCTCTTAAGTTAAGCTAGTGTTTTGTTAAGTTGGAAAGGCTACCTTCGGGTAGTCTTTTTTTTCACCCGGAATTCATGAATATGCTAAAATCATTAATATCTACATTGGGGAGGAATCATAGATGAATGTGTTAGATATTTTACCAGCACCCGAAAACTTAAAAAAACTTATGAAAATACTTGCTTCTCTAAATATTGTCTTATGTCCAGAGGACTGGCTTCGCTATCATAGTTTTGATTCTATATTTGATAAGAATGTTTCTCTAGCATCGATCGATAATGGCTCAGGTGATAATTTGTTTATTATTTTTACACCTCAAGGAACGATAATTAAAGGTTTTGATCATGAGTCCGAAGTAAGTCCATATGCGCGTGACGAACATGAAGTTTGGCCAGGAATCTATGAAGAGGTCCCAACCTCGCTATTGTCTTTACTGGAAGATGAGGCGATAGCTAAGGATGATGTTACTTTTTGTTTTTGGCGTGAAAATAACGACTTGACGTGGCAGAAGGGGAAGGTAGAAATTCCAGCGGAGGTAGAAGATGGTTCGGACTTTTTGCTAGGGACTATTTTCCGCACAGCTGAGGATTTTGTGGAATTTGCCGAAGGTTATTTTGAACTCACACTCCCTTTAGAGGTCGTTGCACAAGTTTATGAGGGTGCAGCCATTACCAAAGAGATGATCAAAGCGTTAAATCCTGATGGTGATGTAGAGACAATTCTTCAGGAATTAGCGGAGCTAGACACTTAGGGACTTATCAATTTTGAAAATAAAGGGGGATGCGTAATGGAACTTTACGTGGAAAAGTTGAATGCTGATGCTGCTAGGGATATTTTAAGCTGGCAATATGATCCACCCTATGATTTTTACAATAATGAAACAACTCCTGAAGCTATAAGTGAAATGCTAGAGGAAGCATTTTTTTCTGTACTTGATGCAAATAAACAATTGATCGGATTCTTCTGTGTAGGAAGTCCGGCACAGGTTCCAAATGATAAATATACATATTCTCAGGATTTTATAGATGTGGGTTTAGGAATGAAGCCAGAGTTAACCGGACAGGGGAATGGGACTCTATTTTTCACAACAGTCCTTAACTATATTAATGAGAGATTCGAGGAAAAACCAAAGCGGCTGACAGTGGCGAAGTTCAACGATAGAGCGATACGCTTGTATGAAAAACTAGGATTTAGCCGGGAAGCTGAAATCGTTAAAGGAACTACAGAATTTATTATTATGATTTGTAATGAAAATGACAATCTTACTCCCCTGTATGAGCGGGCAAAACCCGGCGAAATAATTACTATTGGCTCTTATCCGCAAATGGCGGACGGAGCAGAAAAAATGCCGATAAAGTGGCGGGTGCTGCAAAATTCAGGTAGAGAGCTGTTCATTTTAAGCGAGTACATTTTGGACTGCAGGCGGTATCACGGTGAATATGTTGATGTTACATGGCATGACTCCGATTTGCGAAAGTGGTTGAACGATGATTTTTATAATGCCGCTTTTAATGACTCCGAGCACAGGCTCATCAAGACTACACAATGCTCAGATAACGGAGAGGGAAGTATAAACACGGAAGATAAGATTTTTCTGCTCAGTTTTTCGGAGGCGAATGAATGGACCTTTAAGCTTGGTGAAGATACTTTACGTGCGAAGCGTAGGGCGATAGGAACGGGATTCTCCAAAGTGAAAAAGAACGATGGATGTAAATTATATGTGTATGATAAAAAAGTCAAAGCTGATTATATCCTTGAGAAGGATGAAGAGTTTGGCTGCTCATGGTGGTGGCTGAGAACTCAACCTGCGATTTCTTCACGTGCGTATTTTGTAGGTACCCGTAGCAGTATTCGCAGTTACGGACATGTCAACTTAGCTTGTTACGGTGTGCGCCCAGCTTTAATCCTTAATTATTAAGCTCTTTCTACAACATCGTTTCATGGGAAGCGAATCTTACCACAGAAACAAAACAGCCTGAACCCTAGGAAAACAGGACTCAGGCTGTTTATTATTGTTTCTATTTCATGGAATTAGATTTGTCTTTAGCATTGAGTGTAGCAATCAGTTTCTCGCCTTCGACATCCAGGTTTGGCAGAATACGGTCGAGCCATTTTGGAAGTGCCCAAGCTTTGTTGCCGAAAATAGACATTACAGCAGGAACTAATCCCATCCGAATAATGAAAGCATCGATTAAGATCCCTACGGCCAGTGTAAAGCCGATTTGTTTAATCATGACATCATCCGTAAAAATAAACCCTGCAAAAACGGAGATCATAATTATAGCAGCACCTACTACGACACGGCTCACCTGGTTGTATCCATGAACAACGGACTCTGATCCCTCATGACCATGAACGTACGATTCACGCATGGAACTGACAAGGAAAACCTGATAGTCCATCGCGAGCCCATACAGGATACCCGTAACGATGATTGGCATAAAGCTTAGCAATGGTCCACCGGTGTCAAAACCGAAGAGAGAATGGAGCCAGCCCCATTGGAACACGGCTGTGGTGATCCCGAAGGTAGCGAGTATGCTAAGCAGAAAGCCGATCGTAGCTTTGATAGGAACGATAATCGAACGAAATACCAACAGAAGAATAATGAGTGATAGGAGAATGATGATTCCTACATAAATGGGAAATACATCTGCCAGTTTGGCCGACATATCGATGTTAACAGCGGTAAAGCCGGTAACCCCGAGTCTAACATCATTACTTTGAGCGATACTAGATTCCGTAGCCCGTAAATCATTCACCAGATTTTTGGTTGTTATATCGCTAGGACCCGTTTCTGGAATCAGACTGAAGATAGCCAAATCCTTAGTCATGCCCAGAGGAGTGACCTGCGCGACATTCTTTTGAGCTTGAAGCTCTTTTATAAGATTTCCCAGGAGCTCCGGAGTGACTGGAGTGGAAGAATTCTTTGGTTCTGCAACCAGAATAAGCGGTCCGTTAAACCCCTCTCCAAAACCCTCGGATATTGCATCATAACTTTGTCTTGCTACCGTGTCCAAATTCGCAGAGGCAGCTCCGGGAATGCCCATTTCCATTTTCGCTATGGGGGTTGCTGCTACGCCAAGTACCACGACGATGGCAACAATAGTGACCCAACGATACTTGATGACGAATTTAACCCATCTATCCGCTATACCGTGGTTACCCATTTTATGATGATCCTTGTTTTTATTGCGAGCTTTAGGCGAACAGATGCGTTCACCCACCAATCCGAGCAATGCCGGTAATAAGGTTAAGGCAACAAATACGTTGATGAGGACGGTAGCGGCTGCTACTAACGCCATCGTAGATAAGAAAGTGAGCCCGATTACAAGCATACCGCAGAGAGCGATAATAACCGTCAAACCGGCGAAAAATACGGCGCTGCCGGATGTGCCAATTGCTCTAGCCGCAGCTTCTTGTGCGCTTAATCCTTGATCAATAATCATCCGGCGTTGGCGATTTACAATGAAAAGAGCATAATCGATTCCGACGGCTAAACCAATCATAAGCGCCAAGACGGAAGTGACACTAGGCATTTCAATGAATTTGGAAATAGAAAATGCTCCACCTACACCAATGCCGACTCCAAGCAATGCAGTTATAAGGGGCAAACCTGCTGCAACGACAGAGCCAAGCGTCACCAGCAAAACAATTGCAGCAATGACAAGTCCGACAATCTCAGCTGATCCTACACCGATCGATACTGATTTGAGTGTCTCACCCGGCAGTACAGTAATGTTGGTATCTTTCTCGACATTCTTGACGGTATCAATTACAGAATCAAAAATATCTTGAGAGATAGCAGATTGCTCAATAGTAAACTGGAATTGGAACAAAGCAATTCTACCGTCTGCGGAAAGAATAACACCAGGCACAGGAACGCCATCTGCCATCAGAGGACCATAGGAAAGGGGCGCTGTGGCTGCTGCAGACTGATCCATACTGGCAGCCTGAGTTGCTTCAGTAGTTGAACTACTTGCTTCCGCTGCATAATCCGCAGGATTAATTACTTCGTTTATACCGTAAACCTCATTAACACCCTTAGTGATCGCTGCCAGACGTTCTGGCGTATCCAATCGCTCGTTTTGAGGTGCTTTGAACACGACACTCCCTTGTCCACCAGATGCAGCCGGAAGTTCTGTTGCTAATTGATCCAAAATCTTTTGCGATTCTGTGCCTTCAATCTTCATTTCCGAACTGATATGCACACCATTCATGCTGATCATAGAGATGACAATTCCTAAAATTAAAATCCAACCTAAAATGAAGTATCCAGGTTTGCGATAAGCGTTTTTTCCCACTCTGTATAATAATGTTGACATGTATCTATTTTACACTCCCTCTATGATTAAAACTGATGGTTAGCCTATTAGAATCCGTTGCGTAAATAACCGTAAATAGTTTCCAAAAATTGATCAAAGGTAAGCGTTTCAGGACTTGGATTGTTGCTCGTCGTCTGTCCCGGAAGCTGTACATTAAGTTTTCCTTCAATCAAAGGAAGTACAGTTCCATATACTGAGTTAATAAGCAGATAAGTATAGACCTCGTCATACTTTCCATTTGACAAGTACAACAATGTTTTTTGTGCTTCAGTTTGCGTAAGATGTATGGCTCTTAGAAAATGGGGCTCAAGGGCAGGGAATTCTCGGGAAAGTAATGAAAGCTCACGTAACCTCCCTATAAGCTCAGCTGTAAGTTGCATCTTTATTAGCTGATATAGGGTGTCAAGCAAGGAGGCATTAGCAGGGATTTTGGTGAGCAATTCCTCATACTCATTCGTGTTCCGAACGGTAACTGCTCCCCTCGCAACTGCCTCTTCCTTGCATGTGAAATAGTTTGCGAAAGTTCTTCTGGAGTAGCCGGCTTTTTGCACGATATCTTCAACAACAAAACCGTCCAACCCATGTTCAAGTGCAAGTTCGAATGCCGCTTCAGCTAGCGCTTTTTCAGTGGCTTCTTTTTTGAAATCTCTCAACGTTTGTTTAATCATAATTTTATGTATACACCTCCCATTTGGCTGTTATTGTGGTGAAGATTAGGATTAATGACTATATACTAATGTAAACTTGCCCAAAGTGCAAACTTTCTCATTGGGCAAGTTTATACTTAGGGATCTGCTTATAGAAAACTCTCAGCTGTTACAGACCAGAAAACAGGAAATAAAAATAGAATAATTTCTCTTTATCAACAGATGAAAAGAGTACATAATTACAGACGACCTCATTAACTCTAGAAATATTTTGTGAGAATTATAAAACTGATCTTTTTCAAAGAGGGGAGTTCGTTATATGTATGGAATTCTGGCTGTTTCCGGCCTGTCTTTTCTTCTGGTGGCGGTGTTTACGCCTCTATTAATCTGGACGCTGCATAGACTGAGGTTAACGCAGCCGATTCGTGCCGAGCTTCCAGCAGAGCATCAGGCCAAACGGGGTACACCACTAATGGCAGGGTTGATCCTGCTTATCGGGATAGCGATTTCGCTGCAGTTTCAACCCGGGCCTCTAATGTTACTCTTATGCGTTACGTTTTTGTTGTTTAGTTCAGTCGGATTTTTGGATGATTTCAAAAAGGCTTTTTGGCAAAATCCATCCGGCATCAGTGGTCGCTCAAAACTAGTGCTTCAATTTCTTTTTACTGCAATTATATTATATGTGTTGTTCCATTCGTTCGGCCTGACGAGTGATATCGAGTTATTTAAAGGGCAAAATCTGCAGTTGCCTGTGTACCTTTATGTGGCCATCATTTTGCTGTTTGTGGTCGGCTCCGCGAATGCCATCAATTTTACAGATGGTCTCGATGGGCTACTGATCAATGTTGCCATACCATCGTATTTTTTCTTTTTCATGATTTCGGACAAACCTGAAGTGCAGACATTTTCACTTGTTATGATCGGTTGTCTGCTAGGGCTTTTGCTTTACAATATTTATCCTGCAAGAGCGTTTATGGGCGATACTGGATCACTGGCGATCGGTGGCTCCCTTTCCGTTCTGGCTGTCATTGAAAAGGTTGAGCTTTTGCTTCCGATTTTATTTTTCGTTTATTTTGCGGAGCAGTTGTCGGTCATTTTACAAGTTTGGTACTACAAACGGACGAAGCTGCGGCTATTCCGGATGGCTCCGATCCATTACCATTTCAGCTTAAAATACGGATGGAGTGAGAACAAAATCGTGATGATTTTTGGTTTCATTTCGTGGGTATCCGTACTACTTTGCTGGTTGTTTTGGGAATATTTAATACACTAAACGAACAATTCGATACGAAACATGAATCTACATAATAATATTGCAACAACGAGAGATCGGCATCTTTTGTATTTACAAATCTATAAAAATAGATATAATGGAACACATGGAACCTTTATTGATATTCAAAGCGTTGTCTAACGAGACTCGTAGTCAAATTATGATGTGGCTAAAAACTCCCGAGGAATTTTTTGATGAAAAGCCTTATTTACAACAAGGCCTAAATTTTCGAATCGGGATTTGCGTGGGAGATATTCAAGCTAAAGCGGGGCTTGCACAGTCGGTTATTTCGAGCTATCTATTGACCATGCAAAAAGCTGGTTTGCTGGAATCTGAGCGAATTGGGAAGTGGACGTATTATCGTCGAAACGAAAAGACAATTCAAGAATTTTCCGATTATATTAAAGAGAAACTATAGGAGAGAGGAGGAAGGGCTTTTTTTTGATATTACATATCTACAAATCTAAATATGTAAATATAAATGGAGGATTATTTTAAAATGAAAAAGGTTAACCCTTTACTTATTATTATTTTGGCTTTAGGCGTATTTGGCATTATTACAACGGAAATGGGGATTATAGGTATTCTGCCACAGGTAACTCAAAAATTTAATATATCAACTTCTCAGTCTGGATGGCTTGTAAGTGTATTTGCTTTAGTTGTTGCTATTTCAGGTCCATTTCTGACCTTATTGGCTTCTGGAATTAATCGTAAAGTAATTCTATTAACTGCTGTGCTTATTTTTGCAATTTCAAATATTGTTTATGCGTATACGACCATGTTTGAAGTAATGCTGATTTTCCGTATTATCCCTGCTATTTTTCATCCCGTGTTTTTTTCAGTTGCACTTGTTACCGCTGCCCAACTTGTCCCTCCGGAAAAGAGCACTAAAGCGGTGACAAAGGTTTTCGCCGGAATAACGGTGGGGTTTGCTTTTGGTGTGCCTTTGACTTCTTATCTCGCGGACAAAATTTCGTTAGAAGTCGCTTTTTTATTTGGAGCTTTTGTAAGTATAATTGCCTTTTTAGGAATACTAGCTTGGCTTCCTTCCATGCCAGTTAAAGAAAAAATGTCATATGGTAAACAACTTGGTATTTTACGCAAACCCCTATTGTGGTTAAATATTGTGGCAGTTATTTTTATCTTTGCAGCTATGTTTTCTGTGTACAGTTACTTTGCTGAATATCTTGGGCAGGTAACACATATGAACGGGTCATGGATTAGTATCATGTTGATGGCCTTTGGGATAATCATGATTTTTGGGAATTTTTTATTTGGAAGCCTTTTGCATAAAGGTATTACAAAAACCGTTATTATGTTTCCACTGTTATATGCGGGAACTTACTTGTTCGTGTATTATCTAGGTTCTTATTTCCTTCCGATGGTTGTTATTATAATCATTTGGGGGGCAGTGCATTCCGGTGGATTGATTGTCAGTCAAGCATGGTTAACGACCGAAGCGAAAGAAGCTCCCGAATTCGGTAACAGCTTGTTTATCTCATTTTCCAACCTTGGAATTACTATAGGGACTGCTTTCGGTGGTTGGTTTATTTCTCATGCAGGAATACATCAACTCATCTGGATCGGAATTGTGTTTTCTCTGCTTGCTTTCTTATCGATCATTATCAAAATAAAGATTTCCAAATTAAACGTGGTGGAAGTAGAGTAAAGGCGAAACAGCGATAGCCAAGTATCTTTTTTCTGGTACATGGTTGTCGCTATTTCTATGATTGGTAGTACAGTCTTGTGTTTTTAAGTGTTTTAATTTACTTTTAATAGACCCCATGAAATTACATACGTGTATAAGAAAGAGGTTAACAATGAATAAGATTTATCTAGTAAAAAGCTTTTTAGCCATCACACTCTTACTTGGAACAACAACTGCCTGCAACTTAGCCGAGCAGATTACTTTAGAACCAGTTCCGACGATTACGGCTGATTCCAGTTCTGGTTTGAAGCCTACGCCAGAGAATACAACAGAGGACAACAAACGTTTAATAGATGCAAAGGTAACACGAGTAGTCGATGGTGACACCATGAAGCTGACTATAGGCGGCAAAAAGGAAACCATTCGTTTATTGCTGGTCGATACTCCAGAGTCAGTGAATCCGAATATCCCTGAACCACAGCCATTTTCGCTAGAAGCTTCTGATTTCGCAAAAAAGATGCTTACGGATAAAGATGTACAAATTGAACTAGATGTATCGGAGCGGGACAAATATGGCCGCCTACTTTGTTACCTCTATATAGATGGGAAAATGTTCAATGAGATTCTGCTAGAGCAGGGTTATGCACGTGTAGCCTATGTATTTGCACCTAATACAAAATACGTAGATCAATTTCGAGCGATTCAGGATAAGGCGCGAGAGCGGGGAATAGGTATTTGGAGCATTGAAAATTACGCGCAAGACAATGGTTTTCATGTGCAGAAAAAGAAATAAGCTTTAATTAGAAGAAAGGATGTAGTTTTTTGAGCGATTATATTATGGAGTTAAGAAAGCTGGTAGGTACCAGACCGCTTATAATGGCAGGTGCCTGTGTTTTATTGTGCAGCAATCATCAATTATTATTGCAACGTAGAATGGACAACGGATGCTGGGGTCTGCCAGGTGGCTCGATGGAGCTTGGGGAGACTTTAGAAGAGGTCGCTAAGAGGGAGCTTTTTGAGGAAACAGGCTTAACAGCCAAAGGTCTTGAATTGTTCGACATGTTCTCTGGAAAAGATCTTTATTATAAATATCCGCACGGTGATGAAGTATATAATGTTGTGGTTGCATATCTATGCACAGACTTTGATGGAGAGCTAGAAGTAGATGGAATTGAAGTGCAAGAATTGCGTTTTTTTAGTTATGAAGAATTGCCAAGCGAGCTGTCTCCTCCTGATGTTCCCGTCATTAAGAGGTTTTTGGATCGTTTTATTTGTAACTGAACCGGCTAACGAAACCACATCTCACTCAAAGCGTCACCTTTCCCTGGGTATGTTAATAAGATGAACAATGAAACATGACATCAGCCCGGAAAGGTGTGCGATTATGGACGGAACAATCCTGAATTTCTTTGCTGGCGGCAACACAGCTCACGGCTTCTCTAACCTCTATGAGTCGTCATTGCAAGGTTTAACACGTTTGTTTGTTTTAAAAGGAGGCCCCGGTACGGGGAAAACTAGAATCATTCGAGAAATCGGAGATCTCCTGGTTCAACAAGGTTATGAGATCTGGTTAATTCACACAGCGTCAGATAATGATTCACTCGACGGAGTGGTTATTCCTGAATTAAAAGTAGGAATTATAGATGGTACGGCTCCACGGGTTATTAAGCCAGAAGTGCCTGAAGAGGCCATCGTACATGTGAATTTGGAGCAGGCCGTCGATACGCTCCAGTTAAGCCAGCGTTGTGTTGAGATCGACAGCTTAGTTGATCAGTACACGGAAGAGCATGAACTCGCTTATTCAGGCTTTGCTGAAGCACTCCGCATTCATGACGAATGGGAAGCGATTTATATTGCGACAATGAATTTCCAAGCCGCTGATGAGCTGACTCAGGAGTATATTCAACTTCTGTATGGTGATCAGAACTTCGAAAAAGCAAGCCGGGTGGATCACCGTTTTTTAGGTGCAGCTACGCCTAAGGGTGCCGTGGATTTTGTACCTAATTTAACCGCAGGCCTAAAAAGATATCTCGTAAAAGGTCGCGCGGGTTCCGGTAAATCTACACTTTTAAAAAAATTGGCGGCTGAAGGAATAAAACGTGGTGTCAATGTTGAGATTTACCACTGTGGTTTTGATCCGAACAGTCTTGATATGATTATCGTACGCGAGCTTGGGTTTGCTATTTTTGACAGTACAGCTCCGCATGAGTATTTCCCTGACCGTGCCTCTGACGAGATTGTTGATATGTATTCACGGTGCATACAGCCAGGTACGGATGAAGCTTTTGCCGAAGCCATCGCAGGTATTAAAGAGCGATATTCCAGCACCATGAAACAATCCATTCAACATCTGACAGATGCCAAAGTATTTTTGGATGAGTTAAAGACAATCTATGCCGCAGCTACAGATTTTGACCATGTAGATCAGATTAAATCCCAAATTCAACAAGAAATCATCGGGATTGTGGAAAGTCCTCAGGAGGTTTAACCTTCTTAAAGATCGCTCTCTTAGCGGGCGGTCTTTTTTCTATGTCAAGAAATTGGTAGGGTACATACGCACCCGTGCGGTTATTTCCACCAGAATTGTATTCAAGTATGCTCTCTCTAGGGACAACGATAAGGGAGAGAGAAACTTATGAGTGATCAGAAAGTGATGTTTAGAACGGGTCTTAAGGATTCTGTAGCTATTGTTGCAGGATTTATTCCTGCTTGTTTTACGTTTGGATTGGTCGGTAAGGGATTAGGCCTGGGGAGTCTGGAAGTGTTCTTATTGTCAGCGCTCGTATTTGCGGGAGCCAGCCAATTTATTGGCGTAAAAATGCTTGCCGCTGGGGCCGCCGCTCCAATGATCCTGCTGCTTACGTTGATCATTAATTTAAGATATTTGTTTATCAGCCTATCTTTTGGGGGTCAGCTTGACCGTACAATCAATCCACTGGCAAAAGTCTGGATTGGATTCAGTTTAACAGAAGAAGTGTACGCTGTTAGTATGATCCCCCGCAATCATTCAAAAGAAAATATAACTCTTCTATATTTGCTGGGTCTACAAATTCCTCCGTATATAGCAAATTTGCTGGCAACAGCTGCGGGAATATCGCTGGCATCCTACATTCCGGCTATATACTTACCTGCTTTGAACACCTCATTATATGCCTTACTGATAGCACTAGTAGTGCCACAACTAAAGGGAAGCCTTCGGAATTTGGCCATATGTTTAGCAGCGGCGGGTTCTTCATGGCTCCTACATCCCGTACTTGGAAACTCCTCGATACTTGCAGCTATGTTAATGGGTATGGCAGTAGGCTCCTTATTTCGAGAGCAAGCTGAAGTAGAAAAGGAGGTATCCGTATGACTATTCTGATCATTATCGGGATGGCAATCCTTACATTTTCATTTCGTTTTGTACCTTTGCTGCTGACAAAGCATACGAATGGCTCTTCCAAAGTCCAAGCTTTGTTGGAATATTTGCCTATCGCGGTTCTTAGTGCTTTAACGGTTCCTGGGATATTTCAGGTGGACGCAGATGACAATCTTGTAGGTATCGCTTCGGGTATAGTCGCTGTTATACTGGTATTAATTAGGAAAATCCCGCTGTTACTCGTGATCTTAGGTGCTGTTTCTGCAGCACTAATTGTAAAAATCCTTATTATGAACCATTAAGAAAACCCGGATTAGAAGGGTAGGAAATCTTATGAAGCATGATTTGCTGATTACTCTCGATAAACAAAGACCCATTCCATTAAGCCGTCAAATTTATGAGCAGATTCGTAATGCTATCCATTCAGGAGCTTTAAGTGGGGGGGATTCACTGCCTCCATCAAGGACTTTGGCTAATCAACTGGAAGTATCCAGAAGTGTAATTCTTCAATCCTACGAGCTACTTCAAGCAGAGGGTTATCTGGAGATGAGAAAAGGGGCAGGAACCTATATAGCGGGACTGCCGGTGGAAGAGAAAGATCCCCAGAATTCTGAGAACCCTTACAATTTTATAACGAAAGGTCCTGATTTCCTTACACTCAATCCTACTTCTATTATAGAAAACGACTTGAACACAGTATTATGTAATTTTCGGCACGGTGTACCTGCATGGGACGCTTTTCCAATGGATCAGTGGCAAAAAGCATTAATGAATGCCTGTCGTCGTGCATCTCCTGATACTTTGGGTTACGGCCCGGTCGAGGGCTCTTTGGGACTACGCCAAGAGATTGCACGTTTATTACGGTCCACACGTTCGATGCCCGTGGTTCCGGAGCAAATTGTGATTACATCCGGGGCAACGCAGGCATTGGATATATTATCGAGAATTTTTGTTTCAAAAGGTGATCATGTTATTGTTGAAGATCCATCACATAACGTTGTGCGGGAGATTTTTTCGTTCGCTGGAGCGGTGGTTACACCCATCAGAGTTGACCTAGAGGGTATCTCTGTAGATGAGCTCCAAGCAAGGTGTGATCACATCAAAGATGGTCCTCATAAAAAACCAAAACTAGCTTATGTCACTCCTTCGCATCAGTTTCCTTTTGGGGTGACCCTGTCGATGAAACGAAGAGTGCAGTTACTGGAATGGGCCAAAGCCAATCAAGCTTTTATTATTGAAGATGATTATGATAGTGAATACAGGTACGAGGGTTCGAAGCTATCATCACTTGCTGGACTAGATGTGGACGGTAGAGTAATTTATGTAGGCAGTTTTAGTAAAGTGTTATTTCCTTCTCTGCGCATAGGTTATGTTGTATTGCCTCCGACTCTGATTCAACCTTTTTTGGCGGTCAAATGGATAACAGATCGTATGTCTTCTGCTCTGGATCAGGAAGCGTTGGCGGAATTTATTCAGAATGGACATTATGCAAGGCATGTTACGCAGATGGGGAAACTTTATGCTGCCCGCAGGGCTTGTCTAGTAAAAAGTTTGGATGCTGAATTTGGCAGTCGTGTCCGCTATTATGGGGAAGAGGCGGGTCTTCATTTATTGATTGAGCTGGAATCCAATGCCGAAGAGCATCGCATAGCTGAATTGGCGTTACGATATGGAGTTCGGGTCTATCCTGCGTCTTCTTATTTTGTGGGCAGTAAACCTCAAGGTCCTGTCTTTCTACTTGGTTATTCTAATCTCACCGAGAATCAGATTAAGATGGGTGTGAACCGCTTGATGTTAGCTGAAACGGAAGCGGCAGTTAGTACTAGAACTTAATCGAAAGCGATAGAATATCTAATTCTGGAGGTTTTTATGAAACGGTATATGTTAGGGATTGATCTTGGCGGAACCAATATTAAAGCAGGGATTTACGATACTGATTTTATAGCTGTAAAAGAAAGATCTATACCAACAGAGGCTGCTAAGGGCCCAGCCCATGTGTTGGGACGGATTAGAGAAGCTGTACGTTTAATCACGGATGAAGCGAATATTGCATTGGATTTGGTAGAAGGAATGGGGATCGGAGTGCCGGGATTACTGGATCCAGTAACGGGAATTTCTTTTTTCTCACCGAATTTTCCGGATTGGGAGCATGTACATGTTGTAGATGAGATGAAAAAATTCTATGACTTTCCTACTTTTATTGATAACGATGTTAGGGTTAATCTTTATGGTGAATGGCAACAAGGTGCAGGGAGAGGGTATAACAATCTGGTTCTGATTACCTTGGGAACGGGATTAGGGTCGGGTATTGTGAACGATGGAAAAGTGATCTACGGTACATCTTATAGCGCTGGTGAAATTGGGCATATGAATATGTACAGGAACGGGCGTCCCTGCAAATGTGGAAGCTCCGGTTGTTTGGGGCGTTATGTATCCGCGATTGGCATGGTGAATACTTTTAAAGAGAAGCTGAAAGAAGGACGAACAAGTGTTATTCAGACTTGGACTAAGGATCAAGATGAGCAAATTACCGCGTTAATGATATCTGAGGCTTACGAACTTGGAGACGCTCTCTCTATGGAAGTAATGCAGGAGACTGGAACTATACTTGGATTTGGATTAGCGAATGTTGTGAATATCCTCAACCCGGATCTTATTATTGTAGGTGGGGGAATGGCAGCTGCGGGAGATAAATTGCTCCAATCTGTAAGAGAGACTGTACATCAGCATGCGTTGAAGCTATCAAGCAGGAAGTGTGAAATTGTTCAAGCAGAGCTTGGGAGTCGGGCAGGAACTATAGGTGCGGCCTCTTATGCGTATAGTAAGCTGCAAGATGCAGGGAAATTAAACTTTGCTTAGTGTTATTTGTTTTTTTACATGAAATGGAACCAGATTGAGCCACCCGGAATACAACTGTATAAAACCGTGGAGGTGCTCTTATGTTTGCAATCATGCAATTAATAGGTGGAGTGATTCTTTCTTTGGGATGGATCCCGCAGATTGTTCAAATCCTCAAATCAAAATCCGTAGCCGATTTAAATCTCAAATCGTATTTACTTATGCTGCTCGGGATTAGTCTAATGGAAGCTTATGCGATCAGTTTGGCGGTTACGGGGGTTGGATTAGCTTTTTTGATTACGAATACGATGTCTTTATGTGTTGTATTGCTGGTTATTATTCTAGTGATTAAATATCGAACAAGACCATGAATGAAGCTTATAAATTTAATCTAGAAAGTGAATGCAGGAGGTTAATTTGCGCGAAAAAAATTATACATATGAAATCGATGCCGTAACTTTTCAATTACAGGAAGCCTGTGATTTTGCTTGGTTAACTAAGCTGGGAAAAGTGTTTAAAGTATTCGATCAGCAAGACTCCGGAAATCTTTCTTTTGCTGTGGAGCAGCATGGGAAGAAGTATTTTGTGAAATTTGCTGGGGCGAGACCTTTGACTTATGCCGGGAATCCTCAGGATGCTGTTAACCGTTTAATTGAAGCTATTCCGTTATATCACGAACTTAGATATGATACGCTGATCCCGCTACTGTCGCATTTTGAAGTTGAGTCGGGGTATGTAGCAGTTTTTGATTGGTTTGCAGGTGAATGTTTACATTCGCATTGGCTGTTTGCGGGAGAAGCGAAGCTGAGTCACCCGGAGTCGCCTTTTTTTCGTTATAAGCAATTATCCGTTGAAAAACGTCTGTCTTCATTAGATGTAATCATTTCGTTTCATGAACATGTGGAGTTACAGGGTTATGTGGCTGTTGATTTTTATGATGGAAGTATTCTATATGATTTTGTAAACGATGAAACTAAAATTTGTGATATTGATTATTATAGACTAAAGCCTACTGTAAATGATCTGGGAGAGAACTTCTGGGGTTCATCCAGATTCAAGTCACCGGAAGAGTTTAGCTTGGATGCGCCGATTGATGAAGTTACGAATGTATTTAATATGGGCGCCACAGCATTTGTTTTATTAGGAGGAGCATCCGATCGATCGTTTGTAAAATGGGAAACCAGTCAAGCCCTCTACGAGGTAGCTTTACGGGCCGTCAGTGCGGTGAGGGAGCAGCGGTATCGGAATGTAGCAGAATTTAAATTGGCATGGGATGCGGCAAAGAATGTTTGAGGCTGGTGGGAAGGCGAGGGATATAATTGCAGGTAAACTTTTTTGAGTTGGATAAGGAAAAAGAAGTTGACCTGAAGTACGTTGCTATTATGGTTAAACATGGTGAAGAATGGATCTTAGCGAGACATCAGGACCGTTCGACGTGGGAGTTTGCCGGAGGGCATATAGAGGTTGGCGAAACCCCGGAGCAGGCTGCTGCCAGAGAATTATATGAAGAAACGGGTGCGGAACAATTCTCACTTTTTCCAATAGCTATTTATAGGGTCACTAGTATCGACGCTCCAGAAAATTATGGTAAGTTATATTTTGCAAATGTGGAACAGTTCGCAGAACTTCCTCCTTATGAGATGGCAGAAATCAGAGGATTTACTGAGATACCAAAAGAGCTGACGTATCCCTTGATTTACCCAGCTTTGATATTAAAAGTTCAGGATTTCATTAACCATTCATCTTCAGCTGTAGGATAAGAATGATAGCCCTGCTGTTGTCACATGATATGATTAATAAATAGAACAAGCAGGAGGGATTTCATTGAAAAGAGACATTCAGCATGTACCCTATGGCTATGAGCCACCAGTTGAGCAACGTAAAGGGACTTTAGTGTTTTACGACTCTTTTGAACATATAACAGATCAAGAGCTTGAATTGGCGGCAAAAACTGCAACAGACCGGCGTTTCACCAAACTGGTGTTATATCCACTTCATGAGGAAACGGTGCGACGGATGACCAAAGAGCCGGTGAGCGCTTATTATAAGCGAGAGGACCGGCTGCATGAATGGAAAAGGGAGCAAGGGCGTAGCTTTATTACGGTAGAGAGTTTGGAAGGAAAACGAAAGAAGTATACTCCGCTTGATTCAGCGCTGCGGCATCTTTTGGAGATCTATCCTTCGCCGATTTTTCTGTATTTAACGCCTGAGGTGGCGAATCAGTTTGCATCTTATTCTTCTTTTGAAGAGTGGATTGTAAAGATTCGGTTATTGTTGCCAGCTGCACCTTCATCACTGCATCCACGGTTACTAAAATTTCGCCATCGTTGGGATGTTGTTGGAGAAGAGAAAGATTAAGATTAAGAAATTTAATTAGTGCTGCTTTGTTTACGTCTGTAATTGTACATTCTCCATTGATAATGGATAAAACATCCGATACAAAAACCTAGGATTGCCACAGTGGCGGCCACCGCAACGAGCGCTGTGAAAATGTAAGCTGCGATCGTCCAGCCAACGATGAAGCTGATCAGACCCCCTGCGAGGCAGAAGACAGCTATGCTTTGATTAAACTGTTGTTGTGACCAGTCTTCGAGTACATAGTGGGAACGCTCTTTTGTCAGAAACCTGGCAGCTAGCTTAATGATGGGATTATAACCGAACAAAAGACCGAGTAATCCGGCAAACAAGGGCAGCGCTAGTATCCAGTGTTGTCCTGTTAGCCATGTTAATATTACAGAAATGACGATAAACGCCTGATTAGTTTTTACTAATGGCCGGGGAATTCCTTTGGGCACGTTTTGCATCTTATTCACACCTTTCTCATTGGAATAATTATAGTATACGCTGGGATTGGGGGAATGGGAAGTAGATAATTTCGTGCGAGAGTGGATTAGTGAGGGATGGAGAAGGTATGGAGTTAGCTGGAGGGGATGGGCTTTAATAGCATCCCACCCATTAAGCACATTACGTCCTCATCTCCTCTCCACAGCACATTGGGTCTTCTCTCCTTCACCTCTTCTGCTTCACTCCATCGGACTCCAGAGTCCTTATTTGCTCGAAATGTAACCTATTGAAAGATTAACGGACTCCATTGCAGCTATGAGCACAAAAAGGGATGAAAACAGTCCGTTTTGAGTGGAATAGCGACGGTGAGGTCCGAAAATGTGTCCAAAAGGCTTTTTTAGCATAAATAGTTGCATCTGAGTCCGATAGAATTGTTAGCTTGAGAGTAGTGTAGTACATGGAAAACAAAAGTGTGGGAGTAAGTGTGAGGCAAGGGAGTGCGCAGATAAATGCATGCGCGGAAATAGTGTGGGCCAAGTGTAAGAACTAATGAAGCTAATAGCTCGATGAGAAGTAAATGTTGTAAAAGGATGCTCGAAGCTAGGAGCTATCGGACCTCAGAGTCCTTATATGCTGGAAAAGTAACCTTTTGAGTCATTATCGGACTCCATTGCAGCTATGAGTACAAAAAGGGATGAAAACAGTTCGGTTTAAGTGGAATAGCGACGGTGAGGTCCGAAAAATTGTGAAAAGACATGATTTAGCGCAAATAGCTGCATCTGAGTCCGATAGGGAGGATGGAGCTAACCCAACCCAACCCAACCCCCACGATCTTCCAACAAAATTACTTTGAATTTAAGTAATTTATGTGTTGACATATCTCTTTGAAATATGGTTTTATTATGTAGACCAATTGTTATAATGCAAAGGAAGTGTCAGCTTGTCGAACAAGCCGAATACGCGTGAGGCGATTTTGGACACAGCTTCGAAATTGTTTTTTTCTCAGGGATATCATGCAACAGGACTGAATCAGATCATTAAAGACAGCGATTCACCGAAGGGGTCACTTTATTACTACTTTCCTCACGGTAAAGAAGAACTGGCTTTAACATGTATTAACCGGACTAGTGAAGTTGTCGCTCAGAAGCTTAGACATCATATGGAGAACAGCAAGAGTGCGTCTGAGGCAATGGAGGATTTCATTCTAGGAATGGCTAAAGATGCTGTGGAATCCTCATACGAAGGGATTGTTCCGTTTAGTTTTTGGTTGGCGGCGGAGACATCCTGTATTAGTGAGGAGCTGCGGACTGCATGTAAATCTGTGTTTATGGACTTGCAGGATGTGATCAAGAAACGTCTTTTGGATGAAGGCGTAGAGAACAAGCCCGCGGCCGATATGGCTTCAGTGGTAATCTCTTTATTTGAAGGGGCGCTTCTCCAGACGCTGACTTTTCGGGATGAACAACCGCTTCTCGCGGCGGCAAAGTTTATCCCAGTAATACTTGGTTAGATACAGACAAATAGACAAGATTATCAGGAGGATTAAGGGTGGAAGCAACTATGCAAGGGAATCAACAAAAAGAGGTCAAGAAGTTTAAGACTATTCCAATTCTTGTCTCTTTATTACTAGCAGGCTTCATCGGAATGTTCAGTGAAACGGCATTAAACGTTGCCTTAAGTGATCTTATGAATGTCCTACAAATTACCCCAGCAACAGCTCAATGGTTGACAACAGCATACCTGCTTACACTGGGTATATTAGTACCAATTTCGGGGATGCTGCTTCAATGGTTCTCGACGAGACAACTGTTTATAGCGGCTTTATGTTTTTCAATCCTAGGAACATTCCTAGCGGCAGTATCACCTAACTTTGAGTTCTTACTTACAGCAAGAGTGGTTCAAGCTATGGGAACAGCGCTTCTGTTACCACTGATGTTTAATACAATCCTTATCATCATTGCTCCTGAAAAACGGGGTGCAGCAATGGGGATGATTGGCCTAGTTATCATGGTTGCTCCGGCGATTGGGCCTACCATTGCTGGACTGCTAATTGAAAGCCTCAGCTGGCACTGGATCTTCTGGTTGTCATTGCCATTCTTAGTGATTGCATTGATATTCGGGATTCTGTTTATGCAGAATGTAACAAAGGTGACGAAACCGAAGATTGATATCCTCTCCATTGTGTTATCTTCACTCGGGTTTGGCGGTATTGTGTTTGGTTTCAGCAGCGCCGGTGAAGAAGCGGGCTGGGGAAGTCCGAAAGTGATCATTGCAGTCATCGTAGGTGTAGTAGCACTGTTATTGTTTGGACTTCGCCAAATGAAGATGAAGGAGCCAATGATTAATCTGCGTGCTTTTAAATATCCAATGTTCGCTATTGGTGTAGCTATGGTATTTATCTGTATGATGGTTATTCTGTCCTCCATGTTGATTCTTCCGATGTACCTTCAACAAGGACAAGGTTATACAGCTTTCAAAGCGGGTCTGTTGCTACTTCCAGGCGGTATTATAAACGGATTGATGTCCCCAATTATGGGTCGCATGTTTGATAAATACGGTCCGAAATGGCTCGTTATTCCAGGTCTGATTATTGCAGCAGTAGCCTTGTGGTTCTTCTCCAGTATTACTGTAGCTTCTACGGTTGTGTTCGTAATCGTACTTCACAGTACGCTTATGATTGGTATTTCAATGGTATTTATGCCGGCACAAACGAATGGTATTAACCAGTTGCCACTAGAACTTTATCCAGATGGTACAGCTATTATGAATACACTGCAGCAGGTTGCTGGTGCCATTGGTACTGCATTAGCAGTCAGCATTATGACGGCGGGTTCAAAAAGCTACATGAAAACTGTGGAGAATCCAGCAGATCCAGCTAATATGTTACCTGCGTTCACGAATGGTGTACAAAATGCTTTTATTTTCGGAATGAGTATGGCGATTGTAGGACTAATTCTTGCTTTCTTCATAAAAAGAGTAGTTGTAAATCATAAAATGAATACCACCATGCATTAATAAATAAATTTGACGCACGAAAAAGTGTTCGAATAGGTTATTTTGTAAAATCCCCTTAGGATAGACAGTGAAAAAAAGTTCATGTTCTCATGGACTTAACACTGTTGATCGAAGGGGATTTTTTTGTTCGCAATAAGAAAGAGGACCACTCCTCGGTAGAATACCGAAAAGCGACCCCACTTAACGCTTTCTTTTTTAAGAAAAATGCTGGGATATATTAGTCAGATATTCTTCTTCGGCCGTATTTTCTTTCATTTGAATAAGCATTTTTGCATCTTCACCAACAACATATCGGAATTGATTAGTCCCATCTGTGGCGGCTTGATAAATTGTTTCCGCAACAATTTCTGGAGGCGAAGCATAGGCAGGTTGTTTTTCCATCTCTCCCAATTTACCCAAAAATGCAGTAGTAAAAGGCTTATATTCCGTTAATGCATCATTAAAAAAGAACTCCATTGATCTACCACCAAAGTCCGTCTGAATGGCACCAGGTTCAATTAACTTTACTTTGATGTTTTGTGATGCTAATTCATAGGATACGGATTCAGTAAAACCTTCTACAGCGAATTTCGTTGAATGATACAGAGACATTGTAGGAAAGGTTACTTTCCCACCCATAGAAGAGATATTGATCAGCAAACCATCTTGGTTAGCTCTAAAATGTGGCAGCATGGCTTTAGTCATACTGATAAGACCAAAAACGTTGACTTCAAACTGTCTTCTGATCTGCTCATCTGTAGCTACTTCTATAAGACCCATTGTTCCATAACCAGCATTATTGAGTAGAACGTCAATTTTACCGAACCGCTCAATCGCCTTCTCTAACGCAGGTTGAATCGTGTCTGCTTTCTCAACATCGAGACGTAACACCAACACATTATCAAGTGTAGTGAATTCACTTTCTTGTTCAGGTGAACGCATCGTGGCTACCACATTCCAGCCTCTTTCAGCAAAATACTTTGCTGTAGTTCTACCGATACCAGAAGAAGCACCCGTTATAAAAATTGTTTTCATTTTCAATTCCTCCTAAAAGTTTTATGAGCGGTACATCTTAACCTGGTTCGTATTAAACTCACTTCGTAAGTACTAACTTCTCCATGTGTAACAATCCCTCAGCAATGGTTGTTAGTTTAGCCTTATATTCTTCTATGCCAATTTGAATGCAGATGATCTGTGCTGGATGCATTTCATCTTTATAAAGCGAATATTGAGCGAGTAATTGATCTAACTTATGTTGTGATTCCTCTTGAGCTTGCTTCAACCAAATAATCACCTTCTCATACCCGACAAATTCACCAAAATAAAGTCTCATCATAAAATCAGATTTTTTAATACTGTCAGCCTCTAGTGGGGCTAGTAAATAGGCATTAAAACTATCTCTTCCTTTATCCGTGATGTTTAAAAGATTTTTATTAGGCTTACCTTCCTGAAGTATGTTTTCCTTAGTAATCAGACCCTCCTTTTCCATGCGAGCAAGTGTAGGGTAAATCGTTCCATAACTAGAACTATAGAAATTAGAGAATATTTCCTCCAATAACTGCTTTATTTCGTATCCAGTCAACGATTTTTTCATAAGCATACCTAAAATAACATCCTGACTGTTCAAAATAGGGCCTCCTTTAAGTTTTGAAATATTTGTATATCGTTATCATAATATATCAGACCAGTATATATTGAGTCAATATATATTGGGTAGATACTTGAGGTTATTTTTATGTATTCATTTGTCTGAAATGAAAATACAGTGGCAGTAGAATGAGGATCACAAGTATGAGGATTATAATAATTAAGAGGCATCACGAAAAAATGACGATCGCTACCTGGCAGAATACCGGGGAGCGATCGTCATTTAATTTTCACTTATTTAATTTTCATTGTGTCCATTCCAGCATATATATTCGTTGTAACTCCACGTTAAGGATCACGATACAGTAGCTACCATCATCTTTTTTCTTATAGTAATACAATCCTCTTTCTTCGAGTTCTATAGGGTTCGCCTGAAATAATTTTTCGTATTTTTCTTTTTCATTAGGATGAATGGCTATCACAGAGTCTTTGAAACTTGATATTCTCTCTTTTATGGGGGCAATAGATTCAACATTGAGGGGATGCCAAAATGCTGCGTCTTTGATTTCTTTGAATTGCTTTTCGTCATAATCTAATACGTAAAAGCTTTCGCCATCCCCATGGAAACTGGGTGGACTTTCAAATATCACCTTTGACTCTGTGGGTTTAGAGAGCGATATGCCCCAATTTATCTTCCACGTCTCATAATAGTTTATCGAATTGTTACGGAGCATATATCCAACGAAAATAAATAGGAAAAGAACGGTAAAACTCAAGATTGTTATTGTTGTTTTTCTCATCGTTGATCTCCTCAACATGCTGCTTGTATTACCATTATTATACATGAATGAGGAGGGAATAAGGGATTTCTTAATAGAAACTTTACATACATAGATTTACTATGTATAGTTATCCTAGGTATAAAAGGATAACTAATATTCGTGATATACAGATATTAGTCATTAGAAGGGGAAGCAAATCAACGGTATAAATCCCGTAGAATGAGCCGAATCCGGACCGAAGCAGCAAATCAACGGTATAAATCCCGTAGTATGAGTGGAATTCGGTCCGAGGAAGCAAATCAACGGTATATATCCCGTAGAATGAGTGGAATCCGGTCCGAGGAAGCAAATCAACGGTAGATATCCCGTAGAATAAGCCGAATTCGGTCCGAAGCAGCAAATCAACGGTATAAATCCCGTAGAATAAGCCGAATTCGGTCCGAAGCAGCAAATCAACGGTATAAATCCCGTAGAATAAGCCGAATTCGGACCGAAGCAGCAAATCAACGGTATAAATCCCGTAGAATGAGCCGAATCCGGTCCGAGGAAGCAAATCAACGGTATAAATCCCGTAGAATAAGCCGAATCCGGACCGAAGCAGCAAATCAACGGTATAAATCCCGTAGAATGAGCCGAATCCGGACCGAAGCAGCAAATCAACGGTAGATATCCCGTAGAATGAGCCGAATTCGGTCCGAGGAAGCAAATCAACGGTATATATCCCGTAGAATAAGCCGAATCCGGACCGAAGCAGCAAATCAACGGTATAAATCCCGTAGAATAAGCCGAATTCGGTCCCACGCCAATTGTAAAGTTAGAATTTAGGAGGTGTTAGCCGTTGAAAGTAAGTAAAGAGATGCTGAAGGGCAGTACGGGAACGTTAATTCTGACTCTTTTATTGGAGAAGCCATTATATGGTTATGAGTTAATCAAAGAGCTGGAGCTGAGATCACAGGGTGTTTTTTCATTAAAAGAAGGAACCTTGTATCCAATTCTGCATGCGATGGAAAGTGAGCGCTGGGTAGAGGCTTACTGGATGGAGGTAGAGGGAAGGAAGCGTAAGTACTATAGAATTCTGGAGGAAGGTAAAGAGAAACTCAAGGAGAAAAAAGCAGAATGGGTTATGTTTAAAGGTGCAGTTGACTCCGTTCTGGGAGAGGGGGGTGTATGATGAAAGAGAGGCAGCAGCTATTTTTGGATGAAGTGTGTGCAGAGATTAAAGCGAAAAAAACTCACCCAGAGATACGTCAAGAATTAGCTAGTCATCTAGAGGATTTAATTTGTGAAAAAGAAGCCGACGGTGTATCACGGGAAGAAGCCATTACTTGGGCGATCGCACAAATGGGGAACCCGCAAACGTTAGGGAAGGAACTTCATCTAATACATAAACCACATGTACCTTGGGGATTGTTTGGAATTGTAGCTTTATTATCCGCGATCAGTCTGATCGGAATGAGTTCTGTGGATGTAGGCTACAGTGATATTGTTAAGGGTGCTTTTTTGGATAATGCGTTTAGACGCCAAGCGATAAATATACTCATTGGAATTGTATTGATGTTTGGATTGTATTTTATCGATTTCAGAAAGCTGAAAAGTTTCTCGTGGGTATTATACGGAACATCAATAGCAGGAATTCTGTCGAGTATATTCTGGGGGATAACAATAAATGGAGCGAATTATGGTCCTAGGATTTTTTTGATCTTACCTGATATGACATCCTATCGTCCTTATGTTTTGATAGTCGCGTTAGCAGGGATTTTAGTGAATCGTAAGGAATCGGCTAAAAAGAAAACTTGGCGGAGTGGGTTGTTCGACATAAGCCTTCTGTTAGCACCTGCATTGCTTCTTATCTCTCTAAACTCTCTTCCAGAGCTTGTGGTGTATCTAATCTCTTCACTAGTATTATATGTATGGATTACTCACGATTGGAAAAAGAGTGTAGTATTATTAGGGTCCTTTATAATAGTTGGACTAATGTTCATCTTCAATAGCGACTACCTGATGGCCAGAATCATTAGTGCAATAAATCCATCTTTAGATCCAGAAGGTTATGGCTATATATATCAAGTAATGCGTGAAGTTATTAGTTCAGCGGGTTGGTGGGGGCACGGATTCGGAGCAGTAGAACAAAAGCTGCCGTATGTCTACTCAGATATGTTGCCTGTCTATCTTATTCATTGTTTTGGTTGGGCGGGGGCGCTGCTTTTGCTTGGAGTTATCTCCTGGTTCTTTATCAAGCTTCTATCTACGATACGAGCGATTCGTGAGCCCTATGGACAAGCTTTAGTGCTGGGTTTGGCATTTTTGCTAGCGATAAGACTAACCTATGGTCTTGCTATTTTGAGCGGCGGAATGATACTGACTTCTATCCCGTTCCCTTTCCTGAGCTATGGGAGTCATGTGTGGTTTGAATATGCGGCTATTGGACTTTTGATGGGCATTTATCGTAGGAAGGACATTGGAACCGTCCAGGATAATACTGTACTGAGTTAGATTCAGGATCCTCTCGTATGTCTAATTATTAAGTATGAATACTTAAGGGAGGTCTTTTAATGGGATGGAAAAAAACAGGCTTGTTAAGTGTTGCCTTTGCCCTAGGCTCTATGGGAGGGTTTGGGAGTATACATACAACAGATACTGTAGCTGCCGCAACTGTGAAAGAATCTGCAAAAGTCTATAATCAATTCCAACAATATGTACAGAAGCCGGCATCTCTGGCTAACGCCCGGAATTATTTGATTAACCATATCAAAGAAGTGGATACCTGGACAGCAACTCAGATGACACTCCAGCTCGAAAATGCACAGAAGGCATATTTACCTGTGTACTCTGCGAAGGTTTTTCCGGAGAATGTTCAGAAAGAGATAAATAATGCTTTTTCCAAAAGCAAAAATCTAACCTACAGCACACTCCTTAATGCGATCAAAGATGCTAATGTGCGCAATATGTTAATTGAAGGACGGGATAAGGGATATAAGCTGGAGACTAGTGAGGGCATGTACTATCCAGTGATGCATTATGAGGGCTTCAAAAGCTTTAAGCCGTATGTCACGAAGGACATCGCAGCTTACATTGACATCATGGCCACTGAATCGAATCAACCAAGTGTATTTGATGCAGCTATTGTGATTAGTTGGACAGAGTTAACGAACAGGGCGCTAGCACTGGAGGATTTTGTGACGAAATATCCAGCTTCCAATCGGTCAACCGTTTTACAAAAAGAGCTGCTTAATGCAACTTCACGCTTATTATATGGGTCAAGCAACACACCAGCATATGACTATGATGAGCAAGTAATCAAACCTGAAGTGAAAAAGGCGTATGAGAATGCATTAAAAGGAAACAAAGGCGACACCAGAATCCTAATGATTTTAGAAAAATTACTGCAGTTACTTGATTCCACGAATAATAAACTCACACCTGAAGTGGAAAAATTTCTGAATCAAACGGTTAATTCGAAATGAAGAGGCGGGATCTATTGAGAACCGGATTTAGAGGAACAAAAATCATAGTTTTCGCATTTGTGCTGTTGTTATGGACAAACACTATTGTTATGGGCAGTGCAGATGCAGCTTACGTTGGATCATCTACAGACAATGTACTTCAGCAAATGCAGTTGGAGAAGAAAAACAGTCTGCCGCAAGGATTTGTCTATTTGGATGAAGTGATTCCTACTGCCCAATTTGAAATTCGTTATTACGGAGATAATAATTTTGTAGGGAAGCGGATTGATGGATATAAGGCTCCTTTAGCGATCTTTTCACAGACTGCAGCTACAGCCTTGAATGCAGTAAGTGAGGATTTAGCCAAAAAAGGATATATCCTAAAAATCTATGATGCTTATCGTCCGCAGACCGCGGTGAATCATTTTGTAAGATGGTCTCAGAATTCCGCGGATACTAAGATGAAGCAGCAATATTACCCGCTACTGGATAAACGTAATTTATTCAAACTCGGATTTATAGCGAAAAAATCAGGACATTCCCGTGGCAGTACCATCGATTTAACGATCGTCAATAAAGAGACCGGTGTAGATGTAGATATGGGCAGCCCGTTTGATTTTTTCGGAGATATCTCTTTTTATGATACATCGTTAATCACCAAGACTCAGAAAGCAAATCGTGCAATTCTCAAAGAGGTTATGGTGAAGCAAGGCTTTAAACCTTATAGTAAGGAATGGTGGCATTTTACGCTGATAAAAGAACCTTTTCCTAAGCAGTATTTTGACTTCAAAGTGGAATAGTTATTTAAAAGAAGCGGCTCAACATAATGTTGAACGGCTTCTTTTTTTTGCTTGTCTTGATTATCCTTAGGATTAGCACATGCTGGAAACGCACATAATACTTGTAATAACTAAAGGGAGGTTTCGAGCGGATGATCAAAATGGCAGCGGTTGTTGTGTTAGGTGTTCTATTTTTAACTAATGGATTTGGTGGATTTGCCGCTCCAACAGTATGGGCAGACTCCGGCAAGGTTAGCGTAATTTTGAATGGTAAACTACTGGAAACTAATCCCCATTCAGCCTACAATAAGGGCTCCACGGTCATGATTCCGCTCAGAGAGGCTTCCAATGCACTTAAATATACAACAACTTATCAAAAAAGTTCAGAAACTATAACACTAACAAGGATAAATGAAATAATTAAATGGAAGCTTAACGAACATCAGGTTAGCATTAATGATGCACAAGAATTGTTTTTTAAAGATGATTTCGAATTCAGAGAGGGTCATATCTATGTTCCAATCTCCTTTTTTAAGACAATTGGTTTAGTAACCTCATATGATGGGGAGTCCAATCAAGTTGAAGTGTATACCCCTGAAGTGACAGCGAGTGTTATAGCGGGGTTACTGGTCGGTGGTAAATATAATGAATTATCGGAGCGATATCATTATGATGTGGTCGTAAATAAACCAAGCTCAAATGGATTACTGGGAGACTGGAAGCAAATTACGGTAAAAGCCGGGAATTATCATGGGATTAAATCTACAAAAAGTAGCTATAACGAGGGTCAATTTTCTATCCGCTGTGTATTGGATTTTGCAGAGACAGAGATTCCACTTGAAATTATATTGAACACATCGGGCAAAATTATAGAATTAAGAGAGACGCTCTAATCGGAAAATGATTCCATGATGACTATGCACATTTCCCAAGCGAGAAGATTTTAGGGGATTATGCATAGTCTTTTTGCTGTTCTAATATACATTTCGAGATCATTTCTGAAGGGTATCGTAAACCCGATGTGTTTTTAATGTAAAAAATGGTTTTATTTGTTGACTTCCAGATTCATCGAATGTAAATTAAAATTTGAAATAATCAATAAAGCATTTAATTAAATTAGAGAAATGAGTGGAGTACTGGATGACAAAAACAATGACTGGAATGAGTACTGCAGAAGAGCAACCCTTTTCATTAAAAGCAATCATCCCCCCGCTTCTTGCTATTATTGTCGGTATGATTATGGTTATTCTGGATGGTACTGTTGTGAATGTGGCCGTTCCCAAGCTGGTTGATTATTTTGCTTCCGATCTCAAAACGATTCAGTGGGCAATTACGGGTTATACTTTAGCTCTAGCGGCTGTAATCCCACTCGCGGGCTGGATGACCGATCGTTTTGGATCGAAACAAGTTTTTCTGACAACTCTTACGATGTTTATTCTTGGCTCTATGTTATGTTCGGTTGCACAAAGCTCATCTCAGCTCATTATTTTTCGAGTCATTCAAGGTCTTGGCGGGGGGATGGTTGCTCCCATTGGGATGGCGATGGTTTTTAAATTAGCTCCAGTAGAACGTCGAGGTTCTATTATGGGGATGCTTGGTATTCCAATGCTCTTAGCTCCGGCACTCGGTCCAGTCTTATCCGGTTGGCTGGTGGAGTACGTAAGCTGGCACTGGATCTTTCTGATTAATGTACCTATTGGAATCGTTGGCATTATTCTTGGTGTTAAATATTTGCCGAAGTCTGAAAAAAAGAGCAAAGGTAGACTCGATATCCTAGGCATTATCCTTGCCCCAATTGCCTTCTCTATGTTGGCTTATGGGGTGAATGAAGGCGGTGGAACAAGCTGGTCGTCTACTCCCGCTATTGTTGGCTTATCTGTTGGAGGGGTTGCATTGATCCTTCTTGTCATTGTGGAGCTGCTTCACAAAAATCCGCTTTTACAACTGCGAGTTTTCCGTTCGTCGGATTTCACTCGGGGTATTATTTTAACTTGGGTTATGCAAGCCGCTTTGTTTGGGTCCATGTTATTTGTGCCCCTTTATCTGCAGCAGATTAGAAGCTATACCCCGCTGGAGACCGGCCTAATTCTACTTCCGCAGGCTTTAGCTTCAGCAATCGGAATGCCGATTGGCGGCAGGTTGTTTGATAAGATCGGGGCTCGTCCGCTGGCGTTTGTTGGACTTAGTATCATTACGGTCACCTTGTTCCTGTTATCCGGAATTAGTGTTTCAACAAATTTACCGTTAATTATGACATACCTGGGTTTCTTAGGCTTTGGTATGGGTCTAACGATGATGCCTTTGAATACTCATGTTTTGAATGCTGCTCCACGTGAATGGGTGGGAAGTGTAACTTCACTTACTGCTGCTGCTCAACAAGTCGTTGTTTCATTTGCTATAGCTGGAATGACAGGTTACCTGACTAGTCAGATCGCTGTTCATATGGGAGCACTGAAAGCGGGAAGTAATCCTTTGACAGCCGCAGTTAGTGGTTTTGATGATGTATTCTTCCTGTCTGGCTGCATAGGTGTGGTAGGTGTATTGATGAGTATTATTTTGCGCAAGCCTAAGCTTTCCACTGGAGATCCTTCCTCTGGAGAGGGACAGAAGGCAGATGCGGCGATGATGATGGGGCATTAATTGAACCCATAAACATAGGTAATATAGAAAAGGCGTCGTTCAGCTTGTATAGTTGAACGACGCCTTTATTGTTATAAATGCTCTGGTTTCTTCTGAGCCCACGATGCGGGGAGACTTGCTTTACCAAGCATCTCAGAAGCCACGATTCCCAGCAGAACAAGCGCTGCGCCAGCATAGCCTTGCATCGATAACTTCTCAGCAGCGAACCAATAACCAAACATCGCAGCGAAGACCGGCTCAAGGGAGAAGATTAGTCCGGTGCGGGTTGGTGAAGTATATTTTTGAGCAATAGGTTGTAGGATGAAGCCACAGGCACTGCATAGGATACCAAGCGCTAGAATTGCTGTCCAACCTGGCAAAGTTGAGGGTAGCGAAGGTGTCTCGAAGATTGCGGACAACACTAAGGCCAACCCTCCGGCAAATCCTAACTGCAAGATTCCAATATTCAGGGAATCACATTCTTTTACTGCCTTGCCTGTAAATAAGATCTGTACCGCATAGAACACTGCTGAAAGGATACACAGAAAGTCACCCGGTTGAATAGTTAAGGTTGCATTTAAGGTAAGAAGTCCAATCCCGGCTATGGCGAGGACGGAGCCGAACACTTGCGGAGGTGCAACTCTTTTTTTGAAAATAACTCGATCCAAGATCGGTACAAAAATAACCGTCAATGCAACTAAAAATCCTGCGTTTGAGGTGGTGGTTGTTTGAAGTCCGAAGGTTATACATGTGAATACGCCGAGCAGGAGGAATCCGAGGAGAGCACCATATTTTAATGTTCTCATGTCTACTCGTCTTAATCGTTTATGGAATATCATAGCGGCTAATATAAAAGCAAGTCCGAAGCGGAGTGCAATCAGATTGAATTCACCTAATGTACCTAATCCCATTTTCATAAATATGTAGGAGGAGCCCCAAAATAATGTTACAACTAACAGCAGCAGCTCAGCTTTGAGCGGTTTCATCTCTTCATCCATCCTTCTTCATTTTCAACTCAATATAGTATAATACGGCTCTATACATAAGGTAACTGAATGTTTATCATAGGATACATGAGTAAAACTTATGTAATTGATAAGGGTGGGAACAGAGGTTGAGCATTAATAAATATGAGATTTTTCTGAAAGTTGTAGAGCTAGGCAGCTTAACAAAAGCAGCAGATATGCTGGGTTTTACGCAATCCGGAATTAGTCACACCATCAGTAGCTTGGAGATGGAGTTTGGGTTCGCGTTATTAATTAGAAATAGATCCGGTGTGAAATTGACGGTAAACGGGGAACAGGTTCTGCAGCCTATCCGTGAAATCTTGAAATGGAACGAGAAATTGAAGCAGGAGGTAGCGGACATCCACGGGCTAGAGATTGGCACGATCACCATCGGTACGTTCACCAGTGTGTCTGTGCATTGGCTGCCAGGGATGATTAAGCAATTTCGCAGTGAATACCCATATATAGAAATTAAGCTGATGGAAGGCGGTTATTTGGAGGTTGAGCAATGGATAGAGGCTGGAGTGATCGACTGCGGTTTTATTTCACTGCCTACACGTGAGAAGTTTGACGTAATTCCTTTAAAAAAAGACCGGATGTTAGGGATTGTATCTAAAGAGAATCCGCTTAGTGCAGAACCCTTTCTTTCCTTATCACAAATTGCTAAGGAGGATTTCATTATCCCGAAAGCAGGCTCGGATTATGATGTTAGACGTGTACTGGATAAGGCGGGTATTAAACCTAATGTTAAATTCTCAGCAGGTGATGACTATGCCATTATGTCGATGGTGGAGAAAGGTCTTGGCATTAGTATTTTGCCAGAGCTTGTCTTAACCCGGCAAAATTATAATGTGGCCATGCTAGAATTGGAGGAACGTAGTTTCAGATCGTTAGGAATTGCTGTCCACTCTATGAAATACGCTTCTCCCGTCACCAAAAAATTTCTAAAGCATGTGCAAGTGTGGCTGAAAGATAACACCTAAATGAATACGTCAGAAAATAAGAAACTGATACCTCATCAAAGTTAAGGGGGATCAGTTTTTTTGTTTAGTACTTCAGCTAGTTTTTCAGAAAACAGAAACTACACATATGCTGCTGTAATCGATTTTAAGGGATTTAATCTAAATATATGTATCTCTCCATTATCATATAGTTTTAACGTTGTTATAGGGGATTTAAGGGGTGTTAAATTACGTGTATTTCCTCTATTGATATCTGTTTTATAATAATTAATATGTTATAATTAGAAGAGTGGAAATAAGGAATGTATTCAGATGTTCTGGAAATGTGAGGACTTTATGCACAATTACAGATGGATGAGATTAGGAGGAGGATTAAACGATTGAGCGTTACAATAATTACACTAGTCGTAGTAGCAGTATTTATAGGTGCCTTAATGAGAACCGTGTTTGGTTTTGGTGAAGCGATTGTGAGCATGCCACTGCTTGCACTGCTCCCGATACCTATACATACCTCAGTTTCTTTGATTGGATTGGCAGGCCTCACGGTTGCTTCACTTACAGTTGTGAGTGGGTGGCGGCATATAGAACGACCTATTCTGATTCGATTAGCACTCTCCACAGTGATAGGAATTCCTGTAGGACTAATCATGCTTTATTTAGCACCTGCAAGTGTAATGATGACTGGACTTGGTATATTTTTGATTGTTTATGGAGTTTATTCGGTGATTAAGAAGAGAGTATTTAAGACGATCGATCGTCCCTTGCTTAAGGCAAAAGGTTGGGTGTATCCCTTCGGATTCGCTTCGGGTGTACTTGGCGGTGCTTATAACTTTAATGGTGTCCCGGTCGTGATCTATGGTACTTTACGACAGTGGAATCCTGATCGCTTTCGGGGTACGTTGCAAGCTCATTTTCTTATTTCTGGTGTACTCGTTGTAGCGGGTCATGCTATCGGGGGATTGTGGACGGTGGATGCTCTTGTTCTTTATGGATATTCTTTACCAGCGATTCTCTTAGCTACGGTGTTTGGGGTATATGTAAATAAACGTATTCCTGCTAAAAAATTTGAGAGTTACTTATTTCTGATTATCATTTTACTTGGTGTTCTATTGCTAGTACCTCGCGGATAGTTGAAAAGAAATAGAAAGACGTTCTTCTCCTTAGTGTATATGAACGTCTTTTAAATTTATCCAATCTTAGGGTTGACTAAGAGCCTTGTTCATGAGAAAATGTACGCGCGTACATTAAATGAATGCGTTTTCGAATAGCGTATTGAACGAGGCTAAATGTCACTGTTCATAACCTATGAGAAGGAGGAATTTATATCGCCAGCCGTAAAGAGGTTGCCGAGCTTGCAGGTGTCTCAGAAGCCACAGTATCTCGCGTGTTAAATAACGTTGGTCCGATTAAGGAAGAAACGAAGGAACGTGTGTTGGCAGCTGCTCTGAAGCTAGGCTATACCCCTAGTTCACTCGCACAGAGCTTTGCACGTAGAAGGAGCGGGAACTTGGGTGTAGTGATGCCTTATTTGCCGAAAGCCCGCTTGTTCTCCACTTATTATTTTTCAGAAATATTAAGTGGAATAGGGAGCAAGGCGCGAGAAGAGGGTTATGATCTGTTAATGCTGTTTCGAAATGCCGAAGAGCCAATGGATTATAACGAGTTGTTTAAGATGCGGAAGATCGATGCTTGCATTGTGCTTGGCGCTAAAGAAGAGCCAGGTGAGCTAGCCTCACTCCGCCGTTTGAAGGAAGAAGACCATCCTTTTTGTCTGATTAATCAGCATTTTGCTGGGGAAGCTTTTCACGAGGTGGATGCCGATCATGTCGAAGGAAGCTGGCAAGCGGCTAAACACTTACTGAAACAAGGCTTTACGAGGATTGCTTTTCTAAATGGGCCTGAATCTTATTCCAACAGCCGAGATCGTTTAACGGGGTATGCCCGCGCTTTGGCAGAGGTGAATCTTTCTGTAGATTCTTCACTTTTGTTCGAAGGTAACTTCAGCCGGAAAAGCGGGATTATAGCTGCCAAAGAAATGTTGCCTTTGCTGAATGAGATTGATGCGATTATGGCCGCCAATGATCGGATGGCCATTGGTTTGCAGCAAGGGCTGCAGGAGCTAGGAATACCAAGGGATCGCCTGCCAGCTATTGTGGGTTATGATGATTCGGAAGCTGCGGAGCTTACCACACCTGCATTAAGCAGTGTGCGGGTTCCCTTTTACGAACTAGGTGAACTTGCCGCAGCCCAAATCATTGAATTGCTGGGAAACAATCTGGCAGAAGTACCCGCACCAGCCGTACAGATCAAATTACCGACAGAACTAGTTATACGAGCTTCATCTAAATTTATCAACACTTAGGAGGAATAAGATGAAACAGCTTCGCATTGGAATGATCGGTTATAAATTTATGGGTAAAGCCCACAGTAATGCTTATCGCAGTTTGCCTATGTTTTTCCCGAAAGCGCTTAAACCAGAAATGTCTGTAATCTGTGGACGTAACTGTGAAGCGCTTGAAGAAGCTGCATCGCAGTTAGGCTGGGCGGATTGTGTTACAGATTGGAAGGATCTGATCGCTCGAGAGGATATTGATCTTATAGATATTAATGCTCCCAGCAATGCGCACAAGGAGATAGCTTTGGCAGCAGCCAAAGCAGGTAAACATATTTTTTGTGAAAAACCACTTGCGCTGACCTTGGCGGATTCCCGTGAAATGCTGCAAGCTGCTGAAGACGCGGGAGTTACACATATGGTTGGTTTTAATTATCGCTTTTCTCCGGCAGTTCGACTGGCTAAGAAGCTCATAGAGAGTGGGCGGCTAGGAAAAATTTATCATTTTCGGGCTTGGTTTCTACAAGATTGGATAATAGATCCAGATTTTCCTTTAGTATGGAGACTGCAGAAGGATATCGCCGGTTCAGGTTCGCATGGAGATCTGGGGGCGCATCTTATAGATTTAGCTCATTTCTTAGTAGGTGATATGAAGGAAGTAATCGGCATGAGCGAGACCTTCATAAAAGAGCGTCCGCTCGCCGCTGAAATGACTGGTTTAAGCGCTAAAGGAGATAAAAATGCACCCAAGGGTAAGGTTACCGTTGACGATGCCACCTTGTTTTTAGCCCGTTTTGATAATGGTGCTCTGGGCAGCTTTGAAGCTACAAGATTCGCAGCGGGTCATCGCTCTACCAATTCTTTTGAGATCAATGGAAGTCTGGGCAGTGTGAAATTCGACTTCGAACGTATGAATGAATTAGAAGTTTATTTGACCTCGGATGCCGAGGATGTACAAGGTTTTCGCCGTGTGCTGGCGACCGATCCTGCTCATGAGTATGCAGAGGCATGGTGGCCGCCTGGTCATACGATTGGTTTTGAACATACGTTTATTCACGAAATGCTGGAGCTATCTAACGCAATTGAAGAAGGTCGTCAGCCAGAACCAAATTTCAATGATGGAGTGAAATGCCAAGCGGTGTTAGAGGCTGTAGAACGTTCTATTGATGAACGCCGTTGGGTCGATTTATCCGAGATGTAATCTAACCTTAGAAGGAGTGCTGAAGATGAGAAAAGCATTGATTGTATGGGGCGGTTGGGAGGGTCATGAGCCTGAGCAGGTAGCTGATATATTCGCTAAAATGTTGCAAGAGGAACAGTTTGAAGTTGAAGTATCGAATACACTGGAGGCTTTTGCTGATGCAGATAAGCTTCTTGGACTAGATTTGATCGTTCCGGTATGGACGATGGGTACAATCGAACAGGATCTTGTGAATAATGTCTCCGCAGCTGTACAGCATGGGACAGGTCTTGCCGGTTGCCATGGCGGGATGTGTGATTCTTTTCGTAATAATGTAGATTGGCAGTTTATGACGGGTGGACAATGGGTAGCTCATCCTGGGAATGACGGTGTTAACTATACCGTAGAGATTTGTCAAAGCTCAAGTCCTCTGGTAGAAGGATTAGAAGATTTCAGCGTATGCTCAGAGCAATATTATCTGCATGTAGATCCAGCTGTTGAAGTTCTTGCTACGACTCGTTTTCCTGTAGTTGAAGGGCCTCATTCGTATAATAAGGCTGTTGATATGCCAGTAGCTTGGACAAAACGTTGGGGCTTGGGCAGAGTTTATTATAATTCACTCGGGCATCATGCGGACATTGTAGATCAGCCGCAAGTGCGTGAAATGATGCGCAGAGGATTAATATGGGCAGCTGAAGGTAAAGCGCAAGCATTATCCAATGTTTCGGGGGTTAGGAATAGCTATAGTGGAATGGCAGACAGTCAATAAATTCTGGGAGCGATCAGCGAATGGATAAAGTTAAAGTTGGTATTATCGGATGCGGTAAAATCAGTAGTATCTATATGGAGAACTGTAAAAAGTTCGAGATCCTTGATCTAGTTGCATGTGCGGATTTGGATTTGGTGAGAGCACAAGAACAAGCGGATAAATACAATATTCCAAACGTCTATACCACAGAACAATTACTGAACGATCCAGAGATAGAAATCGTAATCAACTTAACGATACCAGCTGTTCATGCGGAAGTATGCCTGAAAGCTATTGAAGCGGGTAAACATGTATACGTTGAGAAACCTCTAGCTGTGACGAGAGAAGAAGGACGCAAAGTTCTGACTGCGGCGCGGGAAAAGGGAGTACTTGTGGGCAGTGCACCGGAGACGTTCTTCGGAGCGGGAATTCAAACGGTATTGAAGCTGATAGATGAAGGAGTAATTGGCGCACCCGTTGCAGCTACTTCGTTTATGATGGGCCGTGGACATGAGCATTGGCATCCAGATCCGGAATTTTATTATGCCGCTGGTGGAGGTCCAATGTTCGATATGGGTCCTTACTATTTGACGGCTTTGGTGCAGCTGCTGGGTCCTATTCATACGGTTAGTGGAATGACTGGGAAAGCGCTGGAAGAACGTACGATTACAAGTGAGAAGAAATTTGGGAATAAAATTCCTGTCCAAATTCCAACTCACGTAGCCGGAACCTTACGATTTGAAAATGGTGCCATTGCAACGTTGATTACAAGCTTTGATATCTTTGGCGGGAGCAACCTGCCGCATATAGAAATCTACGGAACGCTAGGAACGATTCAAGTTCCAGACCCGAATAACTTTGGGGGTCCCGTGAAACTCCGGCTTATGGGTGAAAATGAGTGGACGGAACAGCCGTTGTTGTCAGGGTATGATCAGAATACCCGCGGGATTGGACCAGCAGATATGGCTTACGCCATTCGGACGGGTAGAGGGCATCGTGCCAGTGGAGAACTGGCTTATCACGTATTAGAAGCAATGTGGGCTTTCCATGATTCTTCTGATGCTCATTCATTCTACGAAATGGAAAGCACCTGCACTCGTCCTGCGGCACTTCCAATCGGTCTTGCTCCTTACACTTTGGATTAGAGAATTCTTCCTGAATCTGCAACCTATCACTTCCGGTCTTCGTTTGAGAAGATGAAGAGTGGAGGTGTTAATAGGATGCGTAAGATGATTTTTGGTTGGATATGGATTCCCGTTGTTATTTTGTTAATCAGTGGCTGTTCAGAGGCTCAACAAGCAAATAAGGAGCCGGTTCCAACTCCTGTAATTAGTTCAGAACCACAAATTCTAGCTTCTACGAACCCCGCAATGGATGATCCAGGCGCGGTTAAGACTTTCTTATCTACTCAGAAGATTCCTAACGGAGATATTTATCTGCAAGATAACAAGGTTCATATTAATATTGTAGGTTTGAACTCGGAGATTGAGCAAAGCCTTGCTCAGACTTTCACTGCTGGTACTTATGAGCTTCATGATGTGAAATATACGATGCAAGAGTTATTAGCTGCTCAAGAATTGTTGCATGAACAAGAACTATACCAGAAACTGAATCTCTACGGCTCTGGTGTAGATACGATTGGTAATAAAGTAACTATTACCATTCCGTCTGATGATGCGGAAGCAGCTAAGCTTGAAATTGAAAAGTGGATCGATCCAAAGATGTTGACCTATGATATTTCAGAAATTGGTGATCCGCATGTAGTAGGTACAATCGTTGATATCGATACTAAACAGGCGAAGCGGATTCTAATCCTTGAACCTGGTAACGAAGATCCATCTTACTGGTTCACTTTCAATGCGAAATCTGAAATGTTTAATGAAGCTGGAGAGACCATCAGCTTTAAGGATTTGCGGGTTGGACAGCAGGTTAAGTTATGGAATACAGGGATGGTGCTGGAATCTTTTCCCGCGCTTGCGAGTGTGCGGAGGATGGAGCTAGCAGTTACTGAATAATCTAATAGACCCGTCAACAGGTAGCAAGTGCTCCACGCATTTGAACTGTAGATGGAAAGTGAGGGTGCTCTAACCCTCACTTTTTTTCTTAATTAGGTATAGTATACTTTTTCTGCTTTATATAATGTATGCTCGATTGTTGGACAGAGATTGGCATCTACTTTGTAATATTTAACTCGGAAATATAAACTTTTCAAAAAGTTCTTTATATTATTTTTTTGTTTAAAGGCAGGAAGAAATTCTGGATTTTTCTCCACAGCACCAAAACTTCGAATCCATTGCTCTACATAAGTCTGACTAAGCATTTTTCTATCTAAAACACTCATTATGGATCTTACCATTCGCTCATCTTCCCCATCGGAGTATATTCGATCTGTTATGGTCATCTTTTCGTAAACCAAATTGAGGATAGTTATGAGGTCATTTTTATCCAGTTCGGAGCATTGAGCCAATTCATCTAAAGTATCTGCTGCATGGGCTATAGCATGAGCCCAGCCTTTTTCTTCGTCATACCCCCGGTAATCCCGCTCATTTTGCACACTGCAAAATACCTTCTCCTTTATCTGATGAATTTGCTCTCTTGAGAGAAATGGTGATTCTTTATGCCTCATGAAGAGGAGTGGGATAACTAGCATAGAGAAAGATCTGGTAAAGACAGAGTCTGTATTGGTTTCACCAAGCTTAAAATGCAAATGGTTTTTATCCAAGATAACGGGTATAAGTTGTTCCAGTTCGTTTGTAGTTAGAGAATTACCTGGGATCCAATGTGATAAGGTTGTATAAATTAGCTCATCCCGTAGTTGGGCATCTAAAGAACCAATGTTATTTATCATTTCTAGTACCAACTGGAAGGTATCGGGAGGTGCTTGGTAATCATTTTCTTTTATACATATCAATGTTTCTTTTAAATTCATTTCATATGCTCCTATTTCCAGTGTGAATTATTTTCTAATACCGGATGGTGTAGTTCCTTTATATTGCTTAAACAGCTTGGTAAAATAATTAGGATTGTCGCAGCCCACTCGTCCAGCAATCTCCGTTACAGTAAAATCTGTCTCCAGCAGCAGTCGTTCTGCTTCATTTACGCGGCAAAGATTAACATAATCGATGAAGGTTCGTCCGGTGAGCTTCTTAAAGGTTTTGCAGAAATGGTATGGATTTAGATTAACGGATCTCGCGGCGCTTTCAATGGTCATTTTCTCATCAAAATGGTTCTCCATGTACTCCAGCAGTGGCTTAAAACGCTCACGATTGAAAGATTGACGTTCATTTGTTCTGCCAGAAACCTGCTCAGGCAAAAAGGTACGGGAGAGCAATACAAAAAGCAGATGAAGTTGATTTTTGATGATCAGCTGAAATGCAGGACCTTTCTGATGCACTTCATCCACGATAGTGTCCAGAAGAGAGTAATAAGTAGAACAGGTTGGAACTAGTGCCGCTGGTTTAACTGGTAGCTGATATCGATTCTCCAAATAGGGAGCTACGAATTGTTCATGTTGAGGATCTTGCTTCCAATCTTTAAATAAAGAACTGTGAAATACGACGGATATAAATCGGACATGATCATCCTGCAGACTATATCCAACGTGCAAACCTCCAGAAGGAACAAACAAAACCTCTCCGGGATGCAGTTCGTAAGGTTTGCTGTCGATGTGGAAAATGGCGCTGCCTGCTTGCATGATAATGATTTCGAAATGCTCATGCCAGTGTAGAAAAAGAATGTTCTGGCCGATTTTCGCATGTCTGCATTCATTAAAAAACAATCGAAACGGATAGGTGTTTCCTTCTAATTGAGGGTATTCTTTAAGATCATTAGGATAGCTCAATATTTATTCAACTCCCACAATATACGACTATATAAACACAATATAATAAGAGTTTTAAGCTCAAATGCAGTATATACTCGGGTTATAGAACTTACTATAAACCAATATTGGAGTGGTACACAAGATGAAGGATACAATGCGTATAGGCACATTAGTTGGTGGCGGAGATGCTGTTAGAGTAATTCCGCAAATCGTAGTCATGGCTTCGAATCTTTTAGCTTAACCTTCTGGCAGACTACAGGTGAAACAGATCTTGTGGAAACTGGTAAGCGTGTGCAAGAACTTGCGGCAAAACATGATTTTGTGATTTCATCGGTTGGCATCTTTGGCAATCCTTTGACGAATACGGGTGACAATTCCGATGCATTAGCGAGCTGGGAGCGGCTTATTGATCATGCTCATGTATTTGGTACTGATATGGTATCAGGATTCACGGGACGACTACCAGGAGTGTCCATTGATGAATCGATTCCGAAGTTTGCCGAGGTATTTGGTGAGCTGACCAAAAGAGCAGCAGATCGCGGAGTAAGAATTGCTTTTGAGAACTGTTCCATGGATGGCAATTGGACATCAGGGGACTGGAATATCGCTCATCATCCAATAGCCTGGGAAAAGATGTTTAACGCTGTACCTGCTGACAATATGGGACTCGAATGGGAGCCCTGCCATCAGATGGTGCAGCTGATTGATCCGATTCCACAGCTGCGCAAATGGACAGATAAGATCTTCCATGTACACGGCAAGGATGCCACCATCGCTTGGGATATTGTAAAAGAATATGGAATCCACGGCCCGAAACCTTATGTATGGCACCGTACTCCGGGTTTTGGTGATACGAACTGGACGGATGTTATCTCCATTTTGCGTCAGGCTGGTTATAAAGGCACCATTGATATTGAAGGTTGGCATGATCCTGTCTATCGGGATGAACTGGAAATGATGGGTCAAGTACATGCCTTGAACCATTTAAAACAATGCCGCGGGGGCAGCTTTGTGCCTAATCCGCTTTAATAAGTCAGGGGGAGAAATATGACAGCAGAGTACCGTGTAGCGGTTGCAGGTTGCGGAGGAATGGCTAACGCATGGATTGAATACGCTTTATTGCGTCCAGATACTAAGATCGTTGCTCTAGTAGATATAAGGTTGGAATCGGCTGAGGCGATGGCTGCGAAGCATGGGATTTCATGTCTGACGTTTACGGATATTAAGCAGGCGATTCAGGAGACCGCAGCAAATCTCGTCTTTGACGTTACCGTTCCCGGAAGTCATTTCAATATTTCTAGCACTGCATTGGAACTTGGGTGTAATGTGTTTAGTGAGAAACCGTTAGCTGAGACTATGGAGGAATGTAATAAGATAGTTGAGATCTCGGAACGGACTGGAAATGCTCATGCTGTGATGCAGAACCGCCGTTATGATCCTCGTATTCGTTCTTTAAGAAAAATCATAGAATCAGGAATGATTGGTAGAACAGGATTTATCGGTGCAAGCTTTTTCCTTGGGGCTCATTTCGGGGGATTCCGTGATGTTATGAAAAGTCCGTTGCTGCTGGACATGGCGATTCATACCTTCGACCAGGCCCGGTTTATTAGTGGTGCGAACCCTGTGTCCGTATATTGCCAGGAGTTTAATCCTCCCGGTTCATGGTATGAAGGGAATGCTTCGGCAGTGTGCATTTTCGAGATGTCCGACGGTTCAATATTTACCTATCAGGGATCTTGGTGTGCAGAAGGTGCATCCACGTCATGGGAAGCTTCTTGGCGGGTTAACGGGGAGAAAGGAACCGCAATCTGGGATGGTCATGAGCTGCCATATGCTGAGGTAGTTGCTGCAGGAGATCAGAGCGATATGTTCATTCGTGACGTAAAGCGTGTAAATGGTGAAAACGTTGAGATGAGTAAAACATTCCATCACGGGTGTTTGGATGAGATGTTCTTGTCATTGGCAGAGCAACGTCCTGCAGAGACGAATTGTAGAGATAATCGGTATAGTATGGCAATGGTGTTCGGAGCGCTGGAAAGTGCTGAATCTGGCCGGAAAATCAATCTAATGGAGTTCTGAGATTGACTTCTGTTACTATAATCGCCAACAAGGAGATCAAAATGAATATTAGAGCTTACCGAGAATCGGATCTTAGTCAAATTGTCTCATTGTTCTACGAAACAGTTCATTCCGTAAACAAACAAGACTACTCACAGGAACAGCTGGATGCTTGGGCACCTAAAGAGGAAGAGGCACTTAAGCTTAATACTTGGAGAGCTTCTTTACCTCAAAATATCACTTATGTAGCCGAAATTAATAATATTATTGTGGGCTTTTCTGATATGACAGCAGAAGGACATTTGGATCGATTATATGTTCACAAAGATTACCAAGGGCAAGGTGTAGCCTCTGCATTGGTGAATAAGCTTGAATTGAAAGCAAAAGAACAGAGTCTTTATGAAATGGATACCGAAGCAAGCATCACTGCTAAACCTTTTTTTGAACGACTGGGATACCAGGTTATTGCGAAACAAAGTGTAGAGCGAAAAGGTATTCTGTTGGTCAATTATAGGATGAGCAAAAAAATAATGTAATTCAAAAAAGCAGGTTGCTCATTAGAGCATTCTGCTTTTTATGATAAGAAGGATATTCAGATTCACCCATCAATCAAGTTCATTAATGCTACAGTATCAAATCGATCCCCTTGCACTAACCATTTACCGTCCACATCAAAGAGAGTCAATATACCTTCCAAAGGCACACGTTTACTTTCTTTGTCATCCTTATCCAATAAAACAAGATCCACCGTATATTTTAACTCGATAATATCTTTTTTTTGTTCGGAAAGGTTGAATTTTAGGTTTTCCGGTTTTAAAGAAAGCTTTTGTGTATCAGCGATTTTAAATGGGATAGTTGTAATTCGGTTCGCTATAGCCTTTTCGGAAAAGTATTCTGTAAAATACGGTTTCATCTCTTCATTTCGCGCAAGAATGGATTCATCAGACATTAAATCCTCAGAAGCCTTGACGGTATATTCTACATTTTTATATTTTTCTGCGGCTTTAGTAGCATCATCTACTTCTGAACCACATCCCATAATTAACGCCAGGGATATTAATATCATGCTTAATATCAACGGCGATTTACGCATTAGTACACCCCCAATGTATTTGATCTTGCATTATTATACTTATATTACCATGTTGTGGTTTCATAATTTCAAGAAGAAAATGATTCAAATCCCTAAATATGGTATGGTGTAAATATGATCGTAAATTTGAGGAGATTAAACTAAAAAGTAGAATTGAAAGGATTATTAAAATGAACACAACCTTAAAATTTACTCACGGGAATAAAGTAGGACTGATTGCTTGTTCAGATGGTGTGAGAGTAGAAAACCTAGCTAAAGTAGAGGAATTAAAAAGAGTTTTGCATTCATTTGGACTCCATGTAGTGGTGGCTAATACTTTGTTTAGAAAAGAGGGTTATTTCAGTGGCAATCCCCAGGAAAGAGCAGCGGAGCTGAATCAACTATTTAAAAATACTGAAATTAGCGCGATATTCGATATTTCAGGTGGGGATTCTGCCAATCAGATCTTAGAGTACATAGACTATGAAAGTATCCGAATGAACCCCAAACCTTTTTTTGGAATGAGTGATTTGTCCGTTATTTTGAACGCTTTATTTACGCAAAATAATTCGAAATCCTATCATTATCAGCTGATGAATTTAGTGTCTTCTGATGGGGCGGAGCAGCAAAGGGCTTTTTATCGGACATTCTTCGAGGGTCAAAACGATCTTTACGATTTCCGGTATCATTGGGTTCGTGGTAACCAGATGAGCGGGATAGTAATCGGGGGGAATATTCGCTGTTTTTTAAAGCTGGCAGGGACAAGCTATTTTCCGGATCCTTCGGACAATATATTATTGTTGGAGAGTTTAAGTGGCAGAGCTAACAAAATAGTCTCCTTTTTTGCTCAGCTCCAGCAATTGAAATATTTTGATGCTTGTGCTGGATTGATTCTAGGGTCATTTTCAGAACTAGAGAATTTTAATGAATTCCCGATAGTAGAAGAGTACGTGAAGGAAATTAGCCATTCCGCCTCCATTCCTATCATAAAGACAGCTGAGATTGGGCATGGCAGTAACAGTAAGTGTATTGTTGTGGGCGATAAAATCACTTTGTAAAAAAGGTGGAGTGTGCGATGGGCAAAATTCTTTGCTTCATATCTGATGATTTTGCGGATTTTGAGATTACCTTGGCACTACATAAGATTAGAAATGTTGGAAAAAAAGAAGTGTTATCCGTAGGATACAGTTATGAATCTGTAGTTAGCGAATCTGGTCTGACTTATCAACCTGATTTGGTCCTCAAAGAAGCAGTTAAGCTTAATGATATTGAAGGGCTAATTATTCCCGGAGGTCCGATTGTACATCAAAAACAGGATTTAACTGATCTGATAAACCATCTTGATCGAGAAGAGAAGATGCTGGCAGCCATATGTCATGGACCACAGTATTTAGGACGAGCGGGCATTTTAGACCATTGTAAATTCACTACTTCGTGTTCAGTGGAAAGAATCAGTAAACTTAATGTAGATGATCCATTTCCAAGAGACAATTATGTTGATAAGAGAGTAGTTAGAGATGAACATATCATTACTGCTAAAGGCCGTGCATTTGTTGATTTTTCATTTGAAATCTTTGATTATTTAGGGATTTATCAGGATCTAGATGAAGAAAAAGAACAATTTTTTAGGGATATTATGGATAAATAGCAGTGATAGATGATAAACAGGGAGAGTTGACGTGGAAACTAATTTAAACGAGAAGAAAAATGATTATAAACCATTAGGGGTATCAGGACTTGGGGGATGGTTGATTCTTGTACAAATCGGTCTTTATGGGACGATTATCATTCAGTTGATGCAGCTTTTTCAGGATTCTTTTACAGCGTTTGATGCCGATATCTGGACTGCTTTTACTTCTAAAGGTTCGGATTTCTATCATCCCTTGTGGGGATTTATAATTGTTTTTGAAACCACTTTCAATATAGCTATATTAGCGTTTAGTTTATACATTCTAATTAATTTCTACAGAAAAAAAGCATTTTTACCACGGTTATTGATTATTTTCTATATTGCAATCCCTGTAGTAGGAATCATTGATGTTGTACTTCTTTATCAAATTCCTCTTGCCAGAGAACTTGGAAATGGAGATTCACTCAAAAGGATCATTAGGTCAGCGTTTACTTGTGCAATTTGGACTGCATATTTATTGAAATCAGAGCGAGTACATAATACATTTGTAAAGTAATTTAATAAAGTGATTTAAAGGAGGGGTATGATGTCAACCGATTATCTATCAAAAGAAGAATTGAAAGATGCGATTCATATGGCCTATCAGTCTCTTGATCAAGAATTTGATGGCATTGAGAACTCCCAAAGAGACAATCGTATGGAAGGGGTTGATCGTACCCCAGCAGAAATCATTGCTTATCAATTGGGCTGGTTGAATCTTGTTATGAAATGGGATAAGGATGAAAAAGCAGGGTTAACCGTTATTACACCTTCCCCGGATTATAAATGGAATCAACTTGGCGGATTATATCAATCGTTTTATCATACATATGCTGCCTACTCATTAGACGAGTTAAGATCTTTATTTCAAGAGACAGAACATCAGTGGCAGAACTGGATTGATTCTTTAAGTGATGAAGAACTTTTTACGCAAGGCGTGCGGAAATGGACAGGAAACAATCCAAGATGGCCTATGGTCAAATGGATTCATATTAATTCAGTAGCACCGTTTAAGACTTTTCGTTCTAAGATTCGAAAATGGAAAAAGCTTAATGTAACTAAGGAAGTATAAAAGGACGGATTATTGTTGAAGAAAATATCTATTATTGTAAGTACATTTATATTTTTGATTGCATTAAGCTCGATTATATTTGTCGTGGTAAACAACTCTGCAAAACCCATTAAAAGTCCTGAGAACATTGAACTAAAAGAGTTGGCGAATGGAAACAAAATACAAGTGGACTTCTCGAAGAAACCCACTGTATTCGTATTTTTCACCTCATGGTGTCCATATTGTAATGACGACGCTCCTAAGATTGTCTCATTGTATGAGAAATATAAAAATAGAGTGAACATATACGGAATCAATTTGCTTTATCAAGATGATCTTTCTGATGTAGAACAATACGTGGCGAATTACAACATTAAGTATCCCGTTCTCCTAGATGAAACAGGTGATCTCCATAAACAATTTGGTGAACAAGCTTTTCCTGCGTTGTTTTTTATAAACTCTGATGGCAAGGTTATGGATCAAATTATTGGCTCGACTGATTTTGACGCAATTGAGAGCTCGTTTAAGATTTTCATTAAAAACTATGATTAGTGTGAGATATATGAAATCAAAGAAACCCATAATCATCTTCGCATTTCTTTCATTTTTGCTTCTCACAACAACGATACTTTTGAACGATTTCGAACAATCGAGGGAGAGAGTTACTGAGTTCTTCGAAGATTTAAAAGACCAATCGAATCCCAAAGCTAGGAGGTTGAGATGAAGAAATTCATTATTGTAATTCTAGCCATAATTGCTGTATTGCCATTACATGCGGTCTCCGCGGATTGGGCCGGTTCGTTTGTTGTTTATTCAGGTGACATCTACGAAATATCAGACGATGAACTCATCCCCTCGGAAGAAATCGATAAGGAGATAGGGCATGTAACTAAATATTCCGATGAGGAAGGAACGTACAGGGGGAATTTCTCGAATATTTATCCTAAAGGTACGCCCTACTATTCAATTATCAATACCGATCCAAAAGATTACATTGCTATTAAGACCCAAGAGGGTATCTTTGTAAAAGCTTATAATAAAGGCCATTATCCCAATGATGAATTGGTTAAAAAAACGATTTGGATGTATTTCTTATTGGGGACATCGGTTATCGTCTTATTAATAATTTGGATAATGAAGCGGAAGAAAGCAGTGTTGTAGCTAGAACGGCGTGGTAAATTATTCAAACTCGAAGGGTGAATCTAGTGGATGAAGTATCAAATTTAATCAAAAAGTTATCATGGCACACACGCGAAGAGGAAAAGGAAGATGCAATAAAGAAGTTACAACATATAGAGGACGAAGATCTTCATTTGTTACTGCAGCCTATATCAAAAGACTATTGGGATGGAGCGGCTGAAACAGTCATACGTTTAGGATATCCACGTGTGAAAAGCATATTGCCGGGTTTGCTTGAATGGATACAAGATTTAAATTGGCCAGGTGCGCGGGAAATAGCTGATTTTTTACTTGAAATAGGTGATCCGATGATTCCATATGTTAAAGATGTACTAAATCAACACAGCGATGATCAAGAATGGGTGTACTGGATTTTTGAAGTATTAATTAATCATTGGAATACGGTACAAGTCCTACAGATACAAGCAGAATTAATTAAGATTTCACAGGAAAAAGCCAATGACCTATCGGCATTAAGAATCTTATTAACTCACGGTATATACGCAAAAGATGTGGTCTATGAAATAATCCAGCGCAAAAAAGATGTCCTTGTATTTGAACTCAAGGAACTTCATGATCCTCATCCTGAAATTGATTGCGAAGCTCTTCATAAAGAATTCTTAAATCAGCAGCCTAATGTAATTAAACAATTTCATGAGCACAATAAAGACCGGTTTTATATATGTAATGCGATATCTAACCGCCAAGAAGTTTTAAGAGAAATAGAAATTTTTACAGCTGAGTTTCTCACTTCATGAAGTTATCAAGCTTTATTGAAATAAATTGAAAGGAGACTTACCAGTGAACAACATCAAAGTGCTTCATTATGATGCTTTTTCGCCCTATCCGAACAAAGGAAATCCAGCTGGTGTAGTATTAGATGCGGCTCATTTGAGCGAAAGTGACATGCAATCGATAGCTCATAAGGTTGGTTTTAACGAAACAGTTTTTGTAGTCTCATCAGATGTAGCTGATTTAAGGCTTAAGTATTTTACACCAGGCCATGAGATTAATCTTTGTGGACATGCTACAATGGCATCTTTATTCGCTTTAAAAACAAAGGGTATCCTTGGAGAGGCTAGCTCGGTAAAGATCGAAACAAACGTGGGTGTGCTACCCATTCAATTCAGTGTGGACAACAATGATCATTTATTTATAAAAATGAAGCAAGATCATCCGGAGTTTATTGAATTTGACGGTGATAGAGGGAAGCTTGCACACGCAATTGGCTTATCAGTTGAAGAGTTAGATCGGGATATGCCGATGGTATATGGTTCTACTGGGGCATGGACGTTATTAGTTCCTATTAAGGATATTGATAGTTTTAGTAGAATGAAACCGTTAAACTCGTTGTTTCCGGAGATTTTAACGCAGCTTCCAAAAGCATCTGTACACCCCTTTTAGCTCCACACGCTTGATCCGCACGCTTTAATGCATGCCAGACATTTCTCATCTCCTTTTTCGGGAACCGTTGAAGATCCAGTAACAGGTACAGCATCGGGAGTTATGGGGGCTTATTATTTAAGATATATTGATTCGCACATGGACTCAATCCAATTTGATGTAGAACAAGGGCAAGAAATCGGTAGAGATGGGAAAGTAAATGTAGAAGTATACCGAAATGAATCCGGTGAAATGGATGTTTTTATTTCTGGAACTGCGGTGTTTGTGGGAGAGGTAGATTTAGGGAAATGATAAAATATTCTCAGCTTGGAGTGTACGGAGTCTTAGTGATACCCAGTTAGAAGAGTTACACCATATAGGGATCATATATAATGTTTTATTATTAGATGTGAACTTTGAGCTTAAGGCTGATGGTGACGGACAAGACTCTGATGGGGCACATTGGATAGAAATCAAACAATTAAACAACCTTGCTATAATCCCTTTTATGAAGAAAATAATGCTGGGTCATTATTAGAATTTTATTGATCTATGGAATGGAGGTAACTTCATGATTGAAATTGATTGTCTGGGAGAAATCTGCCCAGTACCAGTAATGATGTTAAAAAAACATCAAAAAGCCATTCAAAATGGCGAAAAGGTGATGTTGGTTACTGATCATAGCTGCGCGAAAGTTTCTATCACGGATTACTGTCGTGGTTCAAATCTAAAATGTACCATTCAAGAAGTCATTAATGGGGTATGGGAGATTACGATTGAGCTATAAGTTCAACATAATGTATCAATCAATGTCTTTTCTATATAACGAATTAATTGTTTCGTATCATTGTCACAACGCTGATTATGTTTTTTTACCATGTATACATCGTTATTTACCTGGAACTGATCAATATGAATAATCTTGAGTTGTTTACTATACAACTCTTTTTTTATGGACATATAAGGCAGAAAGGCGACACCATGTCCTCTAATTGCTGCAAGCTTTACCGCCTCAAGGGAGTCCAGATTAAACAGTATATTTAGTTTAAGCTCCCCTGCAGATATGTTGTTCAAAGCTCTTTGCACACAATGAAGCTGTGAGGACCAGATTAACGGATATTTAGGGAGCTCATTCAGTGTGATTTTATCAGGACAAACGGTCGTACTGCTTGCCACTAGCATAACTTGATCAGAAAACACCATATTGGAGCTTAATTCAGATTTCGGGGAAGGCCCGGAAATAAAGCCAACATCACCTTCTTCAAGAAGCAAACGTTCTTCTACTAGTGACGATGCCCCTTCGTTTAGAGTGATATGGCAATTGGGAAAATGCTTTTTTACCTCATATAAGGTACATGGCAGTGCATAATTACAGACTTCTGGAATCGCATAAATAGACAGCTCATGTTGTGTTGGCTGTAAATGATTGATCTCTGTGACCATATCATCATACAACTTACAGATTTGCTCCGCATACTTCTCCGCTATAATCCCTGCTTCGGTTAGGCTGGCCCCTTTATTACTTCTCACAAAAAGCTCAGAACCTAAGGTATTCTCCCAGGATTTCAACTGCTGACTTAGTGCGGATTGGGTGATATGAGATTTCTGAGCGGCTTTAGATATACTTTTTAACGAAGCAATATCTAAAAATAATTTAAGCGTTTCCATATTCATACTTATTCCTCCTGTTGCCCGCTGTTAGTGCAAACTATAGCATACTTGATTACGCTCCATCTGTGCCATTAGTAACACTTATACAGCATAAAGAAAGCAGATAACCACAGCATAAATAAGTATGTTACTATTTTCACATAGTCAATTACATAAAACGATGGAGGTGTTAGACTATGGGGCAAACCGTAAGTCCCGAAACGAAATCAACCCGAACCAGAGCTCCTAGAAAACCTAAAAAGAGTCAGTTGCCCATCGCGTTGCTGGTCACAGTTCTCATTATTGGGTTTGGTTTTTTCCTAGACCATTCCCACGATAAAATGGTTGTCTACCTGCTTTTTGGTATTTCGTTTGGGGTTATTTTGCAACGATCACGTTTCTGTTTTACTGCATCACTTAGAGATCCATGTATTACAGGCAGCACATCGGTAACAAGAGCTGTACTGATAGCATTTTCTCTTGCTACGATCGGATTTACAGCCATAAAGTATCCAGCGTTTCTGGAAGGTAAACCGATTCCTGGGATGGACAATGTGGGTCAAATCAGTTTTGCTTTGATAATTGGCGCAGTATTATTCGGAATTGGCATGGTTATTGCAGGGGGTTGCGCTTCGGGTACATTGATGCGTGTAGGTGAAGGATTCACGATGCAGATGTTGTCACTTGTGTTTTTTGTCATTGGTTCACTTTGGGGATCACATGATATGGGTTGGTGGAGAGCTAACGTTATAAAGGATGCACCAACAGTATTTTTACCAGACGTCTTTGGTTGGCTTGGAGCACTAGTTGTTCAGTTCCTGATCATTCTTCTGTTGTACATCGCTGCAGTTAAATGGCAAGAGAAAAAGATGGGAAGCGCAGATTAGTTTAAGTTATTACGTGAATATTTTCACTATTGGGAATTCCAAAAAATATAAAAGGTGGTTTTTAAGATGGCTGAATTTACACTTGATTGCATGGGAGAAGCTTGTCCGGTACCGTTAATGAGAACAGAAAAGAAGATGACTGAACTAAATGTTGGAGACGTTCTAGTTGTTGCTATTGATCATAGCTGCGCAATGAAAAACGTACCAGAATGGGCGAGAAAACAGGGACATCATGTGGAAATCGAAGAGGTCGATGATGGCGAGTGGGAAGTTGTTATTGAGAAGGTAAAATAGGATCGCTGAGTAGGAAAGGACGGTGAATGAAACGGTGAACGAATTCTGGTTGAAGATATCGTCTAACCGCTTTTACAAGCAATTGCTCAAAGAACCGTTTACTTATGTAACTGGAGCTGTACTTCTCGCTGTGTTCGCTACAGCACATCTGGCTGTTTTCTCAAAAGGATGGGGAGTAACCAGCGCCTTCGCGGACTGGGGAGCTTGGGCGTATCGACTGGTAGGAGGAAATGTAGATAACTGGGCTTACTTTAGTACGGAGAAAGCTCAAAAAACATTATCTTCCGGATTTTTAAATGATGGTGGGTCCATTCGAAATGTTGGGATTATCTTAGGTGCATTAGCGGCGACATTGTTTGCTTCCGAGTTCAAGCTGAAGAAAATCAAGTCCAAAAAGCAAGTAGTGGCGGCAGTACTTGGTGGGTTGCTCATGGGGTACGGAGCTAGACTGGCTAATGGATGTAATATAGGTGCATTATTTACGGCTATAGCTTCTTTATCGCTTTCAGGCTGGATTTTTGGATTGTTCCTGCTGGTTGGTGCATTTATAGGCAGTAAATTATTAGCCAAATTCTTTATGTAAAAGTGAAATAGGCTGAGCTTATAGTGCTGACGAGAGTCAGCCTATTTTATTGAAGTCATAGTTTACACAGGAGGGACAATTGAAATGGAAAAGAAGACAGAACAGTATGATGTCGTCATTATCGGTGGCGGGGCTGCTGGATTAACAGCAGGGATCTATTGTGGACGTGCCAAATTGAAGACACTCCTTTTGGAAAAATCGCTGGTAGGCGGTCTTGCGACTTATACTAATGAAATAGAAAATTATCCTGGTTTTCCTGAAGGAACGACCGGAACAGATCTTATGGGATTATTTCATAAACAAGCCAAAAAATTTGGTGTTGATTTCAAAATGACAGATGTCAAATCTGTCTCGGTAGCGGAAGAGATTAAAGTAGTGGAAACCTTTCGGGTTCGATATGAATGTAAAGTCATTATCATAGCCAGTGGAGGAAAACCAAGAATTACAGGTGCAGCTAATGAAGATATGTTCTTATATGATAAAGGGATTTCCTTCTGTGCAACCTGTGACGCTGCGGCAAATACGGGGAAAACAGTTATGGTCGTTGGCAGTGGTGATGCAGCTATTGAGGAAGGGATGTTTCTGACTAAGTTTGCAGATAAAGTGATCGTATCTGTCATGCATGATCATGGGAAAATGGATTGTAATGAAATTGCCAAAACGCAGGCACTAGAAAACCCTAAAATGGAATTCATGTGGAATACGGTGGTGAGTTCTTTCGAAGGTGAGGAACGTTTAAATTCCGTCGTCCTGAAAAATTTAAAAGCTAATGAACTGCAAAACGTAAAGGTCGATTCATGTTTCTTGTTTATTGGATACACCCCGAACACAGAAATTGTATCAGAGGTAGTAGAGTTGAATCGTAATGGATATGTACGTATTAATGAGAAAATGGAAACGAATATACCTGGGGTTTTTGCAGCAGGAGATGTGTGCGATAAGTTTCTAAAACAAGTTGCTACCGCTGTTGGCGATGGTGCCATTGCAGGCTATGGTGCAGAGAAGTATATATCTGAATGTGAGGTGTATGAGCATCAAATTCTGAATCAAGGCAAAGCATCTGTTGTTTATTTATGGAATGCCACAGATCCTTCCTGTCGGGAGTTATTGCCTCTAATCGAAGGATTTGAGCAATCCCATTCGGATGTCAGGGTCACAAAGGTAGATGTATATAAGTCACCCGGACTTGCTGCCAAGCTGGGAATAGATTCAGTTCCTTCTATTGTTTATCTGGATAATGGGAAGGTTCAAAAAGTAATTACTCAAAAGATAAATGAAGAAATACTGAGTACTCTTGCTAATTAAGGAGAAAGTCAAAGACACATGCAGATGTTATCTCTGTAGGTGTCTTTTTTTATTCAAGCTTAAGGAATGTGGGACGAGCTAATGCAAGAGAGTGTCAAAGTATCAATAATAGTTGTTTTGTCATATATTTTTGAAAGCGCTTAAACCTTATGATTATTTTATAAATGTTGCAACTATAGCGGAGGGAGAAAGGACATTAATTATCTGTACATATCTTTAAAATCATCACAAGGAGGATTCACCTATGGCGAACGCAAGCGTCGCACCAGACAAGAGATCCGGACCGAATCTCAACAAGCAACGAACTAGCGGGATCAGACGCTTTTTTAAGCAAATAGATCTACAGCTTATGGTATTACCAGCACTTGTTCTAGTTTTTATTTTTGCCTATATCCCCATGTACGGGATTCTAATTGCATTTCAGGATTACAAGTTAGGAAATAGCTTTATTAGCAGTGATTGGGTTGGCTTAAAGCACTTTATTTACTTCTTTAATGCTCCTGAATTTGAAGTGGTTATGAAAAATACAATCATCATCAGCTTACTGAAGTTTTGTTTTGGATTTCCTGCACCGATTATTTTGGCGTTAATGCTGAACGAAGTCCGTAAAATGTTCTTTAAACGGGTTATTCAGACCGTTACTTACTTACCTCACTTCTTATCTTGGGTAGTTATCGGCTCGATGGTTACGTCGATGTTATCCGTAGATAACGGCAGCATAAATATGCTGCTTGAGAAATTGAATTTCATTGATGAACCGATCAACTTCCTTTCCATGACAGAATATTTCTGGGGCATTTTAGTTACAACCAATGTATGGAAAGAAATTGGATTTGCTTCAATCGTCTACTTAGCTGCCATTGCTGGTATTGACCCGCATTTATACGAAGCGGCTTCGATGGATGGTGCAAGTCGGTTTAAACAGATATATTTGATTACGTTGCCTTCAATTATGCCAGTTGTAATCATCTTTATGATTTTGGCAATCGGTAATCTGGTGAATGCAGGATTCGAAGATATTTTGATCCTAGCTTCCAATCCTGCTCTGCGAGAAGTGTCAGATTCAGTTGATGTATATGTTGTACGTGTCGGTATAGACAATTTCAGGTACTCCTATGCGACTGCTATCGGATTGTTCAAGGCCGTGATCAGCGTGACATTACTTACCTTTGCCAACTTCATTGCCAGAAGAGCAGGGAACAGCTTGTGGTAATGAATTACTCAATATAGGGGGACCAAACTATGAAACGTATTAATATAGGAGATCGAATATTTATAGGATTCATATATGTATTCTTGACCTTACTGGCATTTTCCGCTTTTTATCCATTTTGGAACTCACTTGTTATTTCCTTTAATGAGGGGATGGATACTTCGAAAGGTGGAGTTACTTTCTGGGTCCGTGAGTTCACGCTTGAGAATTATAAGATTGTTTTTGAAGATTCTCGTCTAATGGGTGGATTCGTCATTGCTACATTGCGGACAGTAATCGGTACAGTAACAGCGATACTGGCCACTTCGATATTCGCTTATGGAATGTCGAAGCGTGAACTGATGGGTCGCAAATACTACATGATTATGTGTATCATTACTATGTATTTCGGTGGGGGACTCATTCCGTCATACATGCTTATTAGAAGTTTAGGTCTCTTCAACTCATTTTGGGTGTTTATAATTCCTGCACTGGTCAGTGTATGGAATATGATCATATTCCGGACCTTCTTTCAAGGTCTTCCACAAGGTTTAGAGGAGTCAGCAAAGATTGACGGTTGCGGATATTGGGGGACTTTTGTCCGCATCGTACTTCCTTTGTCGGGACCAGTTATAGCAACATTATCTTTGTTCACAGCAGTAAATCACTGGAATGAGTGGTTCGTAGCGAGTATTTACATTACGAAAGAGGAGTTAATGCCGATTCAGACCATCTTAAGACAGATATTGTTCTCTAATATTGCTTCAGAACAGCTGTCAAATGTAGATGCAAGCTCCATTGCTCATATTAACTCGGCTAAGAAAATTACCTCGAAGTCTTTAACGATGGCTACGATCATGGTTGCAACCATTCCGATTGTATGTGTGTATCCATTCCTACAAAGATTCTTCGTTAAAGGGGTCTTGGTCGGATCATTGAAAGAGTAGGATGATAGAATGAGATTGGGTTTAGAGCGTATTGCTTTGAACATAGATTACAAATTGAAAGGGGAAAATACATTGAAGACTAAGAGAAAGATGCTTCTCGGTATGATGTCTACCTTGCTATTAACGACTTTGGTGGCGGGTTGTGGTGGCAACAATTCAAGCGCTCCGGCGGCAACTGCTGAACCAGAGAAAGAGGGAGGAACAGCGGTTAACACAGCAACTGAAGCTCCTGCGGCTGATTTGTATGAATTAGGAAAAGAACCGCTTGAAGTCTCATTCTACGGAAATTACGGCTGGTATCAAATGCCGAAATGGGGCAAAGATGCTGCTTCTAAATGGATTTTAGATAATCTGAAGATCAATGTCACAGGAATTAGCTCTGGTGGTAATAACGCTCAAAAGCTGCAAACAATGATCGTTGGTAACGAGCTGCCGGATATTGTGTGGACCGAGAAGGGTGCTGACGTAGAACGTCTTCGCCAAGCGGATATGCTAGTTCCTTTGGATGAATATATTGATAAATATCCAAACTTTAAGAAATACTTAACAGCTGGACATTTGGAATTGCTTCGTTCCCCTGATGGGAAGATCTATCAGCTGCCGAATTATTATACAACTCAACCAAACGGAAATGCCGGTTATGCTATTAATAAGAAGATTTACAAAGAGCTTGGTTCTCCTAAGCTTGAAACGACAGATGATTTGTATGCTTATTTAAATGCTGTTAAGGCGAAGTTCCCTGACGTTATTCCGTTCGAGACGGGTTTAGCGAGAGATGGTAACGGAATTGACCAGTTATTCTCCTCTTTTAAAGAGAGTAATCTGTCGTATACTAGAATATACGCCGTACCTGATGGGGACAAAATGGGTTCGATATACAAGGATGAAGGATTCCGTGAGTCTGTTGTATTTGCTGCTAAATTAATGCGTGAGAAGCTAATGACGCAGGATGCGAATACTCAAACAGAAGATCAAATTAGAGAGAAAGCGATGAATGGTAAGTTTGCTGTTATTGCGACTTTTGATCCAATGAAATTGCTCGCCACTGCTGATGAAGAGATGAAGAAGACGGATCCGGAAGCTGGGTATATGTTTATTAAACCGATTTACAAAGCTGGTTTGGATCAAAGTAAGATTACTCCAGGAACGTACAATCAGTTAGGTTGGAACGTTGCTACAATCACTAAAAACGCTAAAAATCCAGAGGCTGTATTCGCTATGCTTGACTGGATGACAGGACCAGAAGGTTCTATGGTTCTTAACTGGGGTCCTCCAGGACCAGAAGGGTATTGGGATGGATTTGAAGCAGATGGACTTACTCCTAAATTTAATAAAGATAAATATCTGAATGAGCCAGAAGCTCTGTCCGAAATTAACGGAAAAGCCGGTGACTTGGTATGGGTAGGTAATACAGTTTTCTTGGATAATACAAAGAAAATGATGTTGCAAACCCTTCCAGCTGACAAAATTGACTTTAGTAACCGTTGGCAGATGGAAGTAACTTGGGCTTCGCAAGGTGACTTCACGGAGTTCCTGAATTGGGATCCGGCTCCGGACAGTGAAGAAGGGATTATCAGACAAAGTGTCAGAGATATCTGGTTAACAGCAAGAGCAAAATCGATGTATGCGAAGACTGATGCAGAAGCATTAGCAATTCTTGATAAAGCACATGAAGATTCTATCAAGGTTGGCTACGAGAAATTCCTTGATTATGTAACTAAAGTATGGACAGAAAATAAGAAAGCTTTAGGTAAATAATAATTTGTAATACGAAGGTTTGCTATTTAGCGAGCCTTCGTTTTTACGTCCCATTTCCAGTGCTCATTGCTTTATAAGCTGTTAGGGAAGAGAATGAATGGTATACTGAAAAAGATTGGTTAGTAGAATTCAGCAGTTGGTTTAAAAACATTTCAAAGGGGGATTGTGTTGATGTACAACGTATTATTAGTAGACGATGAGATGCTTGATCTTGAAGGCATGAGACAATTCATTCCTTGGAATGAACTGGGTATGCAGGTCGTGGAGGCAGCGAATAACGCGTTTACGGCATGCGATATTTTAGAACAGCATGTTATTGATATTATTGTTAGTGATGTGAATATGCCGAATATGTCGGGTCTAGAGCTGGCTCGGATTGCCATAGAGCGAAAAAACGATATACGTGTCATTTTTGTAAGCGGTTACCAGGATTTTAGCTATGTGAAACAGGCACTTTCGCTAAAAGCATATAGCTATGTCCTTAAGCCAATGGATGACAAGGAACTTATTGCTGCACTACAGAAAGTAAAGCAGGATTTAGATGATGAAAGTAAACGGCGTGACGTTGAAGAAGCTTATCAGCATATGATTCCTATGGCCAAAAATGATTTGTTGATCCGCTTATTTGAAGGGGAATGGGAGGGGGACACTCAAGCTGGAATGTTAAAGCTTATGAAGTCCTACGGTCTGGATAAGCTGGAATGGCCTATACGTGTGGCGGTTTTGGAGCTGGATTATTTCAACTGGTTTCAAGAACAGGATAGTCTAACTAAACATCTAATGTCCAAGGACTTTCTGTATGAAGTGAATACTATTGCTCAGAAGCACGGTATGCCACATTGCTATAAGGTATCTTCTTATCGAATCGCGTTGTTGATTAACGAACAGGAGATGGAGAGGTTTATTGAAGAAATTTATGAGTCGATTCGCACAAAATTTCCTGTCACTATGACCGTAGGTGTAGGGAAGCCTACATTTGCTATGGACCAGGTTCACACCTCCTATCGGCAAGCTATGGAAGCCGTTGACGGAAAGATGTTTCTCGGCAAAGGCAAACTTATTATGTATGAAACGGTTAGCAGCGAACCTGGAATGATCGATGCCCGTACGTTGGATGCCCGTATGGATACGCTTTTTAAAGCGATGAAAGAATATGAGTTAGTCCTTATTTATGACGAGATCGATAAGCTGTTCAGATCCGTGAGTAGTTTAAGATCTAAATTCACGATTCATAATCTAGCCATGTATATTATATGGAAGCTGGATCAGCAGTTGAAAGAGGTTAGTGAGGATTTATTTGAAATCTTAGGTATGGAGTTACATAGTTTAGATATTTTGCTTCAATTCGATACGATCAGTGATATACGCTCTTGGCTTGTCCTCAAAACGTTTGAGATATCCGAGTATCTACGCAGCAAAACAGAGTCAGTGAACAATAAACTGATTAGAGAAATTATGCAAATGATGAAGGATAAGATGAGCGAGAATTTTACGTTAAAGGATATTGCACAGCAGTTCTCGTTCTCACCCAACTATTTAGGATATCTATTTAAAGAGGAAACAGGGAAAACGTTCAGCGAAGTACTCATTCAGCTGCGAATGGAACAAGCAGGCAAGCTTTTGAAAGATCCGAAGTGCAAAATCTATGAAATCGCGAGCCAGGTAGGTTACCGTTATCTTCCTTACTTTAGCAGACAGTTCAAAGAAGCCTATGGTATGACACCTATGGAGTATCGTAAGCGGGAGAAGTGATGGGGGATGATGTTGCATGAAACAACCAAGAAGTAAACATAAATATGTGCCGATAGGGTATAAATTAATGCTGACATATATTTTTTTCATTATTATCCCAGTATCTGTGATTGGTTTTGTCTCTCATTCTATGTACAATGATTCATTACGCGAGCATACAAGCTCGAATATTAAAGGTACGTTGTTGCAGATTCGCGATAATATTGACTATAAAATGGGGGAAGTTACCCGGATATCAACACAATTATATAGTGATTATGATTTCTATCGGAATCTTCGAAGCTATGAAGAAGGCTGGGAAAATTATGACCGGATGTCTATGAAGGTACTTCCAAAGCTGGACGTAGCTATTCAATCAACGGGTATGAGGATTGGGATGTCGTTATTTTTAAAGAATGAATCCATTCCTGAGATCTATTCGAATTCACTAGAGGGCTATCTGGATAATAGCAGCTTCTATCATCTCTACCATATGAAACGGATTGAAGGGAAATCCTGGTATTATGATTTTCCAACCGAGAAATATGCAGAGACTATGAAATGGTGGCAGATTGAGCGCGATGTAGAAAATAATCGTATCTCGTTGCTACGTAGATTAATAGATACATATGACCCTCTCGTGCCTAAGGAGATTGGCTTCCTGCGGATTAATGTAGGCATTCCAGATCTGTTCAATAGTGTGAATTATACAAAGATAGGAAAAGGAAGTATTCTAATTTTAAAAAACGAGTTCGGAAGAACGATGTACCAATCGGGAGAACTACCAGAGGACTATACCAATGAAGCCGAACTTAATAAGGATTATCTGACAATTAGTGAAACCGTTACGGTTTCTAACCAAGCATGGCAATTAAACGCATTAGTTCCAATTACGATTCTTGAACAGGATGCAGTGAAGGTACGACTGTTTATTATTTTGATGTGTCTCATCTGTTGTGTGGTTTTTAGTTTTGTCGGCATATTTATATCCCGATATTTTTCAATTCGGATTAATAAGTTCGTATACGTGCTGAATGCCTATCGGGAGGGTGATCTTCACAAGCGTATTTCCTATCGGGGCAAGGATGAATTCTCTCAGATTGCAACCGCATTAAATGATATGGGCGAAAATATCGATATGTTGATTAAAGAGGTATATTTGACGCAGCTCCAGAAGAAGGAAGCAGAGCTTGAAATTCTGCAATCACAAATCAATCCTCATTTCCTATATAATACGTTGTCATCTATTATTCAATTAGCCAAGTTTGGTCAAAATGAGAAGCTGCAGCAGATGGTGCTTGAATTAGCGAAGTTTTATCGCCTGACACTTAATGAAGGACGTACCATGATTCCGGTCCCGACTGAAATTGAGCAGGCAAACGCTTATTTAGAAATTCAGAAAATTAAATACGGTGATCGTCTGGAAGTTATGTTTGATTTTGATACAGAAATCTGGCCTTATGAGACCATAAAGCTCATTCTACAACCATTTATCGAGAACGTGCTAAAGCACGCCTGGTGTGGTGATCACATTCATTTACGCATTGTTGGGCGTAAAGAGGGCAAAGATATTCTATTCCGCATCATTGATGATGGAATCGGCATGAGACAGGAACGTATTGATCAAATTTTTGATCCAAAGGGCCACACGAATACAGGCTATGGGGTCCGTAATGTGGATCAGCGGATTAAACTGCAATATGGATCTGAGTACGGCGTAACTATTTTTAGCCGTGTTGGAATTGGCACTTCTGTTCAGATACTAATCCCTGCTAATAAGGGTAAGCGTGGCATTCGTTCGAATGTTGTACCTGATGAAAAGGGGTCTTAAAGCTAGTATTTCTAGCCTAAGACCCCTTTAATTTTAATTAGAATCCTTTATATTGAGGCTCTTCGGACTCTAATTCGGTTACCCGGTTCTCTACTTGAGTTACGATTTGTTGTGTTTGCTCCGCTGCGTTTGTGAACAAGGTTTTTGCACTCTCGTTTTGTGTTTCTAATGCAAATTGTTCAAGACTGGCTTGAGCACCTTTTAAAGAAGATAAACATGTTTTTACTTGTGAGGCTACTGTCATTGAGTTTCTCTCCTCTGTGTTGGATTATTAGCATGACGATTGCTATTGTCCTCAAATGCATCTGTCGTTATGCAGGAAAAAAATTCATACTTGTAGTAATAGATGATTTTCCATAAATAAGTAGTGAAATTCCGGATTGAATGTGACTTTATTGACAAATAATGAGTGTTAGTAAACAAGCTTTGATTCAAAAGGAGGGTAATTGTAATGCCGGAGTGGTTAGAGGTTGTAGTTCGAACGCTCTTTGCTGTGGTTGTACTTTTCTTTTTAACAAAATTACTGGGAAAGAGACAAGTATCGCAGCTCTCGTTCTTCGAGTATATTACGGGGATAACCGTCGGCAGCTTAGCCGCTTACATTTCTTTGGATACGGATAAGTTATGGCATTTAGGGCTCATTGCACTGATTGTATGGGTGGCTTGTTCCTTAGGGATCGAATATCTTCAAATGAAGAGTAAAAAAGCAAGAGACTTTATTGATTTCAAGTCCACCGTACTAATTAAGGACGGAAAAATACTCGAAGATCACATGAAAAAAGAACGTTTAACCACAGATGAGCTGCTGGAGGAACTACGCAAAAAAGACGTTTTCAATATATCGGAAGTAGAATTTGCGATTATGGAATCTGATGGAGCCATAAATGTTTTACTCAAGAGTGAAAATCAACCGGTAACCCCTAAGCAATTGGGGATAAAGGTTGCCCCGGAGAAAGAGTCACAAGTTGTCATTATGGATGGTAAAGTGCTGGACAAACCATTAGACACCCTAAACCTGACGCGAAGCTGGCTGGATGGAGCCCTTGAGAAAATGGGTTTTACGGTTGAAAATGTTTTTCTTGGACAAGTTGATTCTTATGGTGAGCTGACGGTCGATTTGTATGCAGATAACTTTAAAGTCCCACAGCCGCAGGATAAGCCTCAATTATATGCTTTACTGAAAAAGTGTGAAGCTGATTTAGAAATGTTCAGTTTATCAACAGATAACGAAAAAGCTAAAAAAATGTATGAACAATGTTCGGAGCAATTGCAAGCTTCACTGAAGGTATTGAAACCGTTAATTCAAAGCTAAGAGTAAAGATAAAGGCACTCTCGAGTAGATCGAGGGTGTTTTTTATATTAATTTAAATAAATGTAATAATATGGGCATAAAGTAGCTGTACAACTTCAAAATATTATTTATAGTTGAGATTAGGCTGGAGTTATAGATGACATAAGATTGGAGGAATGCCCTCGCTTTTTATTTAAATCAGAAAACAAGGAGGAAGATGTTCACGTGAAACTAAAAGGAAGATTTTCATTCGGAATTATGGTTACGCTTACAACTTCGCTGGTTCTAGGTAATTTGGTATGGAGTAACCCTACCGCACAGGCAGCAAATATCTTCAGTAATGATTTTGAGAATGGAAAAGCCGACAATTGGACGAGTACAACAGGAACTTGGTCTGTAGTTGAAGAAGGTGGCAATCATGTGTATTACCAATCCAGTCCAAACGAAGGACGTTCGTTCTCCGGTAGCAACACGTGGACAGATTACAGCGTTCAAGCAGATGTGAAGATTGATAATTTCAATGGGACTAATCGAACTTATGTGTGCGGGCGCTATGTTGACGGAAATAACTATTATGCTGCATCTCTGTCCAACAGTAATGGCGGGACGCTTGAAATACGAAAAAAAGTGAATGGTTCAAGTTCAACACTGGTTAGTAAAACGGATTTTCCTGTAACTACTGGGACTGCCTATACAGTTAGGCTAGAGCTTAGTGGAGATTCGCTTAAAATGTATATTAATGATGTTTTGCAGTTGAATGCACACGATAACATTTTAACTTCAGGAGGTATTGGACTTGTAGCTTATAAGACAGCAGCGAAGTTCGACAATATCAATGTCTCCGATATCACAACGGGCACCCCGACACCAACGCCTACTATAGCTCCAACAATTGCACCAACGGTAGCTCCTACGGCTACTCCAATAGCAAGCGCAACCCCCACTGCGACAGTAACTCCAACCGCCACTCCAACTGCAACACCAACAGCAACACCAGTTGCAGGCTCAATTTATGTAGCTCCTAATGGTCTGGACAGCAACGCAGGAACAATTGGAAGTCCAACCACTCTGGTCTCAGCGATTGCGAAGGTAGCCCCCGGGGAAACCATCTATATGCGTGGAGGGGTTTACACGTATTCTTCAACAATAATTGTTGGACAAGATAATAGCGGAAGCTCTAACTTACGAAAGAACATCACTGCATATGGGACTGAGAAGCCTATATTGGATTTTTACGCCCAGCCATTTGACCCAGCTCAACGTGGTTTGCAGATATACGGTAACTACTGGAAGGTAAAAGGATTAGAGATAAGAGGCTCAGGAGACAATGGGATCTTTATTGGCGGGAACTATAACATTATTGAGAATGTTGAAACCCACCATAATCGGGATTCAGGACTGCAAATCAGCCGTTATGCTTCATCACTGACCAGCATGAGTCAATGGCCGAGCTATAATCAGATCATTGGAGTGTATTCTCATGATAATTATGATCCGGATAACGGGGAAGACGCTGATGGTTTTGCTGCTAAGCTGACCATAGGTCCTGGTAACGTATTCGATAAATGTATAGCTGCATGGAATACAGATGACGGCTGGGATCTTTACAGTAAATCAGAAACAGGTCCCATCGGAGTGGTGACGATCAAGAATAGTATCTCCTATAAGAACGGACAGACCTCAGATGGAAATTCAACGGCAAACAGTGATGGGAATGGATTCAAACTAGGTGGTGAAAAGATTTCAGTAAACCACATTGTGCTGAATAGCATAGCGTTTCAAAATAAAAAACACGGATTCAATTACAATAGTAATCCGGGTTCCATTCAGTTAACAAATAATACTTCTTGGAGTAACGGACAGAGTAACTTTGCTTTTGATGCCGGTACTCACCAATTTACGAACAACTTGTCTTTTGCTGGAGGCTCGAGTGACAAAACAAGTGGAACCGATATTCTAAGTACTAATGTGTGGTGGAAAAGTAATGCAAGTGCCAATGCCAAGGGTTTGATAGCCAGTGCCGCTGATTTTGTAAGTCTTACGCCTTCAGTGGTGCGAAGTGCAGATGGTTCTTTTAGTCTGGGCAGTTTCCTCAAATTAACTGGGGGTAGTGATCTAATCGGATCTGGAACACCTAGCGGAACTAATATTGGTGCAACTTTTCCGTGATTTGAAAGCTAGGGGTTTGAGCTCCTTATTAAAGTGACTCTGTAGGATTAGATAGGTCATTTTATTCAATATTTTGATGGGCATGAGTCCGGAACTATACCGGATTTGTGCCTTTTTGGTTTGTTTTAAGTATAAACCTTCCATCACGTTGGCAAACTAAACCAGATTAACAAGTCACAATTTTGGAGGTAGTCTGCAGATGTCTGGAATTATTGAAACAATAAAAGAACAACTGGAAGGATCTAGTGATGCAGTTTTTCAAAACATTCGCCTTCATGGGCATTCCTGTGACTTGATCTATATCCCATTCATCGTGAATTCTCTGAGTCTTCATAAAGATATTGCATTGCCGCTAAAAAATGAAGCAAATTCAGAGCACAAATGGCCGGATTTTTTAGAACGACTGGATCGAGGAGCTGTTTTTCCCATCCCGTATCTTAAGGAGTTTGACATAAACAAGGTTGTGGATTTGATTGTCGCTGGAAAAGCAGTGCTTTGTTTTGAAGAGCTTCCTTATGTTTATTATTTTGAGATCACGCAATATCAGAAAAGATCGGTTACGGAATCACAAAATGAACTTGTGGTGATTGGACCACAAGAAGCATTTATTGAAGATATTGAAACAAATCTGTCCCTGCTCCGACACAAAATTAAACATCCGGATCTAAAGACTATTCATTATACGATTGGTAAATATACAAAAACTGATGTGTATGTTGTATATATTGAAGGACTATATAAAAAAGAAGTTCTTGCTGAAATTGAAAAGCAACTAAATGAAATAGATATTGATGGCATATTGGGCATTAGTTATATATCGGAACAATTGCGGAAGGGGAACTTGACTCCATTTCCGGTATTTCAATATACGGAACGCCCCGACTCGGTGGCAGCTTCTTTAATGGAAGGCCGGATCGGAATATTACAGGATGGCACACCCACTGCAATGATTGCACCTACATCTTTTTTTACAATGCTACAATCCTCTGAGGATTATTATCAAAGCTTCTATGCCGCAAGCTGGATTCGAATGGTTCGATTTGTATTCTCCATCATATCGATGATTCTTCCATCGCTTTATGTTGCGATTACAACCTTTCATCCTCAGATCATTCCCTCAAACCTGTTAATTACGATAGCATCTGCCAGAGAGAACATTCCTTTCTCAGCATTGACTGAGGCTTTGATTATGGAGCTTACCTTCGAAGCCCTTAGAGAAGCTGGAACCCGAATACCAAAGCCTGTGGGCCAGACCGTTTCTATTATTGGGGGTATAGTCATCGGTCAGGCTGCGGTACAAGCGGGAATTGTATCCGCTCCAATGGTTATTGTTGTTTCCATTACCGGAATTGCCACCTACATTATTCCCCATTATGAGCTCGGTCTGACTTTTCGCTTACTTCGTTTCCCTTTATTGATTATGGGGGGAACAATGGGATTGCTCGGGGTATATATTACAGCGTTTTTGATTTACGGGCATTTAGCTAATCTTAGACCGTTAGGCTCACCGTATTTACAACCCGTTGCCCCTTTGGTGTTAGAAGATTGGAAGGACACTTTATCTCGATTTCCCTCTAACTATATGAAGAAACGCAGCAAACTTTATAGCAACAGGAATCTAAGGAGACAGAATCAAAAATGAGAACTCTAAAGATAGGAGTGGTTATACTTCTACTCCTAAATTTAACAGGCTGTTGGTCGTCCAAGGTGGAACTGGACGAATTAACCTTTGTGTACGGCTTATTTATAGATGTAGGCAAAGAAGCAGGCACCGTTGAAATTACGATTAACTCTCCTTTGCCTAATCGTCTTAACTCGGGAAGCCAGCCCTCAAGTGGTGGCGGTGATGGGAATAGTTATTCTACAGTTTCTAAGACCGCAGATACGATCGCAGACGCCATGTTACTAGTTCAAAAAGATCTGACACGTCAACTTAGTCTTTCCCAATTGAAAATAATTGTCTTAGGGAAAGCTTATGCAGAACAAGGGATCGGCGAACTCCTATTATGGATTAGAAGAGAGCCAAGTCTCCCCCTTGGAACCTATGTCATGGCTAGTCCCGGCAGTGCAAAAGAGATGAATACATTAACACCTATTTATGAACAATTACCTTCTGATGTACTGAGGAGCTTTGGAACAGAAAAATATATGTTTTCGACTACAATTAAGGACTGCATATTCGCTGAGGCATCGGGCGTTGGATTTGCTATAAATAATCTTTCATTTGGTAAAAAAGAAGAAACTACAAAAGAAGGCAAACCACAATATTGGGCAGGCATTCAAGGCGCTATGTTGTTTCAGAATGAGAAAATGAAGGGAATACTAAAGCTTAAAGAGGGTAGGGCATTGGCATGGGCCGCAGGCAAGCTTAAGCTGTCGGTTTATTCTGTTACCTGGGATGGTGGAGAAAGTGCAGCAAGTGTTGTATTTGTTAGTACCAAATCGTCAAAAAAAGTAAAAATAACGGATGAGGGTCCAGTTTTTACAGTGAAATTAAAGGGAAAAGCTAGTGTGATTTATTTAAGGGATCCTAAGAATAGAAATCTAGAAGAGATCAGTAATATCATTACAGAGAAACTAAGCGGTAAAGTAACTGCTAATCTGACCGAAGCTATACGTTTATCTCAACAAGCAGGTGCGGATGTTCTACAGCTCGGGATGTTACTGGAATGGAATGATCCGAAACTTTGGAAGCAATTAAGAGAACGTTGGGATAATTACTACGCTCATGAGGCGGATATTAAGGTGAAGACGGACTTTCGGATTGTAGATTTTGGAACAGCAAAATAAAGAACTGAGGAAGGAGAAGTTATGCGTACAACAAAGTGGCAGCTGTTCCGGTTTATCACCATTTTTTTTAGCTCACAAACCACCATTTTTTTGATACCAGCTATTATTGCTACTTCCTCTTATCAAGGCTGGATTGCATTAATCGTTGGCTCCTTATTAGGATTGATATTATTGTGGTTTACAATCTATGTTGGTAAGCTGCGACCTAATCAAGCTTGGGTTCACTTTGGAAAAGAGATCATTGGCAAATGGCCACATAAATTTATGATTCTGCTCCTACTATGCTGGTGTGTTTATTATGTTTCTTTCGATATAGAGAATTTCGTACTATTTTTTGGCTCGAATTATTTAAGAGGAACTCCACCTCTATTTATCCAGTGTGTCGTTGGTCTGGTGATCATGTACACGGCAAGTCTAGGATTTGCAACAATTACATATATGGCCGATGGATTATTTATTATTTTCTTTATTACCGTGATCATTTTATTTAATTTGTTCCTTCCGAATGCGGACTTTAGTATGGTACCTGCTTTCTTTCATTATCATGATCCTGGAATCGCCCTGAAAGATTCTATTGTGGTCATGTCATGGTTTGGAGAATGGATTGTCCTTTTGTTCATTGCACCTGATTTAAAAATTGAAGCGAAAATGATAAAAAGATTAGTATTTGCGCAGTTCTATGTTTCAATTACGGTCTTAATAGGATGGTTATTGACAATGATGAGTTTTGGTCCACATTTAGGCCAGCAACTCCAATATCCTTTTCTTGAGATGGTGCGTAGTTCGAAAGAAGATAATTTATTAGGGAATACAGACCCGCTTTTGATTGGAATATGGTCGTCTTCGATGTTTATTCACAGCGCTTTCCTTATCTATGTAGCTTCAAAATGTGTAGCAAGTTTGTTTAATACTAATAGTAAAAAAATTTACGTTCCCCTTTTAACACTGGCTTCAGTGACAATAGCGTACTTATATTCACGCGACGTCGGCAGATATTACGAACACTACAAAAGCTTTGCCATTGTGATCATTTGGTTAATCGTTGAAAGCATACCCATTTATTACGGGATTGTAGCTTTCTTTCGATATCGGCATAAGACGGCGAAATGAAAATCGAATGGAAGACGGGTGCTGTCTAATTATGGGCAGTGCCTTTTTTTGTGAATTATAAATCGGGTACGCTTTCTGTTATGATTAAAGCACTTATTACATAATTATCCTCAGATTGGATGGTGTATTCACATGAATCTTCAAGAAGTAGCTGAACTTATCAAATCTATTAGGGCCAATCTTGCCAAAGTCATTGTAGGAAAAGAGGAGGGAGTAGAGCTGCTGCTGACCGCATTACTTGCGAATGGACATGTCTTGCTGGAAGATGTACCTGGTACGGGTAAAACCTTGCTGGCAAAGGTTCTTGCCAAATCATTGGATTGTTCATTTAAGCGCATACAATTTACACCGGATTTATTGCCTTCCGATTTAAGCGGGATCAACTATTACAATCAGAAGACAGGAGAGTTTCATTTCAGACCAGGTCCGGTATTTGCTAATATACTGCTGGCTGACGAAATTAATCGTGCAACCCCTAGAACCCAATCCAGCCTACTGGAGTGTATGGAGGAGCGGCAAATTACTATCGATGGGGTAACGCACGGATTAGAAGCACCGTTTCTTGTCATTGCTACTCAGAATCCGATAGACAACCAAGGGACCTTCCCACTGCCTGAGGCTCAATTAGATCGATTTTTGATGCGGATTACTACGGGTTATCCTACCTTTGATGAAGGGATACATATTTTGCAGCGTTTTCGTGAGAATAATCCGCTCGAAAAGTCTTTTCCAGTAGCAACGGCACAAGATATTCAAGCCGCACAGCGTTTAGCCGCATCGGTAAGTATCAGTGATGATTTATTAGGTTATATCGTACGGATAACGGAAGCTACCCGCAAATCTACGGCAGTAAAACTGGGTGCAAGTCCACGGGCTAGTGGCGCGTTGCTTAGATCCGCTCAGGGATATGCACTTATTCAAGGCAGATCCTATGTAACACCGGATGATATCAAAGCCGTGGCTGTTTCCGTGCTTGCACATCGTCTGCTGCTTCATCGGGGATTAGGCTCAAAAGAGGGACAAGCCGCGGATATTGTATTGCAAGTGCTTCGTGAAGTTGAGGTACCGGCTGAACCCGTGACGCCCTTAAGAGGCGGAAAGGTGGAATGACCTATGGCTTTGCCTTGGTTCATTTTCATTACAGTGGCGTTGGTGTTACTACTTGCTGACATTTATAAACGGAATGGCCTGAAAGCGCTTAGTTATTCTCGCTATTTTTCACGTAAGACTGCTTATGAAGGAGAACGTATTGAGATGATCGAGGAGATCGTTAATGCGAAGCTTCTTCCTTTGCCGTGGCTCCGATTGGAGTCTAGTATTGCGAGAGGTCTGGAATTTGGAAGTCAGGATAATCTTGGGATTAGTACGGGTGAAATCTCTCAGAATCATATTAGTTTATTCTATTTAAAATCTTATCGCCATATTAAAAGGCGGCATCAAGTGACATGTGAGCGCCGTGGTTTATATCGTTTGGAATCCGTGACTATGACAACGGGAGATCCATTTGGTTTGACTCGAAAAAACAAAACATATCCACTCGAATTAGAGTTGTTGATCTATCCTGTTCTGCTGAATCTAGACGAGCTTCCATTGCCTATTCATAGCTGGCTGGGTGAGCTTCCTGTGAAAAGATGGATCGTTGAAGACCCTTTTCTGACTGCTGGCATTCGTGAGTATAGCTCAGGAGATTCTATGGGATTGGTAAACTGGAAGGCTACAGCACGTACTGGTGTTATGCAGGTTCATAAAAAAGATTATACTGCTGACTCCCGGCTCATCATCTGTCTGAATATAGAGGATAGTGATTCCATGTGGAGAACGGTGACTGATGTGGAACGAATCGAGCAAGGAATAAGATATGCAGCGACTATAGCTGAATACGCAATGCAGCATGGAATTGAGACCGGATTAATCTGTAATGGTAGGTTGGACGATGCTGGCGAAAGAGATCCAATTGAAGCAGAGCCGATGGCTCAGCTCGAAGATATGTTAGAGCTGCTGGCAAGGCTGAAGCTGGATAGAACACTTCCTATGAGTCGACTATTGGAATTGCAGGTTGAGAGTGGAATTAGTGACACAGACTTTCTAATCATAAGCTGCCATAGGGGAGCAGAATTGCAAAAGGCGACGGATCTCTTAATGCAGCAAGGCAATGGTGTGGAATGGCTGGATATTCCGGAACAAGGGAGAGAGAGTGCATGAAGCTTACGTTGTCTGGCTATGTAAGGGAAACAGTGAAACTCTGGTTGTGGTCTATTATTGAATTGTTGCTATTTCTACCGGTTTGGGTTCTATTTCAGATTTATTTGTTGCCCCAACAAGATGAGCAAATATGGTTGATTGCGCTGCCTATACTAGCTTTAGCGGGCATTCTTTTGCGCAATTTTTGCAATGTAAGATGGAAGCAATTGCTTGCCGCCTTAATCCTCGGAGCATTATTAGGTGCGGTTTCAGGGAGTTTATCCATCGAAAGCCTTCCCTTAGGTGTGGCTGGATTTATATGTACATTCTTAGGGATGACGGTAGACTCTAGAAATAATAGATTCAGAATGTTTTGGATAGGTATAATAATCTATTTTGTAGCTACTATAGCGTTTCATAGAGTTCCTGAATTGGAGCCAAGTGTGCCGTTATTGACCTGGTGTGGCAGTCTGTATTTAATACTGACGTTACTTATTTCTAATAGCAGCTATATACGATACAGCGCACTTACTGAAGAGAATGAAACGCTGCCCAAAGGGATACAACGGAATAATCGTATATATGTCATTGTGATTGGAGTTATTGCAGCTGTACTAGCGGCAGGTGTCGGTAAAGCTATAGGATCATTGGTATGGAGACTCTTACGCTCATTTTTCAATTTTATTAATCAGTTATTTTCTGGCACAAAAGAACCAGAGCCTCCGCCAGCAGAATTGCCGCCAGCAACTCCGATGTTACCACCTGTTGGCGAGCAAAAGCGTGGCTGGCTAGCTATTATACTAGAATACGGGTTTTATATTTTGGCGGCGGTATTATTGGGATTTGTAGCCTATTATGCACTTCGCTGGTTGTACAGAAATGCAGGAGAAAAATGGCGGAAAGCCATAGATGCATTGTTATCGATGTTACGTAGGGAACATACCCCTAAGAATAATACAGCATATCTTGACGAGGAGAAAAGCGTCTTTACTTGGGAACAAACCGTTCGAGGGTTAAAGGATTTCTGGAGCTCCCATCTTCCTTCAAAACATCGTAAGGATCGCTGGGATCAGATGAATGGCGAGCAGGAACGTGTCCGATGGCTTTATCGGCGGTGGCTTAATATAAAGCGCGAAAACGGTTATGAAATGAAAAGTTATCTTACGCCGCAGGAAACAAAAAGGGATGTTTTGCTATGGGGAGATCGTAGCAAGCATAAACGTAAGGGTGATGAAGATTCTTTAGCAGCAGACCAATTGATTGAAGTATATGAAAAAGTTAGATACGGAGAAGACCGGCCTCCCGCTTCTGATATTGCAGCTTTGAAAAATCAACTGAAATTATAAAATCATTTTCAGAATACATGCAAATTGGAACAAATAGGTTACAAAAGATCTATAAGAGTTACAACATGGATACAATTGGAACTGCGCTAACCACTATAATAATTCTAGTAAAATACTCGTGGAGGGAAGTCAATGAGAAAGCATAGCAGTACATATGTTGTTTTACTCTTAAGCACCTTTGTCATAAGCCAGTTGACAGGGCATACCGCTTCGGCTGCGGCAGTTAGTTCTGTTCAGCCAAAATCTGCGGTAGCTGCTGCAACTGTAACAGCTCCTAGTAATCTGGGTTCCGTTTCTTTAGGAGCTAATATCAAAGCTACACTGGAAGATGTGAATATTTGGTCACAGCCTGGAGGCAATATTTTAACTTATACAATTAACTATTCGAATGGCAGCAATAAAAGTGCTAGCCTACTGTATTATTTTTCGAGAGTTATGACCTCTGGCGGCTCTGTCATTCCAGGGAATCCACTAAGTGCGGACGCTACTAAGAAAAAAGTGGGTTCTAACGAAAGCTTGCGCGTTACTTATTATGTTAATGTCGGTCAGGTAAATTCGTTAAAAGGTATCAAGATTCCAATGTACGTTTGGGATTCCAAAACCAAGGGGTATCTCAAGCAAGTAGGAACTTTTAATATACCCGCCAACTATTCGCCAACCGCTGTAAACGGTAAAAATGTAAGCACTACAATGAATGACATTCCGGTTGTTGCTAAAAGTGAATCCTTGGAGCTCTACAAATACAGCGGAAAGGTTTATGCCAAGGTGGGCATAAGCTTGACCAATAAAGGCAGCAAAGTATTAAGTGATCCTGGTTACGCAGCATATTTGGTCTCGGCAGGAGGAAGCTCATATGAATTAGCCCTTGACCGTTCTCAGCTTAGTTATAAAATTCAGCCCCAAGAGAAAAAGACCATTTATTATCTTACAGAAATTCCTTCGTATATGAAGACGGAGAATATGAAACTGCAATTCACCCAAAAGGATGAGGCGCTGAAGCTGGAGATTGCCAAATCCTCGTACAAGCTGCCTGCGGCTACTACACCAAATCTAGTAGTTGGCAAAGGTGTAATCAAGAAAATTACCATCAATAACAATACGGTTGAAACCCAATTAAATAACGCAACCGTATACGCAGAGAACAATAAGGGATTCTGGACTTTTCAGCTGCGAGTGAAGAATACAGGGAAGTCAGCCGTTACGTTACCTTCTTATGAGCTTGCCGTCAAATCCTCAACTGGGACAACCTTTCCGATCAATTCTAAGGGCTTGAGCGGATTAACCATAAAACCGCTGGAGGAAAAAATCATCCCGCTTACCGCACAGGTACCCCTTGAAGTAGAACAGAATTCACTGCAATTGCAGATGATTGAGGCTGTTTCTGCTCCAGATAATAGTGAAACGGGAACTACTGGAGAAGGTGCAGCAACTGGAAGCACTGGTGGAACTAATGTCGTTACGAGCAACACAGCTAAACTAACGGTTCCGGTTGCTTACTTTACGATCTCCTATACCTTGCGTCCTGAGATACAGAAAGGTATGGAATATAGAGCAACAAATGAATATGGGACGTTTACTTATAGTTTAGTTTCCTTGCAGCGTTTTCCATGGAAAGACGATGATATCGTTGTTGCCAGATTAAATATTACGAATACCCAATCGGTTGCCTTGTCTCTGCCGGAATTAAAGGGAGCTGTTCAGGTAGACAATGAGGACATGTCATCTTCAACGGAATTGTTTATGGATAAGGAAACTTCAACGATTGGGCCCGGTAAAAACGCTGAAATCTATGTGTTTGCCAAAATTCCTTATACACAAGAGTTCGATAAATTAAAATTAAATCTTTATTCTATGGTAAAAGAAGAGAAAAGCTCGTTCCTGTCCGTTACTACGAACAGCATGATGAACGCTGTAGCTTCTATTGAAACTGGAGGAAGTTATGTTATCTCTGGTAAAGGCAAAAACGCTAAAGTGCAAGAGAACAAAACCATTATATATGAAGGCCTTAACTCCAATCTCGTATACACAGAGCTGCTTCTGAGCAGTGAAGAGAAAAGACAAAGCAAAATGGCTCGCCTCCAAGCTTATTACAAAACGGGAGATGGTCAGCTATTCGAAGCTACAGCCAATCAGCCGGATACGTCTGCTACTCCAGGCGGTAAGCAATTAATCACCTTCTGGGCGAAGGTTCCCAAGGCTGTTAATGCTTCGGATGTAAGCCTGTTCCTTGGGCCAGGGATTACTGGGAATAAACTGACGGAACCCGGTCAGGAATCCACTGGATTTATTAATATGGCTTCACTGTCATTAAATCCGGTCATCACACCACCTGAGAAGAACTTGACGAAGGTGGCTATTTATCCGTATACCATGTCCGTTCTAAGTTCGGAAGGACGCTCACTACAAGGCAGTGACTCTATAAATATAGTTATGAATTACAATCTTCTTCGTGACAGCAGCTATGATATGGGAACCTTCACGCATAAGCTGGTTCTCAAAATGACGGATCCATATGGTCTATCTCAGGAACGAAGCTTGAACATTGGCACCGATATTCTTGAAGGGACCAACAACTCGTATACAGCAAGCTTTAGCAATAATATGTATAAGAATTTGTCAGGAGGAACCTACCGGATCACGCTGTACGATGAATTCCAAGGCGAACGGATCGAGCTGGCTAGTCAAGCTTATAACATCAAGATTGATAGAGCAGTTGTAACTGAGAAATAGCATTTCATATCTATTATTGTACGAAGAGGAGCAGCTCCAATGTTGCGAGTGGAAAATGTAACGCATTCTTATAAAAACGGTAATGAAACTACAGCAGTGCTTCATCAAATTGACTTTTCTGTGAAAGAGGGGGAGATGGTGGCACTGCTGGGGAGCTCGGGTTCCGGTAAGTCAACGATGCTCAATCTGATGGCAGGACTAATGAAACCTACTGAAGGCCATATTTATATTGCCGATCAAGATATCGTGAAGATGAGTGAGAATAAGCTATCGGAATTTCGCAGAAAAAATATCGGGTTTATCTTTCAAGCTTATGAGCTGATTACTAGCATGACAGTCCGTGAAAATGTAGAGCTGCCGCTGGTTTTTCAATCCGTTGCACCCTCTATACGTAAACAAAAAGCTTTAGAATTGTTGGAAGGAGTCGGCATTCCTGATAAAGCCGACTTGTTCCCTTCCCAGCTGTCTGGCGGACAGCAGCAGCGTGTCAGTATTGCACGCTCCTTGATTACGGAACCATCTGTTATTTTTGCAGATGAACCAACCGGAAACCTAGATTCGAAGACAGAAGAAGAAATTATCAATATCCTGCTTAACCTGAACAAGAAGATGAAGACCACCTTCATAGTTGTAACTCACGAGCTAAAAGTCGCGGAGCAAATGCAGCGGATATTCACACTTCGGGACGGATATATGATTACTGAAAACCAAACTTCTTCGAATACTGAACTCGAAGGGGGTATACTCATTGAGGATAAGTGATATTTCTCGCTTGGCTTGGGAACAGGTCAAACGGCGGAAAGTTGTCACAGGTCTTTGTATGGCTGGCATATCCATTGGATGTGCTGCAATCATAGTTGCATTAAGTATAGGAGACTCCGCACAGAGCTACACGGAGCGGGAAATCAACCGCAATTTCAAAATGGATGAAATTACGGTGTCTCCCAACGGAGGTATACCCTCCCAAGGAGGAGGCAGCGGTGGCAGCGGATCGTCTGCGGCCAATGAAAAGCTTGATCCCGGCAGGCTGACGGCGCAGAAGCTGGAAATTATTAAAGGCTTGCGGCATGTAACTGCAGCAGCTCCCTTTCAAGAGCTAGGGTACATACAGATGTTGACTATCGATAATAAAATAACGGATGTACAGCTTATTGGAACGGATCTACGCTTGTTAACGAAATATGATAAGAAATTCAAACAAGGCGGACCTTCTGATTTGGTAGGAATGGCTGTACTGAACTATGGTGCAACCGTTGGACTGATTGATAATGAAACCCGGCAGCGTCTTTTTGAACAATTGAGTACAGATCCATATAACAATAAGTTGATGGAACAGTACAACAGCTTAAGCATGCTACCAACAGATATGTATAAGCAACAGGTTCAATTACAATCTTTTGATCCCGCCTCTCAAACCGGAGGGATGTTAGTTAGCTCACCGATTCAAGTGGTGGGAATCCTCGACAACCCGAGTGGAACGAACGAAAATATGGCTATGTACGACAAGAAGATCTATGTGTCTCTAGAGACTGGCGAGCGGCTTGTAGAACAAATGAAGCTATCGAGTGGAACCGCTGGGCAAAAGGGTGTCTATAACTCAGCAATTGTAAAGGTAGACAGCACTGAGAATATCGTGGAACTAGAGAAGCTTATTCAGAAACTTACCTTAACAACAAGCACAAATTTGTATCAAAAAGAGGCACTCGCTGATACCTTCAGCATGGTCAAGAAAGCAGCTCTCGGTATAGGTGTATTTATTCTGATTATTGCTTCAATCTCCATTATCGTTGCGATGACTATGTCCACTCATCAACGACGACGGCAGATCGGTATTATGAAAGTGTTGGGCGCCAACATGGGCCAGATCCGCAATATGTTCATTACAGAAGCGGCATTGCTCGGGATGTTGGGCGGCTTGCTCGGCATAGCCTTTTCATACTTGATTGTATTAGGAATTAATAAGCTCATCGGTAACTCTTCAGGAATGGGTGGAGGCGAGCCTTTGGTGATTTATATTCCTCTGATGACTCTTCCGGTAGGGATCGCATTTGCGGTAATGACAGGGGTATTATCGGGTATTTATCCGGCGATCAGTGCATCCAGAACGAATGCACTCACGGCGATTAAACGGGATTAGCTATTTTTAAGTTGAAAGGAAGCCAAAGTGATGAAGAGGAGAATCAAGTGGATTGTATTGGTACTGATTATAATTGCAGCAGGTTATTTTCTATATAGTAAGATGTATAAGCCTGAAGCGCAGTTAGAGCCTGTTGAACCCCCACAAGCCATAACTTTTGAGGTCACACAGGAGACCATTACCAATTCCATACAGGTTAAAGGTAATTCTAATTATGAGAAAGAAACGCTTGTTTATGCTCCATATGCTTCAAAGGTGACAAAGTGGAAGGTTGAGAACGGTGGACAGGTCAAAAAAGGTGACTTACTGTTTACTCTCGATCAGGAAGCCTTGAAGAATGAGATTGCTACACAAGAGGCGACCATCCGTAAAGCAAAGCTGGAAGCAGAGCTGAATGCATTTGTGAGCCAGCAAGACGAGGAGAATGCAGCCCTTGGTGCGACTGAAGCAGAACGGATTAAAGCACTCACAGCTCAAGAAGCAACAAGGCTAGGGGACGAGCTTAATCAGGTCAATGCCGAAATACAGGCACGTGAATTAACAGAGAAAAAAGCCAAACTCAAAACAGCACTTTATTATGCTCCGGCAACCGGCATTTTCTTATTTGACAGTGCAAGCGAAATTCCGCAAACAGTGACAGATAATCAATATATCGGAAAAATAGTAGATATGAACAAGCTAGAATTCATTGCTCTTGTAGGTGAACAAGACGTTTTCCGTATAAAGACAGGCATGAAGGTCGACGTAAAAATGACAGCTATAAAAGATTTGAAGTTATCTGGAGAAGTTACGAAGGTAGCGAAATTTGCGAAGACTGCTTCAGGTCAGAATGCCACTGCCAGTTCTGTTCCTCAATTCGAAGTGGTTATCACGCTGCAGCCTGACGAGCATTTGATTGGTGGCTTAAGCTTAAACGGAGAAATTGAAACAGTTCGCAAAGAAAATGCCACCGTTGTATCCAGCATAGCTGTAATGCATGAAGGAGACCTCTCCTACGTTATGCTGGATAAAGGGGACGGGCAATATGAACGAAAAGACATCGAAGTGGGTCTGGAAACAACGGACAAAACAGAGGTTCTCTCTGGGTTGAAGGTTGGAGATGTTGTTGTTCTTCAGTAAAAATGACTAACGCTTAGAGTTACTTCTTAATCGTTTGACGCCAAACGTTAATATCTTTATTAAGATCGGTAAGATCAGGAACCGGGATTTGCTCATCGGAAAGGTTATATTTGGCTTTTAAGGCTAAGATCCGATAGACGCTTTCATCAATCCGTGTTTCTTGAATCTTACCGTTTTTTACGTTTTGTAGGAGGGACTCCATGACCCGTTTTTCATTATCATAGCCATGAGCGACAAGGAGAATATCACTACCTGCATTCACAGTATCTACTGCTGCTGTGGCCAGATCGTAGTTCTTCATAATGGCTCCCATGGTTAGATCATCAGTAATTACGATTCCTTGGTAGCCCATTTCATCTCGAAGCTGTTCACCAATAATGGTACGCGATAAGGATGCGGGTTTGTCTGGATCTAATTTTGGAAACAAAATATGAGCGACCATTACGGCGTCCGTCCCCTCTTTAATGGCTGCTTGGAAGGGGAGCCATTCTAATTCGGCTAGCTGACCGGCTGTTTTGTTCACAATCGGCAGATCCAGATGGGAGTCGACAGAAGTATCTCCATGTCCTGGAAAATGCTTGACAACAGGAATGACACCTTCACTCTCAATTCCCTTCATTTCGGCAATCCCTAGTGCAATGATTTGGCCAGCAGCATTGCCGAACGACCGGTCTCCGATGACTGGATTGTCTGGATTGCTATTGATATCGAGAACGGGAGCGAAGTTCATATTAAATCCTGCTGAACGTACTTCTCTTGCGAGCAGCTTTCCCATTTTCTCGGCAGCGGCAGGATCATTACTTGCACCCACTATTCCGTTAGAAGGGAATGTAGCATATTCTTTAGGCATCCTGCTGACTTTTCCACCCTCCTGATCAACACTCATGAATAGTGGGGAAGGGTTGCCAGTGTTACTCTTTTTCATAGAATTGATAAGACTGATCATCCCTTTCAGACTTTTAATATTGTCCTTATAGAGGATGATTCCACCTATTTTGTCTTCGGTAATCATCTTTTTAGCTTGCTCATCAAGGACAGTTCCATCAATTCCAACTAGGAGCATTTGTCCGATTTTTTCTTCCAAAGTCATCTCAGCAACCTGAAGAGCAATTGGATCGCTGACTGCTGAGGGGGTGGGAGCCAAGCTGGTGGTTGGTGCAGGTGTGGATTGGGAGGCCGGTGAATCGGTAGCTTCGGACTGTGAATTATTGCTGCTATTAGAACAGCCAGCTATGAGGAACAGTGACACCATAGCTGCAATAATGAAGAGTGTACCGGAAATTTTAGGCTTTAGGCTGTGACGGGTGAATCTAATCATCTGAATAGTCGTCCTTTCGTTAGCTAAAATAGATATTGGGAGAGGAATCCTTGCTGACTTAGAAGCACGGTGATAAGATAAACTTAAATATTTACATATTAAATTTGAATAATGAGGTGACGGTCCAATGAAAGATGGATTAGTACAAGCACTTAATGAACAGATGAATTTCGAGTTTTATTCCGCTCATGTTTATCTAGCGATGGCTGCTTATTGTTCCGGCGAAAGTCTGGATGGTTTTGCAAACTTTTTTCTAATTCAAGCCGAAGAAGAACGGTTCCATGCCATGAAGATTTATAAATTCCTTAACGACCGGGATAACCGTGCTACGCTAGAAGCACTACCAGAGCCGAAGAACGAATATAACTCGATGTTAGATGCTTTTGAACATGCCTTCGCGCATGAACAGCAGAACACTAAACGCTTCTATCATTTGGCTGACCTTGCTCTGGATGAGCGTGAACACGCGACGATTTATTTCTTGAAATGGTTTATTGACGAGCAAGTAGAAGAAGAGGCACTCTTTAGCAACATCATCAGTAAACTGAAACGAATTGATAAAGATAGCAACGCCTTCTACATGCTGGATGCCGAGTTTGCTGCACGTACTTTTACAGCTCCGGCTGAATAAGTTATTGAAGCCCAAAAGCCTGAGAAATCAGGCTTTTTTATTTTATAGATGCAGGAAGCTTAATCGCGAGCAGCTTATTATCCGTCCGAATCATCAGCATCCCTCCAGTTTTAAGGGAAGGGGAAAAGTTACGAGAGCCTGTGTTCACAGTGAAAATAGGCTTTAGTGTTAACATGTCATAAGCGTGAAATAGGCCATCAGATTGTCCACTATAAACCACGTTTCCGAACAGATCCGTCTGTACCACCGGATTCTCTCCAATATTGAGGTCGACAAGCTGTCCGGTTCCTAACTTAAGTGCGGATAAAGTACCTTTATCTTGATTTTGAAATAACATTCTTTGTTGATAAACTTGGTTCAATGGAAAGTCTTTTTCTTTAACCATCGAGGCCCAGGTTTGCACCGGTTTACCTTCTGCAGAATAATTCCAGAAATCATATTTCACAAACTTACTGCCCTGAAAGATGTAAAAGTCCTTTCCATCCAAAAACGCGTTTCCATTCATCCCATTATAACTATACACACCATCTTTATTCTCGGTATCTGTCCATGTATATAAACGTTCTCCTTTTAATTCACCTGTCTTTATGTTGAACACGGATACTTTGACTTTTCGATTTACCGGGTCATCATCCATCATAAATGTATTCGTGATAGAGTAGAGGAGCCCATCCTTCACTGCTAACGGCATCGCTTGCCGGGTCTGGTCCCATAGCTTTTTTCCAGTCAGACTGTCATAAGCAGCCAGTCCAGCAGTTGTTAAGGCTCCTTGAGACAGATAGCTGCGAATAATGACCCCATCTGATTCCATGACCTCTGATAAGCCTGTAAAGTTATTGCTTTTCTCTACAGCCTTCCATTTGATCTTTCCGGTTACGGCGTCAACTGCTGCTAATTGTTCCTCTTGAGTAACATATATAGTAGATCCTAAACGTTGTATATTTGTAGCTTTCGGGAGTGTTATGGAAGCCGACCATGCTTTTTTACCTGCCTCATTAACGGCATATAGGGAGCCGCTTTGGGTCAGACCGTAGATAAATCCATTGCTGTATGTGAATAGTGGCGCTAATCCACTTCCGAACTCCCATAATTTTTTGCCTGTTGCCGCATTCATTGCAGTTAATTTTTCATTGCGCTGCAACGCAAAGATCTTCCCGTTTTCCGCGAGTGCTGTAATGTCCTGTCCGGTGATTCTGTCTTTTTTTAAAATGGCGAGTTGTGCTGACCAAACAGGTTTTAGGATCGGGGCTGTGACTTCACTGTAATAAGTGTTACTTAGGCTTACAACTGCTTTTTCTGCGGAAATGACTGACATTGATCCACTGTTTGTTATTGGAATTAAAATACTGCCTATAGCTAAACATGTAACAATTTTTTTCGGCAAAGACTGAATCATCACTCCACGCTCCTTTGAATTTGTCATTACTATAATTAGACAATAAAAATAGCAAAAAGTTACTATTCGAGAAGAATGGAAGCAAAGTTGAACGAGGGCAAACTATGTTACGTCCTGCAAAACAGTTTTGACCTTGCAACTCTATTTGACAGAGGGAACTATTGCGCCCCGTAGCAACACTGTTTCTCTAGACCCACCCGATTCTCAAAGTGTAGTATAGAACAATACTATTCTTTGGGGGTTCTTTTTTTGGAAACTTATAACGACATTAAACAAGGCGAAAAAGGAGCTTGGCTAAGCATCGTTGCATATATCTTTTTATCAGCTATCAAGCTGTTCATAGGTACGGTCTCAGGATCTCAAGCGTTGCTTGCAGATGGATTGAATAACAGTACAGATATTATTGCTTCTATCGCGGTACTAATTGGCCTGAAGATTTCCAGAAGACCGCCGGATTCGAACCACAGCTACGGGCATTTTAGAGCGGAGACCGTGGCTTCATTAATTGCTTCATTCATTATGATTGCGGTAGGGCTTCAAGTTTTGTACCAAGCTGTGAACAAATTTATTCAACCAGCACTGGAAAGTCCTGATCTCATAGCGGCGTGGACGGCAGTGGGCTGTGCTGTAGTTATGATGGCTGTCTATATGTATAATATTAGGCTGGCCCGTGCCATTAACAGTAACGCAATGCGGGCAGTAGCACTGGATAATCGATCAGATGCTATAGTTAGCGTGGGCGCTTTTATCGGAATTGTGGCTTCCTCCTTGGGCGTTCCTTGGCTTGACCCGCTTACAGCCATCATTGTCGGACTAATCATTTGTAAGACGGCATGGGATATCTTTAGCAAAGCTACGCATGATCTAACGGACGGATTTGATGCGGAAGAGCTTGAACATATGAAAGAAACTGTGGCAGAAATCGATGGTGTACAATCCATAAAAGATATCAAAGCCCGTATCCATGGGAATAACGTATTAGTTGACACAACTGTGCTAGTGGATTCTCAGCTAAGTGTGGTGCAGAGCCATGATATTACGGAAGAAATTGAAGAGCAGTTAAAAGACCGGCACCAAGTTTCCAATGTACTTGTACATATCGAACCCGTGATGAAGTAGAAATTAATCAGTTGGTGCCATATGTACTGCTAAAGGTTGAATATAGGCACCTGTGATGTTGTTAATAGTTCTTTTGTGGAGAAAGGTGGAAAATAAAATTGAAATGTAATTTTCAAGAAACGGAATGGTGATTTCATGATCGCTTGGAAAGATTCATATGATATCGGTGTAGAGAAAATTGACTGCCAGCACAGACAGTTGCTAGCGAAATTGAACGAGTTTTTTGAAGCATGCAGTAATCAGCAAGGGAAAGAAAAGATCGAGGAAACGCTGAAATTCTTAAAAGAATACACGATTGAACATTTCAGTAATGAAGAGCAACTGATGGAGGAGATCAACTTCCCTGAACTAGCTGAACATCGTCAGACGCATGCTGATTTCGTGAAGGCTGTTCTCGAATTGGAAGAAACGGTCAAAACAAAGGGAGTATCCGTACTCTCAACCATCAAGCTTAATCGAACGTTAACAGACTGGCTGATAAATCACATCAATAAATGTGATAAGCTGATTGGTCAATGTATGGCCACACGTGATAAAGCGATATAAGATAAACTTCCAAAGAAGATGCCGATGGGCATTTTCTTTTTTTAGTTCCGATGTTTTCCGAACACCGCATTGCAGTTTATACTGGGTTAACGGTTTGTGTTATGATTTGAGATAAGAAGTAGAGAAGTAGTAAGGTAAAGGGGAGAGAAACGATGAAAACATTACGAATGTTAGCTTCAGGATTTGCTATGCTGCTCATTCTGGGTCTTGTTAATTTCTACATTGGCTATCACGGCTGGTTACTTATTCATGAGTGGTTTTCAGGTGTTTCGTCAGCAGTATTCTGGACATTATTTATGCTCATCGCTTTTGCGTATGTCATTGGAATGATCCCATGGCCAAAGTCGGTTAAACCGATCGCCAGATTCTTTAAAGTGATTGGATCGTATTATCTAGCCTGTATGGAATTTGCTATCATTACGTTACCTTTGGCAGACCTATTATATGTGATACTGGGATGGTCGGGAATCGATCGTACCTATTACATCGCAGAAGCGGGCGGGACAATTCTGATATTACTGGCAGTTTTTCTGGTCTGGGGTTCAATCAACGCCTGGAGTACCGTGATCCGCACACATTCCATTCCTATTGATAAATCTATTGGCACCAGCACGCCGTTAACGATCGCGGTTGCTTCAGACCTGCACTTAGGGAATATCGTGGGCAATCGTCATCTCAAAAAAATGGTGTCACAAATGAACGCTATGCAACCCGATGTGATTTTGCTGGCTGGAGATGTCTTGGATGACAGCATTGAACCTTTTATCCGCAATAGTATGAGTGAACAGATTAAACAGTTAAAAGCTCGTTATGGTGTCTACGCAGTACTGGGCAATCACGAATATTATGGTGGATCCATTAAGGAATATACCGATTTGATGAGTAGTATTGGGATCAAGGTCCTGCAAGATGAGGTTGAAGAAGTCGCAGGAACCTATATTGTAGGCCGAAAAGACAAGACAGCCGAGGCGATGGAAGCTGGTGGCAGACAAAGTGTAAGCACCTTGCTCGAAGGACTTGATCTTACACGTCCTGTGATTATGATGGATCATCAGCCTACAGGATTCGACGTAGCCGCTCAAGCTGGGGTAGACGTTCTACTCTCTGGTCATACGCACCGAGGACAGATTGCTCCTAATCACTGGATCACTAAACGTTTGTTCGAGCTGGACTGGGGATATCTTCGTAAGGACAATTTGCATGTAGTGGTGTCGTCAGGATATGGAACATGGGGACCCCCAATTCGTTTAGCTAGCCGGTCGGAGATCATTAAGCTGGAGGTTATGCTGGAGGATTCTAAAAAATACAGTGAAGAGCCTGTTTCCACAAAAACGGTGTTAATCTAAGGTGAGTTTATTTAGAGGCTGTTTCATCAGCAGATTTATCTGCTAGGTGAGGCGGCTTCTTTTTTTTTGACAACTCATGGGGATTATAGTATGTTTAAAATTAGTTAAGGACTTAACTATATTGGAGCTGAATTATAGAATATGGATCATTTACAACAGTTTGTGCTGAATCAGCCATTGCATACCAAAGCATTTTTTACATTAGTTGAAGCTACTGCAAATTTAGTTTCTGTTTCTGAGAAATATTGGCAGTCGAAAGGATTGAACGGAGCAAGAATTCGTATCTTGGTGGAGATCTCTAAACATGGAGGTGCGATTTTACCTTCTACATTGGCTCAAATTATTGGAGTTACCAAAGCTAATATAAGCATGCTGTTAACACCATTGGAGCGAGATGGATTAATAACCCGTTCGAATGATACAAAGGATGGCAGAAAAAGCGTCATTTCGATTACAAGTGAAGGCCAGCAATTACTTCTGGAGCATCTTCCAGAGAATCGTCAGGCTGTCGCAGAGAGAATGCAGAACCTGAATGATCAGGAGCTACACCAACTTATCTTTTTATTACAAAAACTCAGTACATTCGAATAACAGAAAGGGTGTTATGTATGTCGATTATGGTTACAGGAGCCACAGGTCAATTAGGCAGCTTAATTATGGAGGACCTTGAGAAGTATGTTCCGGCTAGTCAAGTTATTGCTTGTGTTCGTCAGCGAGAGAAAGCTGCTAATTATTTAGAAAAAGGGTTCGAAGTCCGTTTTGGCGATTATGACCAGTTGGATTCGTTAATTGAAGCTTTTACAGGGGTCACAACATTACTTTTAATCTCCAGCTCTCATACCGATGATAAGATCAGATTAAATCAGCATGCTCAGGTCATTCATGCAGCAAAAAAAGCCGATGTGAAACATCTGCTTTATACTGGATTTGCCTTTCCCCCCAAAGGTCCGATTCCTTCTTATCATATTCATTTACTAACTGAGCAGTTGATTCTTGAATCAGGGATAGCTTATACGTTTCTGCGTAACGCTTTGTATATAGATTTTGTGGGTGTGCTTGGGTTGAAGGAAGCGATGGAAAGCGGCGAGCTACCCACTTATCCAGGGAACTGGCAGTTTAATTCTGTCACTCGTGAGGACCTCGCTTTAGCTACGGCAAAGGTTCTTACAACGAGTGGACATGAGAACCAAGTCTACGAACTAGCCGCACCTAACGTTTGGGACTTTAATGACTTAGTTGATGTATTATCAGAGTTATCAGGGAAAAGAATTACGTATCGCCAGGATTCAAGTATTCAGCATTGGATATATTCGTTTCTTGCGAAGATAGATACTGCTTCTACATCAAAAGATCTGGAGAGACTGATGGAGCGGCCGGTTACCACACTTAGAGAGAGTATCAAGCCTTTTGTTTGATCTGACTTTAGTTGTTCTATCGTTATAAAGTTGTTACTATGAGTTCATCCATTATTCAGGGAGTGTAAATGATGAAGAAGATTTTAGTAGCAGATGACGATGTGAATATTCGAACATTATTAAAACATGTACTAACAAGGGAAGGATATCAGGTGATGGAAGCCAGTGATGGCCGAGATGCGATACATAAATTGCAGGACAGTATTGCGGATTTAGCGGTCGTAGATGTAATGATGCCACATGTAGATGGGTTAGAGCTATGTCAGCATATTAGAGAAACGTATGATATTCCGATCATTTTATTGACAGCACGCCAGCAGCTGAGTGATAAAGAGCAAGGTTATTTGCGGGGGACGGATGATTATGTAACGAAACCTTTTGAGCCTGAAGAGTTGCTGTTCCGGATCAAAGCGTTATTTCGCCGCTATTCCATTGCTTCAGATGATCGGATTCGATTAAATTCTCTAGTCATTGACCGCAAAAATTATGAAATAACCGATGGTGATGAGGTTCTGCTGCTGCCGGTAAAAGAGTTTGAGCTTCTGGCCCAACTCGCACAATATCCAGGCAGGTTATATACACGTAGTGAGTTAATTGAACTGGTATGGGGCATGGATTATGAAGGTGATGAGCGAACAGTCGATGTACATATCAAACGTTTGCGTCAACGCTTCATAGATTATCAGGAGGATTTTGTGATCCGAACCGTTCGAGGCATTGGTTATAAATTGGAGATGGTTAACGTATGAGATCCTTGTATGTCCGGATGTGTATTGTCTTCTGTTCAGTAATTGTGGTAAGTAGCCTTCTTGGATTTTTGGTGTCTAATATCTACTATCAAGCCCAGATTAAATCTCAGAACGATGCCAAACTTACCGGAATGGCTATCGAGGTTCAACAATTCGCAGAATCACATCCGGAAACGATGGAGGATTATTTGCGGAGTATAGCCAAGCTAGGTTATAAAATCTATTTAACAGATGCTGAAGGGGAATCAAGATTCTACGGTAAGCCCTTTAGAAAAGAAGATTTGGATGAGCAGCAACTAGAGAAGGTTCTGAATGGGCAAATTTATCATGGGGTCGCGGATTTCCCGGACAGTGCATTTATTACCGGATTTTTTGATAATCAACTGCGTAATTCAATTGGTGTTCCTGTAAAAGTAAACAATGAGACGTATGCTTTGTTTATGCGTCCGGATGCTGAAGTACAGTTCGGTGAGCTCCGCGTCTTTTTCGCTGTGATCATTGGGTTCACCGTGTTGTTTAGCTTAGGCTTTGTAATGATTAGCGTACTGCATGTAGTTAGACCTATTACACGTTTGACGACGGCCACTAAACGGATCTCAAAAGGCAGATACGATATCAAATTGAATACGTGGCGGCGTGATGAGATTGGTCAGTTAGCTTCCCATTTTATGATTATGAGCCGGGAGCTGGAACGAACAAATCGGGCACGTCAGGAATTTGTCGCTAATGTATCGCATGAAATTGAGTCGCCATTAACATCTATTCAGGGATTTGCCCAAGCGTTACAAGATTCAACCTTACCTGAGGATGAACGGTTACAGTATCTCAATATTATTGACCAAGAAAGCCATCGCCTTTCCTTGCTAAGCAAACAGCTGCTTACCTTGTCTTCGCTTGATTATGATCCTAATTCCATACAGAAAAAGTCGACAGACTTGCGTGCACAACTAAGACAGGTCGTACAAATCATGGAATGGAGATTAACAGAGAAACAACTGGCCGTGCGTTTGAATCTTGCTGACATCAGCGTTCTAGGGGATTCAAATCTATTGTTCCAGGTATGGATGAACCTGCTCTCCAATGCCATAAAATACACACCTGCTGAGGGTTCCATTATGATTTCCGCGAAGCTTGTGGAACAGAACTGTATTGTTTCTGTGTCTGATACTGGTGAAGGTATTTCAGCCGAGGAGTTACCGTTAATCTTCGATCGTTTCTATAAAGTAGATCGAGCACGAACGCATGAAACCCATAGCAGCGGACTTGGACTTGCGATTTCTCAAAAAATCGTAGAAGCGCATAACGGAACCATTGAAGTAACCAGTACTTTGGGTGAAGGGACTACCTTTACAGTTACACTTCCGCTTTTGTAATTCATTATTCATACTCCGTTCATTTTCATCTTCTAAACTGTGACTATACAGATTAGAAGGAGTGGTAATATGTTTTTAGCCTTAAGGGAAATGCGACATTCTAAAGCCAGATACCTATTAATTATGGTTATCATGTTATTGGTTTCCTTTCTTGTACTTTTCGTCACGGGACTAGCCAGAGGATTAGCTTATGCAAATATCTCTGCAGTAGAGAACATGCCGGCGAATTATTTTGTAGTACAAGGTGATGCGGATCAGACCTTTAGACGTTCTCAGTTAACAGATGCGGAGCTCCAGAATGTACGTGCAGTAGTTGGAGACAATAATGCGTCTTCGCTTGCAATGCAGATGAGCACTGTCACTGCTAACGATGCAGACGTAAAAGCAGATATTACTTTTTTTGCAGTAGATATGAATGGGTTATTAGCTCCTAAAGTAGTTGAAGGTGACAAGATTACAAATGAGACAAACGGTAAAGTCCTTGTTGATCGTGACCTGGAACAGTCAGGAATCAAACTTGGCAGTTTCATTCGTGATCAGGCAACCGGGATGGAATTTACTGTCGCAGGTTTTGTTGAGGATAGCTCTTACAGCCATACCCCAGTAGTTTATATCAACAATCAGGATTGGCAAGCTATGAAGCAGGGGGTTAACCAAGGAGAAGAAAACTCTTCGTCGGTACCGTTTAATGTGATTGCCCTTAATGCGAATGCTGATCAAGTAGATAAGATTTCAACGAATGTAAAAGATGTAGAGGTCATTACGCAAAAAGTAGCTATATCTAATGTTCCGGGCTACTCGGCTGAGCAGGGTTCACTGCTTATGATGATTGTTTTCCTGTTTGTGATCGCAGCGTTTGTTCTGGCAGTATTTTTCTATGTCATTACGATTCAGAAAACTAGCCAGTTTGGTATTCTGAAGGCGATGGGTACCAAAATGTCTTACTTGGCTTGGAGTGTGGTAGGGCAGGTTATGATTTTAGCTATTTCAAGTCTTTGCATTAGCTTACTGCTTACCTTTGGGATGAATAAGGTTCTACCTGATTCGATGCCATTCCAACTGGAGCCTTCCACCATTCTTTTAACCAGCTGTTTATTCGTTGGGATGTCTCTTTTAGGATCACTAATTTCTGTCGCTAAAGTGGCAAAAGTAGATGCATTAGAAGCTATTGGGAGGGCTGGAGCATGAGTGCAAAACTAATTATGAAGCAAGTAACCAAAAACTACGGTGATGGCGATACAACGGTGTCTGTGCTGAACAATTTGAATCTAATCGTGAATGAAGGGGAGTTCGTTGCCGTCCTAGGACCTTCGGGTACAGGGAAAAGTACATTCCTTTCAGCGGCTGGTGCGCTTCTAACACCTACTAGCGGTGAGATTTTTATAGATGGGGAATCACTTACAGATAAAAGTAAAAGTGAGCTGACAGAGCTTCGTTTAGAGAAGATAGGCTTCATGTTCCAAAGCGCTCAACTATTGCCTTATTTGAAGGTAGAGGAGCAACTCCTTTTTGTAGCTAAGCAGGGGAAAATGAGTGCTAAGGAAGCGAAGGAACGGGCTGCCGATTTGATGAAACGTTTGGATATCTGGAAACGGCGTAATCACTATCCGGAGCAGCTATCCGGTGGGGAGAAGCAGCGTGTAGCTATCGCAAGAGCATGGATGAATAAACCAGCGATTCTCTTTGCAGATGAGCCTACAGCCAGTCTGGACTTCAAACGCGGAAGAGAAGTTGTGCGGATGATCGCTGATGAGGTGAAGAATGAAGGTAAAGCAGCGGTAATGGTCACTCATGATGAACGGATGCTCGAATGGTGTGACCGTGTTCTGCATCTGGAAGACGGGCATTTGGTTGAACATGAGTTAAGCAAAATTTAGTAAAGAAAACGATTCATGCCATTGATGGCATGAATCGTTTTCTTGTGTGAACATGGGTTTCACTTATTTGTCAGCTATGGTGACTTGGCCTGAGCCATAGGTGTCAAACCAACCTTTAATAGTGTTGAAATCGCTACTGAATGAGAGTGCCAGTTCTAGTAGAATTCGGGCATGTGCTGCGTTCAGATTGTCTCCGGCAATGATGCCGTCACCTGATGCATAGTTGGAACCGGAACCCGTACGTGTGGTAGACACGAAGATCACCCCGTTTTCCTTAATTGCTTTCGTGCGAGCTTCCCCCATCGCTTTGGATAGACCACCAGCCCCTGTACCTGAAGTAACAATGCCTTTTGCACCGTCTTGGACAAACCCTGTAATTGCTCCGGAACCAGCATCTTGGTAGGCATAAGCAATCTCTACCTTAGGCATATCGCTGCTTTTAATCTTAGTAAGATCGAATGGTGTTGCCCATTTGTCAGCGGTCAGGAGTGCTCTGGAATTTGCACGATATATTCTTATATTATTTTCATCGATATATCCGAGGATTCCTAGTTGTGGACTTTCAAAAGTGTCTGTACGATAAGCATTGGTCTTTGTAACCTCTCTAGCCGTATGAATCTCGTCATTTAACATGAGCACAGTACCATAATATTTCGTTTTTCCACTAGCAGCTAGTTTAATAGCGTTAAATAGATTGGCCTGAGCATCACTTCCGATAACAGTCCATGGACGCATGGAGCCAGTTACTACGACAGGTTTGGAGCTACGCACCGTGAGATCAAGGAAATAAGCAATTTCCTCCATTGTATCTGTACCTGTAGTTACAACGATGCCATCTTGAGTTTCGAGTGCATTATCTACTTTTAAGGAGAGATCATATAGTTGTTGCATAGTGTACGAGCCAGAGCCTGAATTCCCAAATTGATAGCTAGTTACATCAGCGAACTTTTTAAGGTTAGGCAGCGCCTTAACCATATCTTCCATTAACAAAGTCCCGGCTTTATAGTTCTGGAAGCTGGTCTCATCCACAGATTTACCGGCAATAGTACCACCGGTCGCTATGACTTGGACCTTTGGAAGCTTAACCGTTCCTTCAATCGTTTGGGTGACCTCAGCAGCGTAAGTGGTAGAAACGGGAAGCATGGGTGTAGCGGAGAAGAGTAGAGTAAAAGTGAGTCCTGCGGCAACAGTAGTTTTGGCGAGCTTTGTTTGTAATCCATTCATAGATGTAACCTCCCATTTGATTAGCTGCTTTCACAAATATGTGATGTTATATAACATATTAGTGATTCATGATTGGATTATATCTATGCATATTATATTGTGACAAGTTTACTAACATATGAATAAAGCGCTTAAATGTATTGTTATTATAGAATATCGACTATTTTCTTACGTATTCTATGAATTTTATTATATTATTTTTAAAGTGAAATCCCGTATGTATGTTATGTTTAGTTACATATCTTTTAGGATTATCTTTGGCTTCCTTATTTCATATAAAAAGGCTGCCGAGACTTTCTCGGCAGCCTGACTACTTGTCTTTTCTATAGACAAGTAGCTTTTTTATAAAGACATCGGTAGCTAAGGAAGAAGAACATTCTTGATGTCGGATGATTGAGAATTGCCTTTCCAGATGATGTTGCCTGATTGGCAGCTCTTTGATTTCACCGCTTTCTAGTTCCTTCCGTACAATCCATCTGGAGAGCATGGCGATTCCGAGGCCGGAGGCCACAGCTTCTTTAACACCTTGAGAGCTGTTGAAGACATAGGATCTTTTAGCAGAAATATCTTCCTCCTGTAGGAAATGATCACTGAAAGCTCGTGTACCTGAGCCGTGTTCGCGAAGCACCCAAACCTGATCCTGCAACATACTCTGCTCCACAGAAATCGCTTTTGACAGAGGGTGGGTAGCAGGAGCGACCATAATCATCTCGTCCTTCATATAAGGAGTGACATTCAGATCATTCTCATGGACCTCACCTTCAATAAACCCTATGTCCAGTTCGTTGGATTTAACGCCTCCAATAATCTCCTCAGTATTGCCTATCGTCACTTGCAGCTTGACCTGCGGATATTGATTGGCAAAATCAGCAAGTCTTGCCGGCAAAATATATTCACCAATAGTAAAACTAGCGCCGATATGTATACTCCCAGTGACTTCGTCCTGAAGCATATGGATTTCCTGACTTGCTTCATCGAAATGAACCAATATTTGTTTGGCGTGTTTATAAAGAATACTGCCGGCTTCTGTTAATCTAACCTGTTTAGAAGAACGATGCAGGAGTTTAGCACCGAGCTCATTCTCAAGATTCCGGATATGCAGACTGACACCGGGTTGAGATAAATTCAGCGCTTCTCCTGCTTTGGAAAAATGACTCAGTTCAGCTACAGTAACGAATACGCGTAATGGATCTACAATCATTGTAATCCCTCATTAGATTAGTCTATACTCCCGAATAAGCCAAGAATCCACCGTCAACGGGGACGGTAACTCCGGTCACAAAGCTGGACATTGCTTCATCTGCTAACCAGAGTAGTGTACCAAGCAGATCCTCCGGCTGTCCAAAGCGGCGCATTGGAGTATGAGAGATGATTTTTTGGGAACGGTCTGTAAGCTCGCCATCTTCACGAACCAACAGCTTCTCATTTTGTTTAGTAAGGAAAAAGCCAGGGGCAATGGCATTCACACGTATACCAGACTCAGCGAAATGAACGGAGAGCCACTGGGTGAGATTATTAATTCCTGCTTTGGCAGCGCTGTAGGCAGGTACTTTAGTCATTGGAGAAGGTGCGCTCATGGATGAAATATTAATAACAGATGTGCCCGTTCTGCCGAGCATCTGCTTGGCAAAAACTTGGGTTGGGATCAATGTTCCAATCAGATTAAGGTCCATCACATTGCGAAATCCATCTACACTAAGGTCAAAAAAAGTAAATATGTCCGGGTTCTCCAGGTCATCATTTTTGAAAATCTCTTGGGTCGTATTTGCTGAGGAGTCATTTCCGCCAGCGCCGTTAATTAATAGATCGCAAGGACCCCAGTGATTCTTAACAGCTTCTGCGGCTTTCATAACACTATGTTGATCTGTAACATCACAGGAAAGTGAAATGGCTTGACCTCCAGCGGCTGTAATTTCAGCGGCAACTAAATCTCCCTTAGCTGCGGTACGATTTAGAATCGCGACTTTAGCTCCTTGCCGACCTAACTCTAGCGCCATAACCCGGCATAATACACCGGCTCCTCCGGTAATCACAGCGATTTTTCCTTCTAATGTTGGATGCAAAGTTAATTCTAGCATAACCATTGAGCCTCCCTAAAAGTCCTGAGTGTGATTAAAGTTCCTTATCAAGTACGTGTTGTGATTTTTTTTGCGAAAATCCTATATGATTATAGAACTGTACAGCATCTTCTCTGGTTTGATTGGTCCGTACTCTAATTTTGCTAAACCCTGTTTGGATTGCCCATCGTTCACAGGTTTCTACAAGCTGTCGGCCAATTCCTTCTCCGCGGCAAGTCTGATCAACAACTAGACCTCCGATTTCAACAAATGAAGGAGATTCAAGTAAGATTCGAACGGTCGCATGTATCCATCCTACCAATTGGTGATCTGATTCAGCTACATATACAGTATGATCTTTGTGTGTTCCGATTTCTTGTAGTCTTTCTCCTAATTGTTCGATATTCAAAGGATATCCAAGCTGGCTTGAGAGTCTTGCTATCTCTTGGATGTCGCTTATAGATGCTGTTCTGATAAGAATATTGTTCACCACCTCAAAATTGTAGGTTAGAGCCTTTTTATTATAGTTCATCACATGTTTTAAACATTCCCTAATAAATTTACTTAGTGCTGTTACGATAGGCAGAAGGGGAGATTCCTATTGTCTTTTTGAAATATTTAGAGAAATGGGCTAATTCCATACTTACTTGCTCCGCGATATCTGAAATGCTGAAATTGCTATAAGAAAGCTGTCTTTTAGCATGCTCCATTCTTTTCAATTGTACATAATGCATGGGGGGAACCCCTATAAATTTCTTGAAGTAGGGGATGAAATAGTTCGGATGTAAGTGGACAATTTCTGCTAACTCTTCTATTTCTATGGGTTTATCCAGCCGCTCATCAATATATTGAAGAACATAGGCGAGCTTTCCCTGATCCCCCGTATGTATAAATTCTTGCATAAAGTCTGTTTTGATATTCTCGTTCGATTCAAGACAAGTAGCAATTAGATTGAGGACGTTCGCCTGAGTACGCAGAATGGACAATACATCATCTTTTTGAAACTGTTCGATCATTTCTGTGAAAATAACCCGTACCGAATCTGGGTTGGGCGCATCACAGATAAACAGTTTGTTTGCCGAATGGAATAAGGGCCACTCCCCAATATCAGCATCAAAATGGCAGAAATAGCGTGTATAGGGATCATTCATTGACGTTTCTGTAGTTTGAGTGCTTCCTGCGGGCATAATCATTAGTTGACCTGCTCTCGGATAATAAGTAACACCGTTAATGATAACTTTTCCCTCGCCGCGGTCAATAAAATACAGTCGATTAAATGTTGGAGTTTCCAGCGTACGATTCCACCCGCTAAATCCGCTTCTAAGTTGGGCATGGGTCACTTTTACGGTAAGATTCTGGAGGAATCTGCCCGTAAGGTTACCTGGATTATTCATCATCTAGCTCCTCTATGACTTGATTATCCTTATTATACCGAATTTATTTAACTAAATCATCTTATTATTATGCAAATAATGCTTAGTTTCGCTCATGTTCATGTCTATTAATTAAGTATATTCTCATAACATAACCTCAAATAGGGAAGTGATCTGATTGAATAAAGTACGGTATGGCATAATTGGAATTGGGAATATGGGGAGTGCACATGCACAAAGTCTGTTGAATCAAATTAAAGATGCTGAGCTTACAGCTGTATGTGATGTAAGGGTAGAACGTTTGAAATGGGCAGAAGAGCATTTACCGGAAAGTGTACAGAAATTCACAACACCCCAAGAGTTATATGAGTCTCATCTCATAGATGCAGTATTAATCTGTACTCCACATTATGATCATCCAACTTTAGCTATCGAGGCTTTACAATATGGTTATCATGTATTGGTAGAGAAACCGGCTGGGGTCTATACCAAAGCTGTTAAGCAGATGAACGAAGCTGCAGCAAAGTCTGATCGCAAATTCGGAATCATGTATAACCAGCGGACGAATCCTTTATATCAAAAGCTTAGGGATCTCATTCAATCTGGTGAACTAGGCGAAATCCGCCGCACAAATTGGATCATCACCAACTGGTACAGATCACAAAGTTACTATAATTCCGGTGGTTGGCGGGCAACATGGGCAGGCGAAGGTGGTGGGGTACTGCTGAATCAAGATCCTCATCAACTAGATTTATGGCAGTGGACGACAGGTATGATGCCTAAGCGGATCAGAGCGTTTTGTCATTTTGGTAAATACCGCAATATTGAGGTTGAAGATGATGTAACCGCTTATGTGGAATATGAAAATGGTGCGACAGGGCTTTTTATCACTACAACAGGTGAAGCACCGGGAACTAACCGTTTCGAAATTACTGGTGATCATGGAAAAATCGTAGTGGAAGACGGGAAGCTAACCTTTTGGCGTCTACGCACGCCGGAGCCGCAATTCAATGCAGAGTTTATGGGAGGATTCGGCAGCCCAGAGTGTTGGAGATGTGAGATTCCTGTAGAAGAGGGTGGCGGGGAGCAGCATAAAGGAATTTTGCGGAACTTTACGAATGCTATTCTACATGAGGAGAAATTGTTAGCTCCGGGTGAGGAAGGCATTCACGGTCTAACACTATCTAATGGAATGTATTTATCGGCTTGGACCGACGATTGGGTGGAGTTACCGATTGATGAAGATTTATTTTATGAGAAGCTCATGGAAAAGGTAGAGAATTCTAACTTCAACAAGGAAACCACAGCCGCCCAAACCTTTGATGTTAAGGGAACTCATTAAATTCTAATCAGAGAGGAAAGATCCTATGAATCGTTCAACCATTGCTGCTCAAATGTACACATTACGTGATTTTACTAAAACTGCGGAGGATTTGAGATCCACTTTTCAAAAGGTCTCTGCTATGGGTTATGAAGCTATTCAGATTTCAGGCATCGGGCCAATCGATCCGAAGCTCGTAAAAGAGTATGCAGATGAAGCAGGTTTGGCAATATGTGCAACTCATGTGTCTTGGGATCGGCTAGTGAAAGATTTGGATGCTTTAGCCGCTGAGCATAAGCTGTGGAACTGCAAAAATATTGGACTAGGAAGTTTACCGGAAAAATTCCGTACGGGACAAGAAGGTTACCGTGATTTCGCCAAGCTGATGTCGGGCATTGCAGTTAAATTAAAAGAACAACATGATCTGCAATTTGTTTATCATAATCACGATTTTGAATTTGAACGGTTTGATGGATTGACTGGCATGGAAATTCTGCTCACTGAGTCTGATCCTGCCGTTGGTTTTGAGCTGGATTTATATTGGGTTCAAGCGGGCGGAGGGAGTCCAGCCGAATGGATACGCAAAGTTGCAGGTCGAATGCAGGTAGTGCATTTAAAAGATATGGCGATTGTTAATAGAAAACAGATCTTTGCTGAAGTCGGTGAAGGGAATATGAACTATAAAGAGATTATCAATGTCTGTCGCGAAACGGGTGTTGAATGGTTTGTAGTAGAGCAGGATGTTTGCCGCCGTGATCCTTTTGAAAGCTTGGAGATCAGTCTGCGTTATCTTCTTAATACGTTATAGAATGAAGTAATACTGATTAGGAGGGTTTCTATGAATCGAAAAAATGGGATGACCTATGCACCAACGTATGAATCCAAACCCGTAGTGAAGCCGGGGGAATTCATCATTGCCGCTATTGCCCTAGATCACGGTCATATTTACGGGATGTGTAACGGACTGGTTGAGGCAGGGGCAGAGCTGAAATGGGTATATGATCCGGACGAGGAAAAGGTCAAAAATTTCATTAGTAAATATCCCGGTGTCAAAGCTGCCGGATCAATGGAAGAAGTTCTGGAAGATCCCGAAGTACAATTAATTGCAGCGGCCGCAATTCCATCTGAACGAGGACCTTTAGGCAATAGAGTAATGGCTCACGGAAAGGACTATTTTACGGATAAAGCCCCCTTTACAACCCTGGAACAGCTTGAATCCGCTAGAGCAATGGCAGCTGCAACCAATAAGAAATATATGGTCTACTATAGTGAACGTCTTCACGTTGAAAGCGCTATCTATGCGGGGCAGCTGATTCAACAAGGCGCTATTGGCCGTGTCCTGCAAGTCATTGGATTAGGGCCACATCGTCTAAATGCTCCTAACCGGCCGGAATGGTTTTTCCAAAGGGAGAAATATGGTGGGATTCTGTGTGACATAGGCAGTCATCAAATAGAACAATTTTTGTATTATGCCGATTGTCAGGATGCTTCGGTTATTCATAGTAAAGTGGCCAATTACAACCATCCGACTTATCCCGAATTGGAGGATTTTGGTGATGCTACTCTTGTAGGGGACAATGGGGCAACACAATATTTTCGCGTGGATTGGTTTACCCCTGAAGGGCTGGGCACTTGGGGAGACGGGCGCACGATGATTATGGGTACTGAAGGATACATTGAACTGCGTAAATATACTGATATGGGTCGTTCAAATACACCGGATCATGTGTACTGGGTCAATGGGGAAGGGGAACATTATGAGCATGTAGCTGGGAAGGTTGGTTTTCCTTTCTTTGGTGAACTAATACTTGACTGTCTGAACCGGACAGAGCATGCGATGACACAGACCCATGTGTTTAAAGCTGCCGAGCTATGCTTGAAGGCTCAAGAACAAGCGATCAATCTAACCCCAGCAATACTCAGATAACGATTGAATGATGAACGGAGGGTAATATAGATGAAAGAACTTGGAGCAGCCATTATTGGATGCGGAGCCATTTTCCCTCTTCATGCAAAAACATTAACAGGCATCGATGGTGTGAGATTACTTGCGGTTGCAGATATTGATGCTGACAAAGCATTGCAGACGTCTAATGAATATGACTGCCAAGCCACTAATGATTATAGAGAAATTTTAAAGGATGACCGTATTCATGTTGTACATCTCTGTACGCCTCATTATTTACATGAAGAAATGGCTACGGAGTTGTTACGAGCAGGAAAACATGTCCTTACCGAAAAGCCTCTGGCGGCAGATCTCCTTTCAGCCAGACGAATACTTGAAGCCGCACAGCAAAGTACAGGTCAGCTTGGTGTGGTGTTCCAGAACCGTTATAATGATGCCTCCATGTATATTAAGCGGGTTATTGACTCAGAAATATATGGGAAGCTGCTCTGTATGAAAGGAATCGTGACCTGGCACCGCAGCGAAAGTTATTATAGTGATAGTAACTGGAGAGGACGCTGGTCTACGGAAGGTGGAGGTCTGCTAATTAACCAAACCATTCATACACTGGATTTACTTCAGTGGTTTGGTGGAGAAGTAGCATCGGTGAAAGGGAGTATTACCACGGATGTGCTAGATGGGGTCATAGAGGTAGAGGATACCGCCCATGCCTGCATCGATTTCACTAGTAATGTCAGAGGGCTCTTTTATGGTACAAATACCTATCTGGAGAATTCTCCAGTGGAGCTGGAGCTAGTTTTTGAAGAAGGTACTATCAACCTCCGCAGAGATCATTTATATCTTTGGAAGGATGGAAAGGAAACCTTGCTGTGCGAACCTAGATTCAGTGCTACGGAAGGTAAATCCTATTGGGGCACCGGGCATAAGAGACTGATTGAGGACTTCTATGAGCATGTCGCCAGGGGTCAAAAGTTTTGGTTGGATGGTGCTGAAGGGATAAAAGCGCTGGAGTTGGTGGCGGGGATTTATAGTTCATCGCAGGAAGGCTGAATAAATAATAAATAAGCTGTATCAAAAGTAGATTGATCTACGAATGATACAGCTTATTGTATTTTTAATGTGAATCACTTATTCTCAATCCTCCTAAATCAACAGAACTCTAAATAATCTATAACCTTCCTTGGTAGCTTGTCCATGGGGTTGATTTATGTAATTATGTTCTTGGGTAAGTAATTCGTAGATTTACAATAAATATAAAATGATGATTAACGGCAGGTAGGAGGGGTTTAGAATGAGTGTTACATCGAAAAGAAGGATTCTGATCAATGATCCTATTTCACTAGATCCAGTTCAGATTCAGCAAGACTTGTACAGCGGCAACCAAGTGATTGTTCAGTTCTCTGATCCATCGACCTATGGTTCGATTCTGGATGAAGTAAATGAGCTTTGCGCGCGTTTTGATGAAAATTTTGGAGTGCGTTTTTATGGCCATTATTCTGTATCCTTTGATTGTGAGACACTCCTGCAGATTCCAAATGTTAAAATGCTGCTGCTGAATTGTCTTCGCCAGGCACATAACACGAACGTATTGGCTAAGCTGAATAACCTGTATAGTCTGAGCGTGGATATTTATGAGCTTGAGAATCCGGAGATTCTGAGTATAGATACATTGCGCTCTTTAAGCATTTTAAATATTAGTTCGGAGAAAAAGACGCTTAATCTGGAATACCTAAAAGAATTCTCTCGTCTAGAACAGTTGCATGTAATAGGTAAAGTTAAAAACCTTGATGCTATTGGAGATCTGGAGGATCTTACCTATCTCGCGCTGCACTCCATCAGCAACAAACCCTTACATTTTATTAATCGGCTAAAGAAATTGAAAGAACTTCGCATTTTACTTGGAGGCAGAGAACATATTCAGGACATCGAAGAGAATGAGATCGAGAGCCTGGAAATTTGTAGAGTCCGTGGCTTTCATGATCTGAGTAATATTACGGTTTTTCGTGCGTTAAAAAAGCTTGTGATTGAAGATCAAATCCAGCTACGTGAGATTAACTTTGATCAGCAGATGAAGGCACTGGAAGAGCTAACGATTATGAATTGCAAAACATTGGCTCATTTGACGGGAATGGAGCAATTACCTTTTCTGCACAAGCTTCGTATTTTCAAAACGGCGATCGATTTTGATTCATTTATAGAACAAGAGCTTCCAATCGGCTTAACCACATTAGAGTTTGCAACTTTTAAAAGAAAAGTAGATCAGGAAATTCAAAAAACAATAGTGGGGTTGGGCTATCAAAACGGAATTGTCTACAATGAGAACAGGGCATGATGCAGCCTTTTTTTGTTCCATAAATCTTGAGGACTTATTTCTATCTTTTTTACAAGCTTTTAAATATTTTATTTTTTTCATATAATAGTAGATATTAAATTTATAAATAATTGTAATACACCATGATAAGGTTATAATTGATACAGAAAAGGTGTGACGCCTAAGAAGGAGCGCCCACATCCTTTCTGCAAAATTCAGGGGATAAGGATGGTAATAATGGGCAAAAGTGCAACTGATACAGACGTCATTTTAATTGGTGCCGGAATCATGAGTGCGACTTTAGGAACACTTTTGAAGGAATTAGTACCGGAATGGAAAATTAAAGTATTTGAAAAGCTTGAAAAAGCAGGGGAAGAAAGCTCTAATGAATGGAATAATGCAGGAACCGGACATGCGGCGCTCTGTGAGCTTAATTATACTGTTGAAAAGCCAGACGGATCTATAGATATTAGCAAAGCTATTCAGATTAATGAACAGTTTCAGCTTTCGATGCAGTTTTGGTCTTATCTTGTAAATCGCAAGCTGATACATAATCCCCAGGACTTTATTATGCCATTACCTCATATGAGTTTGGTGCAAGGGGAGAAGGATATAGCTTTTTTAAAGAAAAGATTTGAAGCGCTCTCAAAAAATCCTTTATTCCAAGGGATGGAATTTTCCGCTGACGCTAAAAAACTGATGGAATGGATTCCGCTTATTATACAAAATCGTCCTGCGAACGAATCTATTGCGGCTACAAAAATTGACTCTGGAACGGATGTTAACTTTGGTGCTTTAACGCGTATCTTATTTGAGCATTTAAAGAGTAAAAACGTCGATCTTCACTACAAACATAGTGTCAATAGTATGAAGCGCAACAGTGCTGGCTTATGGGATCTAAAAATCAGAAATGCCAGCGGTAACATTGAACAACATACAGCGAAATTTGTGTTTATTGGTGGCGGGGGAGGAAGCCTGCACTTACTGCAGAAATCCGGTATTCCTGAAGGGAAACATATCGGCGGATTCCCAGTAAGCGGTATTTTTATGGTGTGTAATAATCCGGAAGTTATTGCGCAGCATCATGCCAAAGTATACGGCAAAGCTAAAGTTGGAGCCCCTCCAATGTCCGTACCACACTTAGACACAAGATTTATCGACAATAAAAAATCACTGCTATTTGGACCATTTGCCGGCTTCTCACCTAAATTCTTAAAAACGGGCTCAATGTTTGATTTAATAACTTCTGTGAAACCGGATAACCTCATAACAATGCTGTCGGCAGGTGCTAAAAACATGTCATTAACAAAATACCTGATCGAACAAGTGCTATTATCGAAAGAAAAACGTCTGGAAGAACTGAAAGAGTTTATCCCCAATGCCAAAATTGAAGATTGGGATCTTGTTGTAGCTGGCCAGCGTGTGCAAGTTATCAAAGATACAGAAGCTGGCAAAGGCACACTTCAATTTGGTACGGAGGTTATTAGTGCCGCTGATGGTTCGGTCGCAGCATTGTTAGGGGCTTCCCCTGGAGCTTCTACAGCTGTTCACGTGATGCTTGAAGTGCTTAACAAATGTTTCCCTCAATATATAAAAGAATGGGAACCCAAAATAAAAGAAATGATTCCTTCTTATGGCTTGTCGCTAATGGATAATCCCGTGCTTCTGCAGAAAATACACACTACAACAGCAGATACACTGGGTTTAGGTGGAAAAGAACAGGTTTTTAATCAAAAGGTGTTTTAGTAATAAAAGGGCTGCCGAGAGGCAGCTTTTTTTCTGCTCAAGTCTGAACTATTGACACAAAAGTGTATTACACGTATAGTACATAAATAAGATGTATGAACCACTTAGTACACACACTTAGTATATGGAGTTGGTTGTATGACAGAAGAACAGAAATCAGGCGTCAGCTTTAATATTCGTGAGCCGGTATATATTCAAGTTGTGCGTCATTTCAAGGAACAGATCGCCACAGGGCAAATCGGAGCGGGAGACAAAATTCCTTCACGGCGTGAACTGGCATCAGTAATGAAAATTAATGCGAACACGGCGCAGAAGGCATATAAGGAAATGGAGGAACAGGGTTTGATCGTAACAGAAGGGAATTCCCCGAGCCGAATTACACAGGATCAGCAAATACTAAACTCGATTCGAGCTGAATTAATTGAAAGTGCAGTGGATATATTTATCAGCTCCATTCAGAATATTCAAATTCCAGTTGAAGAACTGGTAGAGATCATAAAGACAAAATATACATCTGAGCGCAAGTTATCTCCAGAGGGTGGTGACACAAGATGATCCAAGTGAATCAGATGGTGAAGAATTATGGATTCAAGAAGGTACTAAATGGTGTTAGCTTCACTGCTGCCAAGGGAGAGATTACCTGCCTGATCGGAATCAATGGTGCCGGGAAGTCAACAGTGCTGAAGTCCATCATGGGACTGACACCATTCAAAGGGGAAGTCTTAATCGATAATGCATCACTAACACCTGCGATGTATGAGAAAATCACTTTCATTCCAGATTCGTTAACGATGCCCTCCAATATGCGAATTGCTGATTGCCTGAGCTTTATGGCTGACTTTTATCGGAATTGGAACGCTGAACGTGCAAAGGAAATGCTTAAGTTCTTCCGACTGAGCTCTTCAGATCGCGTATCCTCATTGTCGAAAGGGATGGCTGCGAAGGTGAATTTGTTGCTGGGACTTGCCTTGGATTGTGATTACATCCTAATGGACGAGCCGTTCTCGGGAATTGATATGTTCAGCCGCGAGCAAATTACTGATGTGTTCACGAGTGAATTGATCGAGGATCGTGGTGTGATTATTACAACTCATGAAATTAACGATATTGAGCATTTAATTGATAAAGCGGTCTTGCTACAGCACGGGAAGGTAGAACGTGAATTCTACTGTGAAGAGGTTCGCGAGCAGGAAGGTAAGTCCATTACGGACGTAATGAGAGAGGTGTACATGAAATGAGAGCTTTTGTGAAGCTATTGAATTTTGAAATGAACCGATTTGCCAAAATATATATTGGACTCATGGTGCTGACAGTTGCCTTGCAGCTTGCAGCAGTCACCATCGGTGCTAATCATTGGCTGGACTCTGCGAATGAGGCAATGAGAGTGAATCAATGGACGCTTGAGCAATATCACAATGTGACTGGATATATTCAGCTAAACAGTATGATGTATGCTCGCTATAATGGACTTCTATATTTCGGACCCATATTTTTGAGCATAACAGTGTTGCTAATATATAGCTGCTTCATCTGGTACCGTGACTGGAGAGGTAAAAATACGGTAGTATATCGCCTGCTCACCTTGCCATCCAATCGGGCGAATTTGTATTTTGCCAAGCTGGTTACGATCTTGCTATTCGCATTTGGACTTGTTGCCCTGCAAATTGTGCTTGTGCCACTGGAGCGTTTGATAGCACAGTCGATTCTTCCTGCTGAACTATATCGGAATATCTCGGTATTTGATTATTTGAAGTATCCTACTGTGCTTAAAGTTCTGGTTCCGCCCTACTTTTCTGAGTTTGTACTATATTATGGACTGGGCATTACGGGGTTGATCGTCTTGTTCACAGCGATTCTAATGGAGCGGAGCTACAGACTGAAAGGGATTGGCTTTATCATATTATACTTAGCGGTTCTAGCTGGATTAGCCTCAATACCCTATCTTATGGGTTATAGCAGATATGATAGCTACTTCTATCCCGGAGAGATCATAGGTGCTTGTCTCGGATTAATAGTGATTATTGCTGGAGGTTCGCTTTGGTATAGCTTGTATCTATTGCGTAAGAAAATATCGGTATAATTGAAGAGGGATGGAGGTTAAGGAATGAGAAAATATATGGTTACCGCCGTTCTTGTAGTGTTCGCGGTTGTTACAATCGGGACGTATTATGTTCAGGCCTCACAAGAGACACTACCTAATTATAAGCTGACGATGGTTCAAGGGGATGCTTCCCTCGTTGAAGGTATAGCCTTATACGGAAATTATCTGACTAAGGATAGTGTTTTTGGCATCAAACGAGCTAATATCACTACAAATGGTACAGATTATCCAGATGAAAAGTTAACGATCAGCAGCCAAAGCTTAAACCGAAGACCAGTGAACACACAATTGGATAAATGGAGGGATCAACATCGTCAGTTCATGCGTGGAAAGAAGAACTTAGCTGGGTTCTATGAAAATCAGGATATGCTTGCTTACGTGAATTGGACCGTAGATAAGCAGCAATCAAATGATCCATCAGCGAAGAAAAATGCTAGACTCAGTATTTCTGTGCTTAATAAGCAGAAGGATAATACGCAGGAAATCAGATCCGATATCAATGTGGATCATGATGTTTCAGATATCTATGTACAAAATGTACAGCTTGTTGATCAAGAGCTTGTTGCAATGGTGTTTTTGAATCACAGCGCCAAAGGTTATGTATCTGAACCGCAGATTATCCGTGTTAATCTAACAACAAAGGAGATTACGAATGAGCCGCTCGTATTACCAGGAGCTAAATCTGAAGCTGCAAATGGGGATAATCAATTCGTTAGGTTAGCCAATCAAAATCTGGATCACTCGGATCAATGGATTTTAACGGTTAGTAAAGATAATCATAAAAAGGCATATCAAGTAGATGTTGCAACAGGACAAATCTCGCCGCTCGCGTTCCAAGGGCATGAAATATTATTGAATAATATTATGAATGCGTATGGGCAGAAAATTTATTTCCTGCAAAAAGCTGTATCGGGTAAGGAGAATATAGGATTTACTGTTATTTCTTACGATCTCGTGAGTAAAGAATATGAGACTACTTTGAAGAATACAAATATAGATTTAAGTGAAAACATTACCTATGATTTTAAACAAGACTATCTCTATATTGTGGGTTATAAGAATATGGGTAATAGGTACTTCAAAGGTAATCGTCTATATGTATTCAATTTGACAAGCGGTAACCTTGAATACAAAGGAAAAGCAGTATCAACAGAGGTTACAAATCAGGCTGAAGATGAAGCTAACATGGATTTGAATTTTATCGATCTCGGTCAGTATTAGAATTACTTGTAGAATAGAAAAATAGAGATAAAGAGATATGAAAAGGTGAAATAAGCCGAGCTAGTGACTTCTAAAGTCAATTAGCTCGGCTTTTTAGTCGAAAGTTATAAAACAATCAATAATCACTGTATATCGATTAAAATATATTGTAAAACAATAAATAATGTGATAAATTCAATTCACAATAAATCTGTGAGGTGTGTTTTTTATGGAAAGAGGTTCAACACTTTTTTTAAGGGCAGCGGTTATTCTTATTGGTATCCCGGTGCTTGCTTTGTGCATATTTGTGGTGCCGGAAATAGCAAGTTTCGCAGCAGAACTGTATCCGGATTATAGTTTATTGAAATATCTCCTTGCCATTGATTTGTATGCCTCGGCGATACCTTTTTACTTTGCACTGTATCAAGCTTTTAAACTGTTAGGCTATATTGACAAAAACAATGCTTTCTCGGAAATGTCTGTGCAGGTTTTAAAGAAAATAAAATATTGTGCAATCATCATCAGTTGCTTGTATATAGTTGGTATGCCACTCTTTTACCTTATGGCGGAGAAAGATGATGCCCCAGGGATTATAGTCATCGGCTTGATTATCATTTTTGCCTCTATGGTGATTGCCGTTTTTGCTGCAGTTCTACAAAAGCTTTTAAAAGAAGCTATTGATATAAAATCAGAAAATGACTTAACTGTCTGAGGTGAAAACAATGGCGATTATAATTAATATAGACGTGATGCTGGCTAAAAGAAAAATGAGTGTTACTGAGCTTTCGGAGAGAGTTGGAATAACAATGGCTAATCTTTCTATATTGAAAAATGGAAAAGCAAAAGCGGTGCGATTATCTACTTTAGAGGCAATTTGTAAGGCTTTGGAATGTCAGCCTGGAGATCTATTAGAATACAAAAATGATGAGGAAACATAAGAATGAAGTCAATAACACAATTACTGCATTTCGGATATCATCAGGCGATGAGTTGCATATTTCCAGTTGCGATTTTTGGGACTTTAGCTCTTTCTAACATAATAGAAATGCCTTTTCTTTACCGTTATGATGCCATTCTTCTAATACTGCTTACAGTGCAGTACCTCATGTACCGTACTGGATTAGAGACACTGGATGAAATAAAAGTAATCTGTGTGTTTCACGTTATTGGTTTATTGCTGGAAATCTATAAGGTAAAGATGGGTTCATGGGCATACCCTGAGCCAGGGTTTACGAAGGTGTTTGGTGTACCCCTCTATAGTGGATTTATGTATGCAAGTGTCGCAAGCTTTATGTGCCAGATATGGCGAAGATTGAAAATGGATATGACCGGTTGGCCGGGGCTTGCTTCAGCGGGATTATTGGGAGGAGCCATCTATTTAAATTTTTTCACACATCATTTTATTCCTGATTTTCGTTGGTGGCTGACAGCGCTTGTGGTTGTTGTCTTCTGGAAAACATGGATCATTTATAGGGTACGGACGGTTACCTATCGAATGCCCTTGACACTGGCCTTTTTTATTGTGGGATTTTTTATCTGGTTAGCTGAAAATATCGCTACATTTTTTAATGCATGGAAATATCCTGATCAATATCAAACGTGGCAACTGGTTAGTTTCAGTAAGATCAGTTCGTGGTTCCTTCTAGTGATCATTAGCGTCATTATAGTTGCCCAGCTTAAACATGTTAAGGCTAGCCGTAATCCGATAAATTCATAATTGAGCTGAGTTCGGACAATAGGGTTGATTTGACGAATAAATCAATCGTTTGTTACAATGACGGCATCAATTAGGAAAAGGATGAGGACGATGGTTCGTCGTTTGAAACGGTTTAAGAATGTCGCTACTGCATCAAGCTTCTAAGTATAAATGAATTACATTACTTAGAAGCGAGGGAAAGAAAATGAAACAACATCAGTTTAGCCATTGGTCTGAAATTAAGTATTTGAAGGATATTGTCACCAACCCAATGATTGAGGTAGGAGATTACTCTTACTACTCTGGTTATTACGATAATCTTGATTTTGAAGATGGGTGTGTTAGATACCTTTGGGGTGATGAACAATCAAGAAAGTTGTTTAATCCCAGCGAAGATTATGGTTGGCATTTAGATAAATTGATTATAGGAAATTATGTTTGTATTGCTAGTGGTGTAATTATTCTCATGGGTGGGAATCACAATCATCATCCTGAATGGATCACCGTATATCCTTTTGTAGATCAGATTGCAAACTCTTACGAATCCAAAGGGGATACAATCATTGCTAGTGATGCCTGGATTGGGATGAATGCAATGATTATGCCCGGTGTGAAAATAGGCGAAGGTGCTATTGTGGCGGCAGGATCGGTTGTTGTAAAGGATGTCCCACCGTATACGATAGTAGGCGGCAATCCTGCTAAAGTGATCAAGCAACGGTTTACAGATCTAGAAATCGAAAAGTTAAAGGAAATGCGCTGGTTCGATTGGAAACGTGAGAAAATTGAGCAAGCCACGTCTATCTTTTCAAGTTCATCTGTTGATCAATTATATGAATTTTACCTTAAAGAAATAAAAAAATAACAAATCAGAACAGGCTGCCAGTATATTCTGCAGCCTGTTTTTTTAACTGATGGGTAGTTTAACAATAATTGTTTTTTACCAGATTAATCCTAATTAGTATGTTAATATAGGAATGGACTCATTTAATAAGTTAGGAGGAAATTATATTATGGCCTTACCTTTACAAATCCGTCGAATGACACAAAATGATATTGATATTATACATACGGGGTTATCTGAGCATGATGTAAGCCAACCTCTTGACTATGTGCAACGTTGTTGGGAAGAAAATCAAAATGAAAAGCGAGTTACACTTTTAGCTTTTTGTGAAAATGAGTTTGTTGGATGGGGACATGTGGTATACAAGTCGGAATACCCTTATTTTGCAAAAAATAATATACCTGAAATTCAAAACTTTGACGTCATCCCGCCATTTAGGAAACGTGGGGTAGGAAGTGTATTAATTGAGGCTCTTGAAAAAGATGCTTTTACTATTTCTAATACTATTGGTATTGGTTTTGGATTATACGCTGACTATGGAACTGCACAACGGCTGTATATAAAGCGTGGTTTTATCCCTGATGGGCGGGGAATCATGTACGATAATAAGCCTGTTGAGCCTGGGGCACATGTTTGTGTGGACGATGATCTCTGCCTTTATCTTATAAAAACTATTGAGCAATAGAAGCAGCTCTTGTACGGGGGAGATAGATTCTGAAGTATATCGAATTTGGTCTCGGTAATACGTGGCTTATTAGAACTGAAACGGAGTTAGAGGATGGAACGGAATATGAAGAAAAAGGCATAGTGAAACCGGTAAAGTTCCGCTCGTTATATTTCAGGATTTGGATTGGCAAAACCGTAATCATTCTAGACTTAAAACAAGGCTTGAAAATAAGTAAGAAGAGTCGTAAAACGTTGAAGATTATTTTTGGTATAACAAGTCTTTAGGTTTAGCATGACAAGGTTGCCGTCTAAATGAACAAATGGAGGAGACCTGACACGAGACTTAGCAGTCCACCTGAGAATTATTAAAAAACTCAAAAATATAACGACAAGCGAGGTTTAAATGGATAATCCAGAGATTTTAACCCAAGCGCTGTCTAAATTTTATGAAGAACTTGAACGAACTAATTTACCGGTTAATACTTTTATGCTATTGCGAAAGGGAGAAGTTATTACTGACTTTTACCGTCAACCGTACCGCAAAAACGTTCCCCAGGTTTTATTTTCTCTAAGTAAGAGCTTTACATCTATTGCAGCAGGCATAGCATGGGATAACGGTTATTTTGAATTAACGGATAAAGTAGTTTCTTTTTTCCCGGATCAGCTTCCTAGCTCAATTTCACCTAATTTGGCTAAGATGACGATACATCATCTTCTTTCCATGAATACGGGACATAACAATAATATATATGGTGCGATAGCCAAGCAAAATGATTGGGTTCGTGCCTTTTTAGCTTTGGACGTAGAAGATGAACCGGGAAGTTATTACAATTACAATACACACGCCACTTATATGGTTTCGGCTATTATCGAAAAGACGACTGGAGAAAATCTTGTTGATTTTCTAATGCCAAGATTATTTACCCCATTGGACATAGAAAGACCGGAATGGGAGACTTGCCCGTTAGGAATGGTTGCTGGTGGAATGGGACTAAGCATACCAACAGATGGAATTGCGAAATTTGGCCAGATGCTCCTCAATCAAGGGGTTTATAATAGCCGTAGAATTGTTTCTGAAGATTATTTAAAGCTGGCGCTAAATGAACAAAGCGATAATCGTTGGGGACAAAATAAGGCTGACTGGTCAAACGGATATGGTTATCAGTTCTTTATGTGCAGGAATGGATGTAAGATGGGGAATGGAGCTTTTGGTCAATTGTGTTTCATTGATCCGAGTCAAGAGATTGTGATTGCTGCAACTTCAAGTTTTACCGAGATGAAGAAGTTACAGGATTTTTTAGATATCATATATGCAAATTTACTGAACCTTGATTGGCCAACGGTTGCATCTAACATTATAAAACCTCCTACCTTTAGCTCCTTAGTAGACAAGATAGTTAAAGTAGATTATAGATCGTACAGTGGAACTTATATCTTTGAAGACAATAAGCATAAGATCAAAGAATTAACAATGAAGTTTGAAGAGGAGCACCTTAGTTTTTCTTTACTTTACGACGATCATTTAGATGAATTTCCGTTCGATTTTTCAAGGCCTACCCATGCAAAGAGTTTATTTATTAAAGACTTATCCCTTAGTGAACAGGAAGTTTGTACATCTGCAAGCTGGCAATATGATGATTCCAAATTAATCCTCACGGTATATTACATTGAAACCCCTTACGTAGTTGATTATACCTTGAGCTTTAGCGGTAAAAAAATTGAACTGTATATGCATAGGAATCTTTCCTTGGAGGTTAGAGAAGACATAACTGTTATTGGTTGGGAGGGATGAAATGACCAAGGGTAAAGGTTGGATGGCTGTTTTATTTTTGCTGTTTTCTTTAGTTTTTGTGGGAATCACACATCAGGGAACTATGTTTGGGGATGACCTCTTCAGAACTATTGAAATTCCGCCTTGGAGCGAGCCTGCGACAAACCATGGTTTACATTACTCAGCAATATTCGGGATTATTATGTTAATCGCCAGTGGGAGTTTAACTATAAAGCACTTTAGACAGCGTTATAAAAAATATGTAGGCAGAACCGTTTTACTTGCTATCATCATTTTCATTACATTATATCCATTTCTAACAGAACGATTGTATTATCTTGTGAATATGAACAATGAAGGAATTGAAGTTGTGGATTTTCTGAAAAAAGATTCGCACTGTATGTACGGTACTCAAGAGGATATTGTGCAGGTTCAATGTACAATCAGGCTAATCAACTATGGCGGGCAAAATGAAACCGTTATGATCCGTCCAATCTTTCGAGAGTACGGTAATCCTCAAGGGATCTGGTCATTCGCAGAGGTTCAGCCGCAAGAGATTACCTTGTTACCAAGATCTAATATTAAACATAACATTCACTTTGAGAGTAAGCCTGACGCTCGGATTGCTGAATTCAGGGCGAACGGTAATACCGATTATTTTGGTGTGGAGTTCGTCAAGGATGGACATAAAAAGGAAGTCATTAGGGACTGAATTAATAAAAAGATTCATGTCAGTATTAGCTTTGATATTATTACAGCTGAGTAGTAACGGAAGGGAAGGTTTCCAGTGACTCAACGACTGATAACAAAAGTGAACCAGCGCCTCGATAGTGTGCGTGTGCTGGTTCAAGAAATGATCATGTCTATAGGTAGCGAACAACGGAAACAGGAAGCATGTGTTCTTCTATACGGAGTGTCTAGCTTCGCTTCATTCCTTGCCATGAAAAGAGAACAAAATCAGGAATTGGCAGCCATTATAGGACTGCTTCATAATTATTATTTCTTCAAAACCGGAGTCAAGGAATTTCCAGGTCCCAACAGTGCAGATACCGTAAGGCCTTTATTAAGAGACTTGAATATGTTTACCAAAGAAGAGCTGATTCAAATTCTAAAGGCGATCTTCCATCAAGGGGACAGGAATAAAGTTCAGGGTCCCTATGAAGAGATTCTAAAGGATGCTCAAGTTCTACAATTACACTTGCAGAATAGGGGATGTAATGTAACACAGCAGGACACGAATAGGCTTCGGAATGTACTTCGTCAAATGACGATTCCAGAGGACTTTTTGGCAGAGGTAGATTACAGTAGCGGGGCTGAAGTTCACCAGCCTACAGATAAACGAGGTAAGTTAGCTAATATTGCTGAAGCATTTGGAAAAGAAAACATTGTTGGAATACCAGGAAATGAACGATATCGAGAAATCTGTAAATATTGGCCTGACCAAGGGATTTATAAAGTATTACAAAACAATTGGTGCGCAGCATTTGTATATTACTGCTGTATGCAAGCTGGATTTCTGCTGCCGATTCGATATCCGAATGCTGATTTTCGATTAGCTGGCGTAGGGGCTTGGTTAGAGTGGGCGCAACTACCTGAGACCCAATTTTTTTATTTTGACGGGCAAGAGGGGTTTACTCCTCAACGTGGTGATATTGTGATTTATGAAAAATTGCTAACTAATGACCCTCACGATCATACAGGTATTGTTTTAGCATGTGATGACAAAGAGATCTTAGTTGCTGAAGGAAATAGGGATAATCAGAATTATTCCAGTGTTTTTTACAGAGATCGCTGGCATTGCGTATATGGCTATATCCGTATCGCTAATGACTATGAATTTGAGTTTAATGGTGAGTATACTCCAATTAGTTGAGGATGAAGAAGATTGCTTAATGGGCGAGTGTAGGAATTATATACTTGCCTTTTAAAAACGTTAGAGTTATCATAGATTTCTAAAGTCGTTAATGGAGGTGCTGAATGAAATATTCCCAAGCGACAGATTATGCACTTCATGCAATGCTCTATATGGTAACAGTGGCGTCTGATAAACCGGTGGGTGTTCAAATGCTTGCTGAGAAGTTAGGTGTTTCCCAAACCTATCTGTCCAAAATGATGACTAAGCTAGTGAAGGCTGGATTGATTCAATCTGCACCTGGCGCTAATGGTGGTTATCGTCTCAGACGCAAGTCGGAAGAAATCTCTTTTTTGGATATTATCCATGCAATCGAAGGAACGGCTTCCTTTTTTGAATGCAGTCTAGATCACGGAAGTGAATGTCTGATTCAACAGGTTGTGATTGACGCTGAGCGACAGATGGAGCAGTACTTAGAGAACACGAAAATTGCAGATTTGGCAAAAACGATGAAGACGGAGTAAAGATCCGTTCTTTTTTCGGGATTAATAGAGATAATGTGAATCCGTAATGACTTTAATAGGGGTTTTGATACTAAAATGTGAAATTTAAAACAATGGAGGATGATTACAATGACTGAAGAGCAAAAATTAAATGCCAAGAGGGCGACCTATGAAAAAACCACTCATATTTCGATTCCCTCTTATGATTCATTATTTTCCATGATCCAATCTTATTTTCGTTTCGAATTAGGTGACATCCCTGTATCTATGCTCGTGGTCGGTGCGGGGGGAGGAAATGAATTTTCGGCATGGGGGCCTTCTAACCCAAACTGGACATTTACGGGAGTGGATCCTTCGGAAGATATGCTTAAGATCGCGAAATTAAAGATAGATGAACTGGGCTTAGAGAGCCGTGTCAGTCTGATTCCTGGGACAATCGATGATCTTCCTCAGCAGGACTCAAAGTTCGATGTGGCAAGTTGTATTTTGGTCCTTCATTTCATCCATGATGTTCAAGAAAAATTGAAATTGCTTCGCTCCATAAAGGATAATCTGAAACCGGGTGCTCCATTTGTTCTCGTAAGTGCATATGGAGATTTGGATGATCCTGAACTCCACCACAGAATAAACGTATGGAAAAGCTTTTGGGTTGCAGGGTATGAATCTCCCGAAGCGTTTAATAATGTAAGTAACAATATTACGAAAATTTCTTTCCTTCCCGAAAAACAAATTGAAGAGTTATTGAAAGAATCAGGCTTCACGAGAATCACTCGATTTTATTCTACTGGAATTATGGTAGGCTGGATGTGTCACGCGGAGTGACTTGAATACCTTCGGACCCAGATGACGTTATTTGCATATATTTAGTCTTTGGAGCATGATTTCGGACTTCAGTGCTGCTATTCCTTAAATAGAGGATGATATATGGTGATTATCAAGCTCATAGCGGCTATGGAGTCCGCGAGCACCCTTAATATAGGAAAAAGTAGCGCATAAGGTCAACTGTGTCCTATAGCGGCTTCGTTCGTGTAAAAAATGTCAAATCAAACCAAGTTTAAGGATTAGATCAGCGATCAGTTAGGCACAAGAAGTAAGGGTGCCCAACAGCCATTATATGGCTATGGACACCCCATTGCTCTTAACGAAAGTGACTAATCTATACATGAAGCTTGTAACGATTTGCTTTGCTCATCCGCTGAATGTCTGCAAGTTCCTCCGAAGTGAGTGGAGCTACATCAGCAGCCATTACATTGCTTTTTAATTGCTCCAGACTGCTTGCCCCAGGAATAATAACGGCTACAGATGGATTAGCTAGTGGATAATGAAGCGCTGTTTGTGCAAGATTGCGAGAGTCACTAGTTTCCTGCGAAAGCTGATCATGTAAATTCAGAAGTTCCTCACTACTGTAATCTAAGTAATTCTTCTCCGCCTTGCTGCGACCACGCTCTGATAGAATGCCCCCTGCTAAAGGTCCGCGTGCGATCATGCTAATTCCCTGCTTAGCTAGCAGAGGAAGGATTTCTTCCTCAGGACGTCGATCTAAAATGCTATATTGGCTCATAACACTTACGATATTTGATTTTTTCACATATTCTCTAATTACATTAGGACGAATAGAAGAGATCCCATAATAGCGGATAAGACCCTCTTGCTTAAGTTCTTCGAAAGCTTCAATCGTTTCGTCAATTGGATCTTCAATAGTGCCGCCATGCAGCTGGTATAGATCGATGTAATCGGTTTGCAGCCGTTTGAGACTATCTTTGACTGCATTTTTAATATAGACTTTTGAAGGATCCCAGCTCAAGCCATCTTGGCCGGGAATTCTGCGGTTGCCAACTTTTGTGGTCAGGATTACATCCTGTCGACGTTGACGAATGGCTTTGCCAATGATCTCTTCATTACGGCCCTCATCATAAAGATCTGCTGTATCAACAAAATTGATTCCTTGATCGAGTGCTTCATGAACAATGGAAATGGCTTTCGCCTCATCCGTACCCAAAGACATACAGCCAAGTCCTATCTCACTTACATACAAATCGGATTGTCCTAAACGATTTTTTCTCATAGCGCATTCCTTTCTACTTCTGTTGTTGTTATATTATAACGTTTTGGAGAATTGAATTCTAATGGTGCTTCGGGCTTCCATTGACTTTATGATCTTTTGGCTTTATCGTCATAGCATATATTATTTATTAGATGAAGATAGATAGGGAGAGATTTGAACATATGGAACAAGCGATGTTTGCAGGCGGATGTTTTTGGTGCATGGTGACACCGTTTGAGGAATTACCAGGCATTCATGGAATTGTATCGGGCTATGCGGGAGGGTTAACCAAGAATCCAACCTATGAAGAAGTCAAAACCGGAACAACGGGGCATTACGAGGTTGTGCAGATTACGTTTGATCCAGCGCTTTTTTCATACGAGAAACTGCTTGAATTATATTGGCCTCAGATTGACCCTACCGATGATGGTGGGCAATTCCAGGATCGAGGAACTCAGTACCGGACAGCGATCTTCTATTATAATGAAGAACAGCGTTTAGCAGCTCTTGCCTCGAAGGAAGAGGTTGCGGGCAGTGGCAGATTCTCCGGTCCAGTCGTTACGGAAATCCTTCCGGCGCCAACTTTTTATCGTGCAGAAGAGTATCATCAGGATTATCATCATAAGAATCCCAAGCACTACAAAGAAGATCGGGAGCAATCCGGTCGGGATACTTTTATCGCTAAACACTGGTAAGTGTTGAAAAAAATTTTAAACCAAGAGCATCCTGAGTCATTCATGGCTTACGGGATGCTCTTTTTGCATTATATACAAATTTTATTTATTTTAAATTCTACATACTTTCCACACATTTGTAGCCTAAACTACTCTAAATTAAGCGAGAACATAACACAGGAGGGTTTAGGATGAAAAAAATCATACCATTTGTTGCCGTTAGTTTGCTTTTGAGTACAGTGATAACAAGCTGCCAAGCAGGCAATAATGTTCCATCTAAGGTTAATTCGCAAGCTAGTTCTGCAACGGTGGAGCAACCTTGGATAGCTACGAAGAATACTAGTCGCATTAACACTTCAGATCCGATTCAAGCCGCAGTGTTAGTTTCTCAGACTTTATGGACTGCGCAAACAAAGAATAATAGACCCTCAAGTGTAGTTTTGACGGATGTGAGTAATTGGCAGATTGCCGCAGTTAGTGCAGATTTGATTCATCATCCCAGTAATGGCCCTGTACTGTATACCACAAAAGAAGGGGTTCCTGAGATTACTCTCGCAGAACTTAAGCGACTGAATCCAATAGGTGCTGAAGGCAATAAAGGGGTTCAGGTAGTGCTTGTTGGGCCTATGGCATCCAATGTCGGACAACAATTAAAGGCCTTTGATTTAAAAGTAGACCGGATAGAAGGGGATGAGCCAGCGGCAGTAGCTCAGGCTATAGATACTTATTACGCCAAAGCAGCGGGTGAACTTCCAAAGTCGGTTATAATTGGTTCTATGGATAGCCCTGAGTACACGTTGCCAGCAGTGAATTGGATCGCACATATGCCGGAACCTCTACTCTATGTAACCAAAGACGAAATTCCAAACTCAACGGTCGAGGCTTTAAAAGAACGTGGAGGTAGCGCAACCATTTACATCCTAGGACCAGAAGACATTGTCTCAGCAGATGTAGAAAAGCAATTAAAAGAATACGGAACAATTACCCGTATAGCTGGAGAAGATGTTTTTAAGAACGCTATAGCTTTTGCAAGTTTTAAGGATGCCAATAACGGATTCGGCTGGGGAATCACTACACCCGGTCATAACCTGTCTTTGTTAACCACGGATTCAACGATGCTCGCTATCGCCGCTGCGCCTTTTTCCCATTTGGGGAAACATGCGCCGCTTATTTTTACGGAAAAAGACGGGCTGCCAGATTCAGTAATGGAGTATATGATGGAGCTTCAACCTAAATTTCAAGATTCACCAGCGGAAGGCCCTTACAATCATGCTTGGATAACTGGAGATAACCTTACATTAAATGAGCGAGCACAAAGTGAAATTGATGACATGCTAGAAATCTCACCTGCTGCAGGAGGCAATCCCCATTCCGGCCACTAACCATAATCACAGGCTGGCATCATTTAGGGATGATGTCGGCTTGTTCTGTGTTTTTTTGTATAATGAGAAGAACTAGGTCATAAAGAGGGTGAACGGCTTGAATAAGCTACAGATACTGATCGTAGATGATGAATGGAACATGCGGAATTTATTGCGGATTTATTTAAGTAAAGAAGGGATGTCTACCCAAGAGGCGTCAACGGGCCATGAGGCACTCCAACTGTTGAAACAACACAGCTTTGACCTAATCTTGCTGGATGTGATGATGCCGGATATGGATGGTTGGCAGGTCTGCAAGCTGGTGAGGGAGACAAGCTCTATCCCCATTCTAATGCTAACCGCACGTTCTGAAACCAAGGATAAGGTCCTTGGTCTTGGTATAGGAGCAGATGATTATCTTACTAAACCGTTTGAGCCGGAAGAATTAGTGGCTAGGATTTATTCTCTGCTGCGGCGTTCAACACTTACATTTGCCTGGCAACCTCAGGAAAGGGTGCTCATATACCCTGATTTTAAAATATACCCAGAAGCTAGGGAGGTATATATTCAAGATACAACCATTGAATTCACTCTCAAGGAGTTTGATCTACTGGCCACTTTGGCGCAAAACACTACCCGTGTTTTTACTAGAGAAGAACTGGTGGAGCGATTATGGGGGAATAATTATGAGGGGGAGAATCGTGTTATCGACACCCATATTAAGAATATCCGTGAGAAATTACATAAAGCAGGCCTAGCCTATAATCCGGTTCAAACGGTGTGGGGATTAGGATATAAATTTCATGCTCCCGGTAATCAGGTATGAAAAATAACATCATCGGACTTAAGCTTGGTTTTGTTATTATATCTGTTTTTGTAGTTGTTTTACTTGTCCTTGGAGTTACTATAGACCGGATGTTTACAAGCTTCTATTACAACGAGATGCAAAAAGAGACGGAGGAACTCACCTCACATTTTATTGGAATGGCGGAATCGCAGGATAGTTCAAATGAGCAGATGATGAGTACTTTTGCAGAATTTTCGGATGTCAGTATCTTTAATATCTCGAAGGATGGCAATGTGATACTCCACTCGGGTGTACATGATCGTACGGATCGTTCATTTATCCATGCTTCGGATGTTAGCCGGATTTTCGCTGGGAAAAGTGTTGATTTTGAGTATAAAGATCCTGCCGGACATTCTTATTTTATCACTGGAAAACCAATAATGGAGGGGGATACAACTCAGTCTGCACTTTATGTAATGTCCTCTACAGAAAGTATGAAGCAATCTTTGGCTTCCATCCGGAACCTGCTGCTGATTGCAGGCTTCGGGGCTTTTATATTGGCTTTAGGGATCACTGGTGTGATCGCCATGATTTTGTCCAGACCTTTGATCAAGATGCAAAAGGCAACCCGGAAAATCGCGGCTGGCGAGCTGGAAACGAGACTTTCTATACGTAGTAACGATGAGATTGGTTTTTTGGCTGCGGCCATAAATGATCTGGCTGTCGATCTGCAACGATACAGAGATACACGGCAGGAATTTCTGGCAAATATCTCACATGAGCTGAGAACGCCCATTACATATTTGGAGGGGTACACCAAGGTTATAAAAGAGGGACTTTACGAGACCGAAGGGGAAAGAGATCTATACCTGGACATCATTCATCAGGAAGCACATCGGCTCCAGCATCTGGTGGATGATTTATTTGAACTGGCAAAAATGGAGGAAGGAAAGGTTACTCTTACCCAAGAGTGGATCGATCTCAGTCAGCTAGCGGAACAAGCCGTGCGCAGAGTTGAACTGAAAGCAAAGGAGAAGGGGTTACTGCTGAAGCTTCAGCTTAGCGGAGATGCGTATATGATCCGTGGAGATCAAAAACGTATGGAACAGATTATTATGAACCTTCTGGAGAATGCAATTCGTTATACAGATGAAGGCGAGATTATAGTTCATATGGAATTCGCAGCGGATGCTGCAACTCTAATTGTTGAAGATACAGGAATAGGTATTCCTGAGGAAGAGCTTCCCTATATCTTCGAGCGTTTCTACCGGGTAGAGAAATCACGTTCAAGACAATACGGCGGTTCAGGTCTGGGACTTTCCATTGTTAAAAAGCTGGTGGAATTGCATGGAGGCAAGATTCGAATGATAAGTCAGCCTGGAGCGGGTACTCGTTGCGAGGTGCAACTATTGAATCTATCTAAATCCGAATAAGTGTAAGTAAAAAGAGACTTCATCATATACAAAATGAGGTCTCTTTTTTGCTTGTTTATAATGTTATTTATTCGACTCAAGCTCTTCAAGTGCCCATTCGCAAAATTGTATAGAGCACTCCATATCAAGCACACGTTTGCGGATCAATAAATAACGTCCAAAAGTGGTGGCTTTTAACTCACGAGTCTCACCGCGTTCATCACGCAAGACTTCGTTTGCTTTGAGCAAAACCTTGTATCGCTCCAGCTCACTTTTACAAAACTCTGCACGTTTTAGCAATAGGTCCTTGGCTTCATCCGGGTTGGATAGCCATAAGCTATACAGCTTAAAATGCAGTTCATCCCGGAGCACCGGTGGCTCTGCAGTAGTTTCCACCCATTGCCGCAATTGCTCCAGTCCTGCTTCCGTAATGGAGTATTCTTTTTTATCCGGTTTGTCGGTCTGTTCAATGAGCTTAAAGGTGATATAACCTTGCTGCTCCATGCTCATTAATAGAGGGTAGATTTGACTATGTCCAGCACGCCAGAGCGGCTTGATATTCTGAGTTAATTCATATCCAGACAATGAGTTAGCGCTAAGTAAAGCTAGAAGTCCATAAGACAGTGTATTCATTACTATAAAGCCCTCCAGTTATTATAAATCCGTTTTCATTGAATTTTTCGGGGATATGTCATCATTGACATATTGATCATACGATTATAACATTATTCAAGTCACCTTATATATGTAAAAGTAGACATATAAAAATAATGAGGAGGGGAAGCATGGAAGAAAATCAAGCAAGCAAAATACATTTTTGGCCGATCATGATTGCCATATTCTTCGGAAACTTCGTCTCTGTCTTAAGTACAACGACGATCAACATTGCTGTTCCTCTTTTAATGGATCATTTCAATACGAGTCTGAACACCATGCAATGGATGGTCACGGGTTTTATGCTGGCGACAGGAGTAACCGCACCACTCGCCGGATATCTTGGAGGAAGATTCAGCTACAAAAAGCTTTATCTTTTCGCCTTGATGGGATTCACCATGTTCTCTTTGCTTTGTGCTTTGGCATGGGATCCAACATCGTTAATTGTATTTCGGATGCTTCAGGGTTCGTGCAGCGGTCTCATCATGGCTTGTACGATGACCATCATATTTCAAGTAGTACCGGGAGAACGCAGACCTTTTGCAGTAAGCCTCTGGTCGTTATCCGCGATGGTCGCGCCAGCCATAGGACCAACGTTTAGCGGGTGGCTGCTCCAATATGCCAGCTGGCATTGGTTATTCTTAATTAACATCCCTATTGGAATCATAGCTGTTATTCTAACCCTAACGTTAATTCCATATTATCGAATGAATATTCCGAAGTCATTTGATATTCCTGGTTTCCTTACGGTTGTCCTCGGTAGTTTATCATTATTAACTGCATTTAGCCAAGGCAATAGCTGGGGATGGACTTCATGGAAAACCTTATCATTAATCCTTTTGGGGGTTGTGTTGTTAGTTTTGTTTGTTTTGCGCGAGCTGAAGGCGGAGGTACCTCTGCTGAATTTGCGTGTATTCCGTAATCGCCGTTTTACCGCCATGCTAAGTATCTATAGTTTGGTTACGATTGCGATGTATGCCGGAACTTACTTAACCCCTTTGTTCTTACAAACGGTAGAAGGGGCTACAACGCTTAAAACAGGGCTGATTTTATTGCCGTCCTCGATCCTCCTTGCCTTATTGAGTCCAATCGTAGGTAAGCTGTATCCAAAGTTCGGACCTGTGAAGTTGATTTCTGCGGGTATTTTATTTATATTCATCGGTTTATTCATGCTTAGTCGGCTGCAAACGAACATATCTTATAGCTTTGTTATGTGGGCGATGGTCGTTCGTAATCTCGGCATTGGACTAGCCAATGTTCCAAGCAGCACAGCCTCAATGGAGGAAATTCCCGTCGAATGGTCTGGGCATGCTACATCGATCAATAACTGGGTCCGCAATGTGTTAAGCTCACTTGGGATTGCAGTATTCACCTCCCTGCTGTCGAGTAGATCTTTACTCCACTCTAAAGAGTTGATCAGCTCCGGTGCAAGTAATACAGATTCGATACGTTTACTATCGTTCACGATGGGGGTGAATGATGTTTTCGTGGTGGGTTCCATTATTGTGTTGTTTGGATTTCCACTGATGTTTTTATTACGCAAGAAGCGTACTGTGGTAACTGTACAAAACGCGGGATGACCGGTGCGATAAAAAAAGCAGATCAAGGGTTTATCCTTGATCTGCTTTTTGACTTAGATTACGTTATGTTAATAAACTTTAATGCATCATATCGCCCATTCCACCCATACTCCCTACAATTTCCGGATTAATCATCCCAAATATCATCGCGATATGCGCCACGACCAAGAATCCACTAATAAGCAGAAAATGCAGCTTCATCTTGTGCTCTTCCGATCGTTTACGAGCAATTAGACCAAGATCTAAGAAAGCCAGTGGCAATAAGAAGAGTACTCCGCTTAAATAGAAGCCCACAGCTACAATATCAACCCATGTGTGCCATTCCCCATTCACAGACAAAGGAATAAACACAGTTGGGAACAAGTAGAGGAATACACCTGTGAAATATAACCCTGCGAGTATGCTGCAGACTTTGTTGAAGGATCGTAGTGGGCCTGTTAGATTCTTGGTGAACAAAATAATAAACTCTGTAATAGTAATCGTCTCAGCAAAAATCACGGGGATTGCCATGAATATTATCAAGTTCCAAGGCTGGTTGTCCGCTAGCAAAGACATGTAATGCGTCATGTTCATAAGATACTCCTCCGATAATATGTAATAGCTTCAGTTACTTATCGTATTCGAGAAGTATGTGGAAAGTATGTGGAAACGAAGGTATGATAAATATATGCAATAATAACAGTCGAGGGGAGCAAGACAACCGTGGGAAGAGGATTACAAAACATTTTATTTGACTTAGATGGTACTTTAACAGATCCCAAAGAAGGCATCACCAAAAGCGTAGAATACGCTTTGAACAAATTTAATATACAGATCGAACATTTGGATGAGCTTCTTCCTTACATAGGTCCTCCGTTATATGATTCATTTATCGAGCTGCACCATTTCACTGAGGAACAAGCGCTTCAAGCGCTTGCTTTTTACCGGGAGCGTTACAGTGCCACGGGATTATTTGAGAATATGGTGATTGAAGGTATACCCCAATTGCTGAAAGGACTTAAGACGAATGGATACTCATTGTATGTAGCAACCTCCAAACCGACTGTTTTTGCAGCACAGATTCTTGAGTATTATAAGCTCGATCACTATTTCGAACATATCGGAGGAAGTAATCTGGACGGTACCCGTTCTAAGAAGCAAGAGGTTATTCAGTACGTCCTTGATGAGAATGACATACATCCAGAGGAAGCTGTAATGATAGGAGATCGTAAGCATGATATCATCGGTGCTATTGGCTGTGGTGTTGAATCCATTGGAGTAACTTTTGGTTATGGTCCCAAGGAAGAGCTTGAACAAGCTGGAGCAGACCATATCGCCTTTCGTGTGGAAGAAATTGCAGATATCATTCAGCATATTTCATTGAGAGAACGGTGCACCAAATGAGTGTTATGAATACTGAAATACTTGACGGGAAATCGATTAAGCTGGTTCCAATAGATGAAAGTCATGCAGAAGGATTGGCGAAAGTGTTAAGAAATCCAGACATCTGGGAATTTACCTGGCGAAAAATAACGTCGGACGAGCAGGTGCAAGGGTTAATCTCAACAGCTTTAGCAAATCAAAAGAACGGTTCACAAATTACCTTTACTATCATTGATAAAGCAACGGAGCGAATTATCGGAACCACTCGTATTATGCATCCGGATTTGGTTCATCGTAACGCTGAAATTGGATGTACCTGGATCTCACCAGACTATTGGAGAACTAGTGTGAACACAGAAGGCAAGTCGCTGCTGCTACACTATTGTTTTGAAGAACTAAAGCTGATCCGCGTAGAATTTACAGTGGTCGCGAACAACTTGAGGTCACAAAGAGCAGTAGAACGAATAGGGGCGGTTAAAGAAGGGGTTCTGCGCAAGCATAGAATCAAGTCTGACGGATCGATTCATGATAATGTGGTCTTTAGCATATTGGATACCGAATGGCCTGCTGTAAAAGAGAATCTGCATTATTTGATAAATGATAAATACGCATAAGTAAATAAACGGGCTAGGGGCTGTTCCATAGGGAGCTACCCTTCATCTAGAATTGATGAATCCAGAGTGGCGACGGAAGTAATTTGTTAAAGCAGAGTGAGCGTTTAATTGTATTTTGTACAACTATAATTCCTTAATTGGTCGGATCATAGATATAACTGTATTTAGTACATCTATTTTTCTCATTTACTCCTTTATAGGTGGATTTTCAGGGTTTTAATTGTACAGAATACAATTAAAACAAGAATAGTTACTTTTGCATACGGAATAAGTGTACAGAATACAGTTATTTCACATTTACCCTATATCACTCTCCATTATCTCATTGGAATCCTTTAATTTCGGTACCAGAAGTATACCAAGAGGGAATGCACCGGAAGCTACGTTCTGTCTGAAAGGATTTCTTCAAGGCATCAGACTTGCAACTCCTGCTTAGTGAGGATGAATATACTTTGGTGGATCAGCGGATGATTAAGCGAGTTAAGTCAGAGTGTAAGGATGTGCCCATAAATTTGCTTAAACACCCCCCCACAGATCAAAAACACCAGGCAGTGATACTCCAATCCCGGAGAATCGCTGCCTGGTTGTTTTTTAATAACAGAGACCGCTACAAATTCTAGAAAGAGCTGCTTGGGGTAGCGCCTTCTTTTATGATTCAGCCCATGGGCTGCTTATGGTTATTGTTTAGGACTTACAAGGATTTTTACTTGATTTTTTTCTTTCAAAAGAGCCTCAAACCCGTGATCAATCACTTCATTCAGTTTAATTCTCTTAGTAACAAGTTTCTCAGCAGGGAAGTACCCTTGTTCCATCAAGCTAATTACAGCTGGGAAAACATCACGGTAACCAATGATACCAGTTAAGTTGCGTTCTTTAAGTACGATATTGTTTGGAGTAATCGTAGCATCTTTTTCGAAGATACTAACGATCATGATTTGTCCACTCAATTTAGTGGAATTGATGGCTTGGGTTAGAACGGGAGGTACGCCTGTGACTTCAAAAGCTACATCTACGCCACCATCGGTACGTTTTTGAATTTCTTCGACCACATCATATTGTTTAGGATCGATTACAATACCACCAAGTTCTTCAGCTTTACTCTTACGTTCTTCAGAAAGTTCTACTACATAGATTTCAGCTGCGCCGGATGCTTTCAAAGCTTCAATGACCAGCAAACCGATTGGGCCAGCACCGAATACTACAGCTTTATCTCCAACCTTCAGTTGACTGGAACGAACAGCGTGTAGAGCAACGGCAGAAGGTTCCACTAGAGCACCTTGTTCATAGGATAAGCTGTCTGGAATTTTGTGCACCATATGTTGGTCTGCTGCGACGTATTCTGAGAATCCACCGCCACCACCAGCCAAACCTAGGAAGCCCATTTTTTCACAAAGATTATATTTACCTTGTCGACAAGCCACACATTCACCACATGCAAAAACAGGCTCGACGACGACGCGATCACCAACATTAAACTTGCTAACGCCTTGACCTACTTCTACGATTTGTCCAGAGAATTCATGTCCCATTACGACTGGAGCTTTTTCACCAGTAAGGGGATGATCTGTTCCTTGGGGAATGAAAATAGGGCCGGCTACATATTCGTGAAGATCGCTGCCACAAATTCCGCACCATTCGATTTTGATTTTCACTTTTCCTTCAAGGGCTGCTGGTTCTTCAATCGTTTCTAACCGTAGATCTTTGACGTTATGCCATCTTAATGCTTGCATATCATTCATCTCCTAGATTAATAATTGATAATAAATAGTATTTTATTTCTGGAAAAGAGGAAACGTTTCCGAAAACAAATATGTCACATAATTTTCATATTGTCAAATTTAAATATTGAAAATATTAATATCGAAAATTAGTGAAATAATTCACTAAAACAGAGTTATATCATGACTTTAGGCTCGCAGTAGCAGCTGAGATAAGTATTCTTCTATGTACTATTATGTTATAATCTATACATTGGAATTTTGATTTTAGATAAGTGAAATAGAGATGAAAACGAAAACGATTCCGGAAATAAGGGGACTATCAGAGTGGCTAATAAAAACAAAGTAACCATAGAGGATGTAGCGAAACGGGCGGGGGTAGGGATTGCTACTGTCTCAAGAGCCATTAATAATTCAGAGGGAATTAGTTCCAAGACCAAGGCGCTGGTACTGCAAGTGATTGAGGAGATGGGTTTCACTCCAAATACCTCTGCGCAAAGCCTCAAAATCCGCCAAACGAAGCAAATTGCTTTGGCCGTTCCTGACATTCGCAACGCAATTATTCCGGATATCGCCTGGTCTGTAGAGCAAGCCGCCAAACAGCATAGCTATCGGGTAATTCAAATTAATACTTCTGGCAACCCGCGCACTGAGCTCGAAACGATCCGTGAGGTCAAAAAATTACATGTAGATGGACTCATTATCATGCCCCTTGCTTATCCAAAGACCATGGTAGAGTTAATTAATAAATCAAGTGTTCCGGTCTCCATCATTAACTACGGGAAAAGAATCACAGAAAATGTGAAAGCAGACATCGTTAGTTTGTCACGTTTTGAAGGACAATTAGTGATGGAGCATTTAATTAATATCGGTCGTACCAGAATTGCATATGCAGGGGCTCAAAAAGATCTTATTGAAGATCGTTATCTTGCTTATCAGCAAGCTTTAAATCAAGTGGATATTTCGCTTGTTTATTTTGGCGAAGACTTTTCCTTGCAAACTGGACTACAAGCCGCTGATTATTTTTACAGCCTGACACATATGCCAGACGCTATTTATGCAGTCAATGATATGGTGGCCATTGGTATTGTGAATCGCTTTAAAGAATTGGGCGTTCGTGTTCCAGATGATGTGGCGGTGGTTGGGGTGGATAATAACGCATGGACAACCATTACAAGTCCGCAGATTAGTTCGGTCTCAATCATGGGAAATGAAGTGGCACGATTAGCCACACAGCTTCTTTTGCAACGTATTCAGGATAATATTACCGGGGAGTATCAACGGGTGCAGCTTGATCCGCGATTAATCGTGCGAGAGTCAAGTGTTTCGGTTAGACGTAGTACGAATTAAAGGCTTTAAGTTTGCGACTACTAAGAATGAATAGGTTGTAAATCCTTTAAATCCTGCTAGACTTAATACAGAGTAATTTGATTGGAAATTAAGAAATGAGGTGCGGATCATTATGGCTAATATTTATAAGAGCTTAACCGATCTGATCGGAAATACACCGTTATTAGAGATTTCAAAGTATAGTAAAACCCAAAACGTAGAAGCAAGGGTTCTTGCCAAGCTGGAATCTTTTAATCCCGCAGGTAGTGTTAAAGATCGTATTGGGTATGCAATGATTAAAGATGCGGAAGAGAGAGGTCTCATCAATAAAGATTCTGTCATTATTGAGCCTACTAGTGGAAACACTGGGATAGGGCTTGCTTTTGCAGCTGCCAGCTTAGGGTATTCACTGATCATCGTCCTACCAGATACATTTAGTATTGAACGCCGTAAATTAATGCTGGCATTAGGTGCCGAACTTGTGTTAACACCGGGAACTGAAGGAATGAGCGGAGCTGTAAGAAAGGCAGAACAATTAGCTGCGGAAATTCCAAATTCATTTATTCCTCAACAATTTAGCAATCCTGCGAACCCGGAGATACACAGAACGACTACAGCAGAGGAAATATGGCGGGATACCGATGGAGATGTAGATATTTTCATAGCGGGTGTTGGTTCTGGAGGCACTATCTCGGGTGTTGGGAAAGCGTTGAAAGAAAAGAACCCCGCAGTCCAAATTGTCGCCATCGAGCCGTTTGACTCTCCTGTTTTATCAGGAGGCCGTCCTAAGGGACATGGTATTCAGGGCATTGGAGCAAACTTTATTCCTGAGAATTACGATAATGAAGTAGTGGATGAGATTTTTCAGGTGAAAAATGATGATGCCTATAGTGTATCACGTGCTCTTGCGCGAACAGAAGGATTGCTGGTGGGTATCTCCTCCGGAGCAGCTGTTTACGCAGCTACACAAATCGCTAAGCGTCCTGAGAATAAGGACAAGACCATCGTCGTGATTCTGCCGGATACCGGTGAACGTTACTTAACAACTACGCTGTTTGATTTTTAACGGAACATGAGCGCTAGATCCAACTAATTGGCTTTAAAAAGCAAGCAAAAGGTTCAGCTATAGGCTGAGCCTTTTTGTTGTTGGAGTATTGGCTGTATATCTCCAGATAACGGTATCTCAAGTAACGAAGAAGTTTAAGAGGGATTCCAAAACTCCCATTAGTACAAGTAGCTAAGAGAGTTTAGTGTGTTACGGACCGTATTGCAGCTATTTCGCCATTTAAGCTCATTTTGCCGAGGTATCGGACTGTATAGCACATATTGGCCAACATTTGCCGATAGACAGTGTGATTTTGAGCAAATAGCTGCAACTGAGTCCGATAGCCTGCCACAAACCCGCAAATGAACAAAATAACGTCTCCTCAGTCCGATCCATCGGCGATAAGTGTGTTAATCAGCAGAGGGTTCCAAATCTCCAATGTTCTTGAGTTTGATCCATCAACACAACACGATGATTGCCCCTAAAGCGACTTGCACGCCTCAAATCACCTGTCTCACAAACTCTAACCGTTTTTTCCTGTTGTGTAATTTCCAGTTTAGAATAAAATGGAACTATTCCGCTAACCACGCGTAACCGATAAATAAGAGAGATAATGATAGATCAGGAGGTACAGATGAACACGAGAACTCTAAAAATACTGCTACATACCACACTTGCTGCCTTATTGTTAAGTGTATTGCTTTTGCCGGCTGTAAGTTTAGCCAAAACTGCTGTACCAAAGCATACAGGGTCATTTTATGTGAATGATTTTGCGAATGTGATTGACGAGAAAGCAGAGAATTACATGGTGAACTATGGGATTCGATTACATCAGGCTACTGGAGCTCAAGTTGTGCTTGTAACTGTCGACTCTACTGAAGGGGTTTCGATGGAAGAGTATGCAAAATCGCTTTTCAATAGCTGGGGTGTGGGGGCTGCGGATAAAAATAACGGTCTGCTGCTGCTCCTTTCTATAAAAGATGATGATTATTGGGCGGTACAAGGTAAAGGTATAGAGGAATCATTGCCTAACAGTAAGATTAAAGAGATTCTTTCACAATATCTTGAGCCGGATTTCGCAGCTAAAACTTACAGTAATGGTGCTAGGAAGACGTATGGAGCTTTTATTCAAGCTATGGGCGGCACTTGGGCAGAAAATGTTGGCACCAAAAATTACGTATCCGATAATGCGGGTGTGCTCAAAAAAGTAACTAAAGACTATCTGAACGATTCCAGCAACAGATATAAAACAACAACTGGAAGTGGAATTTATGTGGTTACCGTAAAAAATGCTGGAGATAAAACATTGCAGGACTATACCTATATGAAGTTTGCTTCGGTAGGTGCTGGTCCTAAGGATGTTATGCTTGTATTGGACATAGGCGGAGACAACTATCATGTTCTACAAGGTAAAGATATCGACAAGGTTTTAACCAATGAGGCTATTAGTAATATTTTAAGTACCGTGCTTGAACCCCAATTTGTGAAAAAAGATTACGGAACGGGAGCTACAACGACAGTTAATTCGTTCTACAGTTTCTTGTTAGCGAGAGCGGATCATCCGCAAGGAGTCACTGGAAACAACGGAAACAATGTTAATTCTGGAACTACAACGAATTCTGGTACTTCCTCTACTACAGCTACAAGTGGAGGTGAGGCGGTTAGTAAAAGCAAGGCTTTTCTAATCTTCTCAGCAATTTTTGGTTCGCTCATCTTATTTGGATTTACTGCTTCACGACGCAATAGATATATAGAAATGTATGGTTTGCCATTTAATCCATATAGCCAAAGGAATATACGCCGTTATGGCCCTTGGCATGGTCAAGCGGATTACGGTTATGGCAGACGCTGGCACAGACGTTATTATCATCACCATCATAATCATCATAGAAATACGCCATCCAATAACTCACAGTCAAGCTTCTGGGGAAACAGTGGTGGCGGAGGCTCTACTAACGGTGGCGGTGCAGGACGGTATTCCTCAAGCAATGAGAACCATGGTGGCGGAGGTTCCAGCAGTGGTGGAGGAGCAGGAAGACATTCTTCCAGCTCTTCAAGCAGCAGCAGATCTAACAATGATAGTGGCTCTTCCGGTGGAGGTGGCTCATCTGGTGGTGGCGGTAGCGCTAGCAGCGGCGGTGGAGTAGGAAGACACTAAATAAATCATGTAGTTAATAAGAGGTGCAAAGGAGCTGTCTCACAAGTAGAAATTCTACTACTGAGACAGCTATTTAAATGGAAAAGAGATTAAGCACTCCACTCAGTTTCTAGTATAAAACCATCTGTATAATGAAGACACGACTAACAAGACCACAAGAACACTTGCCAATGTGAAAAAGATAACCTGATTGAAGAAAGATGAGATAATACTTCCAAATGAAAGCAACCAAATCATAAAACTTATAGTGGAGCTGTAACTTTTTAATTTGATACTTTGATTTCTTTCATCTTCTTCATAGATCACCATTTCTTCAAGCGCATTCTCGTCTTTAAGCAGCTTTCTAAGCTGTATTATGTTCATCACACAGACGCCTTCAATACCAAAGAAAAATCCTGTGATATACGCATCAATAGAGGCGAAATCTACCGTGGTATTGAGCAATTTAATGATATAGGTACCTATTACAGCAAGTCCACCAATAACAGCGATAACTATTTTGGCGCGTAGGCGTTTTTGAATCCGTGCTTTATATTTTTGATTCATCATTTTCCTCCACCTCAGAGAAATCAAATACTTCCTCAATCATTAATCCAAAATACTTAGCTATTTTATAAGCAAGGATTAAAGAAGCTGTGTATTTTTCATTCTCAATTGAAATAATGGTTAAACGAGTGACACGAACCGCTTTTGCTAATTCCTCTTGAGATATCTTTCGCTCTTTTCGCAATTCTCTTATTCTTGTTTTCATGTCATGCTCCCATGTAATAATTAATATCGAAAATTGCTTTCGTGATGAAAACCAAAAACGACAACATCGTACTTTCTTATTATATCAATAAAAAAATTTATCACAATCAAAATAAGTATAGTTAACTATACAATTAATGTATAGTCTGCTATACTTATTTTGGGTTTCTTAAGGAGGATTGTGCGATGCGGAAAATTGAACTGAAAGATGTGAAAAAGACATTCGGGAGTGTAAATGCTATCAATGGATTGAGCCTCTCCATTCAGGAGGGAGATGTTTACGCCTTATTGGGACATAATGGAGCTGGGAAAACAACTACACTTCGTTTCTTATTAGGACTTTTAGAACCTGATGAGGGAGAAGTATCTGTATTTGGTTGTAATCCTAATCTGGAGGGTGACACTGTTCGTAAAATGTGTGGTGTTTTATCAGAAGACGTTGGGTTATATGAGCCTATGAGTGTATATGATAACTTAAGTTATTTTGCTCAAATATATGGTATGAAACGTAGTAATTACGACAAACGAATAGACGAGCTATTGAGTGATTTTGAAATCCTAGATAAGAAGCATTTGCCTGTTAAGGGCTTTTCTACAGGGATGAAGAAGAAGGTTGCTTTAACTAGAGCCTTACTTCACAAACCCAAAATCCTTCTATTAGATGAGCCCACGAATGGACTAGATCCAGTAAGCATCGATCATTTAAGAGTAATGCTGCATGATTTAGCGCAGAAGTATGGGACCACCATTATTTTGACCACACATAATTTAGAAGAAGTAAAAAAGATCTGTAATAAGATCACAATCATGCGACATGGGAAAAACGTATATACTAACACAATGGCAGCATTGAAAGAGCAAGCCAGTAATAAAGTCCGTATTATCTGCAACCAAGATTTGTCCGCTGATTTGGAACGTCTTCATACGGCATTGTCTAGTCTTGAAATAAATATTGAATACAAGGTACAGCAAAACACGATTATCGTTGAACTAACAGAAAATATTGCGATTTCGAAGTTGATTAAAGTGTTAGCCACATTAGAGATAGATGTGAAGAATATTGAAACTAAGGAATTTGATCTCGAAGAGCTGTATATGCAGGTAGAAAATGGTGAGAAACCAAATGAATGAAATAGAAATCGTCTTTAGGATGCAGTTAAAAGAGTATTTCAAGGATAAAGGCGCTCTGATCTTTCATTTATGTGCTGTAGTTCTCATAGGGATCGTTGCTCCTGTATTTCGAATGAACGATACTGTTTTGTTGAGTGCATCAATCTTATTTCCACTTATTCTGTTAAAGCAATGGACAGCCAACAGCTTTGCGGGCGAGAAAGAAATGAAAACGATAGAAACATTATTATCCTCACCAATTAAGAGCAAAAGCCTATTCTATGGAAAATGTATGTATTGCTTCTTTAGCAGTGGAGTTTATTATTTATCCATATTCATTCTAATACTATTAGTGAAGAGTTTCACAAAAGAACATTTTCAAATGAATTTTTGGGAATGGGTAGGTATGTTGATTCTATGTATTCAAATTCTATTAACCGTCACTTTGATAGGAGTAGATAGGTCCATTACTTCTGATGATATACAGATGGCGAATAGTAAGCTAACCGTAGTTTTTTATCCGATTTACATTTATATTGTTATTCTTATTAATTTATTTACTCAGCATTTGATGGTGGCTACTTATTTACTATCAGCAGTATTTTTAGTCGTTTTGATGGGGGTTAACTCTTATTTTATCTTTATAAAAGTTAAGAAAATGAATCGTTCGTATTTTTTTGCGGAGTCATATAAAAAGGTAGGTGTTTCTGATGAAATCACAAATATCTAGTGTACTTCATCATGAGTGGAAATATTTCGTAGCTTTAAAGCGATTTCGGTTTAGCATGCTTTTCTTAATCATTGCTCCAGCCATCTTTACGATGCTAGCCTATTTTTATTTTGGCAAATTGAACTTTTATTATCCAATCATCATTATGGCTCTAGGTGTGCCTCGAATAACAGTAAATATGATCTCATATTCGATTGGAGGAGAAAAAGTATATAAGACCTTTGAATCTTTATTGTCAACGCCAATACGAACAGAGTCAATGTTCATTGGGAAGAGTATGATTGCAATCCTGATTTCACTAGTAATGCTGGTAGTATCGTCATTGTTTACTTGGCTGAGCGCAAACTTCATCCAATATGTTTTCATGCATGAAACCAGCCTCATTTGGTTCTCAACAGCACAAAGTATATTAATCTTTGATAATCTTCTGATTTGCATTTTCATGATCTTTATAACTGGAATATTATCCATGGTAATGCAAAAGCCTAGACAAGGATTATATATTACTTCAGCACTAAGCTTCTTGACGATGGTACCTTCTTTACTGGTTACATTTTGTGTAAAGCATCCATTAGAATGGTCAGCAGGGATTATGATTATTTTGCTGGGAATAAATCTATTCTTCATTTGTTATGTATTGCAGCGAATAAAGAGACCACAAATAATGGCGAAATTATAAAAGAGAACTAACAATCGTCGTATGATGAGAATCGTACGGCGATATTTTTTTGTGTGCTCAGAAACTTACGTATAACTAGTAATTCCCTTAACAGAAACTTTTCATGGAATTTATCGTCTATGATAAAGTTAGACATTTATTTTCAAATTTCGTAATAGTTAGGGAGGAATACTCAGAAGTGAGCACTTCATCATTACCTCAACGTTCCAATGCACGCAATAAGAAACCTGTAAAGAAACCAATGAAAAAGCGGAAGAAACGGAGTTTTTTTCGCACCTTATCCAAAGTTTTTTTATTCTGCTTATTCTTAATGATCGCTGCTGGTGGATGGCTTTATTTTGCACCCTCGGCTCAGAACTTACGTTATACAATCGCAGACACGCTAATAACAACACAACATCGCTATATGGCTAAATATATTATAGGGGAAGATCAACTGAAGGACCGGGTAACAGAATATACCGCCCGTTTTGAAGAGATGGGGGACGAAATAGATACACATACGATCGCTCCCGAACCTGAGGTGGTTGAGAAACCACTTGTCGAGATTGAAAATGTCTCAGGCAGTGGGTATACAGGATATGTAATGATTGTTAATGATCCAACCAAAGTCCGGCTAGGAATACCTAATAAGATTGGTTCAGGTGAAAAAGTAACCAGTATGGTGAAACGTACAGGCGCTATCGCTGGAGTTAACGGTGGTGGGTTCGCTGATCCAAACTGGAAAGGTAACGGATTTAAACCTATCGGTATTGTGATCTCACAAGGTAAGTTATATTACAACGGTCTCGGTGGCAAGAAATCCACGCAAATCGTTGGTCTTGATAAACAAGGGAAGATGGTTGCCGGGAATTATACACTAGATGAGATTAGTAAAATGGGTGTTCAGGAGGCAGTTACTTTTAGCCCACGACTAATCGTCAATGGCAAAGGATTGATTAAGAATGCAGCGGAAGGTTGGGGAATTGCACCTAGAACAGCGATGGGCCAGCGAGCTGACGGAGCGATTATATTTGTTGTTATTGATGGAAGACAACCTACTTATAGTATTGGGGCAAATCTATACGATGTACAGCAAATCCTTCTTAAGCATGGAGCAGTGATTGCCGCCAATTTGGATGGAGGTTCTTCTACCGTACTGGTAAAAGACAACGAGATTATGAACAAGCCGTCCTCTCAATATGGGGAACGATATTTACCTACGGCTTTTCTTGTATTTGAGCACCCTGAGCAAGTCGATATGCCGAATATTTGGAAGGGACTAGATCCTGCCATGATTGATGCTGGGAAAAAGAGATCACAATAAGTATGCATTATTAAGCACATAATAAGGATTATCTTGGAATGAGATGTGTATTTATGCTACGATATCACCTAGCATGAAACAGAATACAGAACTAACAGGTCTGGAACAGGGGGAATAGGAGTGACGTTGCAACAACTCCGCTACGCTATCGAAATTGCAAATAGTGGCTCCATGAATGAGGCGGCAAAGAAGCTCTTTGTTTCTCAACCGAGCCTGTCCAATGCCATTAAAGAGTTAGAAAGTGAACTGGGGATTACGATTTTTGAGCGGACCAACCGTGGAATCAGTATTTCCGTTGAGGGAATGGAATTCCTGGGTTATGCCCGCCAAATTATTGAACAGACGGAGCTTATGGAGAATCGTTATACTGGGAAAAAGCGTAGTCCGATCTATTTTTCTATCTCTACGCAGCACTACGCCTTTGTGGTTGATGCCTTTGTAAATCTCATGAAGCACAATGACGTCGCAGAATACAATTTTAGCTTGAGAGAGACGCAAACCTACGAGATTATCGAAGATGTACGTACCTTGCGTAGTGATTTAGGAATTCTTTATATTAACGAGAGTAACTATAAGCATATGAATAAACTGTTTAGTGATGGCAATCTGAAATTCACACCACTTTTTAATACCGATCCGCATCTTTATGTTCGAACTGGACATCCGCTGGCTCGTAAAGAAGTTATTACTCAGGATGATATTGTGCCGTTCCCTTATATCACTTTTGAACAGGGTGAGAACAATTCTCTGCACTTCTCAGAGGAAATGTTAAGCTTTTCACAAATTGAGAAGAATATTAAGGTGAATGACCGAGCGACACTGACCAATTTATTAATGGGTACGGATTGCTATACGGTAGGCACAGGAATTCTGGCGTCTGATCTAAATGGTGATGGACTGAAGACGATTCCTTTTGAGAGCAATGAAGTATTTACGGTTGGCTGGATAGCGCATAAAGATCGCAGACCGAGTGTAATGGCATCTAAGTATATCGAGATTTTGAATGACCTGGTTTCAGGAAGTTATTTTGATCTAAATCATTTTTTACTATAGCAGTAGGAGGATCGGTATGATTAGACCCGTAATTGGCACCCAGAGAAATGCTCCACCCTTTCGCTACGATATCGTTGGCAGCTTCTTACGAACGGATGAGATTAAAGCAGCCCGCCTCCAATATGACAATGGTGAAATCACGGGCAGTCAGCTTCATGAAATTGAGAATATTGAAATCGCCAAATTACTGGATCTGCAAAAAGATGTGGGTTTATTGGCGGTCACTGACGGAGAATTTCGCCGTTCCTGGTGGCATCTCGATTTCTTTGTAGGGATTAAAGGAACTGAGAAGATTAACTTAAATCAAGGAAGAGCGGAAGCAGTTCAGCGCGCGGAATCTTTTCGAATTGTGGACCGAATTGCCTTTGAAGATCATCCAATGATCGAGCAATTTATCGCGTTGAAACAAATGGCCGGAGACCGAATTCCGAAAATGACGATCCCTTCACCCGCTTTATTTCACTTTGTGGAGGATTTTAACGGGAATGAAGTTTACCCGGATCAAGAAACCCTATTTCAAGATATTATTGCAGTTTACCGAACTGCAATCCAAGCGTTCTATGATGCAGGCTGCCGTTACCTCCAGTTAGACGATACAACTTGGGGAACGCTGTGTAGTGGTAGACATCGGGCGCATTTACGAAGTAGAGGTACAGATCCAGATCAATTGGCTAAGGATTACGTTAGGCTGATTAACGAGAGCATTGCCAATCGTCCAGATGATATGACGATCGCGCTTCACGTATGCCGAGGTAATTTCCGCTCCACATGGTTCGCAGCTGGTGGTTATGAGCCTGTTGCCGAGGTGCTTTTTTCTCATACAAAAGTTGATGCCTTTTTCCTGGAATATGATAATGAACGAGCTGGTGATTTCGAGCCCTTACGATTTATTAAAGACCAATTTGTAGTGTTGGGATTAGTGACAACCAAACATGGGGGTCTGGAGAGTAAAGAGCAGCTTAAGGCAAGGATCGAAGAAGCCGCGCAATATGTAGATATTGAGAAGCTGTGCCTAAGTCCTCAATGTGGATTTGCTTCTACGGAGGAAGGAAATATTCTAACTGAAGAAGAGCAGTGGGATAAAATACGCCTTGTGATCGAAACCGCCCGAGAGGTCTGGTTATAACTAAATAAGCTAATTCGGTGGCCTGCTATAGCGTAAGCTTATGGTAGGCCATAGTTTTTAGGAGTTACCCTGTCCTGATTGTACAGTGCTATAGTGAATTCAACAGAAAAGCACAGACAATGAAGGAGGACGAACCCCTATGAGTACCATCCAAAAAGGAAAACAAAGAACTGAAGTGCCATTCAGAGTAGATATCGTGGGCAGCTTCTTACGTCCGGAAACGATTAAGAGAGCTCGTGTCCAATATCAAAATAATGAAATCTCCGCTGATGAATTGCGCAAGGTTGAAGATACAGAGATTGCCAGAGTTGTAAAAAAACAAAAAGCGGTCGGATTAAAAGGTGTAACGGATGGAGAGTTCCGCCGCTCCTGGTGGCATTTAGATTTTATGTGGGGCCTTGAAGGGGTAACAAAGAAAGTCAGCCCAGTGGGCTACCTGTTTAATGGTGTAGAGACCAGAGCAGAAACTGCAGAATTATCCGGAAGAATCCGTGGGACTAACCATCCGATGATCGCTGACTACAGACAATTGGTTAGTATAGCGGGAAATGATGTTGTAGCTCGCCAAACGATTCCTTCGCCAGCGCAGTTCCTTGCTGAACTTCAGCGCAATCAAAAGACTACTGTAGCGGTTTACAACAACCAGGATGAACTAGTGGCTGATATTGCTGCAGCTTATCGTGAAGTTATTCGCGACTTCTATGAGGCAGGTTGCCGTAATCTGCAATTGGACGACTGCACATGGGGGATGCTCTGTGATAAAGGATATTGGGAAGCTCGTCAAAAAGAGGGTGTAGATGTTAACGAAATCGCTAAGCTATACGCATTTGTAAATAACGAAGCGATAAAAGATCATCCAGCAGATATGGTAATTACGATGCATGTATGCCGTGGAAACTATGCGTCCACTTGGGCAGCATCCGGCGGATACGAGCCTATCGCAGAAGTGTTATTCGGAACGGTGGATGTAGATGGTTTCTATCTGGAGTTCGATACGGATCGGGCCGGAGATTTTTCACCCCTTAGATTTATTAAAGATCAACAAGTGGTTTTAGGTTTGTTCAGTTCGAAGTCAGGTGAGCTTGAGAATAAAGAAGAAATCATAGGACGGATTAAAGAAGCTTCGCAATATGTGGATATCAATCAGTTGTGCCTCAGCCCACAATGTGGTTTTGCCTCTACGGAAGAAGGAAACCATCTGACAGATCAACAGCAATGGGACAAACTGCAGTTTATTAAAGAGATTGCAGATGAAATATGGCAGTAATCTATAAAAAATTAGCAGGCTCCTGATTGAATCAGAAGCCTTTTTCTATTCGTATTGTGACAGCTTGGAGGATTAACCTACTACTGCACTTTACTAGAGCTATCGAAGAAGGGTATAATAAGTAACAATTGTTTTTAATTCATGTTGAAAGAGAGCGGGAACAATATGGGTCGTAAGTGGAATAATATTAAAGAAAAGAAAGCTTCCAAAGACGCAAACACAAGTCGTGTTTATGCAAAGTTTGGTGTTGAGATTTATGTAGCAGCAAAGAAGGGTGAACCCGATCCAGAAGCGAACCGGGCTCTGAAAGTTGTATTAGAACGTGCAAAAACTTACAATGTACCAAAAGCGATCATTGACCGTGCGCTTGATAAAGCTAAAGGCAGCGCTGAAGAAAATTATGAAGAGCTTCGTTATGAAGGATTTGGACCTAGCGGTTCAATGATCATCGTTGATGCGCTCACAAATAACGTTAATCGGACAGCTCCATTAATCCGTTCAACCTTCAGTAAGAATGGCGGAAATATGGGTGTCAGCGGATCAGTAGCTTACATGTTTGACTCTACGGCCGTTATAGGTGTGGAAGGTAAAACTGCTGATGAAGTAATTGAAATGATGTTTGATGCAGAACTTGATGTACGCGATGTGCTGGAAGAGGATGATGCAGTTATTGTTTATGCAGAGCCTGATCAGTTCAATGCAGTGCAAGAAGTATTCAAAAATGCAGGCATCACTGAATTTACTGTTGCTGAGTTAAACATGCTTCCACAAAACTATGTGGCACTCCCAGAAGATGCTCAAGCTCAATTCGAGAAATTGATTGATGCTTTGGAAGACCTGGAAGATGTTCAACAAGTGTATCATAACGTAGATTCAGAAGAAGAATAATTTAAGTTTTATAAAGGGCGATGGAGTTCGCCATAACTGTCTCTCTGAGACTAATGACTCCTACCAGTGTGAGCTTCCCTGGTAGGGGTCTGTTTTATTGTTGTGACTAATTTATTTTGTCCTTAGGAGCTGTCGAGATGAATCCATGGTCTGCCCGATGGTTTGAAATCACTAAGAAGCGAAGTTATTTTGCACTTTGGAGTACTTTTATCAAATGGATTGTGTTTGGTAGTGTGGTTGGCATTTTATCCGGCACTGCCTCTGCTTTTTTTCTGAAAAGCTTGGATTACGTTACAGATGTACGTTTAGAGCATCCGTGGCTACTTTATTTGTTGCCTCTTGGGGGAGTACTCGTTAGTTTCTTATATATGCGTTACGGAAAAAACAGCGCTAAAGGTAATAACCTTATTATAGAACAAATTCAAGACGGCCAAGAGACTATACCTTTGAGAATGGCTCCATTGGTGTTGTTCGGAACATTAGTAACCCACTTATTCGGTGGATCCGCTGGGCGTGAAGGGACAGCTGTTCAAATGGGCGGAAGCCTTGCGGAATGGTTCGGAAAGCTGATTAAAATCAGTCCTATGGATCGCAAAATATTGTTAATGTGCGGAATTAGCGGTGGTTTTGGATCTATATTCGGCACTCCACTAGCAGGAACTTTGTTTGGTCTAGAGGTAGTAACCATTGGACTTATTAGTCAACAGGCATTACTTCCATGTTTTGTGGCTAGTTTTGTTGGTGATCTGGTCACCACTCGATTGTGGGGTGTTCATCATACGCACTATGTAGTGAATGAATTTCCAGCCTTAAGTTTAATGATTATTCTAAAAGTGGTATTGGCCTCTGTAATTTTTGGTCTCGTGAGTATGCTTTTCAGTGAACTGACTCATTTTCTAAAAAGAATCTTCACCGCAATGATAAGCAATCCAATGATAAAAGGTGCAGTAGGTGGATTAATTATCATTGCCTTAGTATTCCTTGTAGGGTCTCGTGATTACTTAGGCCTCGGAATTCCATTAATCAAGGATTCTTTTGAGGGAAATGTCTCACCGTTTGCCTTTTTATGGAAGCTGGTCTTTACTGCCTTTACCTTAGGAACAGGATTTCAGGGTGGTGAGGTTACTCCGTTATTTGCGATTGGTGGCACACTAGGCAATGCTTTGGCTGGAATATTACATGTGTATGGACCCTTTTTAACTGCCCTTGGTTTTATTGCTGTCTTCTGTGGAGCTACTAGCACGCCTATCGCTTGCTTTTTAATGGGGATCGAGCTGTTTGGTTCGGAAGGAGCCATATACATGTTTATCGCTTGTGTGGTGAGTTATTTATTCTCCGGACATAGTAGTATTTATACTTCACAGCTTATTGGTGTATCGAAGAGCCAGTTCATTACAATTCCTCAAGGGACTAGGATCGGTACGGTCAAACGCGCCCGCAAAAAATAACAGCACCTCTCGGATGGTGGTTGACAAGTGCGGGTACACGATTTAAAATGTAGCCAAACGAAGGGATGGTTCAACATGATTCATGTGGAAACTGAAAAATTATATACCAGAAGCTGCTCCGAACAATCGGATACAAACGATGAAACGTTGTCCGGAGCTTAATCGAAAAGCGGATCGCTTTTTATATCATCGAAAGATAGCTAGGTCATTTTAGTATGATTATTCATGCTTATTTGATTACGCCATCTTCCGATGTTAATGATTAAGAGGCTGTAGACAATTTTTAGTCTACAGCCTTTTGTGTTTATAATGTTCAGTTTCTAAACTGACAATTATCTATTTGTGCCGTCTATTCGTGCACTAATAAGCAGAAGGCTTGCGCCCAAGGGCGCGGTGTCTTCTGCTTTTTTTTTGTGCTTAAAAACAATTATAGAAAAGAGGAAAGCAAATGAGTTTACTTGAGGTTTCTAATTTATCACATGCTTTTGGAGATAAAGTGCTGTATAAACAGGTTGCTTTAGAAGTCTACAAAGGGGAGCATGTAGGTGTAGTGGGTCAGAATGGAACAGGGAAAAGCACATTGATTGGTATTCTGACGGGCGAGGTGATTCCTGATGGTGGAACGATTAAATGGCAGCCCAATATCAAAATAGGTCATCTTGATCAATACGCGGTTATTGATGGGTCAAGTACCGTTCAAAGTTATTTAAGGAGAGCGTTCACTGAATTATACGAAATGGAAGAAAAGATGAATGCACTTTATGCGGAATGTGCTGTTACTGGCAATGAAGTGCTTTTGCAGAAGGCAGCAGACCTTCAGGAACGACTTGAGGCGCTCGACTATTATTCTATCGAGAGCAATATCAGTAAAGTGGTTACGGGGCTAGGATTAAATGCAATGGGGATGGACCGTCCTATTGATCAGCTTAGTGGGGGGCAGCGAACCAAAGTTATATTGGCAAAGCTGTTGCTTGAACAACCTGATGTGTTATTGCTCGACGAGCCCACCAATTATCTCGACACCACGCATATTAACTGGCTTGCTGAATATCTGATAGCGTTCGATCAAGCCTTCATTGTGGTCTCTCATAACTATACTTTTCTCGATAAAATATCAACAAGCATTTGCGATATTGAAGGGGAAACGATTAAAAAATATCATGGCAAATATGCTGATTTTTTGAGACAGAAGGAGCATTTTCGCGAGAGCCATATCCGGCAGTACCATGCACAACAGAAAAAAATTGAAGCCACTGAGCAATATATCCGGAAAAATGGTGCTGGTGTTAATTCTAGAATTGCCCGTGGCCGTCAGAAGCAGCTGGATCGTATGGAGAGAATCGCTGCACCGACGTTTGTCACAAAAGCATCTATCCGTTTTCAAGAGCTTCCTGTTAATGCACAAGTTGCGCTTAGAGTAGACCATCTTGTGGTTGGTTACGATAAGCCGCTGCTGCCAAAATTAACATTTTCGATACGAGGAGGACAAAAGATAGTCATAACAGGCTTTAACGGCATCGGAAAATCAACATTGCTGAAAACATTAGTTGGCCAAATCCCCTGTGTTGCCGGAGCGTTCCGCTTTGCCGAACAAGTCTCTATTGGTTACTACGAGCAAAATTTAATTTGGGAAAACGATAACATGACACCTATAGAAATCGTCTCATCGTTTTATCCAAAATTGACTATTAAGGAAATACGTCGTCATCTAGCATTATGTGTTGTAAAAGATAGTCACGTTACACAGCCTATCCGTACACTCAGCGGTGGCGAACAATCCAAAGTTAAGCTGTGTCTTTTATTGCTTACAGCATGTAATTTCATAATCTTAGATGAACCCACCAATCACTTAGATGCCGAAACAAAAGATGCTTTACAGAATGCTTTAATCCAATTTAAAGGTACAGTGATTCTAGTTTCTCATGAGGAGCAATTTTATCAAGGGTGGGTGGATCGTGTAATCAATATTGTGGATGAAAATAGAAATAAAGAACTAAAGTATAGCCATAGATAAGATTAACTAGTAACATGAAGTTGTTCCAAATTAATACAATATTCTTCGAAAGGTTTCCTGGTTTAGGTGAATATTAAGGAGGGCTCCAATCAGACATGTACATTAATAAATCTTCGTTAGCTCAGTTTGCTCAGGGCAATAAGACCTCAGATGTGACCATGGATAGATATCTTACACAATATTTAGATCTTTACGATAAGGTAGAACCACACGTGCGTGCTTTTGTGCCAGAGGAGAACCGAGCAGATAGAATAAAAAATGAAGTGTCTAGGGTAAGAGAGAAGTATTCGGAATTTCCTAACCCATCGCTATATGGAATACCTGTTGGAATCAAAGATTTAATTCACTTAGACGGGTTGCCTACCTGTGCAGGGTCGAACCTCCCCCCACAAGCTTTGACGAAGTCTGAGGGCAGTTTTATTCAAAAGCTTCGGCAAAAAGGGGTTTGGTTCACCGGCAAAACAGTGACGGAGGAATTTGCTTATGCCGGACCTATCACGACCCGTAATCCTCATCAGCTGGATCATACGCCTGGCGGCTCTAGTGCAGGCTCTGCTGCTGCGGTTGCCGCGGGCATCTGTCCATTTGCGATAGGTACACAAACCTTGCGTTCTGTTATGGCACCTGCTTCATTTTGCGGAGTGGTCGGCTTTAAACCTAGTTATGCGCGTATCCCTATAGATGGTGTCCGATTGCTGTCGCCATCTTTTGATACGTTTGGATTTTTCACTCAGGATATGGAGGGTATGGACTTTCTCGCCGCGGAGCTAGTAACAGAATGGAAACCATTTAATGAAGCTCGTAAACCTGTACTAGGGATACCCGAAGGTGTATACATGACATTATTGGAGGATGACACCAAGATAACCTTTCAGAAGCAGCTTAAGAAGCTTGAGGAAGCAGGGTTCAGCATAAAAACAGTTGCAATGCCGTGGGAAGATAGCTTTATCTACGGAGAAGCTATGGTGCGGTTTGTTCACGGAGAAATGGCGCAAGTCCATCATTCACTATTTGATATTTATAAAGATCTTTATGATGATACCGTACGGCAGGCTATTTTATCTGGACGAACCATCACTGAGGAAGAACTGGAAGGATACCGTAGCGGACAAATCAAGCTCAGAAATGATCTATTAGATGTGCAGAAGTCACAGGGGATTGATCTGTGGGTTTCGCCGGCTCAGGCAGGAACAGCTCCGCTGTGGGGAACACGAACCGGATGGACCGGAATGACGGCCATTTGGTCATATGCTGGAGCGCCTGCGGTGAGTATTCCAGCTGCCTCTATAAATAACATGCCTTTAGGTTTTCAATGTATCGGGGCATATGGTAGAGATGAAGAGTTAATTTATTGGAGTAAAGTGGTTTCTTTAGCGCTTCAATGATTCTATGGCTTTAGAACTAGAAGGTGTTAAGTTGAACAATCAAGGTTGAAGAAGTAACTAGATATATGGACATTGAGCCCTGCAAAGATCTCGTAGAAGCTGAAGAAATCATTCAGTATCATTTGGAAGATTTGGGTTGTAGATGGGGGATGTTTGAAAATGCGAAAAATGAGTTTGTCGGCACGCGATTAGAGTTTGAGCGGGATGCTGAACTTCGTGATCAATTGTTGTATTTTGTTCTAAAACGCAATCGGTAGATTACACAGTAGGTCTTCGTTTTATTTGAAGATCTACTTTTTTTTGTATAAAGTGAGAGTTTTTTAAATAGGGACCGTCTATATAGTATCGTGCTTCAAGGAGGCTTCAAGGTGAAGGGACATGTACCGAAAGTTGAAAAAGAGGATGAGAGGCTATGGATCCAAAATGTTCTCGATGGACATAAAGAAGACTATTCGTATCTTGTAAATCGATATAAGAATAAAATTTATGGGCTTTTGCGAGGAATGGGAGCCAATCATCAAGATGCACAAGACATAACGCAGGAGACGTTTATTAAAGCTTACCACAAGCTGGCCTCACATGATTTGGATAAGAATTTTGCGGCGTGGCTATATGCTATCGCGACTAATTTACTGAAGGATTTGTGGAAAAAAGACCGACCGACAGCGAGTTTGCCGGACGACAATGCCGAACATTCTCTTTCGGATAATCCAGAAGAAGAATTAATGCGATCGGAGCATCGCACAGAGCTGCTTCACCTGATGCAGAAGCTCCCGTCTAATTATCGTACGGCTTTATTGCTTCGTTATACCAATGATTTAAGCTATGAAGAAATGTGTATGGTTCTAGATGTTCCATTAAGCAAGATTCAAAATGATTTATACCGGGCTAAACAGCGTTTGAAGCAGCTAATTACACTCCAGGAGGTGAAGACCGATGAGGTGCTTAAATTCCTATGAGATCGAAGAATATATTTTAAGCAAATCTATCTTACGAGATCAAGCCGTAGCTGAACATATGGCAACTTGTACGCAATGTAATATGATCTACGAAGCAGAGCTTGAAGAACAAGCAGAATGGTCGCAGACTATGTATGAAGAGCGCTTACCAGATTCATTTACTGCTCAAGTAATGGCTTCTTTGGAACAAGTAGAGCTAGAGGAATTTACTCCAACACAAATGAATCGCAAGCATCCGAAGCGCAATAAGTTGCTGAGATTATTTATGGGTGCGGCGTTGTTACTGGTTGTGCTAAGTGCCGTGATCTTATATTCCGTTCCTACACTGGCAGAGACTTTACGTTCTCTTTTTGTAAAAAACAACATGGACATTGGCCTTCTACGAGCACAAGAATTTGGGTTAGTAGAACATCCTAATATTAAGGTGAAGAATAAGGGCTACACTATCAAAATAGATGAAGCGGTGGCAGATCCTACACGGGTAATTGTTGCGTTACAGTTGTTTGGACCGGATGGAAAGCATGATAAAAAACGCTTGGTCCTTAATGATGGGAACAGTATTGCGATTAAGGATGATCAAGGGAAGGTTGTTGGGGAGTTATACGATATAGGATTTACCAGTGACTTTTACTATTTGATCGCTAATTTCACAGAACCTCTGCAAACTGATCGAATTACGGTCGAAGGTCATATTACTGAATTGGGAAGTGAACGCAAGAATATCCCTACTCTTAAAGGCGATTGGAATTTCAATTTTTCGATGGATATGACAGAAGCGAATAAACAAACGACCTCCATGCCACTAACGGGTAGCTACACCTCCCCGGACGGTTTAACTGTGACCTTGAAAAAATTAACTCATATGGTGCAAGGTGTTCGTTTTGAGTTTGATACGCAATTGAGTGAAGAGGCAATGACCCGTTCTCCAGGCGAACTATGGAAGCAACAGGGCTTGAAATTCCATTTCGAGGATATAGCAGGCGAAGAGATTCACAGTGTTAATGCTAGAAAGTTTCCTAATAAGAATAGCGTTATGTCCTACTCTAACCTTCCCGGGGCAACAAAGGGACTTATGCACTGGAGCTATACTTTTAAATATTTACCGCAGGATACGCCTTATACTTTCGTATTGGATGGATATTTCATCCCAGAGAAGGATGGTTCTAGTGTGCAATTTGAGCCTGCCAAGTTGAAAGAACATCCGATTCCCTTTGCATTTGACGGGGATAAACTGATGTTAAATGATTTTACAGTGGAATCGTCTCCCGATAACAATGTATCAGCGAAGGAGGGGGTATTACATTTTAGAGGAAGATTGAGAAATGAGTTTATAAATAGTGAATGGATATTTAAGACACTAGATGGCAAGGAGTACAAACTCACTGGACAAGGAGCTCTTACTACCAAAGGGGCAGGATGGAAAGATGGTTATATTGAATTTATCGAGTCTCAGTCAAATAATCAAAAGAAATATTTCCAATTCCGTGCCGATGGCCTTACACAAATTCCCGAGCAGCTTCAATTAGTGCGCACGATAAACAATCGAATGTATACTAATGTAGACTGGTCCGTTCCTATCATGGAAGCTAGCAAAAAAGAGTAAATATAGTTATTTGGTTTCCGGATTGTACAAGCAAATAAGGGGGAATAAGCATCTCATATACTATCACAATCGAAAAGAGGTGGTAGTTTATGACTGCTGCAGAGAAGAGAAAAATTCAAAGAGCTTTGAATGCATTGCGTAAGCAAAGAGTGATTCTGAAAGAAAGTCTTAAAAGAATTGAAGCCATTCTTTGCAGGTTGCCTATTGGCAGTCGTGAAAGATTTGAATTGTTAGCAGTAAGAGACTCAATAGTAGAAGCGCTTCGACTAAATGCAATTGCCATTAGAAATTTGAAAGATGCTACTTGTTCTTGTTAATTACCCTTATACCAGTTCTACGCAGTTTTTGCGTGGAGCTGGTTTTTTTGAAATAATAAGATTCACACTATCCGTTATGATACTATAAACTTAATATGTCGATAACGTAAAAAAGAGAGGAAACCATTTATGACCAACAAACTATACTACAATTCTACATACCTGACTGATTGGCAAACCCGTGTGACTGAAACCATAGAACGAGAAGATGGTCTTTATGTTCTTTTAGAGGAGACGGCTTTTTATCCGCATGGTGGTGGACAACCCTGTGATCTTGGAGCTATTCAGGGAATCCCTGTGCTTGATGTAATCAGTGAGGAAGAGCTTGTACTGCATAAGCTGGAACGTTTGCCTAATGGGGAATCGGTAACTTGCCAGCTCGATTGGAATAGAAGATTTGACCATATGCAGCAGCATAGTGGCCAGCATTTGCTCTCAGCGGTTTGTCTAGAAAAACATAACTTTATGACCTTAAGCTTTCATCTAGGTGAGGACTATTGCACTGTTGATATAGAAGTGCCAGAACTGTCTGCTGATCAACTGTACTCCATAGAGAGAGAAGTTAATCGGGAGATTTACTTAAATCACAATATTCTCAGCTATTTCGTAACAGGGGAAGAGGCTTCACAGCTTAAATTGGTTAAACAGCCAAAAGTGACAGAGAATATCCGGATTGTTGAGATCAAGGATGTTGAATACAACGCTTGTGGGGGGACACATGTGTCCTCAACGGGTGAAATTGGAATGATTAAGCTTTTGAAAGCTGAGAAAATAAAAGCGAACACGCGGATTTATTTTAAATGTGGATATCGTGCTTTAGAGGAATTTAATACTAGTCAGCAAATCCTTGGTACACTATCTTCCAAATTCAACACAGGCAAAGATGAGATTATTGATCGAATTGAAAAATGGGAAAATGAACAAAAGCTGCTGCAAGCTGAAATTAATCTGCTTAAAGAAAAAAATGATGATTATGTCTTGCAAGAGCTTTTAAATGAGCAAACAGGAAAGATGATCGCACAAGTATTTGAGGATAAATCGCTAAAAGATCTACAGAGCTTAGCTAATAAGCTGACTTCGAAATGTGATCTTCCTGTATTATTAGCTACTTCTGCGGAGAATAAGGTTGTGTTTGCGCAGAATGGGAGCACGGAGATTTCCTGTGGAGCTTTTTTCAAAGCTCATCTAGGCAGCTATAATGGTAAAGGCGGGGGCAGCGATAAACTGGCGCAAGCAGGATTCCCAACTTGGGAGGATGCTTTGGCATTTTATGAGTTTGCTAGAGGCTGAGAAGAAACTTTTTCCATTATCTTCCGTCTAATTATATATGATTATAATGTCGAAGGAGACGGATAGAAATGAATAAATGGAAGGTAACACTAGGGATCTTTGCCGTTTTGATTTTAAGTACTGGATATGGACCGGTATCTGCGCAAGCAGACAAGCAAATTCAATTTAACTATAAAGAAATTGGAATCAGCAGTAAACAAGTCATCGCGGAGAATACAACTTTTGTACCCTTGAAATCACTTGCAGATGCTATGGGTTATACGTTATCGTGGGATCAAAAGTCCAAAATGGCCAAGCTGGTACGTCCAGAGCGTGAAGTCATCTTCACCGCGGGTGCTGCAACGTCTAAAGTGAACGGGTCAGCGATGGCATTAACAAAATCTCCACGTATCATAAAAGGTTCGTTGTACATGCCCTTGGTCTCTGCAGTCAGTGTACTTGGGGGTAAAACCGCGCTTAATAAAACGGATGGGGTTATCCAAATCGTAGATGAACCTAGATTTGTTGCTGCTTCTGTAGAAGGTAGATCCTATTGGATATCTCAAAAAAACGCAAATTTATATTACCGGGCTACGGCAGCTGGGAAACCAGTAATTATTGGCCAACTACCCCTTAAGGAGTCAGCTTACAATCATGGATTTGAGATTAAAAAACTTGGAAATGGCACGGACTTACTCCAGTTAACGGACAATCACTATGCAATGTTTAATGATTTCAGCAACAGCTATCAGGTACTAGTTCAAGCAGGTACAATAATTAAGCAAATGGATTATCATTATATGATCTCTGCTTATCCTCATGCGCCTCAAGTGCCCTCCACTCAGGTGTATATGACCGATGGGAAGAACGTTCAGTATATTACTAAGGATGGCGGTTTGGGCAAGCTGTTTGAGATGGAGAAATTAACCGGGGCAACCGGTGATTTCATAGTGGAGTACGCCGCGGAGGATGTGGCACTCGTTCGCTTATTAGATACAACTCAATTATATATTGTCTACAGCAGTACAGGAGAAATCGTCAATCTCAGTGAACAACTGATTACTAGTGAGGATCGTAAAGAATGGGATAAAGTAAATGATGGCAGAGATCAATACATTCTGAGCAGAATGTTAGGGATGAAAAGCCGTAAGGGGAATGTACTGACATTCACCTATACGCCAATCCTTGAAGAAAAAGCAAAAACAGTGACATATACACTTCAAGCGAAATAATTCGGAATCACATCAATATAATTAGTACAAAAAAAGAGCGATGTTGAACATCGCTCTTTTTTATGTATATATGATTATTTCGTTGTCATCATACTTCCACCCTTAATCTGAACGGGTTGATCATTTATAGATACCCAAACATCTATGGCAGAATTGTTGCGGATAATCGTTTTGTCGGCACTTAATTTCAGTGAATAGAGGGCAGTGACATAATCATAAATCTCAATATTAGTTGCGTACCAAATATCTGAATGTCCACCTGCTTGTTGGCAAAAGGTTTCGATTAGCTCCCAATTGTTCTGCTGTGCGAACTCATAGCTATGGCCCCAAACATAACAGAGTCTTAGTTTCTGGGAGGGTCCTTCCATTGTGAATCGCTCCCAAACCTGATGCAGATCTTCAATATGGTGGCAGGTTGGATGCCATTCCATGAAATTAAGTGGCATAAAAAATTGTTTGGTAGAGTGAACAGTGCGGCTGTATTCAATTCCAACGGACTGAAGTGGTGCAATTATCTCCTGTGAGTATGTACCGTAGGGATAGGACATGCCTCGCACTGGATAATCCACCAGCTTTTCCAGTCGTTTACGGTCTTCGAACAGCTCTTCAATTACCATCGGTAAAGGAAGACGCTCTAGATGTGGGTGAGTAACGGAATGGGCGGACACTTCATGATTCCTGAGCGAATGCTTAACATCAGCGGGCGATAAGAACCCAGGTGCATTGATCATTGCACTATTTAAATGGAAGGTCCCTTTGATTCCATATTGATCAAAAATACCAGCCAAGCGGATATCGTGTTTCTGGCCGTCATCATAGCTCATAGTGAGCGCCTTAGATAATCCGCCTGGGAATAAGTTGAATTGAAGTTTCATGAATTCACACTCCTATAATTTGGTAATCTCGAAATTACTTCTTCCAATTATAAACAATTAACGTTATAATCAGATTCCACGTCTAAAAATGAAAGAGTTTTCAGTGAAAAATATACACTTAAGGAGAGATGCTATCTGCCTGACTTTCTCTACGTTGTAAAACTACTCTATGTAAAAGACAAAAGAAACTCACTTTTATATTTTATCACTAACCTGCTGAGCCCACCAATTCTATTTGCAGAGCTATTCATAACAAAATATGTGGTTGACCTCATTCAGAACTTCACGACTAACGCCTACCTACATATCTTACTATTGGTAAGTTCACTGATGTTAATTTTATATCTGGCTGGCATCAATGGTTCTCTTCGAGCCATTTCTGTAACCAATTTAACGGCAACCAGTATTTATGAACTGGAACATAGTATTTTGGCTAAGACCTCTAAATTATCGACGGCTTCCTTGGAAGACCCTGCAACAAAAACGATTAGAGAAAAAGCAAAACGGCTTTCCCTGATCGATTTATTAGATCAATGGACCGGAGTGACAATCCACTTTATAACATTAATCGCACTAATCGTAGTCCTATCCTGTTATGGCTTTTATATCTTGGCAGTGTTCATTTTAGTTGTACAAATTCTGCAGCTTTACCTCATTAGATGGATGTCTCGGAAAGTAGAGGCCATTTCAGCGAATCAAACCTCCTCTGTACGAATGATTAATTATATCGTTGATTTGCTGGTTAGTAGAAATACCCTCCCGGAAGTAAGAATGTACGGAATGTCCTCCTACTTGGTTACCACAATGAAAGAGATCTTCAATGGAAATTTCAAACAAATGCACCGAAAAGTTATTTTATCTGAGACCTTAAGCTTCTCCCAAAGTATAATAATGACTTTATTAAACGGGCTTACGATTGCTATTTTAGCAATTACGCTTGGAGGTAGCGGGCAGAGCGCCGGACTTTTCGTATTATTACTTCAGATATCTAGTCAATTATTTATTGTCATTCCTGCACTAACAAGGATGTATTCTGATCTGACCAAAAGTCGCTTGCGCTTCAATGAGTATAGTGCGTATTTGGAACTTGAAGAGCAAGTTCAAAGAGATCCGGAAGATTCCATAAGGAATACCGATGCGATGCAGATCACAATTCAGCAGTTGAATTATCGTTATGCAACCAATGCACAGGACACGCTTAAAAATATAAACATGACCCTCAAACGTGGTGAACGAGTTGCTTTTGTAGGTGAGAATGGTTCAGGAAAATCCACGCTCATCAAGCTAATAGCAGGGTTATATCATCCAACAGCGGGAAACATCCAGTGGTTTAATGGAGAGCAGGAAGTTCTGGCTCATAACGTCACAAAGGGTGTGAGAGTTGTATTTCAGGATTTCACTAAATTACATAGACCAATTCGAGAAAACATAGCCATGGGGAATATTGCTGCCATGTATGACGATTCAAGATTATTAGCTGCGATGAGAAAAGCAGAAGCCGATTCCTATGGTGTTGCGTTGGACACTTTAGTAGGTCCACAGTTTGGGGGGATCGATCTGTCTGGTGGACAATGGCAAAGACTTGCGATTGCACGTGCTTACCTCAACAACGGCTCGCTTACGATTTTTGATGAACCTACTGCAGCCCTCGATCCTTACGCGGAACAGCAGGCGTTTGAAACCTTTATGAAATTAGCAGAGCAGCAGACCTCCATTATTGTGACACATCGGCTATATATGTCCAAATTCGTTGATAGAATTTTTCTGTTTGAGCGTGGAGAAATCGTTGAAAGTGGAACACATGAAGAATTAATGAAGTTGGATGGTAAGTACAGGGGAATGTTTAACCGCCAGTCCTCTTTATATGGCTGAGAAAGGAGAGATTCTGCTGAGAAGAGACCTTAAGAATATTTTAACGATACTGGCACGGATGATTGGAAAAAGTCCCGTAATCTCAACAATAACGATCATAGTTCCTATAATCAATGGATTATTAACTTTTTACTCGTATTCTGTTCAAGTTCATATCATTAATGCAGTAGCTGCTGGTGCGATAACCTTTCTTCCGATTCTATGGTTTGTTTTAATTCATGGAGTACAAGCCTGTTCATTGAGTATAACCAACATAATGAAAAGTCGAATGAACGCGGAACTAACTCTCGCTTTCCAATCCGAGCTGATAGATATTGCAAACCAAGTTGACTTTGAGGATTTTGATGATGAAGAGTTTGGGAACAAGCTGCAAAGAGCTAAAACAATAGTTGGAGAAGATTTAGAGGGAATTACTGGTTTTTTGGTTTCCAGTGTAGGGAATATCTCAGGACTTATAAGTATCATCTGGTTATCGGCTACAAGTGGATTTTTTTTAGTCACACTGGTGGTGGGTTTAATGATCGTATCTACTTTATCTTTTCGAATGTTTACTGAGATTAAAGTTAGAAGAACAGGGCGAGAGCTTACTTTTGACGGAAGAATGGGGGATTATCTAGCTGTAACTTTGGAAGATCCTAATGCGATTAGGGAAATGCGAATCTATAACTCTATCTCCTATTTTACGGATCTCTGGGCAAAGCTTATGAAGAAGCAGCATGATAAAAGGTATAGTGCGAGGAAATTCGAAATCAAAACAGGGATGATTGTGGCTATGGTTCAGACGAGTGCTATTTTTATCGTATTGGTCTATCTGTTAAGTAAAATGGGGGAGTCAAATACAGTTACTGTGGGGACAATCTCAGTATTATTTCTGGCATTGTTAACTTGTGGTGGTAAAATCATGAGTTTGACCTGGCCGCTAAGCAAGCTTTACATCAGCAGCAGTAAATTATATGACTTAAATGAAGTGCTTACCTATAAAAATAGAGATTTCCGAAAAAATAATATCAATAACAGCTCTGAAGCTATGCTTCCTATTACCGTTTCAAATGTTTATTTTAAATACGCCAAATCCAGTAAGTATGTTTTATCTAACATCAATATGGTCATAAAGCCCGGTAAGAAAATAGCCATCGTTGGAGAAAATGGAGCAGGAAAGTCTACCTTGATCAAATTGTTATTAGGGCAGTACACTGCTAGTTCTGGATCTATATACTGGAAAGACAGTCCAGAACCTCAAGGTAAAGTATCCGTCGTGTACCAGCATTCTATTAAATTCGAAATGACACTAAGAGAAAACATCCTGTTGGGTGATGCCAAATCTTCGCCTGACGATGTGAAAATACTAAGTATTCTAGAAAAATGTGAGCTGATAGATTTGTTTTACGAATTAGGAGGACTAGATGTAAGGTTAGGTCAAATGCTTGAAGGAAGCAGGCAGCTCTCAGGCGGACAGTGGCAAAAGCTGGCGATAGCGCGTGCATTATATAATGATGCGGATCTTATAGTGTTTGACGAACCTACTTCTGCGATTGATCCGAATGCTGAGATGCAGATCTATACACAATTATTAGATATCTGCCAAGATAAAGCTGCGATCTTCATTTCACATAGACTGGGCTGGGCGAAAAATGTGGATACGATCTATGTTATTGATAATGGAAGTATAGCTGAAGTGGGGCAGCATCAAGACTTAATAAATAATAAAGGGATTTATGCAGATATGTACGCTTTACAATCATCTTGGTATAACTAAAAATGCATAGCATAGTAGTTTCCGGCTAACGTTATTGAAGCTGATAAGGAACCTGCTAAGACTCGAAAAGGGCTTCGCTGGAGAGACGTAATCGAGCCGAAAGCCTTGCCGATTTCACTTGTCGGATTTACACTTGCTTTTTCCTATAGCTCCTTGTCTGGATTTATAGCTTCTTTTACGAAAGAAATTCATCAATCACAGCTTACTGGTTATTTTTTTGTGGCTTTTGCAATTATGATTGTATTGTTTCGCCCGGTTATAGGTAAAGTATTCGATAAATATAATGAGCATATTCTCATCTATCCCGGAATTCTAATCTTCGCCGTTGGATTGCTTAGTTTAAGTCAAGCTCGGTCTGGTTTGATGTTAATGATGTCTGGTGTCATTATGGGAATTGGATATGGTGCACTTATGCCATGTTTCCAGACTCTTGCGCTTAAATTAGCGGCTAAAGATCGTAGAGGTAGTGCGAATGGGACCTTTTTCTTGTTATTTGATTTGGGTTATGGAGCGGGCTCCTATTTCATGGGTTTAATTGCTTCTTATACGGATTACCGAATGATGTATGAGGTTGCAGGGGGAGTAACACTTCTTTCTCTTGCTGCGTACTATTTGCTTCATCATGTACCTCAGGCCAAGGCTAAGCTGCACATACAAAAATCAAATATAGACGTTGTATAAATAGATGGTCTTGGCTGTATGATATAATGATTAGAAAAAAATATGGGGAGAACTGTATGACTACAATCATTGATAAAGTTGCATGGATTCATATTCAGAATGGACAAGTTTTGTGTGCGCGTTCCAAAGGGAAAGATACCTATTATTTGCCTGGAGGAAAAAGAGAAGCTGGAGAAACAGACGAGGAGACGCTCGCGCGCGAAATCGAGGAAGAGATCTCTGTTCGTATTAAAACAGAAACCATCTCCTATTTTGGAACCTTTGAAGCGGAAGCTCACGGTAAAGCTGAAGGCGTCATAGTTAAAATGACATGTTATATCGCCGATTTTGAAGGTACACTTAGTCCTGCGTCGGAAATTGAAGAGTTATCCTGGTTATCTTATAAGGATCGAAATCGTGTTTCAGTCGTTACACAGATCATTTTTGATCAATTGCATGAGCATAAATTACTTTCCTAATCTACAATTTAAAGTTCTGAAAGCCCGTTTTAAGCCTAAGAGATGGCTTGAGGCGGTCTTTTTTTTGAAAATATACCAAAGGCTTATAGGGGCAACAACATCGTTTATTTTGGTTTAGGACAGATGTCCTTTTTTAAAGGCCTGAATTGCTTTTTAATATGTAAGAGATCGAAGTTGAGGAGAGAGAGAAATGAGAGGAATTATATTTGCGTTTTTAGCGGGGGCTTGTATCACTCTGCAAGGAGTATCTAATGCTCGAATTAGTCAAGATATTGGGACTTGGCAAGCTGCGACAATTACACAGTTAACAGGATTTATCATGTCTTTACTAATCCTCTTATTTGTTAGAGATGGAAAATGGCAAGGATTAAAAGAAGTAAAACCATTATATCTATTTGGCGGATCTTTTGCCGCAGTCGTTATTTTTAGTGAAGTCACTGCCATTCAACAGATTGGCGTTACTTTTACTATATCGACATTGCTCATTGCACAGCTATGCTTGACCTTTTTAATTGATATTAAAGGCTGGTTTGGGATGGAAAAACGACAAATGAGACTCCCACAGTTTATTGGAATAGGGTTGATGATTGCTGGAGTAGTGATTTTGAAATTCTGAGAATACAATCAACAACTGGAGGAGTTACGTTATGATTTTAGGGTTAATATTAGCGCTTGTCGCGGGTTCATTCGTTAGTTTACAAAATATTTTCAATACGAAGGTTAATCAAAAGGTGGGATCTTGGGCCACAACGACGTTAGTATTAGGGTTGGGTTTTCTGGCTTCCTTTATTATGAGTCTTATCTTTGAAGGCGGCCGGATATTTACTTTGCGAAATATGGAGCCTTGGTACTGGATCAGCGGATTGATCGGGGTGGGTGTAGTAATCTGTCTCGTGCAAGGCACCAAACGTCTTGGGCCAACCTATGCGATCTCGATCGTATTAATCTCTCAGCTTGGGTTTGCTTTATTGTGGGATTCCCTAGGCTGGTTAGGGCTTGAAAAGGTTCCTTTCACCTGGAAGCAGTTGGTCGGAGTACTCGTGATTGTTGGTGGTATTCTAGTGTTTAAGCTAGGTGGTGCCCGTGAGACTCAAAAGTCGGCTTAATTTATTCTCAGACTCATGTTTGTCAAAATAGAAGTGATGGCAGTCACACGAGGGTGAAAGCAAATCAATCTATACTTTGTGAAAGTAGAAATTCAATTATAAATAAGGAGCAAATCGTCCAATGTTCATACAATTGAACTCTCTAACTACAGAAAAGTTGAATGAAAACCTTGGGGAACGACCCGGTTATTTTAAATTATTCTTCGATACAGAGGGCTGTGGTTGTAATGGTGTGATCGTAATTCAGATCATTAGTGAACCCCTTGCTACTGATATTGAAGTTCAGAAAGAGCCTTTTACTTTTTTTGTGGACCGTCAACAGGAATCTTTATTTGATGAACAGATGCGACTTGAAGCAGATGAGAATTACCCTACATTTAAATTAAGTAGTGATGCCAGTCTGTTAGGAAATAATATTCGAGTAAAAGATATTCGCTGAGTAGAGCACTGCTACACTAAAAACCAGAGCATTTGAGATCATCTCTCAATGCGCTGGTTTTTTTAAATTTCGTTCCTATATATGGCACTTGCAATTCGTTTCTTACCCATTGGTTTTTTTCATAAAAGCTATATGGTCTATTTTGCTGTTCACCAGTGTAATTAACTGTTCTGCCATATAGCTCGCCGAATATTTGAAATTGACTTCAGCCCAGTGCATAATTACACCTACTGTAGCAGACATTTGGTAACTCAACATAATTTCATAATCCACAGGAGCAGCATCAGCTTCTATCTCAATTCGCATATCCTCACGCATGGATTCCCGTAAACGGTCGAACAGTTCAACAGTCATTTTCCCTCGTTCCACTGCGGATAAGGCTAAAAACTCCGCTTTATGCCCCTCAATATATTCGAACAGCTGCAGAATGGAAGGGAAGACCTCCGTTGCCTCAATACGTTCCAATCCCTCATAAGGGTCTAATAGCGCCTCACCTATACCCTGTAGAAATTCATCATGTATTTCCTTAAGCAAAGCCTCTTTACTCTCAAAATGCTTATAAAAAGTCCCTCGATTGTAATCCGCTCGATTGGTCACGTCCAATATCGTAACTGAATCATAGCTATTTTCCAATATTAGCTCAACGAATGCAGATTTCAGAGCTTGGCGTGTTCTTCTGGTTCTTCTGTCTTCATGTTCTTCCTGTATCAAAAAAACTACCTCCAGCTATGATCTTTTTATCATTCATTTATAGTTCTTACTTTAAAAGTAACAAAAGATCAGCTAATGTTCAAGATTTAGACATAAGTAAACACGGAGAGCAAGTATGTTGCTTAGGCGACATTACTTAAAATTCTGATTATTGAATAGGTTAACTAATGGGGTGTACTCTAGTAATAGAGATAGGTTATCCCATCTCCTAAGACTATAATATATAGCCAATTCATAACAAAGGATGCGAACATACAATGAGTGAATCAAATGTAAAAACTGCTGTAATTACTGGAGCTGCAGGTGGAATCGGTAAAGAGCTTGCCCGTCGATTGTCTGATCGTAAGCTGAATCTTGTACTTGTCGATCTGAATGAAGAAGCGATAAAAAATGTCATCCAAGATTTAGGCTTAAATGACTCTAACGCTTTAGCTGTAGCTGCGGATGTCTCTAATGAAGAAGACGTTCAGAATTATGTTAATAAAGCGGTAGAAAAATTTGGAACCATAGATTATTTTGCAAACAATGCCGGAATTGAAGGTCCAGCAGGTCAAATCGAAGAGCTTAACGTTAAAGCACTTGATCTTGTATATAACGTCAATGTACGTGGTGTATTTCTTGGACTACATTATGTAATTCCTGTGATGAAAAAACAAAACTCAGGCGCTATTCTGAACACTTCTTCTCTGGCAGGACTCATGGGTGCACCAGGCATGGCCCCTTACATTATGTCTAAGCATGCTGTAATTGGTCTGACTCGCGTAGCTGCAAATGAGCTTGCACCACTTGGCATTCGTGTTAATGCGGTACTCCCAGGAACGATCAATACACAAATGATGCGTAAAATTGAGAATAATTTCGGAAGCGCAGAAGAATACAAGGCAGCTAACGAAGCTGCAACACCTATGGGACGCTACGGAGAACCGCAAGAGGTTGCCGCTGTGATGAACTTCCTTCTGTCGGATGAGGCTTCATTCGTAACGGGTTCTCTATATACAGTCGACGGTGGTATGATAGGTCAATAATGCAAGCTGATTTCGATCATTAAGGATACTTCAAATAAAGGATTGGGCCTGTGCGTCAAGCATTGGGTCCAATTCTTTTTTATTTAGGATACCCGGATCGGATTTTATAATAAGCAATCTGCTGAATTATCTTATAGAATATACAAAGGGGATTTAATCTTTTTAAGTATTGATCAGTTATTTAGATAAATTGTTGGCGAGGAGTGTTCATATGCTTGAATTATCTCAAAAGGATTTTAATGAAGTGAAACCGTTACTTACAGGTGCTCCTATTCATCCTGAAATTCTCTCCATTATCGAGGGGAATAATCCGGGCTGGATCTTTGTAGATCAACTTGTAACACCAAAAAGCGCGTTGGTATGGAGTAAGGGGATGCAAGGCTTTTATATTATAGGCGATCACACCAATGAGTTATTTATTAAAAGCTTAGATAGTTATGTATCCAGTCATATTGCACCGAGGATGAAAGAGCTTGGGCTGGAGTATTTTGAAGTCTCAGGTCAACACAATGGATGGAATCTGGCATTGATGTTTCCTTCTAGGAAGCTGTATCCTTTTGAACAAATGGTGTTCAAGTTATTCCACAAGCCCGTTGAATCCCTTAATAATACGATTAGAATTATAAATCTTAAAATGCTGGACTGGGAGGACTTAGATCTAAAGAATATAGAATTTGTACATGACAATATTGATTTATTCTGGTCATCGAAAGAAGACTTTAGGGCAAAAGGCTATGGATATGCTGCTGTTGAGGGAACTGAGATTATGGGTGTGTGTTATTCTAGTTTCGTTACGGAGGATACTCATGCTATCGGAATTGAAACTCTCTCCAAGTATCAGAATAGAGGAGTGGGGACTCATTTAGCGGCCTTAGTAGCGGAGGATATACTTACAAATGGTTTTACACCTTACTGGGACTGTTCATCAGATAATGAAGCTTCCCGAAAATTAGCTCTCCGTTTAGGATTTCAGCAAATTCATCAATATAAGTGTAGTGCTTTTTCAATATGACGGTTTCGCAAATTAAAAGGTTAGGATGAACATTATGAGAATATTGCTCGTAGAGGACGATAGAACGATTGCTTCAGGACTTGAATATTCCTTGCAGCAGGATCATTTTGAAACTATTTTATGTTATGATGCAACCTCTGCTAGGAGGGTGTTAGCGGAGCGGTTATCTGAAGTAACACTTTGCATTTTTGATCTCTCTCTACCGGATGGCAGCGGATATGATCTGTGTAAGATCGTGAAGGAGCGGAGCGATATTCCGGTTATCTTTTTAACTGCGATTGATGATGAGGTTAATGTAGTGATGGGACTTGATATGGGAGCAGACGATTACATAACTAAGCCATTTCGGATTCGCGAGCTGTTATCACGCATTAAATCGGTGTTAAGGAGATATAACAAGCAGGCTCAGACTCCATCTAATTTTGAACTAGAGAATATACGGATTAATACGCTTGAAGGAAAAGTTTATAAGAACGGCGATGAAGTTCTGCTAACAGCATTAGAATATCGTCTGCTTCTGATATTTGCTAATCATGTGGGACAAGTCCTTTCCAGAAATCAGCTGTTAGAGCGGATTTGGGATGTCGCAGGAGAATTTGTAAATGATAATACATTGTCAGTGTATATTAAACGCTTAAGGGAAAAGTTAGAGGATAACCCGCAAGAGCCCACATTGATCAAAACAGTACGCGGTTTAGGGTATAAGGTTGGTGATTAGATGTTACGAAACAGAGAATTTAGATGGTTATTACTAACGATGACTACGATCAGCCTTCTAGCGATTATAGTAACAGGATTTATTTCATCAGGGGCGATGTGGATCACGGTGGTAACTTCAGTTCTGCTAATAGGTTGTTGTTTATTATTTACCCGCTGGAGATACCGCGAAATTGAGAAGCTTTCAGGGTATCTACGTCAAATTAGCAGCGGTAATTATTCGCTCGATGTTCGTGATAATCAGGAAGGCGAGCTTAGTATCCTGAAAAATGATATTTATAAGGTGACATTGATGTTATCGGAACAGCGTTTGCTTTTGCAAGAAGATAAAATAAAGCTTACCAATGCGATCTCCGACATCTCCCATCAGCTCAAAACACCACTTACCTCCATGACCGTGATGGCAGATTTATTAAGCGACCCTGAACTGGACGTTGAGAAAAGAATAGAATTTACGCGGAAAATCAGCCTTCAGCTCGATCGGATTGGCTGGCTGGTTTCTTCATTATTAAAGTTCTCAAAGATCGATGCCGGAACCATTCAATTTAAAAAAGATTCAATAAAAGTAAAGAAGCTTGTTCAGAAATCTATGGAGCCCATACTGATTCCAATGGATATTAAGGAGCAACGGATCCTAATCGAAGGTGAAGACGCTACCTCATTCATAGGCGATTACAATTGGACAACTGAGGCGATGATTAATATTCTGAAAAACTGTGTAGAGCATACACCTGCTGGAGGAGAGATTACGATTTCTTTTGCAGAAAACACGCTGTTCACGGAAATTGTCATTACTGATAATGGCAAAGGAATTCCTAAGGCAGAGCTCCCCTATATTTTCAAACGATTCTACAAGGGTACAAATGCAAACGAAGACAGCGTTGGAATTGGACTTGCCTTGGCGCAAAGTATTATCACTGAACAAAACGGAACGATTGATGTGGTGAGTGAAGTAGGAAAGGGTACACAATTTCGGATCAAATTTTACAAGCAAGTGATTTAACACTTAAGGCTTAGTGACTAGAATGTCACTTAAGAGTCACTGGAGAGTCATTGTAGACAGATATACTGATCTCATCAACAAACGGAGGTCTAACAATGGATATTTTAAAGATTGAACATCTGTCTAAAACATATGGTAAAGGCGAGACCGCAGTAAAGGCTCTGGATGACGTATCTTTTTCAATTAAAAAAGGTGAATTCGTAGCGATTATTGGACCATCCGGCTCAGGAAAATCAACTATTCTGCATTTATTAGGTGGGGTGGATAGACCGACAAGCGGTAAAGTATTTGTAGATAACACGGATATTTATGATTTGAATGAAACACAGCTGGCGATCTTTAGACGCAGACAAATTGGTCTGATTTATCAGTTCTATAATCTTATACCCGTGCTGACGGTTGAAGAGAATATCACACTTCCGTTGCTGCTCGATCAGCATAAAGTGGATAAGAAGCAATTTGCAGATACCGTGAAGGTGTTAAATTTGGAAAATCGTTTAAACCATCTGCCAAATCAGCTATCAGGCGGACAGCAGCAGCGGGTATCCATAGGCAGAGCATTAATTAGTAACCCTGCAATTATGCTGGCAGATGAGCCAACTGGTAATCTAGACAGTAAGAATAGCAGTGAAATTATTGAATTATTAAAAATGTTTAATAAGACATATAATCAAACACTTATTGTGATTACTCACGATGAACGTATTGCCTTGCAAGCAGATCGGGTCATTACTATTGAAGATGGAAGGATCGCTAAAGATGAGGTGATTCGTCCGTGAATATCGTAAACAAATTAACTATAAGACATTTGAAACAGAATAAGCGAAGAACATTGGTTACTATCATTGGAGTCATCATTTCAGTAGCTATGGTAACGGCTGTGGCGACGTTAGGTTTTTCTTTTATGGAATTAATGAAGAAGCAAAGTATCTCTACTAATGGAGAATGGCATGTCCAATATAGAAATGTTACTAAAGCTCAGCTCAAAGCGATAGAAACAGATGATGCGACAAAAGCCCTAGTGATCTCCAACGTTCGTGGCTACGCCCCTTTAGAGGGTGGGAAGAATGAGAATAAACCCTATTGGTATATCAAGGAATATAATGCAGCTGGTTTTAAACAATTTCCGATTGAACTGCTGGAAGGTAGACTCCCGAAGACAAACCACGAAGTAGTCATTTCTGAGGAGATTGCAAAGAATGCAAAAGTCTCTTACAAGATTGGTGAAACTTTAACGCTTGATGTGGGTGAACGTGTCACTAGCGATGATGAAAATAGTGGCCAACCCCTATCTCAGAATGAACGATTACGGACTGAAGAGGATACCCTGCTTGAAAAGATTATTCATAAAAAATCAATGAACTATACGATTGTGGGAGTGATAAAACGTCCTACTTGGGAACCAACATGGTCTCCGGGTTATACTGCCTTAAGTTATGTGGCTGAAAGCATGATTGGAGCAGCTGAAAAAACCACAGCGACGGTTGTATTAAAAAAGGTGGACAGCTCCATATACAAGCATGCAGAGGAATTGGCAAAAGAAAATAAGATCGAGTCGATCTCTTATAATAATAGTCTGCTCCGCTATTATGGTGTGACGAATAACGATGGCTTACGTAACACACTTCTTTCATTGTCAGTAATTATTATGGTTGTGATTATCATTGGTTCCGTTTCTTTAATCTATAATGCTTTTGCGATCTCTGTCTCGGAGCGTGCACGTCATTTAGGGATGCTCTCCAGTGTAGGGGCTACAAAGTGGCAGAAGCAGAATTCAGTATTTTTTGAAGGAATGATAATCGGTTTAATTAGTATTCCCATTGGGATCATTTGCGGAATAGCAGGCATCGGGATCACTTTTATGTTTATCAATTCGATGATTCAAGATGTATTAGGGATAACAGAAAGATTAACGTTGGTTGTTACACCTCTGTCTCTACTAACCGCTTGTTTAGTTTCAATACTGACAATTCTTATATCCACCTATCTTCCAGCCCGAAAGGCTTCAAAGATCTCGGCAATTGATGCGATCAGACAAACAACCGATGTTAAGCTCTCAGGTAAAGCGGTGAAAACATCCAAGTTCGTGCGCAAATTGTTTGGTATTGAAGCAGAAATTGGTTTAAAGAATTTAAAGAGAAATAAACGCAGGTACCAAGCAACCGTGTTCTCACTTGTCATTAGTATTGTTTTGTTTTTATCTGTATCAGCGTTCACTTCTAATATGAGAAGGTCGGTAGAACTCTCACAGGATGGTTTGAACTATGATATTCAAGTATATATGGGGACTGAGGACGCTCAAAAAGTGGACCGGTTGACGAACTCGATATCCAAATTACCTAATATTACGGAATATAATGTGACTAGAGAACTTAGTGTGAGTTCATGGATTGATGAGAAAAATATGGCAAAAGAATTGCAAGAGATTGTGCAGGCGGATAAGAGTGTTCTAAAGAACGGGAAATATCCTTACTATATTCAGATCTATGCACTAAATGAACAGAGTTTGAAAACCTATGCAGAAACGGTCGGTACAAATTATGAACAACTAACGAAGCTTGATCAGATGACTGCTATTGTGAATGATACGGTTACCTTTGAGGATGAGAAAGCCAAAAAAATTGTTGAGACCAAAGCGTTTCACTCTGAAGTCGGCCAAAAGCTTGAGCTTATTTATACGGATTGGGATACCAAAAAAGAGACGGATTTATCGCCTGTAAAAATTGTCGCTCTAACTGATAAACGTCCAATGGGAGTACATTCAGCAATGGTTGGTGGAATTAACATCATCGTTTCTGAACAAGTCTTCGATAAACTAACAAATGATGCGATGAGTAAAGATATTCAAAGCCGGCTTAACTTGAACAGCACAAACCCATTAGCGACACAACAAGCCATAGAGGAAATGAAAGAGCGGAATATCTATGTTCAAAATGTGTATCAAAATAGACAAAATAGTGAGCAGATGATCATGTTAATGTCTATTTTCACCTATGGTTTTATTGCTTTGATTACTTTAATATCAATTGCGAATATTTTTAATACGATATCAACCAGCATATCCCTTCGTAAAAGAGAGTTCGCAATGCTGAAGTCTGTGGGGATGACACCAAATGGTTTTAATAAAATGATTAATTACGAAAGTGTTTTTTATGGAATAAAGTCACTACTATATGGGCTTCCGATTAGTATCGTTATTATGTACTTGATCTATAGATCAATGATGAGCAGCTTCTCTTATGGATTCACACTTCCGTGGATGAGTATCTTGTGTGTCATTTTGGCAGTGTTTATCATCGTTAGCGCAGCCATGTTATATTCAAGCTCAAAAGTGAAAAAAGAGAACATTATCGATGCATTGAAACAGGAAAATATATAACTATTAGCCCATCATTGCCGCGTTTAACGCGGCTTTTTTGTGTCATATCTGACACGTTGGTATGTAAATTCTTATAAATTCCTATGATATAATGTACACAATTGAATTGATACAGATTATAACCACGAGGTAGGTGTCAACGAATTGAGAACAGTTGTCGTGATTGGCGGGGGAATTACTGGATTGTCCACCGCTTACTATTTACAAAAATCTATAGAGCATAATAAGCTAGATGTAAAAATCATTTTGGTTGAAGCCAGCGATAGACTGGGCGGCAAAATCAGAACACTAAAACAAGAAGACTTCATTATGGAGTCTGGGGCAGATTCTATTGTCACCCGCAAAACGAATGTTGCACCTCTGATTGAAGAGTTGGGTATAGAAAATGAGGTTGTATATAACGCGACAGGAATATCCTTTATTTATACCGAAGGAAAACTGAAGCAAATTCCTAAAGATGCAGTCTTTGGCATTCCGCTCAGTATGGAGTCGCTTGCTACAACAGAACTGATCTCAGCTGAAGGAAAGGTTGAAGCACTCAAAGATTTCTACACTCCCAATAATAAGTTTACGAAAAACGATTCCGTGGGTGATTTTCTAGAAGCTTTCTTTGGAAAAGAACTTGTCGAGAAGCAAATTTCACCTGTTCTTTCAGGTGTATATTCCGGGAAGCTAAGCGAACTTACAATTGCCTCGACGCTGCCTTATTTGATTGATTATAAGAATGAATACGGCAGTATTATTCAGGGCTTATCCGCTAATAAAGCCAAATTTCAAGGAAATGGCGATAAGAAGTTCATGTCATTCAAGGGAGGTGTATCTGTCTTGATCGACTCTATGGAAGAACATCTTTCTAATTCGGAGATCATCAAAGGGATTCGTGCCGAGAGAATTGAGAAGCGTGGAGAGCAGTGCCGGGTAACTTTGGCCGATGGACGAATCATAGACTCCGATGTTGTCGTACTTGGAACGATGCATTCTACTGCACAAGCGCTACTTCAAGACGAAGAACTAAATGAAGATTTCAATCAGTTATATAATAGTTCTATGATTAGTGTATATTTAGGATTTGATATCCCCGACAGTCAGCTGCCTGCGAATGGCACAGGGTTCATCACTGCCAACAGCGATGATGTTCTATGTAATGCGTGTACGTGGACAAGTCGCAAGTGGGAGCATACGTCAGGACAACAGCGTCTGCTTGTCAGACTCTTTTATAAAAGCTCAAACCCTCATTATGATTCGTTGATCAAGCTATCTGAAGAGGAACTATTGAAGGTGGCTTTGAAAGATATACAGACCAGTCTCGGGATAACAGGACAGCCAGCTACCTACGATGTGACCAAATGGCATGATGTAATGCCAAATTACCATAAACTTCATCATCAAATTGTAGTATCCTTAGAGAAGAAGATGACAGACAGGTATCCTAATGTTATCCTTGCTGGATGCTCCTATTATGGTGTAGGCATTCCAGATTGTATTGCGAATGGAGAAAAAACAGCAGAGCGTATTTTGGAACAAGTAATTACACATTAAAAAGGAGGGTGTACAATCGTGAGAAGATTAGCGATCAGCTCTATGCAAAGTCTAGACTTATAAACAACGGCGGTTGTTTGTATAGAGCGAAAAATTGATTTTACCGCTAGTGCAGTGTGCATGGGTTGTTTAAAGAATAGACTTTGCTACCTTCAAACTCATAAAAAGTTTAAGGAGCAGAGCGATTATGAAATATGTAAATGCAGATACGATTTTCCCAAAAGAATTATTAGAGGAAATTCAGAAATATATCAACGGGGGTATGATTTATATCCCTAAGCCTGAAGAATCGCATGTAAAATGGGGCGAAAAGTCAGGGAGCAGAAAATACTTAAGATCTAGAAACATCGAAATCTGTCTAAGGTTTGCTGTGGGTGCAACGGTTGACCAGCTTTCAGATGAATATTGCCTATCTAGGGATAGTATTAAGAAAATTGTTTATTCAAAAAAATAGCTTATCATCCAAAAAAACCACGTTAGAGGAAACTCTGACGTGGTTTTTGGAATTTAATAATAATTTAATCTTAAATACCATACTTTTTCCGATATTTATTGATCCCATCTACGAACTGTCCTTCATACTTCACGCCTTCATCCATCTTTTTATTTGCGGCATTAATAGCTGTACTAGAAACCTTTGTTTTGTATAGTGCTTCTTTCATCATTGTCATTGCTTCTAATTGCAACTTAATCGCTTTTAAATAGATTTCATGTAACGCTATACGATTTGTTTATTCATATTCAAAGAGGCTTCAAATGCATCAATTATATACAGGAATCGTTCTGCTTCTCGGAATACATGAGATCTCGAAACAAAAGGATCCGGCATATCTGAGCGCACCTCCCATTTTTATACAATTATAATATGCGTGAGGTTTGTACGATATCCGCAAAAGTTAAGACGAGTATATAGAAGTACAGTAGGTACGCTTAACTTAATTATCAAATATAAATGGTGACACTATATAAAAATTAATTCTAATCGAATATGGCATATAACTAGAGCGAGGTCGTAATTATACTGAGAAAAGAAGTAATTATTTTAAGTGATCTCGATAAATATATTCAGGAATTCGACAGAAGGTAGGGAGGGAACGACATGAATATCACAATCACCTTAACTGACAGTGCCTCGAAGTTTATTATTAACAACCTTTACCCACTATACTTACACGATCTATCAGAAATATGGGGGACGATTCCTAATCGATATGGGGTATTCGAGGAGGACGAGACACAGTCACTGCAGGAACAGAATAAAGTCTTCGATATTTGGTGGGAGAAAGCTGGCATTTTGTATCCTTATTTAATAAAAGAAAATGATATTCCAGTAGGGTTTGCATTAGTTGCTACACCACCATACACACCGTCTGCTTGTGAATTCTATTTGAATGAATTTTTTATTCTACGGCCCTTCCGTGGTAAGGGGATCGCTGAATATGCAGCTAAGGAAGTCTTAAAGCTTCATTTGGGTAACTGGGAGCTGCAAACGAATCCCACGGATACAAATAGGAGAGCGCAGCGTTTTTGGAGGAAAGTTTTAAAAGAATACACTGGTGATAGTTATTTAGAGGAATGCGGAAAGTCATATGATGATGAATTAAAGATGATTTTTACATTCAATAACCAATCAAAATTATCGAATCCATAAAAGGGGATTTCGAAGTTATGTTTAAGAATTCATTCCTAAAAGCAAAAGCTTATAAGTACAATTCATTGCAATATTTGGATGTTGAAGAGCTGGAGCAACAGGCGTCTGAGGATATTCTTATTGATGAACCTGGTGTGTTTATATTATGTAAATCGGTTGATGAGGGTCATAATATTTATTGGGCTGCAGAGTCTATAGAATTATTTAGGACTGTACTAATAGATCTGACCAGCAAGTTTATACAATTACCTGTGGATGGAACTCATAGAATATATATCGAATTTATACATCCAGATCTCATGCCATTTATGGAGTCTTTGGGGTTCAAAGTAGTTAGTCAATTTATTGATTTCTGGAATGAGGATATCTCAAAGAAGATCACCGATCAAGCAGAATCACCATTCATTAGAAACATTGAGCCTAAAGACTATTTACAGGTTAGTATCATCACCAAAGCATGTATAAATCTTTCAAGAGGTTTCTATGGTGAAGAGTGGGATTTCATAAAAACATGGAATGAATCGGATCATTCTTGTATTCTTGTAGCAGAATTGAATAAAAGCATTGTTGGAGTATGTTTATTGAACATCTACGGATTTGAAAGTGAAAAGGGACCTGTGTTATGGCTTAGAGAATTAGCTGTAGATCCGCAATATCATAACCAAGGTATCGGATATAAGTTAGCTGTTGAAGGTATGCGCTGGGGGAATAATAACGGCGCCAAGCGGAGTTTTCTAGCAGCTGATAAAGAAAATCGAAATGCGATCAGAATCTATAATAAATTGGGGTATATCCATAAGGACGAAGTAGGGCAGATTAATATGGCTTTAGTGCTTGGAATGGATTCTAACACAACCGAATAGGTTTAATAATAAAAGCCGATCTAACTGTCGTAGTTAGAGTGGCTTTTATTGATCTTAACTATTTGAAGCGTTTAACTCGCAAATATATGTTTACCAATTTTTAAGTTTTGCGGACGTGACCAAATCCATGCACTAGTTGCTGTATCGGGATTGAAATAATAGATTGAATTGTTTGTCGGGTCCCAACCTCGAACAGCATCAAGAGCAGCTAAATAAGCTGTCTGATTGGGTGTAAGCCAATACTGGCCGTCAGATACGGCTGTGAAAGCTCCTTTTTGGAATACAACTTCTTTAATATTGTCAGGAAATTGACTAGATTGTATACGATTCATGACTACTGCACCCACTGCAACTTGTCCAACATAAGGCTCACCGCGAGACTCACTGTAGATAACTTTAGCCAAAATATCCATTTCATTAATATTAAGCGTGTGTTTTTTTAAAACATTCCAAGTTTTTGTCCCCGAAATTCCATCAGCGCTTATTCCATAGGCCTTTTGAAATTTAGCAACCGCTGCTTTCGTTTGTGATCCGTATACCCCATCTAAGGGCTCAGTATAGAAATCAAGGGTTTTTAATCTATATTGTAGATCCCATACATCTCCTGAAGAACTTCCTATGGTTAATACCGGAGCTGCATTAGCAGAACCGATCATAGTAGCCATGCTCACCAGACCCAAAAGAAGCAACAAATTGAATATTTTAGTCTTCATTTATAGTAGCCTCCTTTCAGAAAACATTATAAATATAGTTTAAGCATTGAGACAACACTCATTTAATGGAAAATAAATTACTGTCTTACAAACTGTGAATCCTTAGTTCCGTTTGTGATTTTCTGAAATGGGTAAAATAATATTTATAGGCAGATAAAATTTCGGAGGTCTTTTATATGAAAAAGCAATTATTTCTACTAGTCGTCGCAGCTGCTTTCAGCTTAAGTGCTTGTAGTAATGACAATAGCTATGGCAATCAAATGTCTTCTAACGATACACAAATGGAACATAACTCACATTCAAGTTCAGGTGAAGTTCCAAAAGATCTGAGGGTAGCGGAGAATCCTACTTACATAGTAGGAAGTGAAGCTGTGATCCAAACTGACCATATGGAAGGGATGAAGGGAGCCATTGCGACAATTGTGGGAGCTTATGAGACGACAGCATATAATGTTTCCTATAGACCTACTACAGGAGGTCAACCGGTCACAAATCATAAGTGGATTATTCATGAAGAAATAAAAGAAGCAGATGATATATCCTATCAACCAGGCTCAGAGGTTATTATGGAATCTGATCATATGAAGGATATGAAGGGTGCAACGGCTCAGATTAACTCAGCAGAAAAAACAACTGTCTATATGATTAATTACAAACCTACTACGGGTGGAGATGAAGTGAAAAATCATAAGTGGGTAACAGAAGATGAGCTTTCACCTGTAAAATAATAGATCAACACAAAAACTGCAACTTACTCAGTTACGCATGAGCAGGTTGCAGTTTTTGTTGTTTTATAGTCAGCTTCAAAGTAATTTGCGGTTAGGCTTTATCCACTGCAAGTTTTGAAGATTTTATGTTTGACGGGTCCTGTTCAGCTTCCTCAGGAACTGGCATTTGGTTAGAAGTACGAAGTGGAAGCTCCTTCAGGAAGAAGACAAGCACGAAAGCTACAACAAGCACAATGGTCCCGGTTAAGAATACGGATGACAATGTCTGTCCTAAAGCATCACGGATACCCTCAATCATTTGTAAGAAAACAGGCTGTACATCGGCTGGCAGACTAGCTTGAGTCTGTTCAAGCAATGGTTTGTTCATTAATGCCTGTGGATTAGCGAAGGAGAGCATTTGCTCAGCAAGTTTTGGATCAATCTGTGTGAAATCCGGTGCTGAGGACGATTGTAGAGCTTCCTTCAAGTTTTTCGTAAGACTATTTGACATAACGGTACCCATGACTGCGATACCGATCGTACCGCCTAAATTACGGAATAATTGTGAGGAGGCCGTTACTACACCCAGTTCTGTGTGTGAAACCGCATTTTGAGTAGCTAGTGAGAATACTGGCATCCCCAATCCCAACCCAAGACCAAACACAATCATACTTAGGACAGCCATCGGTACATTATTCATAAATACCATAATTGTCATACCAGCAATCATAATCGGGATTCCAATTAATGCGTAACGTTTATACTTCCCTTTCTTGGCCATCTTTTGTCCGGTAAGGGCACTGGCTACAACCATAACGATCGACATTGGCATAGTAACATACCCTGCATAGGTTGCGGAGATCCCCAGAACACCTTGTACGAAGAAGGAAAGATAGATCATAGCCCCCATCATACCGAAGTTCATAATAAAACCAATAATATTAGATATGGTAACTACACTATTCTTAAATAGATGAAGCGGGAGTATTGGATTTTTAGCTTTGGATTCGACAAAAATAAAGAGTAGTGCTGAAACGACCGTTCCCGCCAACAGGCCGAGAATTTGCGAAGAACCCCAATCATATTCTGTACCTGCCCAGGTGAAGGCAAGCAGTAGAGGCACGATGGTAGTTGTCATTAGCAAGGAACCTAAATAGTCAATGCTGGTTGACTCCCCGCGTTTCCCTTTAGGAAATAAGGTAAGAATCATTACGAAGGCTACTACACCAAGCGGTAGGAAGATCCAGAACAGCCAATGCCAATCCATATTATCGATCAAAAAGCCTCCAAGCGTTGGTCCAAGCACACTGGAGAAGCCGAATACGGCCATCATCAAACCCATCCATTTACCACGTTCACGCGGAGGGAATAAGTCACCTACAGCAGTAAATGCGGTGGACTGAATAATACCTGCACCTATCCCTTGAATCCCACGATAAATGATAAACTGATAAACATCGGAAGATGTTCCTGTCAGGAAAGCCCCAACCATAAATAATAGAATACCTGCTAATAGAAAGGGTTTACGTCCGAACATATCAGATAACTTACCGACAAGAACGGTTGCTATTGTTGATGTTAATAAATAAATGTTAATAGTCCAAGTATAGTAATCCATGCCATCAAGAATTGCGATTATACGCGGCATAGCAGTACTTGTAATTGTCTGATTAATCGCTGCGAACAGCATTGCAGCCATAATAGCTATCATAATACTAAGTTTTCGTTTACTGGATAAATGTTCCATTCGATTGTTTCCCCGCCACTTTTTAAATTTTATCTCTTGTCTAAATCAGAAATTATTACTGCGAAAATTCTTCTTAAATGCTCAATATCTTCATCGGGCAGTATCTTAAAGTAAGATTCCATAAGTTCTTGATGGCGTTCCTGCACCTCTTTAATCGTTGCTTCTCCTTTCTGCGTAATGGTGATGTGTACCACCCTTCGATCATCCTTGGCTCGTTCCTTATTTACGTAATCTTCAGCGATTAATTGGTCTGTTACGCCTGTAATTGCTGCTGAGGTAATACCAAGAGCTGCAGCAATCTGTGATACGTTTTGTGGACCGTTCTTAGATAAAGTCCTGAGGGTTTTGAACTGTGTAATATTTAGGGGGTAGTCTTGTTTGTTCCAATCTTGAGAGATTCCTTTTAAAAAGGATTTGAACATAGTAGAAATCTGAAGAAAATCTTCATTATTAGGCAAATCACGCCTCCTAAAGTTATGAAATAGGGCGGAATAAGTAATTCCATTAAATTTTAGATAACAACTAAATGATTAACCACTTAATTATTAAAGCGTGAAACAATATATCATCCTTTTTTATATCTCGTCAAGCAAAGGTTTGTTTTTTTGAATGAAATAGAGTGGGTTGATAATATTGTTGTTGAGGTTCGTTCCTGAGCTAATGAATTATTTGTTATACTGTGTATAGTTATCGTTATTATCATTACTTTAAAAAAGGAGCATTTATTTGAATCTAGCAACTCCTGTAACACCTATTCAACTTATGCAAGTACTTCTTAACGTTTCTGTGATTCGCCCTGTTTTTATCTGGGGGGCGCCTGGTATTGGGAAATCTTCGCTAGTAGAAGCTTTTGCTGATCAGGTGGGTCTTCCTTGCGTGTCTCTATTAGGTTCTCAATTAGCACCTGAAGACATCATTGGAGTCCCGCAAATCGTTAACGGTAAGAGCCAATTCTGTCCTCCAAAAATGATTGCTCGGGATGAACCTTATTGTTTGTTCCTGGACGAGCTTAATGCCTGTTCTCAAGAAGTGCAAAAAGCTTTTTATAGTCTCATCCACGAACGCCGCATCGGCGATTATCACCTACCTGAGGGCTCTATAGTAATAGGAGCTGGTAACCGTGCACAAGATAGTGCAATTGTTAAACCTATGTCCTCCGCGCTTATCAATCGGATGTTCCATATACAGTTAAATGTATCGTTTCAGAATTGGATCTCTTGGGCATATGAGCATAGCATTCATCCCATGGTTATTGAATATCTGGAATTGCGTCCCGATCATTTGTGGAGTGCACCTCCAAAGACTGAAGAGCCTTTCTCTACGCCACGCTCTTGGCATATGCTTAGTGATGCACTACATGAGTTTGGCGATGATATAAATGTGGATACCGTGGGGATTTTAGCGAATGGTTCACTGACACCTTCTCACGCCACACAATTCAGGGCTTTTTATAAAAATCTAACTGGAAAATATGAACTTAATCAAATTATAGATGGTAAATCCTCATTTCCAACGGCTCCAGAAGATCGGGATCTACTGTATTTCCTGGCGCAATCCTTGCGTGCCCAGATTATCAAAGAACTCCCTCCGATTAAAGATAACGTACGAGATGGACATCGCCAATTTGCACACACTGTTAAAAAGCTGATTAAAGACCTGTCCGTCATTAGCTTTGAAATTGCACAGCTAGTAGTTGCTAAGCAGGAGCAAAGTGATAATATTCCAGATTGGTTAATGGTTGAAATTGTACGTGATTTACCACGTCTTGCAATAAAAGAGCGGGGGTAAATATGGCTAAAAAAACAACTCCAGATAATCCCGCTTTGAAAAATTTTAATGAAGCATGTTCGTTACTCGCGGATCATCCTATTTTTGCGCCGTTATCTGTTCGAGCTTCGATTATTCATAATGAAAATAGTCCCTATCCTGAAGACGGCTGGGCAATTGTCACTAATAACGGTTATATTTACACTCATCCTAAACGGCGTGGCGAGGTTGCTGAATGGATGTACGTTTTGGCACATTGTTTTCTTCATTTAGGTCTTGGACATTTAAAGATTAAAGAGAATCAAGTGGCGTGGAACGTTGCATGTGATGTGTACATAGCAAAGTTTTTAAATGACTTGAAGTTTGGGAAAGTACCCGCAGATATGGAGTCGCGAATTGATCTTACAATTAAAGATGAACAACAGCTTTACGAGCAGTTTATGATAAAAGGAATTCCGGACACCTCCAGATATTTTGGGACTGCGGGTGTTTCAAAACTGGATATGAATGTTAGAGAAACCACCAAAAGATACTGGGGAAAACCACCGGATTGGGAAGCCTATTTTGCTTATGGGTTATCTAATGCTGTGACGAATGCAGTAAGTGTTGCTGGAGGCCATGCTAATACTATTAGTGACCCTGCACTTTCATTAACAGCTCCACAACGTGCAAAACGATGGTTTATGGACAGATATCCTTTATTAGGTGCGCTTGCCGCCGGCTTTGAGATTATAGAAGATCCAGCAATATGTCGGCGATTTGATATTTCCATAGCTGCCATTGACGTTATTGATCGCAAAATATTTATGAACCCTGCAGCCGGACTAAACGACGAGGAGTGTATTTTCGTGATGGCGCATGAGCTTCTGCATGCGGGGCTTCAGCATCACGAGCGGTGTCTTGGCCGGGATCATTATCTTTGGAATGTAGCTTGTGACTACGTAATAAATCTATGGCTAGTAGAAATGAGTGTAGGGGAGTATCCGCGAATTGGAATCTTATTAGATCCTGAGCTTAAAGGTTTATCTGCTGAAACGATTTATGATCGTATGGTCGGAGATATCCGCACTTATAAGAAACTGGCAACCTTGAGAGGAAATGGACTTGGTGACATTTTAGATAACGGTTCATCAAGTTTTTGGGATGCGAGAGAAGGACAGACGTTAGATGATTTCTGTAAAAATGCTATGCAACAAGGACTGATGTATCATGAAGAGCAAAGCCGCGGTCTTTTGCCATCAGGCCTAGTTGAAGAGATTAGAGCGCTAGGCCAGCCGCCTATAAAATGGGATGTAGAGCTTGCTCGGTGGTTTGATCATTATTTTTCACCACTTGAGAAGACCAGATCTTATTCACGAATTAGCAGACGTCAATCTTCTACGCCTGATATCCCTCGACCACAGTGGGTTCATAGCGGTGCTGCAGATGATGGCCGTACTTTTGGAGTTATTTTAGATACCTCAGGCTCAATGGATAAAAAGCTTCTGGCCAAAGCATTAGGGGCCATTTCAAGTTATGCGCAGGCCCGTGATGTTCCTTTTGCGCGGATTATCTTTTGTGATGCTTGTCCTTATGATGCAGGTTACATGCCCCCCGAGGCTATCGCGGATCGGGTACAAGTGAAGGGAAGAGGGGGAACGATCTTACAACCAGCTATTGATTTGATTCAACAAGCTGAGGATTTTCCGAAAAAAGGACCGATTCTAATTATTACAGATGGTTATTGTGACAAGCTGACCATTAAAAGAGACCATGCTTATATTTTGCCCAAGGGAAATGACTTGCCTTTCTCACCCAAAGGACCTGTATTCAGAATTAATTAGGGCTTAGAATAAATTTAAAGCGAGGTAACAATGGATATGAATCCCCCAAAACATATTCTTTCAGCAGCTACAGTTGTATTCAATGATCAAGAAGAAATCTTATTAATAAAAGGTCCACGCAGAGGCTGGGAGATGCCAGGCGGACAGGTTGAAGAGGAGGAGTCCCTTATAGAAGCAGCAATCAGGGAAGCCAAAGAAGAATCGGGCATTGATATAGAGATAAATAAGTTCTGCGGAGTTTTTCAAAATGTTGATCGATCTATTTGTACTAACCTATTTCTAGGGAAAGCCATCGGCGGCGAACCTGCTACTAGTTCCGAGAGCTTAGAAGTTGGTTTTTTTTCGATAGAACAAGCATTGGAAATGGTCACATGGAAAAACCTCAGACTGCGGCTGGAGTATTGTCTAAATGATAAGGTGCAGCCTTTTTACGTAGAGTTACGGGGTACAGAAGTTGAAGAAATTATATTTAAATTAGAAAACCAGCAAACTTTTTAGAGTTCCTCCTGCGTCCTAGCTAATGAGTGTCATCGGAAGGCACTTATAAATAGAGATGGAGGATGACGAGATATGAACAAAAGAACAAAAAATCTATTTAAAATGAGTGCAGTTGGATGTGTAGCCATTATGGGAGTGAGTGCAGCTTCTTTACCGGTTCATGCTATGGTTTCCACACAAGTAACAGCTAATGTTTCTGCGGCTTTACCGTCCAAGACACCAGCCCTTGCTGGCATTAAAGTACAAGAAAAAGTACTTAACACAACAAGTAAATACCTGATTGCAGATTTAAAAGTACCACAGCTAACAGGAATGCTGGATACTCATTATCAAGATGAACTGAACGATATTATCCTTTCTCATGCTGAAAAGGATCTGGCACAGTGGGAGAAAGACGCCGCAGAAATGGGCAAAAAAGCACAGGCTGATCAAATGGAATTTCATCCTTATACTCTTTACATTACTTATGATCTGAAATCAGATGGAACAGGTTCTCCAGCAGGCGTTATCTCCTTGACTGTTACTACTGAAGGTTCTGAAGGTGGAACAAGCATGCCGCGGATCGATACTTATAATGTGAAAAATATAGCTGAGGCAGAACCTGTTGCACTAACGGATCTACTGGGAGCTAACTACAAAGAGAAGCTCGATGCAGATATTCTGGCAGCGATTAAAAAGGATTCAGATAAATATTTCTTAGAAGAGTACACAGGAACTTCAACTGAGCAGTCGTTCTATATCGATAAAGGTAACTTAGTCATCGTATTCCCTAAATACAGCATTGCGCCAGGTTATGTAGGTTCACCAGAGTTTCGGTTCAGCTTAAATCATAGTTCAACGGATACAACTAAGCTAGATTTGAAAAAAGTAGCTACTTTCACGAATAAGAAAGGCGTGCTCATGGTATCGCTTCGTGATGTGGCCAGTCAACTAAACTATGAATTGAAATGGAATCAGTCTACCAAAACCGCTGAGTTGATGAAAGGAGCACAGTGGACAAGTGTTACGCTTAACAAAGATTCATACTTTTTCGCAAAAATGACTCCTAAAGCTTTAGGTGCTGCACCTGTTCTGCAAGATAACAAAACCTATGTGCCTGTTCAATTTGTATCAGAAATTCTACAGGTTGAAGTTCAGAAATAACCTTTTAGAAGTTTGTAAAAGTAGTTGGAATTATTAAAAACATCCCGCAGGGTAATTCTTGCGCGGGTGTTTTTTTACTTTTGATAACAGATTAGCCAGTTTAAAGAACTTTTTGAGCTGCTCCTGCGTCCTGCCTATGAACAACAAATAAAGGGTAAGGACTGAAACAGAATGAATGACAACAAGCGTTATATGCCTGGTATTGATGGACTAAGAGCTTTTTCCGTACTCGCTGTCATAGCCTATCATTTGAATTTGAAATGGGCTGGGGGTGGACTGCTGGGAGTGGGAATCTTTTTTGTGATCTCGGGTTATCTCATCACAGACCAAATCATTAACCAATGGGAGCGTCATCGAAGATTGGACCTTCTGGACTTTTGGATACGTAGAGCACGGAGGTTGCTGCCTGCGACGATAGTCATGCTGATCGTTGTCACCATATGGCTCTTAATCATAGATCCTACGAGATTAAATGGGCTGACAGGAGATTTTATGTCATCACTATTTTACGTTAATAACTGGTGGTTAATATTTCATGATGTTTCGTACTTCGAAAGCTTTGGACCTCCTTCACCGATCGGACATTTATGGTCACTTTCTATTGAAGAACAGTTTTATATTCTATGGCCGCTGCTGCTCGTATTAGGACTAAAGATTATACCTCGTCGAGGTAAACTTATTGCCTGGATTCTGGCTTGTGCTGCTGTCTCAGCTTTAGCCATGGCTATGTTCTATGTACCGGGCACAGATCCAAGCAGGGTCTATTATGGAACAGATACTCGTATATTTGCACTTCTAATTGGAGCGGCGCTTGCCGTTGCATGGCCTAGTCAGAAACTTAAAAATACAGTCACAGAAAGATCTCGCTATATGTTTGATATTATTGGTGCTCTGGGACTGCTGGTATTAATGGTGCTAGTTTACCGGATTGACGAGTTTGATGAATCACTATATCGTGGTGGATTTTTGATCATCTCTATCATTACTGCAGTAGTGATTGCCGTGCTTGCTCATCCTGCCAGTTCTCTTGGACGGAAAATGGGCTGGAAACCTTTGCGATGGATAGGTATACGTTCATATAGCTTATACCTTTGGCATTATCCCGTAATTATTCTCACCAGCCCTAATGGGAATCCAGATGAGAGCGGCGTGCTTCGTATTATCCTTCAGTTAGCAGGAAGTTTTCTACTGGCAGCCTTATCATACAAATATGTGGAGGAGCCGCTCCGGCGGGGATCATTAAAAAACATTTGGAACCATTGGAGTGCAAAACAACGCCGCAGCTACCGCCCAGTCTTTCTTATGACCATGATCTTTTTGATTCTTATTCCGATTGCCTGCAATGGATATTTATCCAATGCTGAATCTGACACGCCTACAATCGAAGTTGCAGATAAGCAGAATGTACAGCAAGAGGGAACAGGGCAAGATCCAATAGACTACAACTTATTAGCACCACCCGTAGAAAAAGATACCACTGATGTAGAGAAGCCAAACCCTGACACTGAAGAAAAACAAGTTGAACCAGAAGGAAACATAGCGGTAACCGGGAAAAATCAAACCGGAAAGAATATTACGGCCATTGGTGATTCTGTCATTTTGGATGCAGCACCGTTTTTAGTAGAAAGTCTCCCTGGTATTGTCATCGATGGAAAGGTTGGCAGACAGATGATGCAGGCACAGGAGGTAGTTGATCAGCTTAGAGCACAAGGGCGGTTAGGGAAGCGGATGATCATAGAGCTGGGGACGAATGGAGCTTTTAACTCCAAGCAATTACGTAAACTACTAAACTCGTTAAGCGATGTGGAGCAGATTATTTTGGTCAATACACGTGTGCCGAGAAAGTGGGAGCAGACTGTGAATTCCACCCTTTCAAAAGTTTCCAGTGAATTCAGGAATACGACCATAGTAGACTGGTACTCAGCTAGTGAAGGAAAAGACGACTACTTCTACAAAGATGGTGTTCATTTGAAACGCGAGGGTGCCAAGTATTATGCATCAATTCTAATTAAAGCTTTGGAAAAAGATAATAAATAATTTATTTGAAATTTCCAAACTTTTTTATACTCACCAATCGTCTTACTCCTGTTACAACACCAGATCATAAACAGAGAAGGATAATCGACCATGTTGAATAGGAAAACCGAGAAAATATTGACGCGATGTATCAAAGAAAACAAAGAAAATGTATACCGGCTTGCTTACAGTTATGTGAAAAACAAAGAGGATGCCCTCGACATTGTGCAGGATTCTATTTATAAAGCGATGACACGAATGGATTTGCTAAAGGATCACGATGCTGTGAAAAGCTGGTTTTACAGGATTGTCGTGAATACTTCCTTAGACTTTTTGCGCAGAAACAAGAAAGTTCAGACGATGGAGCCAGAGATAATAGAAACCTATAGTCCGGCTGTTGAGGATAGCTATACAGATATGGATTTGAAAAGAACACTGGAAGAGCTGCCGGCGAAATACCGAAGTGTGATTGTGCTTAGATATTTTGAGGATATGAAGATTAATGAAGTGGCTGAAGTTCTTAACGAGAACACCAATACAATAAAGACAAGGCTGTATCAGGCCCTTCAGTTATTGCGGGTGAAGCTGAATGATGAAGCCTTAAAGGAGATAAAGTAAGATGGACGAAAGAATACAAGAATTACATAAAGAGTATACCGATATTCCCATTCCGGAAGAACTTGATTTGATTGTAAACCGTTCTATAAAGCAGTCACTTAAAGCCAACAGAAAAAAACACACGACAACTAAGTGGGTGGCTAGTGTTGGTGCGGCCGCAGTTATTTTTCTAGTAGCCATAAACACCAGTACAACCGTAGCTAGTGCATTATCTTCCATTCCAGGCGTTGATCGGATAATAAAAGTGCTGACTATTAAAGAATACGTTGTAGAAGAAGAGAACTACGATGCAAATATCAAGGTTCCAGCCGTTACGGATATGGAAAACAAAGAACTGGAGCTTGGATTGAACAGCAAATATTTAAGTGAGAATAAAGCACTATACGAAAAGTTCCAAGCGGAGATCGAAGCGTTGAAGGAACAAGGTGGGGGCCATTTGGGGCTGGATGTAGGTTATGAAGTGAAAACGGATAATGAGCGCATTTTCTCCATTGGCAGATATGTTGAGGAAACCGCTGGTTCATCTTCAATGGAAGTTACTTTTGATACGATAGACAAAGTGAACCAGATCCTTATTACATTGCCAATGCTATTTAAAGATGATCAATACATTGAACGCATCAGCGAAAATATTAAAGAACAGATGATTGCTCAAATGAAAGCAGACTCTGAGAAAGTTTACTGGATCCCTGAGTATGGCGATGATGTGCCAACGGATCAGTTTACCTCCATTACGAAGGATCAAAGCTTTTATATCAATACCGAAGGTAAGCTTGTGATTGTGTTTAATAAATACGATGTCGCACCGGGTTATATGGGCTCAGTTGAATTTGTGATACCCACCGCGGTGCTTGCTGATGATTTAGTCAGTCAGAAGTATATTCAATAAAAGAATTCTGGGAATAACGTCAACTGGGTCCGATAGTCTAACCAAAACTCTTTGTCCAAACATCTAACATCGTTTGATGTCATTATTTTACGGGGGATGCAGCAGCTAACGGACTCAGCTGACCCTAAACGCAGCATTTTCGCATTTTTGCAATCCTAACGGACCGCATCGTCGCTATTGGCACGAAAAACACTCCCCAAGCACTCTTTTCTAACGAATAGCTGCACTGGGGTCCGAAACTCTGCGCAAAAGGTGATAAAAGTGGAAATAACGTCATCTGGGTCCGAAAGTCTAGCCGTAAATAAATTGCTCTATTGCCGCAGTAGTAGCAGTAATATCCGGATTAGAATTGTCGATCAACGCAATATTTTCAGCCGGGAGCGGCCATTCTACCGTACGGTTGCCAAGAGAAGTGCGGAATTCATTCCAATGCTGGAACTTCCATTCATCTAGTGGTGATTGTCTGTCTTGAATTCGTTCCCGGTACAATTCCTCGTTGGCTAACCCTACCAAGACAACCTTGACCTCAACATCTTGAAGGGAACGCCCGATCCGAGCTAACTCATGGCTGATCCAGTCAGGATTGGCCGCCTCTTTGGTAAAGGGACCCACTACAAAAGCATCGACGTCCAAGCTTATATTATCCAGCGCAGCATCCATAGTGATTCGATAACCTAAATCGCGGCATAACCTTTTGTACTCTGCTGAGTCTCTATCTGCCGGATCCAGTCCGTGTAAAGTCATTATCGCGTCAGCAGCAGGCCGTAGTAGGATATCCATATCGAAAAAAGGTATTTTGCGCCGTGAAGCAATCGCTTTAGCTAACGTTGTTTTGCCTGCACCAGCTGGACCAAGAAAAAATACAAGTTTATTCATTTTTAATTCTCCTTAGTTCTCAAGTCAACTCTAATGTGTATCTATGCATACTATCATATAAAAGATGACGAGCAATCGCCAGCGTAATCCCATTCTCGGCAAGTGACGGTTCTCAAAACTAAATTTGCTCGCAAATTAGTCCATAAAATGATATTTTTTTGCTTCTCCATTGAGTTTTTAGTTAATCCTGCTTATAATATAGCGAGAAAAATAAGAAAAAGGTGTCCATAAATGAGCATATTAAATGTTGAAGGATTAAGTCATGGCTTTGGAGATCGTGCGATCTTTAAGGATGTTTCATTCCGTCTCCTAAAAGGCGAGCATATCGGATTATTCGGCGCTAACGGCGAAGGAAAATCCACTTTTATGAATATTGTTACAGGCAAACTGCAACCTGATGAAGGTAAAGTCGAATGGTCCAAGCGGGTGCGTGTTGGCTACCTCGATCAGCATGCAGTGCTGACCAAAGGAATGACGATTCAAGACGTACTCAGAAGTGCTTTTCAATACCTGTTTGATCTTGAGCAAGAGATGAACGATATGTACGGCAGAATGGGTGACGTTTCACCTGAAGAGCTGGAAAAGCTGCTGGAAGAAGTAGGTACCATCCAAGATACACTTACAAATCAAGATTTTTACATGATTGATGCGAAAGTACAAGAAACCGCGCGTGGACTAGGGATCACTGATATTGGATTGGATCGCGACGTAGCGGATCTTAGTGGTGGTCAACGTACCAAAATCTTGCTTGCTAAGCTATTGCTTGAAAAACCAGATATTTTGCTCCTCGATGAACCTACGAACTATCTGGATGAGCAGCATATTGAATGGCTGAGACGTTACCTTCAAGAGTATGATAATGCTTTTATTCTGATCTCACACGATATGCCATTCTTGAACAGTGTTATCAACCTGATCTACCATATGGAAAATCAAAAGCTGACCCGTTATGTGGGTGATTATGAGCAGTTCCAACAAGTCTACGAAATGAGAAAACAACAGCTTGAATCTGCTTATAATCGCCAAAAGCAAGAAATAGCAGAGCTGAAGGATTTCGTAGCTCGTAACAAAGCCAGCGTGGCTACCCGTAACATGGCGATGTCCAGACAGAAGAAGCTCGACAAGATGGAGATCATCGAGATTGCCAAGGAGAAACCGAAACCACAGTTTAACTTTAAAGAAGGTAAAACTGCCGGCAAGATGATTTTCGAAGCAAAAGAATTGGTTATCGGCTACGACTCTCCATTGTCCAGACCGCTTAATTTGTTGATGGAGCGTGGACAGAAGATCGCGTTGGTTGGGGCAAACGGAATTGGTAAAACAACATTGCTGCGCAGTATTTTAGGTGAAATCTCTGCTTTGTCCGGTTCGGTAGAACGTGGATACCATCAGGAGATTGGTTATTTTGAGCAAGAGATGAAGGAAGGCAATTACAAGACTTGTATTGAGGAAATCTGGGATACATTCCCGTCTCTGTCACAATTCGAAGTACGTGCTGCCCTTGCTAAATGCGGATTAACCACGAAGCATATTGAGAGTAAGATTGCTGTACTAAGTGGTGGGGAAAAAGCTAAAGTGCGTCTATGTAAGCTCATTAATAGCGAAACTAATATTCTCGTATTAGATGAGCCGACGAACCATTTGGATATCGATGCCAAAGATGAACTGAAACGCGCTCTAAAAGCATACAAAGGAAGCATTCTTATGATTTCTCACGAACCCGATTTTTATCAGGACATCGTAACCGATATCTGGAATTGCGAAGATTGGACAACGAAAGTATTCTAATAAGCAAGTCTTTGATGAACAAGCCTATGAGTGATAACGAATCTGTTACGCTCCATAGGCTTTTTTAGTGGAATAGAACGGGATCTAAACAGAGACAGGGAGGGTCTATGTGCTAGAGAATAAAATAGATCAGCTTAACACCTGTATTCAGCGGATTTTTGAAGAATCCGAAGCAAAGATAGTCAATTTTACATGTGAAGATTTAGATTATAAAACACCTAATTTTACAACAGCGGGTATCTTTCGTCTAAGCGGTTTTGCATCTATTAATCATAAGCAGCTTCCATGGTCAATCATATTAAAGATAATCAAGCCAGATAGTGCGGAGAAAGATAATCTTCAGCATCACAATTACTGGCGACGAGAAGCCCTAGTCTTTGAATCCAAGATTCTCGAAGAGCTTCCTAGCTCAATCAAGGCAGCTAAGTGTTATCTTGTTGAGGAACAAGCAGATGGTACCGTATGGTTATGGATGGAACGAATTGATGGGGAATATGCCTATACAAAGGAACAGTTTAATTATATCGCTGAGCAGTTAGGTCGTTTCAATGGAACTTATCTGACAGGAAAGAAAATTCCTGATGAGAAGTGGATTTGCAAAAACTGGCTCAAATCATGGACGACCTCGAGTAAAATCTACGCCCCTAATCCAGCAAAATATATAAATCAATTACATAATGATAATGAACGTAGTATCTGGACATGGTTCCAAGACTTCACAGACCAGATTGACAGAAGCTTACGTTCTTTGAATAGCTTGCCGCGAGTGCTTGCACACCAAGACCTCAGTCAAATGAATATGCTGCTAACTCAAAGTGATACGGACGGCGAACGGCTAATATTAATTGACTGGCAATTTATGAGTATATCGGGGATAGGCGAAGACCTTGGCAAAATGTTTGGCGTAAATATGAGCTTAGGAGTTTTTCCTAATCACCGCTACGAGGAATATAAAGAGTCTCTATTCCAAAACTATATGAAGGGATTAAAAGATACAGGATGGCAGGGGGACGAGTCCCTTGCAAGATATGGTTATTGTTTAGGCACTGCTTTACGTAGTGTCTGGGAAGTGCCTCAATACTTTTCATTGGCCGCACAGTTAAAAACGGATCCAACTAACCTAAAGCTTCAAGATCGAGTTTCCCAATTGGAGCAAATTATTAATATTCAACGGAATATGGCGACAGAATGTATCAAGATGAATATATGGGCGCAATTTAGTTAAAATCTATCCTCTACAACTGGATATGAAAAGAAAAGGAGTTCCCAACGGGAGCTCCTTTTTACTAAACCTCAATGATGATTGGAAGAATCATTGGCCGTCGTTTCGTTTTCTCGTATAGGAACTTACTTAATGATTCTTTGATGGTCTGCTTGATGATATTCCATTGGCCGAGATCCGTTTCGTTCATTTTTTTAAGGGTCGATGTTACATGCTGGTTGATCTCGTCCATTAAATTATCGGAGTTACGGACATAAACGAACCCCCTGGAAATAGTGTCTGGCTCGTTTAATAGACGTCCATCGGTTTGGCTCAGTGTAATCACTGTAATCAGGATGCCGTCTGCTGACAGCTGGCGACGATCGCGAAGCACAACATTTCCAATATCACCGATCCCAAGGCCATCCACTAGAATTTGCCCAGCAGTCACTCGACCGGATTGGCGGACAACACCAGACTTAGACTCGACGATGTCTCCATTTTTTAGAATAAAGATATTTTCCGGTTTGACGCCTACCGCCTCCGCTAACAAGCTGTGATGATGCAGCATACGGTATTCACCATGAATCGGAATAAAGTATTCAGGTTTCATTAGAGTGAGCATTAGCTTAAGCTCCTCTTGGCTGCCATGCCCGGAGACGTGAAGCTCACTGCGTGAACCATAGATGACTTTAGCACCCAGCATATATAAATTATCGACAATCCTTGAAACATTCCGTTCATTTCCCGGGATGGGATTGGCTGCGAGCAGCACCGTGTCCCCAGCCTGGATCTCCATCAATCGATGACTTGAGTTCGCTAAGCGGGATAGTGCGGCCATGGGCTCTCCTTGACTGCCTGTACATAAAACAGTTACCTGTGCCGGAGGGAGCTTAGCAGCTTCTGCAGGTTCGATCAGCATATCGTCCGGAATGTTCAAATAACCGAGCTCTTGGGCCACTCTGACTACATTTACCATACTTCTGCCAAGTAAGGTCAATTTACGTTCAGTTAAATGAGAAGCATCAATGATCTGCTGTAGACGATGTACATTTGAGGCGAAGGTAGAAATAAAAATTCTACGTTCTGCTTTTAAAAAGGCTTCTTCTATGTGAGCGCCAACAAGTTTTTCAGATGGGGTGAAGCCAGGACGCTCAGCATTAGTGCTTTCTGACAGCAAGATCTTTACTCCGTTTTTCCCAATATCGGCCATTTTATGTATATCTGGATACTGTTTGTTGACGGGCGTCATGTCAAATTTGAAGTCTCCCGTATGAACTACGGTACCTTCAGGTGTATCGAATACTACGCCAAGGCAATCTGGAATACTATGATTTGTATTAAAAAATGTTGTAGTAATGGCTCCCAGGGTTAAAGTGGATTCTGAATTAATACAATGGAGTTTCGTTTGTCGTAAAATTCCATGTTCCCTAAGTTTATTTTCGATTAATCCTAAGGTTAAACGGGAAGCATATATTGGGATATTTAACTGTTTAAGCAGGTAAGGAATCCCACCGATATGATCCTCATGTCCGTGCGTCACCACCAACGCTTGTACCTTATCAATATTATTTAATAAATACGAAACATCAGGAATAATCAGGTCAATCCCTAAGAGACTTTCATCTGGGAATTTAGAGCCGCAATCAATGACAACAATATCATCTGCGTATTGCAGGATATACATATTTTTACCAATCTCATGAACCCCACCTAATGCTGCAATCGAGAGTTGCTTAGCTACCATTTTCATTGAAGCTCCTCCTAAATAAATTTCTCTTTATTATGTTTGAAACCCATTATAATTATCCATTCTGAAGCTTGATACAATATAATAACTGAAGAAAGCTAATCGAAAGATAGGAGAACGTTACTCATGAATATCCGACTATTACAAATGAAAGATAATAGCTCCATTGAAAAGGTCATCAGGGACTGCCTAATTGAGTTTGGCGGGAATCGCGCGGGTCTAGCCTGGGAGGATGACAGCCTGCATCATTTATCAGATTATTATAATAATAGTGAGAATCGGGCTTATTGGGTTATTGAAGAGGGAGGGGAAGTATTAGGAGGTTGTGGAATTGCTCCTTTCGGGAATGATGACAAAATATGTGAGTTGCAAAAAATGTATTTATCTCAGTCGATTAGAGGTAACGGGATAGCCAAAGAACTTTTAAATACAGCGTTGGACTTTGCTAAGCTTCATTACAACCAATGTTATTTGGAGACACTTCAAAACATGCACGCAGCTAACCGTTTCTATATGAAAAATGGATTTGAGCTTTTGGATGAACCGCTGGCTGGGTCGGAGCATTTTGCTTGTGATGCTTGGTATATTAAAAATTTAATGTAATTGCTTTAAAAATGTTGGAGGCCTGGATTACCAGGCTTTTTTTGATCGAAGGTAATGATTTTTTATTTGACAATAAAACCGTCCAGACGGTATAGTAAATAGCAGAGGTGATTATTGTGAACAGTAATTCAAAACGAAGTAGTATTTTATTAGCAGCTTCTATTGTGGTTAAAAATAATGGGGTGGAGAAGCTTACGCTTGAAGCCGTTGCCAAAGAAGCCGGGGTCAGTAAAGGTGGACTGCTGCACCATTTTCCGAATAAGGAAGCATTAATAAAAAGTATGGTGGAAGAGTTAACAAGCGATTTTTTCAGTAATGTTCAAGAAAGAGTAGGTAATGCATCTAGAGAAACGGGGAAGTGGGGACGAGCGTTTGTTCAGGCGATTGACGACGATCTTAAGGAAGAGCAAGAGATTAGCACAGCGCTTTCGGCTGCTCTTTTTACGAATCCGGATATCCTTAAGAAATTTCAAGACCAATACTCAGTATGGCAAAACAATATAGAGAACGATGGAATAGATCCTGTACGTTCCACAATTGTCAGGCTGGCAGCGGACGGTTTATGGTATTCAGAAATGTTCGGATTAGGAGCTTTAGATAAGGATTTACGAGATAAAGTAATTCAAGAATTAATAAACATGACGGAGTAAGGAGGGGCTATTGTTGAATTCATATGTGTTACTGGCAACAGCGATTATCTGCGAGGTATTTGGTAGCTCCATGCTTAAGGTTTCTAACGGGTTTAAAAAGATTTTACCTTCAATAGGAGTTGTACTCGGCATGGGTTCAGCCTTTTATTGTCTTTCTTTAGCGCTTTCAACGATTCCACTAGGGACGGCTTATGCTATTTGGTCGGGGGTAGGTACGGCTTTAACTGCGTTAATTGGAGTCATCATTTATAAAGAAAACTTCAATCTGAAGAAATTACTCGGCCTGATTCTTATCATTGGTGGAGTAGTCATTATGAAACTTTCTGGTGGATCTCATTAGAGCTTGGAGGAAATGTTATGAACAAGAATAAGGGTTTTTGGGTACTAGGGGTAGCTATTATAAGCGAAGTAATAGGTACAACTATGCTGAAAATGTCAGAAGGGTTCACACAAATATTGCCTACTATAGGTGTTATTATTGGTTTTATAATCGCATTTTATAGTTTGTCCATAAGTCTCAGAGTTTTACCTTTAAGCCTAGCTTATGCGATTTGGGCAGGTGTAGGTACAGTTCTAACCGCAATCGTTGGTATCGTAATATGGGGGGATCCATTTAGTGTGCTTACACTTGCAGGCATAGTATTAATAGTTGGAGGTGTGGTGTTATTAAACGCTCCAGATTCAGCTAATGAAAAAGAACTTAAATCCACAAGTTAATCTTCATAAAAAACTAGGGCCTGAGAAATCAGGCCTTTATTTGATTGGCATGATGTTAATAGATTCCATATATAGGGTAGTTTCGCGATATTGGTATCACATATCTTTTCCGTAGAATTACATCTTATAGCTTGATCCTCTCTTTCTCTATAATGAGAGTGTCTCACATTGAAAGGAGGATCGGTTGTTATTTAATGTGCTCTGAGATGAATCGGATTGTAAACGCTATCATTTGAGCACTCCGATAGGGCGACACGTTAGTGAGTATCTACATTAAGAGGAGGATTATAATGCGCAACAAGTATGTCGTATGGTCGCTTGTAGTAACCCTATTGATTTCAAGTTTATACCTGGCAGCGGGTCCGTTCACATTTGTTAGTGCCTCTGGTGGCGCGAATCTGACGCTGGGCAAAACTGTAACGGCTAGTGGTCAATCACAAACGTATAGTCCAAACAATGTGAAAGACAGCAATCAAGAGACGTATTGGGAAAGCAGCAATAATGCATTTCCACAATGGATCCAAGTTGATCTCGGTACAGAGACAAGTATTGACCAAATCGTATTGAAGCTGCCAACGGGCTGGGAGACGCGTACGCAAACACTCGCCGTTCAAGGTAGTACAAATGGATCTACATTCACTGACATTGTTGGTTCAGCTGATTATGTGTTCAATCCTTCAGCAGGAGGGAACACTGTTAAGCTTGATTTTTCAGCAATCAGCACTCGTTATGTACGCCTGAATGTAACAGGCAATACGGGTTGGCCGGCAGCGCAAGTATCTGAATTCGAAATTTATGGAGCTAGCACACCAATACCGACGCCAACAGTCACACCAACGCCAACAGCCACACCGACAGCAACGCCAACGCCTACAGCAACACCAACACCAACAGCCACGCCGACTGCAACGCCAACGGCCACACCAACGCCAACAGCGACAGTAACGCCAACAGTCACACCAACACCTGTTACGGGCAGTAATATCGCGGTTGGCAAATCGATTACCGCATCCTCTAATACGCAATCATTTGTGGCAGCAAATGCTAATGACAACAACACCAACACATACTGGGAAGGTGGCAGTAATCCTAGTTCATTGATACTTGACCTGGGGTCAAACTACAATGTTTCCTCAATCGTTCTAAAGTTAAATCCAGCCGCTGCATGGGGAGCACGTACCCAGACGATTCAAGTGCTCGGTCACAATCAAAACACAACGACATTTGGGAATCTGGTGTCAGCACAATCGTATTCGTTTAATCCAGCTTCAGGAAATACAGTAACCATTCCTGTTACCGCAACTGTCAAACGTCTACAGCTTAATATTACTGCCAACTCGGGTGCTCCAGCTGGACAGATCGCCGAATTTGAAGTATACGGTACTCCAGCTCCGAATCCGGATTTGGTGATTACTGGCATGTCCTGGTCACCAACGAATCCGGTCGAGTCTAATGCGATTACGCTGAACGCAATCGTAAAGAATATCGGCAATGCCAGCTCTCCAGCTACTACTGTTAATTTCTATTTAAATAATGAGCTTGTAGGCTCAGCTCCGGTAGGTGTACTAGCAACTGGAGCATCGACAACAGCATCGATGACACTTACCGCAGGAGTTAAGCCTGCCGCAACGTATTCAGTTAGTGCCAAAGTTGATGAAGACAACCTAGTTATCGAACAAAATGAAGCGAATAACAGCTACACGAACCCAGCGTCACTTATTATCGCTCCAGTGTCCAGCTCTGACTTAGTGGGAACTGTTACATGGACACCAAGTAATCCTGTTGCTAATAACAATGTAGCGTTCAATGTAAATCTTAAGAATCAAGGAACCATTGCCTCTGCAAGTGGTTCACATGGTATAAGCGTTGTTCTAAAAAACTCTGCGGGTTCCACTGTTCAAACCTATAATGGATCTTATAACGGTGCCTTAGCAGCGGGGGCATCAGTTAATGTTGCGATTCCAGGGACTTGGACAGCGATTAATGGTAACTACACAGTCACCTCTACTGTTGAAGTGGATGCTAATGAGATAGCTGCCAAGCAAGCGAATAATGTAAGTGTTTCTAATCTCGTTGTCTATGCTGCGCGTGGTGCAAGCATGCCGTATAGTCGATATGATACCGAGGATGCTACTCTCGGGGGTGGCGCGACCTTGAAATCGGCGCCAACCTTTGATCAAGCATTACCCGCTTCTGAAGCTTCTGGCCAGCGTTATATAGCTCTTCCTTCGAATGGTTCGAACTTAGAGTGGACGGTCAGACAGGGTCAAGGCGGCGCAGGTGTAACGATGAGATTTACAATGCCTGACTCTGCAGATGGGATGGGATTGAATGGTTCACTGGATGTGTATGTGAATGGAGCGAAAGTAAAAACAGTTTCTTTAACCTCATACTACAGCTGGCAGTATTTCTCAGGTGATATGCCTGGCGATACACCTAGTGCAGGACGTCCACTATTCCGTTTTGATGAAGTTCACTGGAAGATGGATACACCCCTCCAACCTGGGGACAAGATTCGAATCCAGAAGAACAATGGAGATAGCTTGGAATATGGTGTGGATTTCATTGAAATTGAATCTGTTCCAACAGCAATTGCCCGCCCAGCTAACTCCGTATCTGTAACAGATTACGGTGCTGTGGCAAACGACGGACAAGATGATCTGGCAGCTTTTAAAGCTACTGTAAATGCAGCCGTGGCAAGCGGAAAGTCTATTTATATTCCAGCAGGAACCTTTAATCTTAGCAGTATGTGGGAGATTGGTTCTGCTAGTAATATGATCAATAACCTCACTATTACTGGTGCTGGTCTCTGGCACACCAATATTCAGTTCACCAATCCTAATGCTGCGGGCGGGGGTATTTCACTCCGTATTTCAGGTAAGCTAGATTTCAGCAATGTTTATATGAATTCTAATTTGCGCTCACGTTATGGACAAAATGCAATTTACAAAGGTTTTATGGATAACTTTGGAACCAACTCTATTATCCATGATGTCTGGGTAGAGCATTTTGAATGCGGAATGTGGGTAGGCGACTACGCTCATACACCTGCGATTTATGCTACCGGGCTAGTAGTTGAAAACAGTCGGATTCGGAACAATCTTGCAGACGGCATCAACTTCTCGCAAGGAACTAGCAATTCAATTGTACGCAATAGCAGTGTGCGAAATAATGGTGACGATGGTCTTGCAGTATGGACCAGTAACACCAATGGTGCACCTGCTGGTGTGAATAATACCTTCTCGTATAACACCATTGAGAATAACTGGCGTGCGGCAGCGATTGCTTTCTTTGGAGGAAGTGGTCATAAGGCTGATCATAACTATATCATTGATACAGTTGGTGGTTCCGGCATACGTATGAATACCGTTTTTCCAGGTTATCATTTCCAGAATAATACGGGTGTAGTTTTCTCAGACACAACCATTATTAACAGTGGCACGAGTAAAGATCTTTATGGGGGTGAACGTGGCGCAATTGATCTTGAAGCATCAAATGATGCTATCAAGAACGTTACATTTAACAACATAGACATCATTAATACCCAGCGAGATGCGATTCAATTTGGATATGGTGGTGGATTCGAGAACATCGTGTTCAACAACATCAACATTAACGGTACAGGACTTGATGAAATAACAACTTCACGGTTCTCAGGTCCACATAAAGGTGCAGCTATTTACACCTATACGGGCAATGGTGCGGCAACCTTTAATAACCTGACAACTTCCAACATTGCTTATCCGAATCTGAATTATATTCAGAGCGGTTTTAATCTAACGATTCATTAATTTTATGTACGAGGTTAAGGGAGAAGCTCTTAGGAGCTTTTCCCTTTTAGCTTGTAACGAGCTGGATATCTCTAATTTTCCAGAAGGATAATGACTACATGACCAAGAAATTAATATATGGGGAATTTAAACTATTAAATTTTGAAAATCTTTTGCAAATGTGTTGATTTCATCATCTTAAGTTCGTCATAGCAGATGCGTCGGATCTCAAAGGACCTCCTGATTTTGTTAAAACAACTTACTGCGCTTATTCAGGCAAACCATTTAATTACTTAAAGGGAGAGATGAAAAATGAATCAGGAAGTAATCGATTTTATTGAAGCGCTAAAAGAATCATGGCAGGTGGAGTTGTCCACCTCACTACGTGAGGTTGTTCATCAGGCTATACCGGATGTACAGGAACGTATTCAGTATAAGAAACCTCATTTTTTGAAAAATGGAAAATACGCTGCGGCCATCTCGATATCAAAAGACGCAGTCAGCTTTGTAATCTTTAATACAACCGAGCTAACGCTTCCAGAGGGAGCATTTGAGGGACCACCTGAAAGGAAAACCCTGAAGCTTCGAAAAGGAGACACATTTGATTCTGCACAGTTGGTCTCTTTAGTTGCTCAAGCTTCAGCTTCTCTTTGATCCATACTTATATTAAAAGGACGATATCTCAAAGTCATTTGACTTCATGGGATATCGTCCTTTTTGACGATTATACAGTTTTAGTTACTCGTTGTAGTGCTGAGATAGTGAATCTGCTCTTCCAGGATGGTACTTGCTTTGCCTAAAAATGTTGTTATCAACTCAAGCTCCTGTTCAGTAAAGGAAGACGCCAGTTTAACCATCTTAGTGTGCAAAGGAAGGTAGGCATTTCCAACCTCGCTATTCTCATATAAAGGAACAATGATCACCTTACGACGGTCTTTGGGGTCATGTTCTCTGCGAACAAAAGCATTTTTTTCAAGTCGATCAACTAATGTGGTAATGCTGCCTGTAGTAAGTCCAGTTAATTTGGATAGCTCGCCGGCGGTGATAGGACCTTTTTCATGAAGGATATCTATAGATAGAAAATCGTTATTGTATAACCCTAAAGAAGTTGCTACTTTTTGCTGATACAAAACCGTTCGGCTGCCTAGGCCCCGCATGCGTAAAGTTAAGTCTTCCTGCTGAATTGTAACTTGATTGTGCCGATCTCTTGACAAAAGAGGACCCTCCTTTTAAAATGTTTAAATCTTGATAATCAAGATAATTAATAAACAAGATGCTTGATGAACATCTAATTAATTGTCTTGATTTTATCGAATTATTCACTAATTTGCAAAGGGTATAACATCACGTGGTTTGGAATGAAGCCTGTGCACAATCCTTTAACAATTAGAGTAGAACTAAACATTTGGGAAAAGTGGAGGAGAAAAAGGAGCATGGAAAAGAAAAATAAAGTTGGGGTTATTATAGTAGCTCTATTGTTGGCTACACTTATGGCATCAATGGATAATACTATACTTGCAACCGCAATGGGAACCATAGTAGGTGACCTTGGCGGCTTTGACAAATTGATGTGGGTTACGTCCGCTTATATGATAGCTGAGATGGCGGGAATGCCGATTTTCGGTAAATTATCGGATATGTATGGGCGTAAGCGATTTTTTATTTTCGGTATTATTGTCTTTATGATTGGTTCAGCTTTATGTGGTACGGCAAATTCTATTGTCCAGCTTAGTATTTATCGGGCGATTCAGGGTATTGGTGGAGGCGCACTCGTTCCTATTGCATTCACGATTATGTTCGATGTAGTGGCCCCAGAAAAACGGGGGAAAATCGGTGGGTTATTCGGTGCTGCCTATGGTATTTCCAGTATTTTTGGTCCCCTTATTGGCGCTTATATAGCGGATTATATTCATTGGTCTTGGGTCTTTTATATCAATTTACCCATTGGTGTTATTGCATTCTTTATGATCGCTTTCTTCTACAAAGAATCTGTTGAGCATTCCAAAGAGAAAATTGATTATCTTGGGGCTTTTACACTTGTAGCTTCAATCCTTTGTCTCATGTTTGCGATTGAGCTCGGGGGTAAGAAATATGCTTGGGACTCGACAATGATTCTGGGATTGTTTATGGCTTTTGTTGTGTTTTTAATTGGTTTTATTGTTATCGAACGTCGTGCAGAAGAGCCTATCATTACCTTTGGCATGTTCAAGAATCGTCTCTATTCTACGAGTAATGTTATGGCGATATTTAGCGGAGCGGCATTTATTACAGCCTCGGTGTACATTCCAATTTATATTCAAGGGGTTCTTGGCGGGTCTGCTACAAATTCGGGGCTTGTTCTACTTCCTATGATGATTGGTTCTGTTATCACTGCTGCTGGCGGAGGATTCTTGCTGTCTAAATTTAATTATCGCACGATCATGATTTCTACGTTAGTACTCCTTGTTGCAGGTATTGCTCTGCTTACCACACTAACACCAGACTCCTCCCGGTTCATGGTCACTATTTTTATGTTTCTGGTGGGTCTTGGCATAGGTTCATCATTTTCTGTTTTAAGCAATGCAGCGATTCATGGATTTACAGCAAGACAACGGGGTTCGGCAAGTTCGACACTTAGCTTCACACGGGAGCTGGGAATGACACTTGGTATTACGGTATTTGGTATTATTCAAAGTCACATTTTTTCGAATAAATTAACTTCCATGTTCAGTAAGGGAGGAGCGGCACCAGAAAGTGTTAATCTAAGTGATCCAAGTACAATTTTGACTCCCGACACACGGGACAAAATTCCCTCTGAGGTTCTTGATAAAATCACCGAAGGATTATCTTCCTCTCTTGTTCATACCTTTGCTTGGGCGATTATTCCATCAGTTATAGCTCTAATGGCAGCATTTGTGATGAGCAGGGAGAAGTTTGATCCTGCTTCTGAGCTGGAAGAATTTACGGCATCGCATTAAGGAAATAAAAGATAAAATAAAAGCCCAAGTCCTTTGTTAATAAGGGCTTGGGCTTTTTTGATAAGAAGCTCGGCGATCCTATTTCTCTGAAATGCTATATCGAGAATGTAAATGCCAGATAAGCTCTCTACGGCTGCTGACACCTGCTTTAGCGAAAATGGATTTTAAATGATCCTGAACCGTGTAAGCAGAAATATGTAGCTCAGCAGCCAATTCTTTAGTAGATAATCCGCGAATTACTCCTTCAAGTAAATGCTGTTCCCGTTTCGTCAGATCATACGCTTCTGCAATGATAGGAAGCATATCTGCTGGACGTGCAGGCTCGAATGAAATAGCAATTTGCGTCTGACCGTCGTATGCGTGAAGCCGGCTAGCCCGGATCACTAGATAAGGTCCGTCTGACATCCGGATACAGGACTTAGCCATCCCCGAAGATTCAAAGGGACTATTGATTGCTTGTGTGCTCACCGCCCGAATTGGTCGTGGCAGGATATGGTGATCAATTTTTTCTAATGAACGAAGTTTCTCTAACCAGCGGTCTGCTGTAGGATTGGAGGAGAGGAGCACTAGTTGATCAGAAAGGACGGCAATTCCTGAACCGTAATCTTCTTCCAGCCAAGTCTGATTTCTCTCAGGCAAGTCAAGACTGTAAGCCCGCATTCTTGCGGCAATCTCAGGAAGCATTAAGGTTATCCACTCACAATCTTCCCGTGAAAATACAGGCTGACCCGATTTTCTGTAAAGTGTCAGATACCCCCAACACGCATCTCCGTGAACAAGTACAGCGCGTAATTCATCCTCAAAACCTGCCGGAGATAGTACTTTTTGATAGCGAGCACTCAAATCTGGCTGCCCTTCGGTTGCTTCATATAAAGTAGCTACGTGCACTTTACTATGAACCATTTGCTCATAGGGATTAATATCCTCTTCACCGTATTCGATCTGGAACAAGTGATGATGAATGGATTCCACGTTATCTTCTGTAACCGCACCTGTCGAGAGTAGTGTCTGTGGATCAACATGGGTACAGCAGGCAGCATCAAAGGGTACAGCCTCGCGTAAAATCGACAGTAAAGAAGTACGGTAGCTATGTGAAGAATCAGAAACAGCACCTAACCTTATGATTTGTTGTTTAATATGATTAAGTTGTCTTATGGTTTTCATAGGTAAGCCCTCTAGTCATGGAGTATAAAAATAGGTATCCCACATTTATGGGATAGTGAATATAAAGCATATCCGTATAATTGAGAATGGTTCTTAATTATTTCTATTATATAGGATGCGGTGATAAAATGCAGAGAAAAGAAGATATTGTAGTCGTCGGCGGATATGGCCATGTAGGGCGTACCATTTGTGAAATCTTAGAGAAAAAATATCCTGGAAAAGTATATGCTGCAGGGCGAAGCCTTGTAAAAGCAAAGCAATTCAGTCAAACAACTGATGGGAAAATTAAGCCGATGCAGTTGGATATTAATAAACCTTTACCTACCGATAAGTTAGAACGAGTGAAATTAATCATTATGTGCTTAGATCAAACGGATACAGATTTTATAAGAGCTGTGTTTCGAAGCGGTATTCATTATGTGGATGTATCTGCGAACGGTTTGTTTTTGAATGAAATTGAGAAATACAAGAGAGAGGCTGAAGACAATGGGTCAAGTGCTGTCTTAAGTGTAGGACTTGCTCCCGGCATCACTAATCTCCTGGCCCTTGAAGCAGAGCGGCAGATGGATCAGATCGAGGAGATAGAAATTGCCATTATGCTCGGATTAGGTGATTCTCATGGCAAAGCGGCGCTAGAATGGACAGTCGACAGTTTAGCAGCTAAGTTCGAAGTGAAGCAGGATAATCAACAGGTTGAGGTGGAGAGCTTTACAGACAGAAGGTTGTATCATTTTGGTGATGAGATGGGTAACCGATATGCTTACCGTTTTCCATTCTCAGATCAACAGACACTTAGCAGAACACTGAAATCATCGTCTATCTCTACACGATTTTGTCTTGATTCAGCTGTAGTTACTAAAATACTGGCAATAACGAAAAGAACTGGAGCCGTTCGCTTACTGCAAATAGGCTGGCTGAAGAATTCAATTGTTCGTGTTATGGGGCGGCTGCATTTGGGGGATGATGGGTTCGCTATTAAGGTTGAGGCACGTGGAAGAAATTCAGAAGGTAAATTACTTCATGCGGATTTTTTATTACAAGGAAAGAATCAATCTATCATTACGGCAAAAGTAACAGCGGCAGTAGCAAAACATCTATATGATTCACCACCCCCAGGCGGAGTTTACCATATTGAGCAGATGACTGATATGACGTATATACAGAAGGAATTAGGATCAGCCATTTCTCTCAAGACTGCGGTAAACTAGTATAATATTAATCATATAGAAAGGGGCGTCTTAGAATGAATAGAAAAGATTGGGAGCTGTTGAACGGTCATAAAGCGGGCGTGTTTTGGTTCACAGGATTATCAGGTTCAGGAAAAAGTACACTAGCACAACAAGCTGAAAAAGAATTGTTTAAGCAAGGCATCCGATGTGCTGTGATCGACGGCGACCAGCTAAGAAAAGGTTTGAATATTGATTTAGGCTTTTCAGAAGAGGATCGTAAAGAAAATATGCGGCGCGCAGCCGAAGTAGCATCTATGTTTTTGGATCTAGGCTTTATAGTGCTTGTCCCGATGATTTCACCTTCTTCAGCTGCAAGAGAAGCGATTAGATATCGTTTTCAGTCTGGCGAGTTTGCAGAGATTTATGTGCAATGTTCATTAGAAACCTGCGAACAACGTGATCCTAAAGGGCTGTATAAGAAAGCTAGAAAAGGTGAAATTCGTGAGTTTACAGGTATTGATGCTATTTATGAAGCCCCTGAACTTGCCGAATTGACAGTTAACACAGAGATTTACGATATGGAGAGCAGTGTGAATCTGCTAGTTGATTTTGTTACACATAATTACGCTAAAAAGATATAGAGGGAAGTTAACAGAAGCCTGCTCAAGTAGGGCTTCTTTTTTTGCATTCTCAAATGGAATTTTATCGCATAAAAGGGATCAAGGTGCTACGATATGAATGAACAAAATATAATTCATTCATTTTTACAGGTATTAATTAAAATATGCATATATGGAGGGGTTCAAATGAAAAAAGTTACTGCATTTATTGGGAATCAACAAAAGCATGCGACCTTTGAAGCGGTTTGTGAATTTGGCAATAATTTAAAAGCATATGGTGATATTGAATTTGAGTATGTCTTTTTAAAAGATTATCGGCTTGAATATTGCCGGGGCTGTAAGATATGTTTCAATAAAGGTGAGGAGTATTGTCCACTAAAGGATGATCGTGATGTATTGATGGAGAAAATGATCCATTCTGACGGAATTATTTTCGCCACGCCTAATTATGCATTTCATGTATCGGCACCGATGAAGAACCTCTTGGATCGGCTTGCTTTTGTATTTCATAGACCTCGTTTCTTCGGGAAAACCTTCACGGCTATTGTCAATCAGGGGATCTTTGGAGGCAACAAAATTGTAAAATACCTTAGCGATATGGGCGAGAATTTCGGATTTCAAGTTACAAAAGGCTGTGTTTTGACTACTTTGGAGCCAAGAACAGAAGTTGCGCAGAAAAAAATGACGAGAGAAATAAAGAAAGCCTCCGAAAGATTCTATAAGGACCTTATATCGCCCAAGACCCCAGTTCCTTCTTTTCTCAGATTAATGCTGTTTCGAATGTCACGTACAAGTATAAAAACAATGCTTGATGATCATTCCAGGGATTATCGTTATTACAAAGAACAAGGCTGGTTTGAGTCGGGTTATTATTATCCTGTTTCATTGGGTCCTATAAAAAGGACAGCGGGTCTGATCTTTGACTTTATTGGGAAACGTATGGCGAAGAATTCGTAACCATAAAGACACTTCTCCGTATAAGATATGAACATGACCGACAATTAACCAAAAGAGAAGTTGAGGTAATCCACCTATGAATGTGAATGTAACCGATCATGCCGATTCAGCCTATTCGCTAGCCGAGCAGAGGGCGGCTCAGTATTTTGTTTCACTGCACATGCAGTTCAAAGAAAAAACTTATGTATCTACTCTGACTGAAGATATTCAATTATGGAAAAAACATCATATTCATCGCCGCTCATGGTTGTCATTTTTCTCTAGAGGGAAAAGGAAACCTGATTCTCAGGATTATCATAGGTATATAGGCTGGCTGAATCTTAACGGTAAATTGGATGATTATTTAGATCGCAGCGTGTCCTATTTATATATGAGGGATCTGGGCAAAGCCTTGGATTCTACTGATACACAAAACAGGATTAAGCGAATGGTTGCTGACATTAGATCTCAATTGATCCCAGACGATTCAACAACGATAAGAGATCAATCGGAATTTATGAGCTTGGCAGGAGTATATCGCTGGGCGCAGAAAGAAGGCGTCGAGACCGCCACCATCTGGGTGATCGACAAGCTAAAGAACGTATCAACCCATATTCCGCAGGAAATGAATGCCGAACAAGCGCAGCGTAAGTTAATTAAGATCATTATCGGGGTCATTCTGCATGTAATGGAGGAAATGGGGGAGAGTACCCCACCTTTGGAACGTTCTAAGAAGCTTAGTGAAGCCATTAGACTTGGTTATTCTTATGGGCTGACTTACCCTTTTATTGATGATCTTCTCGATTCCAGTGTCTTAACGGTTCAAGAAAAAGAGCAATATTCCCTTATGATACGCGACGCTATCCTTACTAGATCTGTGCCTGAGCTTGGAGAATGGTCCGGAGATAACATGGAATTCATTCGATACGTACATTCGGAGCTTAGTGAAGCTTTCGAATATATTAAAAGCTATCAACGTCCAGAAATGCAGAACATATTTTTCGAGCAATCCTTTGTGTTTTTTCAATCTCAGGAGCTGGACCGTGTTAAGGAACTTTCCAACGCTAAATACACCAATGAAGAGCTTTATATCCCCATTATCTTAAAATCTTCTTCTTCCCGTTTAATTGTCCGATCCGTTATTAGTGCACCTACAGATGATGGATTTGATCAACGTACTTTTTATTATGGTCTTTACAATCAACTGGCTGATGATTTTGCAGATATGTTTGACGATATGAAAGAGGGAGCGGTAACGCCGTATACCTATTTTCTGAAATACCGTGATCAACGTTCAGATTTGATAAACCCTTTTGAATTATACTGGACCGTCATCTCTCACCTAATCCATACCGTATATCAATCCGATGCCAAAACCCGTGAAGTGATTCTAGATCGAGCAATTAACGGTTTGAAGCGTTGTAAAGAACGTCTGGGTACTGAAAAGTATAAAGAGATTATGGAGATCTTTGCTTCGGGTCAACCCGAATTTAATCGTCTCGTGCAGCAAATGGTGTTGAAAGCTGATGATGTGGATTTTTTTGACAAACTACTAAGAGATCAGATGCTTACGAATTTAAAAAACAACAAGCAGGAAAAGGTGGATTTTCACAATACGATTCAAAAGGTTCGTGGTGAAATCAACAATCAATTGCCAATTAATAAACCTGTTGGGACACCAGCTATGAAAGAAATGTTAATTGATGCAGCCAATTATAGTTTAGAGGGTGATGGCAAGCGAATACGACCTATCCTGACTTGGGTTATGGGTGTGAACGAATACGGATTAGACAGCGCGGCAATTGTGCCGCTTTTGAGGTCTCTGGAATATATGCATACTGCATCCTTAATTTTCGATGATTTGCCCTCTCAGGATAATGCTCCCACTCGAAGAGGCCGTTCAACTCTACATGAGGTGTATAATAGCGCAACGGCGGAATTGACAGGCCTCTTTCTAATTCAGAAGTCGATTGAGGAACAGGCATCCCTTCATACATTCGATGCTACATCCGTAATTGCTTTAATGCAATATTCAGCTCAAAAGGCGGAAGATACCTGCATGGGGCAAGCGATGGATTTGAATTCTAAAGGAAAAGCATTGACGCTAGAGCAATTAAATATGATTTGTTTCTATAAGACGGGCATTGCGTTCGAAGCTTCACTAGTTATGCCAGCGATTCTTGCACAGGTTAAGGAGACAGAAATTGAAGCATTGAAGAAATTCGCTTATCATGCGGGGATTGCTTTTCAGATTAAAGATGATTTACTCGACTTGGAAGGGGATTTACAATTACTGGGTAAGCCCACAGGTCAGGATGTTGAGAATAACAATGCAACGTTTGTCTCCATTCTGGGTTCAGAAGGCGCTAGAAAAGAGATGTGGGAGCACTATTGTCTTGCCATGGAGGCGCTAAAAGAGATCCCCCGCAATATCAATTTTTTAAAACATCTATTGAATTATATGGTTAATCGTGATCGATAAATATGAAAATGGAGTGTTGGCATCTTTGCCAGCACTTTTTTATGAAAAAAATCAATCGTTTTTACGTTCAACTCCGTCTTACTTATAAGAACATCAGAACGATGACTTTATCCTAATACCGACACTGACAAAAAAAGAGGGGGTGTGGTGAGTGGTGGATAGGACGATGGACGAGGTCAGAATGGTTGATTTTGCCCGAATGGATGAGGAAGTTTTCTTTAAACGCCTGTATGTGGAGCATCGGAAAATGTACACCGTCGCTTATAGTTATCTACGGACAGAAGCGGACGCGTTAGAAGTTGTACAAGAGGCTTCATGTCGAGCTTGGATGAAACGTAAGAAGCTTAAAGATGAACAGTCATTTACACCTTGGTTGATTCGAATTACGATCAATTGCTGTATGGATGAACTACGACGAAAAAAACGAGTGATTCCTACGGAGAAGCTGGCAGAGGTTGCAACTCAGGAAATGAAAAGCAACGACCGGATTGATCTGGAACGTGCTATGAACCGGCTAAAGCCCAAATATCGGCATGTGGTACTTCTTAAATATTACAATGACATGACTACAATCGAAATTGCAAAGGTGCTAAAAAAACCTGAAGGTACAATCAAAACCTGGTTACGTGAGGGACTTAAACAGCTTCGTAATGTGCTTAAGTGATATGGGAGGTGAACGGAGTGACAGATAAAGAAGATCGTATTTTGCAGAAAAATGTTGATGAAATGAATCAGAATACTGAAACTTTACAGGAAATGAAAATATATAACGCGATGCGAAAGGGAATTATGGAAGGAAAAAAACGTGAGAAACGCCGCTTTTATACCGCAGGTATGGGAGTGATCGCAGCTGCAGCCGTAGCCCTATTATTTACATACTCTTCAATCGGATTACCGGCCAAGGAAGTGGCTCAACCTTCAGTTCAAACCGCCAGCCCTAAAAATACAGATGATTTTGCAGCTTATCGTTCATTTTCAAGGTTAGAACCAGCGCTTGCTAGTGCTCTGGAACAGAATCTCGTGATGCCGGTGGGTCAGAGCGCGGAAAACAAGGGGTACCGAGTGGATGTAACTGGTGCAGTAACAGATGGAAGGAAGGTTTATATTCTATATAGTGTTCAGAACAATACAGACAAAGAAGTTATACATGCGGATTTTGCGCTTCAATATGAAGGCATACAGGAGTCGAATCTACATAAAGGTGCTGCACTAAGTATGCTTGCCAGCGATAACCGAATTCAACCAGGAGAGTCTAAGGATTTTATATACACCACTAGTCTTTCACCAACGGTTAAATATCCAAAGGAAGTAAACTATAATGTCATTCTCACTGAAACTTCAGATAAGGCGCTACAATCCAGTAGTAATAAATACCGGACTAATCTGGATGTTGCGTTCGAACTTAATCCTGATATGCTCAAAGCACAGGAAAAAATTCTGAAAACGGATGAAACGCTGACAGTTGACGGGCAAAAGATTAAAGTGAATCTAGTGCAATATACACCGCTTAGTACCTATGTAGATTTGGAGTATGATCTGAACAATGTTAAACAAATTTTCCAATTGATTAATCCAGTTCTGATTAGTACAAATGGGGGAGCTACCGAAAAATTATTTTACCCTGACATCGTCAACTCTGACAATTCTGAAGTTTATTCGGACAACTCCAAGTTCACGCTGGTGTTCAGGAACAGTCAGAGCGGCCTAAGCCGTCAGCTAGACACTGTTTCATTAAAAACCTTTGGTATCTCAGCAGTGGAAAAGAATAAAATGAAAATTGTTGTTGATCTCAATAAGCAGCAAATCATTGAAGCACCGGGAAGCGGCCTTGAGCTTGTTGCTCCAACGCAAGAGAATTATGCAGATGAAGGAGAAATCTTGTTGCGGCATACAATTACTGATGCCGAATATTTAAAATACTACACTAGACTTTCTGAGACTTTTACTGATGCGGAAGGAAATGTGCATAAAAGAGCAATCAAAACAACTTCGGCAGGAAACTTCGGTGGCTACATGACTTCAAAGGAGGGTACAGCCGTGGATGAAATGCGTTATACTTTTGGAAAGGGAGCGAAAGATTATCCTCAACCCCTAACGATTACGCTAGAGAAATATATCCATCCGATTATGGATACGCAAGCCGTAGAGTTATTTTCTAAGTCATAGATTAAGCTTAACGATTAATAATCTTGTATTTGTTGTAATCCTATAGGAGGTAGTTATGCGTAAATATAACACTGTAATCTTTGATGTGGATGGAACCTTAATTGATACAGAAATTGCTGTTTTGAGTTCTCTGCAAAAGATGTTAAAGGTGGATCACAACAAAGAGTATGAATTGTCAGAGCTCTATTTTGTGTTAGGTATTCCCGGTTCAGCTTCATTACCACAACTTGGGATTGAAGATATCCATGAGGGCAATGAGAGATGGAATGTTTTCATGAAAGATTTCTATGATACTATTAACATTTTTGACGGAATTGTAGATGTAATGAGTTCATTACAGTCAAAAGAGATCGTTCAAGGAATTGTGACTTCCAAGACAAGAGATGAGCTAAATGACGATTTCGCTCCATTTGGCTTAACTAAATATTTATCATATACCGTTATCGCAGAAGATACAGCAAAGCATAAGCCGCATCCAGACCCCTTGCTAGAATTTATTAGATTATCAAAAGCAAACCCTGAATCATCTATTTACATAGGGGACACGATTTATGATTATGAATGTGCACGAGATGCTGGTGTCGATTTTGGATTAGCTTTATGGGGATGTAAGCAGCATGAGCATATTCCCGCGAAATATAAATTTGAAACTCCGCAGGATATTTTAAAGCTGCAATTGTAAAGTGAATAGGATGAATATAGAGCAGAGCGGCATTTTGCCCTCTGTTTTTTTAATGGAAAAACCTTCATTGTATGTTCTTAACATTGACTCTTCTCTATCTTATCGTTAATATTACCTCTGTGCTTCATTGCCCAAAAGCCTAAAAGCTTAAAAGCTTAAAAGTAAGGAAGCGCCGCAATCTCCGAATTTTATCCCAATCACAATGTTAAGGAGCACTATCGTTATGGACCGTCAGCTTAGTTTTTCAAAAAGTATGATTATCATCGCTTTTATTTTTGCACTTCTTTTTGTATCTATTTTCCTATTAAAAGCAGAACCTCATATCCCCCTTCTCGCAACCACAGTTGGCACAGCAGTCTTATTGGGTTTATTTGGCGTGTCATGGAAAGATATTGAGGCAGCTATCATTAAAGGCATCCAAACAGCTATAATGCCCATTCTTATCCTCATGCTGATCGGAATATTGATCGCTGTATGGATGATGAGTGGAACGGTGCCTACACTTTTATTTTATGGTATGGATTATATTAATCCGAACTACTTTGCAGTAAGCGCGTTATATGTCACAATTGTCGTCTCTATGTTTACTGGAAGCTCGTTCACCACCGTTAGCACGATCGGTGTAGCTTTGATGGGTATTGCTTTGACGACAGGGATTTCGCCAACACTTGCTGCTGGAGCAATCATTTGCGGAGCTTGTTTTGGTGATAAAATGTCACCTTTATCTGATACTACAAATTTCGCACCTGCAGTGGTAGGTATATCCTTGTTCACACATATTCGTAATATGATGTACACAACGATTCCGGCGCTTATAATAACTACTGTCTTTTTCTTGTTCGCACCAAAAGCTGATGCGATTGATTTATCGTCGATTCAGGGGATTAAGTTTGCTCTACAAGATGGATTTCATATTCACTGGTTAACGTTGATCTCACCACTTGCCGTTATTATTTGCTCAATCAAACGAATTCCAATTCTCCCTACACTGATGGTTGGTATTGTCACTGGTCTTCTAGTGACCGCTATTATTCAGCAGCAGGCAGAAATCGGTGTCTGGTTCAGTGTGATGCAGAATGGATACGAAAGTACTATTGCCAATGAATCCGTTGCTTCTATCGTTAACCGAGGTGGAATGCAATCAATGATGAGTTCCGTTTCACTTATCTTGATTGCTTTATCATTAGGCGGACTAATCCAACATTGTGGTGTCATAGAGGCTTTTTTTCGCAAAATCATTCAACCGCTCAAACGTAAAAGCAGTATCGTGCTTATGAGCGGCGCATCATCCATTGCGGTTAATGGGATGACTGGTGAACAGTATCTTTCTATTCTGTTGCCCGGTCAAATGTTCAAAGATGAATATAATCGCCGAGGCATTCCAGCAAAGACACTATCCCGTACGTTAGAGGATTGTGGAACCCTTGTTAATCCTTTAATTCCTTGGGGAGTTAGCGGTGCTTTTTTCGCTGCTACACTAGGTGTGCCGGTAATTGAATATATACCTTATGCCACCCTTCTGTGGTTAAGCCCATTCATCACGTTTGCGTATGCTTTGATCCCGAAGCTGCAAAAGAATTCGCTAGGCTAACCTTCTCTGAAAGAATGTATTTATTGAACGGATATAAAGAATAATAAGAGTGATTTCTGATTTATATCTGGGGAATTCAGCGGGGGTATTGTAGTGAGTCGCAATAAATTGCAGGACAGGATCAGGTTAGCAAATGTCGAGACTAAACATGCAGAGCAATTTAATAATTTATTACGTTATGTATTTCAAGTGACGAATCGTGATTTACAAATCTTTGGTTGGGAAAATCGCGAAATCACCCAAGCGAAGCTGCCAGTTCTAAAGTATGCTGATGTAGTCGGTTGGTTTGATGGTGATAAATTGATTTCACAGTTAGCAGTATACCCATTTCAAGTAAATATTTTTGGGCGAATTTATGAGATGGGTGGCCTGACGGGTGTGGGAACCTATCCGGAATATGCTAATTTAGGTTTAATGAATAAACTAATGCTCCATGCATTAACTAAAATGCGGGGCCGCAAGCAATCAATTTCTTATCTATTTCCGTATTCTATTCCATATTATAGGCGGAAAGGCTGGGAGATCATTACCGATAAAATCTCATTTGAAGTTCCGGATACCCAGCTGCCGAAAACTAAAAAAGTTCCTGGGAACGTGGAGCGGGTAACTATTGAACATCCAGATATCAAGGAGATATATGATCAGTTCTCCATGCAGCATCATGGAGCTATGCTTCGAAATAAGTTGGCTTGGGAAGAATATTTACGCTGGGATCTGGATGAAATGACGGTAGGCATCTATTATAACAATGATGATTTGCCCACAGGGTATCTGTTGTATTGGGTTGCTGAGGAGATCTTTTATATCAAAGAAATGGTTTATATTAACGAAGAAGCTCGCGTGGGATTATGGAACTTTATAAGTGCACATTTTTCGATGATTACTCTTGTCAAAGGGGATATTTATAAAGGGGAGCCGCTTTCCTTCGTTTTAGATGATGGTGACATCAAGGAAACCATTGCTCCTTATTTTATGGCCCGGATAGTGGATGTACAATTATTTATCGAACAGTATCCGTTTAAAAAACAGGATAAAGAGGGTTGCCTTATCTTCACCTTGAGTGATCCGATGCTGGAATGGAACCGGGGTACATTTACGCTTAATGTGGATAAAGATGGAACAGGTGTTTTGCACGCAGGAGGGATTAACCCTTCCTTGTTGATTGACATTCCTACTTTAACCACGATGTTAATGGGCTATAAGCGACCTACCTATTTGGCTAGGATCGGTCGGATCCAGGCAGATGAAGCTACAGTTCAATTCCTGGAAGGGTTAATCAGGCCAGAACATCCTTATTTCTCTGATTATTTTTAAAAAGCATACTCTAATGAGTGTGCTTTTTTGTTCTTTTATAGTAGAATTGATTCTCGGCAACACTAAATGATATGGGGTGTAAGAATGGCGATTAATTTCACCAAACCAATGATCCAAAGGTTAGAACAAGAAATCATAGAGGTAGAGAGCAAGCTCAAAAACGTGAAGAACAAAAAGGAAAAATCCAAATTCAAAATTAATCAATTAGAACAGGATATGAAATTTAGCAAGTCTCACACAGATTTGAGCAGTAAAATGACGCGAATCAAAAAGCTTAACGATGAAATTAAGAACATGAATCGCCTGCAAGCTGATCTTTCCAAAGAATTAACAGCAAAGAAAAACTCGTTAAAAAAACTCCAGGTAAATGCATCTATAGTGACCAGTGATCCTACTAAAGGATAATCGATCATTTAGACGCTAGAAAAGAATAACGTAAATAACGCTATAGCGTTCAGTTAACAGGTTGATTATAGGGGAGCTACCACTATAATCAACCTGTTTTTTTTGCTGTCTACTTATTCTTACAGCAGTGATTAGAAATAAAAATTAAAAGAAAGGATTTAAAGTAAAATAATGGGAAGTTACGCCGATATATAGGTTAGGTGTGCGCTCCAAATACTTAAGTTTTTAAATATGAAGTAGTACATAAAGACCTGAGGGGTCGAAAAAAGTAGTGCATTGGATGGTCTAAGTGTAAGAACTGGAGGTCATAAATGGCATTGGACAAAATGGTATTTAAAGAAGATGAAGTTGAACGCCTGCAGACAAAAATCAGACTGGTAAGCCAAGATACCAACCGGCTGTACTTGCAGCTGAGAGGTCAGACCAATAACTGGGGTGGGATTCCGCTGGGTTCAGATTTGATACGAGCTCAGACACTTATCAATGAACTGACGGTAGAAGCTGAAAAGCTTGAAGATATTATTCGTCTTGCAGTAAAAGGGGTTCAAGGTGCACAGGATGAGAACAAGAGGCAGGCTGATCAACTTTTTCAGCAGTTTAGTACTCTTGGAGGGATGTTCGGAAAACTTGGGGGAGGCAATGCAAGTGGGCAGTTTCCGATCCCAACGTATGCCCAAAAGATGGTCAAGAATCTGATCACCTCGGTTGCCGCTTTAATGGGGCGGGATGAGTTGAATAGCGATCCTTTGGTGCAGAAACTCCAAATAACAGTTAAGAATTCCGGACTGGGAACGATCGACTCCATTACAGCCCAAAGCAAGCTGAAGGATATCTACCAGGCACGGGATCAAATTGCAAAAGCGCAGACCGCATATAAAGTATATCAAGCGTTTGGAAACAAGACTCAAATGGAAGCAATGCATAAGCTGGCGGAAGACGCACGCCAAAAGCTGAAATATCTAGGCATAGACGAAGTCCATTACCAAGCAGGTAAGGATCTAAGTGGTTATTTCAAGAAGCCAGTGGTTAAGGCGTGTGATTATGATCCGTCGATTACTACCAGCAGCGTACCATTAGTTCAGAATGAATCGTATCTGCTGATGCTTCGTATGGCGATGGAAACGGGAGAACAGGGAGCCTGGGCCAAGCGCCAACTCGTAGGAGAACGACTGAATATTCCGCCGATGGAGCTTCCAGATGGGACACCAATTACCGCATATAACAATAGGAATGAGATAACCCTCAACTATTTTAATGCGCATGTATTAAAACCTAACGAAACCAATTCGTTATCGGTATATTATTCGTGGTTGGAATCAACCTACGGAATGACCGAATGGCGGAAAAAAGTGGTTCAAGCGGATGCGGTTACGCGGGCATTTGTAGGATCTCTTATCGAGGAAAACGTTATGGGTGTAGTGGATACAGTGACGTTTACATTCCATTTTGTCATAGACCCGGAGAAGACGACACAGGAAATGGCAGATACAGCATCTTATATCATGGAACATCCAGAAGTATTGGCAGAAGCAGCAAAGAAGATGTATCATAACTTTAATGAGGGAACGCCGGAGGAAAAAGCTTCCATGCTGGGTGCAGCTGCTTCTGTATTGGTACCGGGGCTATCTGTGACAAAGGGTACAAAGGTAGGAAAAGTGGCCGATGGGGTACAAGATTTTGCCACTAAAGCGATGGAAGGCGTGAAGGACCTCAATAAAGTCATTCAGAATTCCGGTCACTTGGCTGAACTCCCGAAATTCAAGCCGTTTTTAAGCACGCCAGAAGGTGTGCCTTTCAGTATAGGAAAGATTCCCCTGGATTCAAATCCACTGCCCAAAACATTTGTGCAGGAGCATTATATAAATGAGATGAATGGGTTTGGGGATGTGAAAGGTGGTAAGATTGAGGGGACGGGTAAAGGTCAGACAGATCATAGACTTGTTGACCAATTTGACGAAGCTGAGAATTTTATTGGCAAAAGAACACAATCTGAGATTGACGCTTTGGCACATGATCCAGCTCATGCAGGTTCCACAAGGCAGATTGATATTGAAAAAGGAAAACATGAGGCAAGGGTTGGGTTAGAACTTGAGGAAATGAAAAAACTAGATGGACCTATAGCTAGAGATCCATCTGGAAAAGCAGAATTTATAGATGCAAAAGGGCAAGCTTGGGATGTCAAGTCCTTTAATTCAAATTATCCGCCTAAAAAGGGAGGTTACAAACTTTCGAGCGCTATGAGATCAATTAATAAATCTCTAAGCGAAGGTGAAAATGTGATACTAGATGTCACTAATTTAAGTATCGAAAACAAAGCAGAACTTTTGCATGAAATATCAATTCAAGGTTTTATAGATAAAGTTGTTACATGGCCTTAGGAGGTGTTATTAAATGGATTTATTTACAAAACTAAAGAAATACACTGAGTTTTCAATGGGGCTTTCAAAAGAAGTATGCGAACTTAATTATCAAGATACTTCTTTTGATGGGATAGTGTTTACAGGATATGATTTAAACAATAGTAGTTTTTTAGAAGTAGTATTCAACGAGTGTGACTTTTCAAACGTGTATTTAAGTGGAGCATCTCTCTGCGGTAGTAACTTTAATAGGTGTGAATTTTCAGATAATATATTCAGGAAAGGTAAGGCGGACGATACGAGGTTTAGTTCAACAGTCTTCAAAAACTTAGATTCTTTTAGAACAACCTTTTATGAATCGAAGTTTTTTGATGTGGAAATTTCAAATGCACAACTTGAACTAACATATATGGATGATTCAACTTTTTCTGAAGTTGAATTTAAAAACACTAGATTTTCATCATCAACATTTAATAATTCTACTTTTAAAAATGTGAAATTCCTTAATTGTCACTTTGAAAATACGAAATTCCTAAATATCACTGGTTTTGATGAAATACATTTTGTGAATTCAAGCATTACAATACATGGAGAATTGCTAGTTGGCATATCAAGCCATGAGATGAAGTCTCTTTTAGATTTTAGCAATACTGGAAAACCGAATAAAGAATTAGATTAGGTTGACTTGGAAACTTTTATCAAGGATTAGAAGCTCTGATTAAAGTTATAGGGAAGTTTATTAAATAATATAGAATGGATACCAATTTAAATTTGGGAATAGCTTTGAGCATTGCCCGAGAATATAAAAATAAATATGAGTTGTCAGGTGAGATTTCAGATAATTTGGAGCGTGACATAAAATTTTATAGTGAATTCGACAGTATTAATGGTTCAGTTTGGTTAGTCAGAGTAAGTATAGAACCAAATGATTTTTTTGCGGAAAATGAATACACAATTGTTATTTCAGATAATGAAGCAACTGTTAAATATATTATCGACCCTAATGGTCATATCTATTGTCCACATTTAGAAATAAACACTGAGTAATTATTTGGCTTATATGTGAAAAGGAATGTGAAGACTCTTAATAGTTTGTGGCTAGTGCCGTGCCGAGTGAACTAATCATACACTTAACTATATGTAATATTCGGATATAAGATATAATTATTTCGTTTGTACATGCACAAATACTCGGAAAGTACAACCTAATTATCTCTAAAGCGGTACAATAAACAGGTGGATTATGGTTAGATATCCCCATGATTGACCTGTTTTTTGTTATGTTCGTTTACTTGATTTTTCTTGAAACATTTGCAACTTAATTAAACATTATAGCAATAAATACGATGTAGGAAGACAATTATGTGGGGCGACCAGCTAACATATAAGGAGAATGTTGGGTTATAATTAAAGAAACCTTGAACCATGATTGAGAATGAATTTCTATGTCTTGTAAAAAAATCAAAGGTATTTCAAAGGAGTTATTTATAAATAAATAGTCCAGTAGCTGTAGTCTAACAGATTGATTATGCTCAAAACCACCATATTAACTTATTTTCTTACCAGCTCATCTGTTTCTCCCCTTAACAAGGAAATCTCATGCTTATAGGGTGCGTTTACATATTTCTTTTCACCGATGGAGGGAGTCTCTAGGAGTTTGGGAATGGTTGATAGTTGAGGATGGTGGACCACATATCGAAGCGCCTGAAGGCCGATATATCCGTGTCCTATATTTTCGTGCCTGTCTTTACGTGAGCCCATAATATTCTTTGAATCATTGACGTGAATGACTTTTAGGCGCTCTATTCCGATCAATCGATCAAATTTATTCAAAATGCCATCAAAATTTTCTTTAACGTTATAACCGGCATCATGGATATGGCAAGTATCCAAACAAATCGAAAGACGCTCATTATGGGTCACTCCATCAATAATAGCTGCAAGTTCTTCAAAAGAGACTCCACATTCACTACCTTTTCCAGCCATAGTTTCTAATGAAACCTGAACATTTCGTTTATCTGTTAGCACTTCGTTTAAGCCTTCCACGATCCGAGAGATGCCGGCTTGAGAGCCAGCACCAACATGGGAGCCAGGATGTAGGACGATTTGGGTTGAACCCAAAGCTTCTGTTCTTATGATTTCTGATTTAAGAAACTCTATACTATGCTCAAAGACCTGTGTAGAAAGTGTATTTCCTAAGTTAACAATAAATGGAGCGTGAACAATGATATTAGAAATACCATTATCTCTCATATGAGCATGTCCAGCTTCAATATTCAAAGCTTCAATGGGTTTGCGGCGTGTATTTTGTGGGGCTCCGGTATAAAAAAGGAAGGTGGTCGCTCCATAAGATGCTGCCTCTTCACTAGCTCGAAGGAGCATTTTTGTTCCGGTCATAGACACATGAGAGCCTAGGAGTAAAGACATTGGGGTTGACACTTCCTTTCCTCTGAAAAGAGAGCAAGTTTTAGTCACTATATATCCTATATGTCTATTAATATTTGTGAATTACCCGGATAATATGTATTGGTATTACAAGAAAGTAGGAAGTTTTTTAGGGAAGATCAAGGTTGTCTCATCTGATTTATTATTTATGAGAGACAACCTTAGCGACCCGGAATTTAGCGCTAATTAGCGGCAGAAATAGTCTCACCTTGAATTGGTTTTAAATCTTGCTCCCATTTAACTCTGATTGCCCGGGAAGTGAATAGATCAGCTCCATCTGAGATTTGGAAGTGTAGATGGGCCTCGCTCGTATTACCAGAATTACCTGTTAAGCCAATAACTTCACCTTTTTCGACTTTATCCCCCGGTTTTACAGTAACTGACCCTTGTTTGAGATGCGCCAAATGACTATATTCCCCGCCATGATCAATGACAACGATATTTCCTGTAGCTTGATTCGGATTCATGACCCCAACTGGCTCATTGTCTTTAATGTCATTCACAACCGATACAACGGTGCCGTCCGCTGGAGCGAGAATGTTTTTGCCAAAGGCATAATAGCTTTCATTTTTTAGTGGATCTCCTTTATAGGAATAGTTATCTTTGGTTTGGATAAAATCGTAAGCGTAACGCTGGATTTCTAATTCATAATGATAATTTACAAGCACATTCTCACCACCCCAAAACACATACCAATCCCCCTCAAACGGCAGTGCGTATTCATGTTTGCTTAGTACATTGTCGGTTGCAGGTGAAGGGGTAAGCTCTTGAACTTGAATTGATGTAATCGTCCCATCCGGATCAAACATCCCGACAAGCCCCTTATTGCCAGTATCACTAACCCATGTGCGTCGATCAAATCCATTAAGCTGCATGGTCGATGCCTTTTCCAATGTATGGATACCCTTAGTGAATTCTTTTCCTGTCTCGGTTAATTCTGCTTCACTTATTTCATCTTTTAAAGTCTGGTTAAAGCGGGCATACAACTCCTTGTACTTCCCGTCCAGTAGAATCTTTGATAGTTCATCTGGAGCAAATCCGCTCAGAATGGCAGCTGTGACCGGGCTTGTTGTCTGCTCCGCCTTTTCAGTAGTCGGCACATCTGCATTCTCTCCTCCACAGGCAGCCATTAATAAAGACAGTGACCCTACAGCTAAGGCAGTTCTTGTATTCAAAATAACTTTATGAATGATTTTTTTAGGTTTTTTGTTCATATATATCGCCTCCCAGTATTACGATTGTAGCAGTCTATCCTTAGCTCTTCTGAAATTCTATATTAACACTTACATAATTTACTAGCTATTTAATGAATACGAATTAAGCTTCCGTTAAGATTAGTAAGATTGCTAGCCAAAAAAATCATGCTATGATGATAAAAACGTCTATTGTGAAAGGGAAAATTTATATGAATGAGGCTTCAATTTTATTGGTTGATGATGAGGTATCGCTTTTAGACATTATGGAGACAGTGCTTCGTAAGGAAGGTTACGTCAATATAGATACAGTGCAAACAGGTGAAGAAGCAGTAAGTGCCTGTGAATCCAAAAAATATGATTTAATTGTGCTGGATGTAATGCTGCCCGGACGTAGTGGCATCGAAATCTGCCCTTTTATCCGGCAGACGACGGATGCCCCTATTCTTTTTCTGACTGCGCGGACGTCTGATTTCGATAAATTAACGGGCTTTGCTATAGGCGGAGATGATTATATTACCAAGCCCTTTAACCCGCTTGAAGTGGTGGCTCGTATAAGAGCACAACTGCGGAGATATTTTGCTTCTGTTAACCAACAGGCTACTGGCAAGAGTGTAGAAATAGTCCCCCATAAATCTGCAAATGTATATGATTACGGAAGGTTTAAGCTAGATGAGACAGCGGGAGAACTCCTGGTAGAGGGTCAGTCTGTTGCTTGTCCGGCACTTGTATTTCAACTGCTGGTCTTCTTATGCAAACATCCCAATCAGATTTTCAGCAAAAGTGAGTTATATGAGAAAGTATGGGGCGATGAAGCACTGAGTGATGATAATACGGTCATGGTTCATATTCATCGAATTAGAGAACGTATCGAAGCAGACCCGTCCGATCCAAAATTTATTGTTAACGTTAGGGGTCTTGGTTATAAGCTGGTAAAGGTAGACCGCCAGGAGTTGTCCATGCCATGAATATCAAACGTCGGTTAACGTTAAGGTTCGTTCTACAGCTAGCAATTACGGGAATGGTTGTTCTCGCTATTGCAGCAGTAACGTTTACTTGGATGCTGTTGCGTTTTCTCGATATCAGTATTACGCGTGATTTTGCGAATGTTGGCTTAGAGCAACTGGTTGAATCCTCCAAAATCGATGAGAAGGGCATTCAATTTTCCCCAAGCTTGCTGGAGCAAGTGAAGAAGAATAAGGGCTGGCTGCAAAACATCGATGAAAATGGAAAAGTTGAAAGTGCCTACAACACTCCAAAAGATGTCCCAATTCAATATGGACCGGGTGAAGTAGTCGCCTATTGGACAGGGACTCAGCCTTTTCCGTATACTCTGGCTGTATGGATTCAAGAGAAAAACGGGAGACAATTCACGCTTCTTTATGGCGCGCCAAATATACTAGATCCTCTGTTAAAAAAAATGAGCGAAGGTACATTTGATGCAGTAGATGGAGATCTGGTTCTGCCTGATTCGATTGAAAGAGAAATTAAATCATCACAGGCTTTTGTTCAACTCATTGATTCATCAGGTACGGAGCTGCTCTCCTATAATAGGCCAAAGATGATTCCCACCAAGTACTCAGTGCCAGAGCTAGCACTACGCACTCTCTACAGTGAACGTTACGGCTATCATGTCCGATCTTCTTTTGATAAACAAACGGGCCAAACATGGATCGTTGGACAACCAAACGTAAAGGGTGCAGATACAGGACAAAAGGTATGGGTACCTGAAGAGGTTAAAATTGTCATTAAAGGCTCATTAGCAATGCTCGCGGCTTTATTGCTTGCATTTATATTGCTTTCTTTATGGCAAGCTCATAGGTTTGGAGCGCCAATGCTGCATATGCTTGTATGGCTCGATTCCATTGGAAATGCTATATATACAGAGCCTATGGACCGTAAAGGAAATCGTCGTAGTCGAACACAAGTAGGTAAATGGAGGCGGAGATACCGGGTTTTTTCTGATGTTATGGTATCCATAGAGAAATTATCTGCTAATTTGCAGAGAGATCAGGCGTTGCGGCAACAAACAGAGAATTTGAGGGAAGAATGGATCGCAGGTGTTACACATGATTTAAAAACTCCTTTATCTTCTATAACTGGTTATGCCCATTTACTGGCGGAGCCTTCGTATGATTGGTCGAAAGAGGAAGTTCGCAAGTTTACAAGGACGATACTGGATAAATCAGCCCATATGGACATGCTTATTAGTGATCTTGCCATGACCTATCGGCTAAAAACAGGGATCAAGCCACCAGAGCTGATGGAGGTGGAATTGAACTCTTGGTTACGTCAAGCCCTTGATCAAGCTGCTGCAAATCCCGAATACGGGAAGCAACGAATTATATTTGTGCCGGCACCAAACAAAGTGAGAGCCCGATTGTATACTCCATGGCTAGAGCGGGTGGTCAACAATTTGACTGCGAATGCTTTACTTCATAACCCCTCTAATACGATTTTAACGGTTTCGCTTACTATGAATGATGAGGACAGTGGATTTACTATTCAATTCTCCGATGATGGCGATGGAATGGATGAAGGCACACTTAACCGTCTATTTGAACGATATTATCGAGGAACGGACACGGGATCTAGCTCCAACGGATCCGGCCTTGGCATGGCGATCTCCAAGGGATTAATCGAATGTATGGAGGGCAGGATTGCTGTTGAGAGTAGCCCTGGACAAGGAACCATTATTAAGTTGAGTTGGAGCTGATCATAGAACCAGCGTTTTTCCTAACGGAATTGACGGTGGTTTTTTTGTTGTGAAAAGAATTTTTTAATTCTTCTGTTTATTATCCAGCCAGAGTTGGGATCATAAATAAGTTGACATTCAAACTGATTGTAACTACAATGGTTACAGGTAGTGCTTAAAAATAAATTTATCATCCCAATTTGAGGAGGAAGTAAAAATGAAAATAGCAATAACAGGAGCAACAGGTCAATTCGGATCATTGGTGATAGAAGCTTTACTTAAAACTGTACCCGCAGGTGATCTTGTAGTTAGTGTGCGGAACCCAGAAAAAGCAAGTGATCTTCAGGCTCGTGGAGTGGAAGTCCGTCATGGTGATTTTGATCAACCTGAGACGCTGGAATCAGCATTTGCCGGTGTGGATCGACTATTAATTGTATCTGCAGATGGTGATAATGAAACCCGGATTCGTCAACATAAAGCAGCTGTTGCTGCTGCGGAAAAAGCAGGCGTCGGCTTCATTGCCTACACAAGTGTAGGACAAGCAGACAAGAGTGAACTATTCCTTGCTGAAGTTCACCGCATCACCGAAGAAGCTATTCGCACAACAGGCATTCCTTACAGCTTCCTCCGTAATAACTGGTATTTGGAGAATGAGATCGGCTCCATTCAAGGTGCTCTAGCGGGTGCCCCATGGGTGACTTCAGCAGGGAATGGTAAAGTTGGCTGGGCTACACGCGGAGATTATGCAGAAGCTGCAGCAAATGTTCTGACAGGTGACGGACATGAGAACACAGTGTATGAATTGTCTGGCAACCCTTTAACACAAGAGGAATTGACTGAGATCATAGGCAGTGTAATCGGTAAAGAAATCAAAGTAATCCAGGTTGACGATGAGGCTTATGCCAAGACCATGTCGGAGGTGGGTGTCCCAGAAGCTGCGCTTCCAATAGTTGTAGCTATACAACGTGGGATTCGTGAAGGTTGGCTTAATATTGAAAGTAGCGATTTAGAGAAACTGCTGAAACGTTCAGCTACTCCTCTTGCGGATGTCATTCGTGTTATGGTCGGTAATTTACAAGCATAATAATATAAAAGATAAAAGGCTTCCTCGAGGTTGAAAAACCAGTGAGGAGGCCTTTTTTTGTGTTGATAGAGGGTGAATCAAATACATAACTTTTCACTATTTTGCCTTGTTCATAATTGTGTTAGTTTAGTTTAACTAGTTATACTAAAAGAAATGGAAGATACTCTGAGTGGATACATATTCTGGCGAATAAGCGAAGGAGATGATTACAAATGAAAAGAAATATCTTGGTGGTATCGGGAGTGGCGGTTGTTGTATTAGGTGCGTATTTGTTATTGGGAGGTATCGACAAGGATAAGCCTTCAGCACAAGATACAACAGACATTAAGCAATTAGTGCAAGAATATAGTTCAAGCAGTCTGGACAACCTGTCCGCTTCTATCACTTCTGAGCAACTTATTGTAACCGATAGTAACAATAAAGAGAAAACTTACGACTTGCCTAAAGATGAGTTTTTTGTTTCTATAGCTCCATATGTGGAGAATACGCATCCTTGCGCAACACATAGCTTGACTGGCTGCCAAGGGGAATTAACAGATGATGAGTTTAAAGTATATATCGAAGACAGCGAAGGCAATGTGATTGTGGATCAAGAAATGAAATCGCTATCTAACGGATTTATTGATCTTTGGTTGCCCCGGGACAAACAATATAACGTAACCATTGAGCAGGATGGAAAAGCAGCAAAATCTGAGCTTTCCACTTTTAAGAGTGATAATACATGTGTTACCACTATGCAATTGGCAGAAAGTATCTAAAAAGTTGCAGAGAGAAGACTTGAAAAGCGAATGCTCAGGAGGATGTTTCTTAAGCGATGTCGAAGTCGTTATTCATAATCCAATTAGATCTTGCTTCTGATGTATTCAGTATTGGACTTTCGCCATATGTCCATCGTATCGGACTCCATTGCAGCTATTTTAAATTTTCGCAGCATTTTTCAAGCTTATCGGACTGCATAGCACTTATTGGCTTGTAATGGCGCAGAATTGGAGTGTATTTAGGGAAATAACTGCATCTGGGTCCGATCCAGCGGAGAGTTAGAAACTGTTTGGGAAAAGAAATCAAAAGTATCACACGAATGATCAAAAGAAATTGCTTTACAGAAGAGAGGAGAGAGATGAATGGTTAAAGAGCTGATCATTGGGGATGTTTTGCAAGAGCTGGCTGGTACGCGTCGGATACTGGAGAAGCTGCCTCAAGAGAATATGACATGGAAACCACACTCTAAGTCAATGAGCCTGGGTGGGCTGGCCACACACCTCGTTAACCTTCTGAGCTGGCAATCTGCAATTCTACTTTACTCGGAGTTTGATTTGGCATCTGTGGCATATCGACGAGAAGCACTGGAGAGTCCCGAAGCGGTTCTACAAGAGTTCGACCTGAAAGCTCGTGAGATTGAGGAATTAATTACTGCAAGCAATGTGGAGATGCTCGGCGCGGAGTGGACCTTGCGGAACGGGGAGCAGATCATCCATCGTCAGACACGGGCAGCTGCGCTTCGTACCATCGGATTGAACCACATGGTTCACCACCGGGCACAGCTTGGAGTCTATCTGCGGCTGCTTGACGTGCCGGTTCCTGGTCTTTACGGACCCTCGGCTGATGAATTAGAATTAGCAAACGGTGAATCTTAATAAGTGAGGAAGCCCTGCACTGCCAAGTAAATTCAACATATAGCTCTTACCTTATATATTGGAGTATTAAGTTACTTCCAAACATACGGTAATGGGCTTATTTGCTTTTTTCTAGCATTACACTAAATAAACTCCTAGAAACATCGTGAAGTTTGGGTTGACACTTTAGTTAATTTGGAGATATTATAGATTCATTAAGTCTACGATGTATCGTTTTTTTAATTTAATAATAGATAAAAAGAGTCTTTAATATCTGCATATAGGAGATGATTCATGTGATTTACGATTGCATTATTGTTGGTGGTGGACCCGCAGGCTTGAACGCAGCCCTTGTTCTTGGTAGGGCAAGACGAAAAGTAGCTTTAATTGATAATAATCAGCCAAGGAATGCTGTTACCCATGCTTCACATGGTTTTATTACAAGAGACGGGGTTACACCAGCCGAGTTTCGTCGCATTGCGTATGAGGAGGTACTACGTTATCCGTCAGTTGAGCATATCCAGACTGAGATTATTTTGATTAACAAAATTGATTCTGGATTTGCGGTACATGATTCGTTTGGTCGTCACATTGAAGCTCGCAGATTGATTTTGGCGACTGGGTTAAAAGAAGTCCTTCCTGAGATAGAGGGTTTACGACCATTATACGGAAAAAGTCTGTTTAATTGCCCGTATTGTGACGGCTGGGAATTACGAGATCAACCCCTTATCGTTGTTTGCGAAAATCCACATGTTTTTCATATGGCAAAAATGCTGCTCAATTGGAGTAAAGATTTGGTTATCTGCACGAACGGCAAGACATTCCTTTCAGATGAACAGAAAAAAAGTCTTGAGGCCAAGGGGGTTGTAGTCAATGAACAATTGATTTCCTCTTTTATGGGTCATGATGGGCTACTTCAGGCGGTTCGCTTTGCAGATGGTACTGAGATCTTAAGAACGGGAGGGTTTATTTCTCCGAATTTGATCCAAACGTCATCCATCGTAGATCATTTGGCTGTAGAGCGGAATGATTCTGGTGGGTTTAGCACAGATGGTGCGGGGAGAACCTCGATTCCAGGATTATATTCGGCTGGAGATGTTTCTTATTTTATACCTTCTCAGTTAGTGTTTGCCGCGGCTGACGGGAGTCGGACAGCTATGAGTGAAAATATGGATCTTACAGAAGAAGAATTTGAACTTTTTTAACGAATTATGGGTAGGAAGTTGAAAATAATAAGTATGCATGATAACATAATTACAAATTAATGATCGGAGTTGAAAAGTATAGTGTAGTAATTATTCTTGCGTCCCATGATGAATAAAACAACAACAATGGTTTATTTCGTTTGTTTTATTCTTTGTATGCAAGAAAGTTACTACTTCTTTTCACTCGAAAATATATCCATATCTAACTCCATTTGGGGCTGGATTTGCTGTATTTATTTGAGTCACAAGAAAGTAACTTTCTTGTGGCTTTTATTTTTTAGAATACAGGAGGATTATTTTATGTCATTAATAAATGTCACAAATCTAACCTTTGCCTATGAAGGCAGCTACGATAACATATTTGAGAATGTAAACTTTCAAATCGATACTGATTGGAAATTAGGTTTCACAGGGAGAAATGGTCGAGGGAAGACTACATTTCTTAGCTTATTGCTTGGAAAGCATGAATACAGCGGTAATATTTCTGCTCATGTCAGCTTTGAATATTTCCCTTTTCAGGTGAATAACAAGGAGCTTAACACCATAGATGTGATCAGCGAGATTTTTCCGGATTATATTCATTGGAAGTTAATGCGTGAGCTTTCTTTGCTAAAGGTTTCTGAGGATGTGTTATATCGTCCCTTTGATTCATTGTCTAACGGAGAGCAAACGAAAGTGCTGTTAGCCACATTATTCATTAAGGAAAATAGCTTCCTGTTGATTGATGAACCTACAAATCATTTGGATATGACAGCAAGAAAGCTTGTCAGTGATTATCTCAATACGAAAAGTGGATATATTCTGGTTTCTCACGACAGATCCTTTCTTGATAATTGTGTGGACCACATCTTGTCAATCAACAAAACCAATATAGAGATTCAAAAGGGTAATTTTTCTAGCTGGTGGGAGAATAAAGTCAGACAAGATAACTTTGAGTTAGCGGAAGACGAAAAACTAAGAAGAGATATCAAACGCTTGTCAGCATCATCTAAACGAACAGGTAACTGGTCACATGAAGTGGAAAAAACTAAAAATGGAACTAGAAATTCTGGATCTAAGTTAGATAAAGGTTATGTTGGGCACAAGGCCGCTAAAATGATGAAACGCTCTAAAGCCATCGAGCAAAGACAGCAATCTGCTATCAACGAAAAGTCTAAGCTTCTTAAAAACATCGAAAATTCTGAGAACTTAGAGATTACGCAGCTTGCTTATCATAAACGTCATCTTGCGGAGCTGGATAATGTTTCGGTTTTTTACGGAGAGAAAAGGGTATGTTCAGAAGTAAGCTTTACCATTGAGCAGGGGGAGAGAATTGCACTCTCGGGTAAAAATGGTTCCGGAAAATCAAGTATCATCAAATTGATCTGCGGTGAGGAGATAGATTATACCGGCACCTTCACTAAGGATAGCCAGCTTATCATTTCCTACGTATCACAAGACACTTCAGATCTACGGGGCGATTTAACAGATTATGCTAGAGAGAATGGGATAGATGAAAGTCTTTTTAAATCTATTCTGCGAAAGCTTGATTTCTCCAGAATTCAATTTGATAAGGATATATCCACATACAGTGGCGGCCAAAAGAAAAAAGTCCTGATCGCCAAAAGTCTTAGTGAAAAAGCTCATTTGTATATTTGGGATGAACCGCTTAATTTTATTGATGTTATTTCACGTATGCAAATTGAAGAGCTATTGCTTGAATATACCCCAACACTCGTTTTTGTGGAGCATGATCGCGAATTTTGCCATAATGTTGCCACGAAGATCATTGAACTTAGCTGACATTTTTCATTGATTGAAAATTTCCAACTCTAACAGACCAATATTATTATATTAATTAAGATAATTATTATATATATTACAGTTATCCAATGTACTATAATGGTATAGTTAAACTTTATGATATGTAATTGATGCCTAAAGAAACAACCTATAGAATTGAACAACAGGAGGAAACAAGTTGAGTACACAGAGTGTGGGAATTCCATTAGAAGGTTTTGCAGAATTTAGCCGAACGGTAGCAGCAGAAGGTGCGGTACTGTTGAAAAATGATCATCAGGTGCTTCCGCTTGGTGAAGGTGATAATGTTGCTGTTTTTGGCAGAACTCAAGTGAATTATTATCGCAGTGGTACTGGTTCGGGCGGTAGTGTTCATGTTACTTATACGACCAACCTGCTGGGCGGTCTTCGCAGTAAAAAGAACCTTATGGTCAACGAAGAGTTGGCAGCAGTATATGAGAAGTGGATTGAGCAAAATCCATTTGATAATGGTGGCGGCGTTTGGGCTGCAGAGCCATGGAACCAGAAGGAAATGCTTTTATCCGACGAATTGGTAGCTGAGGCTAGAAATAAATCGAACAAAGCAATCATTGTAATCGGACGTACAGCAGGAGAAGATCAGGATAATGTCGATGGCTCAGGAAGCTACCAACTAACAGCTGATGAAAAGGCGATGCTGAAGCAGGTAACTACATATTTTGAGCAAACGATTGTTGTACTGAACGTCTCTAATATTATTGATATGAGCTGGCTGAACGATGAAAGCTATAAAAATCCGATTTCGTCTGTCATCTACTCTTGGCAGGGGGGAATGGAAGGTGGTAATGCAATTGCAGATGTGCTGGCTGGAGAAGTAACTCCAAGCGGTAAATTAACAGACACGATCGCATATTCCATCAACGATTACCCGTCAACACATAACTACGGCAATGAATTTACAAACCTTTATCAGGAAGATATCTATGTTGGTTATCGCTATTTCGAGACATTTTGCCCAGAAAAGGTTCAATATGAATTTGGTTATGGAATATCGTATACCACGTTTAAGCTCGAGCCAGAAGAAGCTAAACTTATTTATAAAGCTGGCGAACTTAATGTTGAAGTCGGCGTAACCGTAACTAATACAGGAACTACCTTTGCTGGAAAAGAGGTTGTTCAGGTCTATTATGAAGCTCCACAAGGGAAATTGGGACAGCCTGCTAAAGCTTTGGCAGCATTCGCAAAAACAGAAGTCCTTCAGCCGGGCGAAGCCCAACGTCTTACCGTGAGTTTCCCTGTTCATTCAATGGCTTCCTATGATGATGCTGGTGTGTCAGGGCATGCTTCCGCTTATGTGCTAGAAGAAGGCACGTACCGCATGTTTGTGGGAACGAGTGTTAAAAAAGTGGAGGAAGTCAAAGTTGAAGGGCATAGCGGCTATGTCGTGGAAACACTTCAAGTTGTGGAACAGTTACAAGAAGCTCTTGCACCCACGCAAAGCTTTACAAGAATGCAACCTGGCGTTCAAAAAGCAGACGGTTCGTATGAACTTGTTTATGTAGAGGTTCCAACACGCAAGATTTCGTTAGCTGAACGGATCGAGAGCAATCTACCCACAACGATCTCCCAGACAGGCAATCAAGGGTATAAATTAAGAGATGTATTTGAACAAAAAGTTAGTATGGAAGCTTTTATTGCCCAGCTTAGTGACGATGATTTGGCTGCCATTGTCCGAGGTGAAGGCATGAGCAGTCCTTTAGTTACACCGGGTACAGCTTCTGCATTTGGAGGAGTAAGTGATAGTCTATATAACTTAGGAATCCCTGTTGCATGTACAGCAGATGGTCCTTCAGGAATTCGTATGGATAGTGGAGCAAAAGCGACTCAGGTTGCGATCGGAACGCTTCTTGCTGCTACTTGGAATGCCGAATTAGTCGAAGAGCTGTATGTGTTAGAAGGACAAGAGTTAGTAAGAAACAACATAGACACCTTGCTTGGACCAGGTCTAAATATTCGTCGCAGCCCGCTGAATGGCCGCAACTTTGAGTATTTTTCTGAAGATCCTTTGATCTCTGGGGTATTTGCCGCTGCATGTACACGTGGGATTATGAAAGGTGGCTCTAATGCCACGCTGAAGCATTTTGCCTGCAATAATCAGGAGAAACATCGCAGTAAAGTGGACGCTGTTGTATCGGAACGTGCGCTTCGCGAGATTTATTTGAAAGGTTTTGAAATTGCAGTGAAGCAGGGTGGAGCGAATTCAATTATGACCTCCTATAACCCTGTTAATGGACATTGGGCCGCTTCAAATTACGATTTGAACACAACAATTCTGCGCGGAGAATGGGGCTTCAAAGGTATTGTCATGACAGACTGGTGGGCCATCATGAATGATGTCGTTAACGGTGGAGCTGCAGACCGGAAATTTACAAATTGGATGGTCCGTGCACAAAATGACCTGTACATGGTTGTTGCTAACTATGGCGCCGAAATTAATGGATGGAATGACAACACCATTGAATCCTTGGAAAATGGATCTTTGACTAGAGGAGAGCTGCAACGTTCTGCAATGAATATTTGTGAGTTCATCATGCATGCTCCAGTATTCTCGAGAAAACAGCAAATTGTTGAAACAGTTGAGTCCTTTAAGGCTAATCCTTCACTTACTGCAGAACAAGTACAATCCTTATCTCAAAATCCACAGGTTAAGCCAGCCGTTGAAGGATCGACTTTCTTTGAAGTTGGTCAAGCGGGTCAATATCGGATCCTCGTGCATATCATGTCAACAGAGCCTGAGCTGGCTCAAAGTGCATGCAATGTTAATTTGAATGATCAATTGATGACAACCATTCAAACCAACGGGACAGAAGGTCAATGGATTAGACAAAAGCTTGTGAAAGTAGAACTCGAAGCAGGTCTTTATGAAATGAAACTGGAATTCATTAAACCAGGTTTACAGATCGACTGGATCGAATTTAATAAAGTCGACTAAATAGCTCTAAATATAAGTTAAAGGAAAAACCCTGTGCTAATGCGCAGGGTTTTTCCTTTTGCTAATCGATTAGTTTAGAGTTGAAACTACCTTATTCTGCTTGGAATTGGAACCACTTAAAGTCAAACTGGCTTCCTGGTAGAAATATAAAGGTGACGGTTTGCAGACCGGTTACGCGCTCCAACACAAATTCTCTTTCGCAATAATCACTTGACTGTGTAAACTCCACAAGCTGTCTCTTTTCACCCTCTGGTCCGCTAAATAGAATATGAAGAGTATTTTTATCGATAGGCGAATGCCCGCATAAAGTTAGTTTAGTGCTTCCAGTATCACCGAAGTCCATATCTTTAAAGATGAGAGAGACGTTGTTACCAATATTTTTGATTTGTCCATCTGCCAGCGTAAAGGAATCCCCATAAATCTGATTGTATTCCAGAACGTTAAGTTGTTCGTACGCTTTTAAAGGTTTGTTAAACTGAAAGCCCTTGAGATGAATCTTTTTATGAAGAACAAAACAAAGGGTGGTGACACCTTTTATTCGCTCAGGTAATGAGTAGGTTTCCTCTTGATATACATTCCATATGGAAGGTTTTTGATAGGTTACCTGTGTCAGCAGAGCTGCGTTTGGAGCATCCGGAGTACCTTTCCAGATATCAATCGTATAATTATCGTTATCTAGCGCGAAGATAGGAAGGGTAAGTTCAGTAGCTCCATAATCACCGAAATCGATGTTGTCGAAACAGATCCAGCTTTCTCCTTCTCTTGCAGTAGCCACTCCGCGTTCATTCCCATTTGTTAAGTTCCGGCTCGTATTGCTATGATAACCAGCGGAAACAAACTCATAAGGATTCAAAAAGGCAGCTCCCAAATCTCGAATATGGAATTCCATAAGCGAGTACAGGCGCACTTGATCTGCACCGTTTTTCGTTGCACACCGTACATAGACGTCTCCGTCTCCCAAAGCCGATATTACTGCTTCATGCCCATTTGCCTCAAGAACGGCTATATTGGCGTCAATGCCGGCAGCATTCGTAACTCGCCATTCAATTTCCTGGTAGGTTGCGTTCTCTGGATGAATTTGCACACGAACCGGAAGTGCTCGGGTGTCCTTCGTTAGTTGATTTCCTTGTGGGCATATGATTTCCAGCTTGCGAACGGGAATTTCATCTGATAAATAGTCTTGGGATAACTCGCTCACATCCGATAGTGATTGTGACGAATGCTGATAAAGTACAAGCTCTTCGTCCTTAGAATGATCTAGCTCTCGTGCTTCGGAAGTCAGTGTAAGCTCAGCAGACTGTAAGCCATGGGAAGATGCACGTACAACGATTGTACCTGGCTCCAATGAAGAGGCAATGACCGCAAGCAATTTGCCGCTGAACATCCGGCGACTTGTTCCTTTATATGAATCGTAGTCAGTGCTGTCACCATTATCTAAACCAACAAGACGCCCCGGCCCTTCTACAGAGATTTGAATACGATTATTGGCATTTTCCACGGGACGTCCTTCTTGATCGAGGGTTGAGATCTCAACAAATACCAAGTCCGATCCGTCAGCAGTGATCTGTGCCTTATCAGGATTCATGACCACAGTGGCCGAATCTCCGAAAGAAGTTACCGTATCTTCAGCGATCTGTACTCCGTGTTCATCATAAGCGACTGCTCGCAGAGTACCTTCGCTATAGGGGAGCTGCCATTCCCCAAGCAGCTTTTTACCATGTTTATGGTCAATGTTAACCGTGCCCATGGATTGATCATTAAAGAACAATTCGATTTGTGGTGCGTTGGAGCATACTCGCACATCAATAAGCTGCCCTTCAGAGAAATCCCAGTACGGAAAAATATGAATCATCGGGGCGACCTTGTAATCCGTCCATTCTGCTTGATAAATATAATAGGAATCCTTTTTGAATCCTGCGGTATCCAGTTGACCGAAATACGAGTTTTTAGTGAAGTACGGGGTTGGCTCCCCGATATAGTCAAATCCAGTCCAAATAAATTGTCCCGGTGAGTAGGTCGCATCACGATCTGCGATAATGCAGGCTTCTGTGTTTTTGGCACCCCAGCTAGTAGAACTGTTCCCTAAGGCTGAGCATTGTTCATCATCATCAGACAATACAGACTGAGCAAAAGGGAAGTGGTAGATGCCTCTGCTCTGTACAGTAGACGAAGTTTCACTACCATAAATAATCCAGTCGGGATGTTCCTCATGATGCTGGTCATAGTATTTTTCGGCATAGTTATATCCTGCGAACTTCACTAGATCTGCGCATTTCTGTGCATTCTCCCATGGCATATAGTTGGAACCGATAGTAACTACTGCATTACCTTTAGGGTCATGAACCTGCACCAGATCACGTAATTCTATGGTTAACTCTTGGCCGCGTTCATCGGCATGGGTGTCGTATATTTCATTTCCGATACTCCACATGAGCATGGAGGGACGATTTCTATCCCGGCGTACCCAACTGGCAATATCTTGTTTCCACCAATCCGGATAAAATCTGGCGTAGTCAAAAGGAGTTTTACTCCGTTCCCACATATCGAATGCTTCGGAAACTATGAGCATGCCCATTTCATCCGCTAGTTCCATCAGTTCAACGGCTGGCATATTGTGGGCCGTACGAATAGCGTTTACGCCCATCTCCTGCAAGAGGATAATCTGTCTTTTTAGAGCTACCTTATTCACCGCAGCCCCCAAACATCCCAAATCATGATGTTGGCATACGCCATGAATCTTCACCTTTCGGCCATTCAAAAAGAAACCTTGTTGGCTGTCAAACTCCATCGTACGGAATCCGAAGGTTTGGATTTCTTCTTCAATTACTTGATCATTCTCCAGCAGCTCCGTTTTTAGGGAATAGCAGTAAGGCTGGTTAATATCCCAGAGCATTGGATTATTGACGGATAAGAGGGCAGAGCTGGATACAGCAGGCCCGACTTGTACTGGACTTTCATTTTCTGCATGAGAGATACAGATACCTGAAGCATCCAGTATACTGTGACGAATTATGTAGTGCTTTGCGGGTTGTAATAGATCATTGCACAATACTTCGGTATCTACCTCAACATTCCAGGAATCCTCTTTTTTATGAGTAGAGATATAAATACCATCAGGCACAATATGTGTCCCTGGATACGTCTTCAGCCATACACTCCGATAGATGCCCGCACCGGAATACCAGCGTGAGTTAGGAGACTCATGAACCACTTGAACATAGATTTCGTTGATACCTTCAATAATGTATGGCGTGATATCTAATTCAAAGGTGGAGTATCCATTTTTCCAGACGCCTGCGATATGGCCGTTCACATAGAGAGTGGAGTCCATGTATACGCCTTCAAAACGAAGCGAGACACGACTATTTGGCACTTTCTCATCTATAACTATGCTTTTACGGTACCAGCCTTCTCCGCTTTCATATAGATTATGTGTATCAAAAATTAGCCAGTCATGGGGTAAGGTTACGTCGATCCACTCCAAATCAGCTGCTATCACCGATTCTAAAGTAGACTTAAGCGGCTGTTTGCTGAATAACCAGTCATTATTTAATCTTGTTTTCTGACTCATGAATGAAGTTCTCCTTTATCTTTGGAAAATTTAGAAGTGGTTATTAACGATGTGAATGATTTCCGTAAAGCCTTTTGTATTCTTTTTTATCATATCAAAGATTTTGCAAAAAGACATTCACGAAGAAGAGTGAAAAAACTGTAATAACAAAGCTTTTGAAATCGCATTCAAAATGATAACATGCCATTGGTAAATTATCTATTTATTTCTTAATATATCTTTTATTGAGGTGGCTGAAATTTATACAAAAACAGTACTAATGAACGATGCAAAGAAGTATCTCTGATCTATGAAAAATGTTTTTGCTTCAGAAGCTAATGAAAGTGAGGAAAATTGCCTGGTATACCAACTAAAATGTGTTGAGCTTATCGCTGATTAAATACTTTACAAATACTTGTCTGCATGTACTTGTGTTTGTTCGAATAAGTTAGAAAGAAGGACAGGACAAACCATAGGTGGAGATGCGTATAAATGGGGATGCGTAAACAAAGTTTTATTCGTGGCACGTTCATATTAACCGTGTCGTCATTTTTCACAAAAGGGCTTGGTTTTTTGAACGGAGTCTTGTTGGCACGTTTTTTGGGAGCAGAGGGAGTAGGGCTGCTTATGATTGCTCATCCACTGCTTCCCTTATTTATTACGCTGACAGAGCTGGGACTTCCTGTTGCGATTTCAAAGCTTGTATCGGAAGCTGAGGTTAATCAGGATGAAGCGCGGGTAAAGCGTATTCTCAAAGTATCCTTAAGCATTACGGGTACGTTGAGTATTATATTAACTTTAGTGGCTCTATTTGGCTCCAAATGGATCGCATCAATTTTTTTAGCCGATCAGCGGGCGTATTATGCAATGGTTGCTATTACGCCGATCATTCCAATTATTGCGATGTCTGCTGTACTGAAAGGTTATTTCCGTGGAAAACAGAACATGAACCCACTTGCCTTTTCCGATATTATTGAGAATCTGGCGCAAATCATTGTCATTATCGGTGTGGTCAACGTTTTGTTGCCCTACGGTATTGCTTATGCAGCTGCTGGCGCAATGGCTGCCTCCGTTGTTGGGGAAGGTTTTGGTTTGCTCTACTTGTTTGCGGTTTTCAAATGGGCTAATCGAGGTAAGATCAAAACCTCTCCACCACCAACGTCAAGAATTTCACTTAAAGGAGATAGTACGTTAAGAGATTTGCTGCGCATCGGCTTACCGATGACAGGCAGCGGTTTTATTCATTCGCTCTATCATGCCTTTCTACCACTGCTGATTACGAAAAGTCTAGTACTATTTGGTGTAGGTGTTGAGATGGCAACCAAGCAATTCGGACTTCTGGCGGGTTATGCTCTTCCCATGTTGTTTCTCCCCAGCTTCTTCACACAATCGCTGTCGACTGCATTAATTCCGGCGATCAGCGAAGCAAGTGTGAGCAACAATAGCAAGCTTATGCATAGTCGGATGGATATGGCTATGCGATCCGCGCTTATAGTAGGTTTCCCATGTACAATCATCCTGTACTTATGGGCTGTACCCTTAACAACTTTGATCTATCATTCGTCAGAAGCGGGCGAGCTGCTAAGGTTAATTGCACCCTTATTTTTTCTTTATTATTTCGGAGCGCCGCTGCAAGCGATTTTACTTGGTTTGGGGAAAGCATCAACTGTTATGTGGAATCATATTCTTACGAATATTTTCGAAGTGATTGCGATCTTTGTTCTAGGTTCTAATATTGGAATCGAAGGGGTGGCCATGGGTTTCGGACTGGGGCTCTTGCTGCTGACACTGTTGAATTTTTTATCCGTGGCAGGAACGATCGGGTTTTATTTTGACTTTCGTATTGTATTCAAGGTGGGAGCAGGAGGAATTGTCATGGTGCTTAGCGGGTTGGCGGCTCACGGAATTCTGGAACGATTGCACCTGGGGCAGATCATTGAACTGTTCGGAGCGTTGCTCGTTTCGTTAATTACCTATGCAGCAACATTGCAGGTAACCCATGCGTGGGAAAGGGCACCGAAACCACCAACGATTACACCTGTTTCTTGAAAGGGAATATTTCTGATATTCCGGTACCGTGCTCCAAAAAGTAAACTGAGTAATGATGCAACCCTCTGTGTACCCGTATGGAGGCGGATGAAGGTAATGGATGGGGAGCAGCGAGGTGTTTAACTGTATTTTGTGCAGCTATAATCGTTCAAAATAGTTGTGCATCAAAAATAGCTGTATTTCATACATCTATTCTCATGAGATTAAGGCTTCTAGGTGATTTCTCTTGATTTTAATTGTATAGAATGCAGTTAAAGTCGAAGTTATTCCCTAGCAATATGGATTAAGTGTATAAAATGCAGTTATTTCATTAGATTGCTTGAAAATCTTGCGCTACAAATATACGGAGTGGGGATATTAGAAGTTACAGTCATAATTTGCTCAGGCAAAACGCCGCTGATCCAAAATATCAGGCAGCGATCCTTGATTATCGGAGATCGCTGCCTGATTGACTATGTGTTAACTACGCTCAATTGACTCAAAGCAAAAATGGAGTCTATCTCATTAGTAATTTAAGTAATTCCTATAGGGCTGATCCAAATGGCAAGTTGGATTGATTAGGTAACATTTTGCGCACACGTATTTGCTATCGGACTCAGCTGACCTTAAGAGCAGATTTAGCTTACATTTGGAATTTTAATGGACCCCATCGCAGTTATTACTATGAAAAACATCTAAAATGACTCTCTTTTTAAGGAATAGTTGCACTGGAGTCCGTAATCTAACTCAAAAGCCTACAAACAAGCAAATAGCGTCTTCTGGGTCCGAAAATCTCTACGCTTGATCAAGACTGGGTGATTTAGAGGTAGGTGCAACGGACAAAACATTCAACCTTAGTTCATAACAGCAGAGCAACGATTCTCCTATAACGGATGATTGCGCTCTGGTGCTTTTTACTGATAGAAAAAGAAAGTGGTCTTTATGGAAAGAAAACATGTAGTTTAGTTTGAACAGATGAATACGTACTGGAGCAAGTTATTAAGAACAGTTTGTCGTAAAGGACGGCATAGGGCGCGATTCAAGCTTTTACGAGACAGTTAAGAAGTGGAACAGGACAACGCAAGATATTACCGAGTATTACCGAGTATTATCCTTGACCGTATTTTTTTCTGTAATGACTCAGTGTGAGTAGTGGCCAGATATAGCGATAACTATGATAATTGGAATAAAAATTACCGGGAAGACCAGCACCAGTGGGATAAGAAGTTTTCCAATCCTCTTCATGAATAGACGTGATTAGTCTTTGAATTCCTTTTTCCACCGCAGCTGTTGGTTCTGGCTGAACGGCGATAATCGCATCAAGTGCCCAGGCGGTTTGTGAAGGTGTGCTTTCTCCTAAAGGAACATATTGTAGAAGCCGGTCGCTGTGACAAGACTCCCCCCAACCGCCGTCCGAGTTCTGAATGCTTAGGAGCCACTTTACTCCTTTTTGCAATGTATCATGATTTATAGGGAGCCCAACAGCCTGCAGGCCTGTTAATGATGCCCAAGTGCCATAAATATAACAAACACCCCATCTTCCGTACCACGAACCATCCTTCTCCTGATGTTGAATCAGCCATTTCGTACCCCGTTTAATGAACTCGTGTTGTGTATTTAAACCAGCGAAGTTTCCGAGAAACTCCAAAGTTCGTCCGGTAAGATCTGCTTCCGAAGGATCAATGGCTGCAGATTTAGCACCATCGATAGCGAGCCATGTGAGCATTTCTTTATTGGTGTTTTTTTCGAATGCCGGCCAGCCACCGTCGTTATTTTGCATCGTTAGGACCCAATTCAGTCCGCGATTCCATGATTCCAAATATGAAGGATGAATTGTTGACACGCTTCGGATGGCTCGCAAGGCTGCCGTTGTATCATCTACGTCCGGATTGATTGTATTAGACTCAGAGAATCCCCATCCACCGGGAACTGTGTCCGGATTATGGATGCTCCAATCAGCAGTTTTATGATGCTGTTTATCCAGAAGATAAGATGCAGCGTGCTTTATTCCTTTGTGATCAACCGGAATATGAGCCTCTTGTAAAGCATAGGAGATTAACGCTGTATCCCATATTGTAGATGGAGAGTTTTGAATTGTAATATTATGATTTGATTGGCATTGCAGTGCGGTGAGACCTTGAATGGCCTGTGTAATTATTGGATGCTGCCGATCATAATCGAGAGCAAGCAGGGCAAAAACCATAAGAATTGTACTGCTGGCATAGCTGTAAAAAGTACCGTCGGATTCGATTCGCTGAAGTATATATTGCTCTGCTTTGTTTTTGGCAGCTTCATGTATGTAGTGTGGACTCCCGAGTAATCTGCTCAAACCCATTTGAATAACGTCCTGCATCTCCTGGTATCCACGGGTAGGCGATTCATCTGCATCCAACCGTGTCTCCATAAGATCTGACAGATCAGGAGCATGGGCTGTAGTGACCGAAAATCGCCGATCGGCCATAATGAGCATAGGAGTCAGGTGTACCCTAGAGTAGCCAGAGAATTCGAAATAGTTAATAGGGAAGTAAGAGGGAAGCAAAAGCACCTCCAGTGGAATCGAAGAAATTGCTAAAGGCCACTTGCTTTGACCCGTTGCAGCGAGTATGACTCTAGTTAAGATACTTGTAACTTTACCTAATCCACCTTTAGACAGTATATAACGCTTAGCCCGCAGTATTGGCTCGTCTGTTATCTTACTGTACCCAGAGTAGAGTAGGGCATAATAAGCTTCGACTGATGTGGATAAGTTCCCAGCTTCTTCGTCCTTATATAGCTGCCAGCAACCCTCTCGCTGTTGTGCATCAAGAATGCGATCATGTAGCTGACGAATGAGCGTTTCATTCTGTAGGTTCAACACCCTAAAGAGAATGATCATATAAGCATCGATCACAATTCCGTTCTCAAAACAAAAATGCCATGAGCCGTCATCCTTCTGCTGTTGTAGCAAGAACGTTGACAAACGTTCGATTTCTTCATCTACTTTACTTAGTATATCCGTCATTTTTTGGGTTCCTCCGAAGGCATCATTTTTAACATTATATGAAGTCGGAGAACAGGACATGAGAAAGAGCTGCTTAGTCGCTTTTAAGCAACTTTGCAGCCCTTTTTGCATTCCTTCTTAGCATTATAAAACGGTTAATTTTCAATCACAATACGATTTAGCTTGAGATTAACAGGAGCAGCAATGGTGTCACCTACAGGGCATTTGCTCTCCAGAAATTGTACGAACTGTTCGACCTTCTCAGCAGGGGATGGAGTCTTTATGTAGAATGTATACCGAATATCGGAATAGCCAGGACGTACTTCAGAGCGGTTGAAGAATCCGTCGAGATCCAAGTCACCCTCCACATCTACTCTGAAATCTTCAAGCTCCACCTCAAATTTAGAGGCGTAGACCCGAGCTACAATGGATTGGCAGGCACCCAAAGAAGCGAGCAAAGCTTCAACAGGATTCATTCCTGTATCTGTCCCCCCTAGACTTGCTGGTTCGTCGATGACCAGCTCGAATTGTCTTACATTAGTAACGACCTTAACGCCGTCTTGCAAATGAGCAGTTGCTTTGAAAGTTTGAACATTTGGCATGTGTTTACACTCCTTCTTGTGGACAAACCAAGTATGATTTAATGTTTCTTATTTTTTTATAATTCATAGTATCTTACTAGGAATTGTATAGATTATAGTTCTATTCTGTATACCCGTCAATACATGATTAAAATATTGTTAGGAGGCAGATAGAGTGTCAATCAAAATTAAGAGTGATTTGGACTATCCAATGGTTGCAATTCCAGGGGGAGAAATAGAATTAAGAGACGATCGGATAAAGCGTAAATGGAAAGCAGAAATAAAACCATTTCTTCTTGCACCCTATCCTGTAACTGTGGATCTATTCAATGCTATAATTAATAACTCATCTCATGGAGATCTAAAACCTGTTGTGAATATTTCATGGTTTGAAGCCATCTCTTTTTGCAATCTGCTTTCCCAGAAAGCTGGATTGATAGAAGCTTATGCTATAGGTGAAGATGGTGAGCACATTATTTGGGATAGGGAATCTGACGGCTATCGACTTTCAACAGAAGCAGAGTGGCAATATGCATGTAAAGCAGGAACTTCCGGTTATCAATATGGAGTATTGGATAATATCGCTTGGTATAATCAAAATTCAGGTGGCGAACTCCATGAAATTGGACAAAAGGAACCCAATGCATGGGGACTTTATGATATGTTAGGAAATGTATGGGAATGGTGCTGGGATTTATATGATGAAGAAGTGTATGGCTCCTATCGAATTTTTCGCGGAGGCAGCTGGGCAGAAGAGGACAGAGGATGTGGAGCCACATGCCGCCGTCGTAGTCATCCAACATTTAGCGTAGATGATCTTGGCTTCCGTCTCGCCCGGTCTTATTAACGGGTTATGGATTTGTAAGTGGAATTAGAGGAGGGAATAATTATGTGCGAAGGGCACATAGATAAGCACGGTTATAACGAGCATCGAGAATACGGAGAGCATGGAGAAATGAATATAAATGGAGTCAAGGAGGGTTCGGAGCATTCTCACAAAAGCGCTCAGACCTTTCGTCGTGCTAGGGCTATCGCATTTTTGGACAAGCTAATGATTAATCGTTCAGCATTGCAGCAGCAGCTAAAAGAGTCAGAGATTGAAACGACAAAACAAGTCATTAGTGGTGAACTAAAAGCTACGGAAGCGATCATCGATGAGTTCATACATATGTTTCAGATTCATGAGATAACTTCTGATAATAGAGAAGATAGAACCTAAGCCACTCAGGTATATAGAGGTGTTCATTCCCTAAGTTTTGATATGAATGAAAAAAAAGACTTCTGAAGCAATCAGAGGTCTTCTTTGTGTGTAGCTAATAAAGAAAAATATCTAATGTAAAGAGAATACATCATTAAGTAAAACGCTTTCATGTTCACTCGATAAATTGATTTATATAATTAGTCCTGTAAGTAATATAAAAATGGGGGGCGAAAAAGAATGAAAAAAGTCAACAAAAAAAGGATGAACCTAACTCTAACAGTGTTGATGGCTATGTCCATGCTTATCACTGCTTGTGGTGGGAACAACGGGAATAACGTGAATTCTGAGGCTAATGCAAACTCAGGCAATACGGGAAAAACACCTGCGGCGGAAGAGAAGCTCAAGATTACCATGTGGTCCCAATTCGCGGATCCAAATTCTAAAGACGGAGGGTTTGTTGGTTTTTATAAAGCACTTGAGGCAACCAAGGCTAAATTCCCTAATGTAGAAATCGAGCATGTGGGTGTTGGGGGCGAATCTTATAAAACAAAAGTGAAAGCGGCTTCAGCAGCCAATGAACTGCCCGACATTTTTTACACCTGGGGTGGCGGATTCTCTGAGCCATTTATAGCGGGGAACCGGATTTTGTCCATTGATGATCTCGCAAAGGATGGAACACTGGACCAAATCGTACCAGGTACGACAGACAATTTCATCTTCGATAGCAAGCTTTACGGCCTGCCGATCAATATAGCTACTGCTCAAATGTACGTCAATAAAGAACTATTCGAGCAAGCAGGAGCGAAAATTCCGGAAACATGGGATGAGCTTGTTGCTGCGATTGAAGCACTAAAAGCAAAAGGCATTCAGCCGATTGCACTTGGAGCTAAAGACAGATGGCCAGCAATGCAATGGAACGCGATTCTAGCCATCCGGATGGCAGGCGTGGATGCTGTAAATGCCGCTTTAACGAAAACAGGATCATTCGATACACCTGAATTCACAGAAGCTGCTGCGAAATACAAACAATTGATTGATGCGGACGCCTTCGGCAAACATTTTGTTGGAACTTCTTATGATGACGCGACAAATATGTTCCTATCCGGCAAAGCAGCGATGATGTTCATGGGTGCTTGGGTCAACGGACAGATTGAAGATGATAACTCTCTGGTCAAAGGTAAAGTAGTACCGATTAAATTTCCAACCATTCCAGGGGGAAAAGGAAATGCTGACGAGTGGTTCGGAGGTTCGGGTGAAACATTCGTGCTCAATGCCGATCTGAAAAACAAGGAAAGAATATGGGAAGTATACAAGTTCTTTATTGAGACCATGTCTAAAGAAGTATTCCTGGCTGGTTCAGGCTCCTCAGCATGGAAAGTTGATGTAGGTGACACTTCTCAAATGAATCCACTGGCTCTGCAAATTGGTGAGTTGTCTTCTTCAGCAACAGGTTTCTCCTACTGGTGGGATCAAATGCTGAATGGTAATGACACTGAATCTATGTTCGGATCGCTGATGAAATTCGTCGCCGGAAAAACAACACCTGAAGACTACACGAAAGAACTACAGAGCAAGGTCAATCAAGGTCAATAATCTGCGTCAGGCGGTGAGAATTGTTCGCCGCCTGTTCGATTTAAAGGTGGAGTGAAGCATGCATCAAGTATTCGGAAACAAAAAGGCTATCGCCGTATTTGTTGTTCCTGCTTTGATTTTATACATTCTTGTTGGTTTTTTCCCGATCCTTCAGTCCATGTATTACAGTCTGCTGGACTGGGACGGAATTCAACCGGCTAAATTTATCGGTTTAGCTTCTTATAAGAATTTATTTTTTACAGATACGTTCGGCATGGATTTTAATCATTCGATACTTAATACGTTGTATCTGGCAGTTCTTTCTGTTTTCATGCAACTTCCGATAGCCCTGGTGCTCGCTCTGGTTCTTGCCAGAGGGGTCTGGGGGGAAAAGCTGTATCGTACTTTGTATTTCATTCCAGTCTTGGTATCCTCCTCTGTCATCGGGGTTATGTTTCTGAAAATCTATCAGCCTGAATATGGCTTGCTGAATACGATACTCAATCAATTAGGCTTGTCCTCCTGGACACATGATTGGTTGACGGAAAGCGGAACAGCACTAATTAGTGTTATGATTCCAATCGTTTGGCAATATATCGGCTACCATATGCTGCTAATGTACGCTGCAATCAAAGGGATTCCTGAAGATTTGTACGAGGCTGCAAAAATTGACGGAGCATCAAGTATAAGAACCGCCTTCTCTATCACTATTCCACTTATTTCACCGATACTGAAGGTATGCGTCATATTTGCTGTTTTGGGATCTTTGAAGTTTTTCGATTTAGTCTTCATTATGACCAATGGCTACCCTACACCGGAAACTAGTGTTCCAAGTACATTGATGTATTCGTCGATTTTTAATCGCAATATGTATGGGTACGGCAGCGCGATGGCCGTGTTTATGGTTGTGGAATGTCTCTTTTTCTACTTAGTTCTACAAAAACTGATCAGAACCTACGATGATAAGGAGGAGAGCTAATGACAACAACACATAACCGCCGCTGGCCAAAGGTTGTTTTGCAAATTGCGTTTCTAATTTTCGCCGTTATTCAACTGTATCCGCTCGTGTGGCTTGTATTTTCCTCCTTTAAAACAAACATAGAAATTACAGGCTCAAATGTGATGGGCTTGCCTAATGAGTGGCGGTGGGCGAACTACGACTACGCACTTTTTAAGGCGAATATCGCACGTAACTTTTTGAACAGCCTTATGTATACAACGGTAACTGTCATTATTTCTGCTCTGTTATCGGCAATGGTTTCTTTTGCTGTCGCAAGAATGAAGTGGAAGCTTAATAATGTGGTGCTTACTTTCTTCATGCTGGGATTGATGATTCCCGTTCATGCTACGCTGCTACCTGTCTTTCAGATGTTAAAAATGACAAGCTTGCTGAATACGCCGTGGGCCTTAATCATTCCTTATACCGTTAGTGCACTTCCTACTACAATCTTTATCATGATTGGTTTTTTTAGAGCGCTGCCAGGGGAGTTGGAAGAAGCCAGCGTTGTAGACGGCTGCAATATTTATCAGGTTTTTTTCCGTATTATGCTTCCGCTTGTAAAGCCGGCTATCGTAACCACTTCCATCTTTACTTTTTTATCCGCTTGGAACGAACTGATGTTTGCCAATACGTTCATTAATGATCCTGACTTAGCAACAATTACCGTCGCCATCAATTCGTTTAAAAGTGCCTATGCCACAGAATTCGGACCTATGTTCGCTGGAATGGTTGTGGCTACACTACCCATGATCATTATCTACTTGTTCCTAAGTAACCAAGTCCAAAAAAGCATTATTGCCGGGGCAGTTAAGGGCTAAAGCAATGGGATAGGAATCCTTCGAAAAATGCTATACTAGTGTCGTATTGAAGTAGCTATAAATAAAAGTCCGTATTCGCTTAATTGTCGGCCAGGAGGTTACCGATGAGGTTTGCACGTATCCGATCACAAATCGTTTTTTACTACTTGGCCTTATTAGTGGTTTCCATGATTGCAAGCGGTATTATGTACCAACGAATCAATGAGAAATTCACCGAGGAAAAGGTAGGTGAGGTATCGCTTCAAACCTTAAACGCCATGAATTCCGGAATCGAATCACTTCTTGACAGCACGAATAATTATTCTAAGATGATCGTGTCGAACAATACGGTTCAGGAAATTTTGGGCAGTGATCTGGCGGGTAACGACATCGGGATTTTAACTTACAAGCTAGAGGTGGCTCTGTCAGATTTTATGCTCGCAGAGCCTTCTATCTCTTCTGTTTATCTATTCGATAATGCAGGACGTAAGTTTGCGATTGATTTGCAGTCTGCAAAACCGATCAGAACGGATGGGATCGAGTCAGCGGAATGGTACTCCGAGGCGGTCGCCTTGGACGGAAAAGCAATTTGGAGGAAAAATGCCGGAGGTATCTTCAATTTTGAGACGAAGGAACCCCAGCAGGATCCACAATATATTTCTCTGATTCGCATCGTAAACGACATGAACACTTCCAAGAAAATAGGAGTATTAGTCGTGAACATTACTGTTCAGGAACTGAAAAAAAGCTATGAACGTTCGATCAACGATAATAAACCTGATTTAATGATCGAAACTGGATATGAGACACTCCTTGATTTTACACGGCCTGAATTATCGACTTATACAAACTCTTCTATGCTTGATGTGCCGCTCGGCAGTAGCAAAATCGTAAAGATCAAAGATCATAATTATCTGATCTCTTCTCTGGTTTCAATGGATCGTGGTTGGAGGTTTACTAGCGCTCAGCCTCTGGGGGAATGGGAAAGCCCCTATCGTCAATTTAATCTGATGCTGTTAATGATTATGTTGTTTAATTTCATTTCTATATTTTTAGGTTCCGTCTGGATTTCTAGATTCATTACTACACCTATTTTACATATGCTGCGATCCATGAAAAAAGTGGAGATTGGAGATTTCAGTTTGGTTCGGTACGAGGCTAGAACTGATGAGCTGAACCAGTTGAAAGATAGGTATAACAATATGATTATGACCATTGAGCAAGCGCTGAAGCGGGAGAAAGAAGAACAGAAATTGATTCGGAAACTCGAATTGGATATTTTGCAGCAGCAAATTAAACCACATTTTTTATATAACACGTTAGAATCAGCTGGCTATTTAACTTTGTCAGGAAATAATAATGAGGCGTACCAGATTATTTCTGAGCTTGCAGCCTTCTATCGTCAGAGTCTTAGTAAGGGCAGTGATGTAGTAACGTTAAGAGAAGAAGTAGAGATCACTAAAAGTTATTTGAGTATACAAAATATTCGCTATCCAGAAATTTTCACCAGTGAAATTGATGTGCCGGAAGAAGCTAAGTATGTTCGTATACCTAAATTGACGCTTCAGCCGCTTGTAGAAAATGCGCTTTATCATGGTATTCGCCCTTTAGGGGAGTGTGGTAAGATTCGCATCCTTGCCCGAATTCAGGGGAATCGACTGAAGCTAGTCGTGGAAGATGATGGTGTGGGGATGAATGAAGACAAACGCCGGGAAATGCAAGCTGAGCCCTATGGGCAAAATGAGTCCAGTTTTGGGTTGCGCGGTACTTTGATGCGTCTGAAGCTGTACTATGGGGCGGACATGAATTGTAGTTTGGTCAGTGCACCGGGAGAAGGAACTCGGATTGAATTGGAACTACCGCTTGAGGAGGGGAATAGTCATGGAGCTTGAACTGCTCAGAGCCATTGTTGTAGATGATGAAATGAATGCGAGAAAAATTGTTCCCATCATTATAGATTGGCAAGCGGTTGGTTACAGATTCGTAGGTGAGGCCTCGAATGGAAGCGAAGCGTTAGATCTGATCGAAACCATGAAACCGGATGTAGTATTTACAGATATCAGTATGCCTTTTATGGATGGACTGGAATTAAGCCGGTTGATAAAAGAAAGGTATCCGCTAGTCAAAATTGTAATCATCACTGCACATCCCGAATTCGAATATGCAAAAAAAAGCCTGGAGATTGGAGTGCAAAATTTTATCTTGAAGCCGCTTCAAGCCGAGGAAGTACGAAGAGTTGTGGTAGATCTTCATGGGAAAATCCGGGAAGAGACAGAGCGGTGGAACGAATATCAGGAGCTGAATCGACAGTTAAAAGAAAACGCCGTTCAACTAAAAGATAAATTTCTAAATGATTTGCTTTCAGGCCTCTGGGACCCCGATCAGCTGGTTAGCCGATTCCATTACTTTTTTCCTGACTCAGCGAACAGCTTGTTTTCAATCATGCTCATTGAACTTCAAATTCCCTTAGAAGAAGGGGAGGAACAACGAATCCTGCAGTCTTTGCGTTGTAAGAGGTTTATTGATTACGCGCTTGAAGAGTATGAGGGAATTGAAGTTTTTTTTGATAACAGTCAACGGATTGTCCTTCTTAATAGAAAAGATAATCAGAATCTTACGAAGATTGGAGAGTGGCTGGCCCAATCGCTCCATGAAAAGCTTGAATATAAAGCATCCATTGGCGTAGGTAGTACCTGTACGGATTTCAATAGGATCAAAGAATCCTATAAAGAGGCGCTGGAGGCAGTTAGATATGGTAAGTTAAAGGGCAGTAACGCCATCTATTTTTTTAATGATGAAATTCATTTCGGGGGCCGATCCTGGGAAGTTAAGACGAATGAAATTGAGGAAATTTTGTTTTTTGTAAAAGCTGGTATCTTAGACAAGGCTATGCAATCCATCGAGAAAATGTTTCAGGATTTGGAGAAGTCCAAGGCTTTTTCTGTGGAAAGAGCTAGGTTGGTTTCCGCTCAATTTGTCTCCACATTAATCAATTCACTCGCTGAAATGGGAGTTAAACTAGATAATAATCTTTCTTTCGATATTTCGCCATATAAAAGGATTTTTGAGCTTGATAGCCTGCCAGAAATGCAACAGACATTGCTAGAACTCACAGAAAAGGTAACCTCTCAAGTAACCCGGGCACGAAGCAAAAAAACCAATAACATTATCCATGAAGTTAAAGACTTTATTCAACAGGAGCTGCACATTCCGGAGATGTCTTTATCCTATGTATCGAATAAATTCCACATGAATTCCAGTTACTTTAGCCGGATCTTTAAGCAGGACACAGGGGTTAGCTTTACGGAGTATCTTCTCAAGTGCAGAATGGAAAAAGCGGTGAAGCTTCTGAATGAAACGGATTGGAAAGCTTATCAAATTGCTGAGAAGGTAGGCATTAAAGATCCATTTTACTTCAGTAACTGTTTTAAAAAAGTAATGGGAGTGTCCGTTCAGGAGTATAAGAAAAATAGTTTTTCCCTATAAATCACTCCGTTGAATTTGATGATTTTTCTCTTTAAGCCCGCACTATATGCGGGTTTTTTTATTGTTTTTCCAGATATAAAGTAAGCAATAATGATGTTACAAAATGGAAAAATGATCTTGACAGAAATGGTTTATATCGTATACATTTGTATACATGAAGATCGCGTATACAAATGTATACATTGCAAAAGGAGGAAATAAAATGCGTGAAGGACATGTCGGCAAACGTGGCGGTCATAGAGAGCATGGAGAGCACAGAGATCGTGAGGGACGTGGTGAACACAGAGATCGTGGCTTTATGAAACATGGGATGACGGAATCAATGGATCAACATCCTAAAAGTGCTCAAACTTTTCGCCGTGGCAGAGCCATCGCTTTTTTAGATAAGCTTCTGGTTAACCGGGCTACATTACAGCGGCAGTTAAATCAGCCAGAGCTTGAATCGATTAAACAAGTGGTTAGCGGTGAATTAAAAGCAACGGAAGCGATCATTGAAGAGTTTAAACAAATCTTTCAGATTCATGAGATCGCTCCAGAAGATACAACATCAAATGTTAAAAAAGAGGAGTGTAAAGAAAAAGATGAAAATAATTGAGCTCATTAAAACCCGTAGAAGTACAAAACAATTCAAACAGACTCCAATTCGTGAAGAGGAGTTACTTTCATGGCTGGAGGCTGCAAGTTACGCTCCTAATCATCGTATGACCGAACCTTGGGAGCTTCTTTTCATCGGACCCAATACTAGAGCGAAATTAAAACATAAGACGGATTTTGGCAACGCACCTGTTGTTTTTGCAGTTCTGTCTAAGCCTGCCGCAACTGCGTTTGAACGCGATGAGAATGTTATGGCTGCTGCATGTTTCGTACAAAATTTCCTATTAGCTGCACATGAAGCAGGTGTAGGTACGTATTGGGCTTCGCTGGGGGCTTTGCCTCATAATCGTGAGCTTCTTACTGTTCAAGAAAATTACGATGTTATAGGGATATTTGGAATGGGGTATCCGGAGGAAGTGCCGAATGCGAAACCCAGAACACCGATTAGTTCTAAAATCACGTATTTATCTTAAACAATTGAAGGTGGCGGAATGTGGAAGCTTAAGCATTATTTGAGGCCATATTGGATTTGGTGTGTGTTGGCACCATTGCTGATGCTGGTCGAAGTGACTATGGATTTACTGCAGCCCACGCTCATGGCGAGCATTGTGGATAAGGGTGTTATGACAAAAGATTTGTCTCATATTTTCTCGACCGGACTGATCATGCTCGGTGTAGCGTTTATCGGTCTAATTGGTGGGGTGGGCTGCACTATTTTTTCGAGTATTGCTTCTCAAAACTTTGGTAATGATTTACGGATTAGCTTGTTTGAACATATTCAGAAATTTTCTAACAAGAACCTGGATCAATTGAAGACGGGCTCACTGATTACGCGGTTAACAAATGATGTGGTGCAGCTGCAAACCTTTGTGCAAATGATTTTACGGAGTATTCGATCTCCATTGCTATTAGTCGGAAGCTTGGTGATGGCGATCCGGATTAGTCCTATGCTGACCCTCATCCTAGCCGTTGCCGTGCCACTCTTGAGTTTAATCTTATATGGATTAATCCGGCTTTCTTTTCCTTTGTTTCAGAAAATGCAGGTCAAATTAGACGGTGTGAACACAGTGTTGCAGGAAAATTTATCGGGCATCCGTGTAGTCAAAGCATTCGTCCGCGCTAACCATGAACAGAAACGCTTTAATACAGCTAACAAGGATTATACAGAAATTGCGATAAAAGCGGTACGGTTAATGTCATTAAATATGCCGCTAATGATGCTTGTACTAAATGCCAGTATTGTTGCTGTACTATGGTTTGGGGGAGTGCAAAGCTGGAACGGTGGGCTGCCAGTTGGTCAGCTGATCGCTTTTATTAACTATATAACCCAATTGTTGATGTCAATGCTGATGTTAAGCAATATGTTGACCTTCTTCTCACGAGCCAAGGTTTCTGCCGATCGGGAGAATGAAGTATTCTCCACCATTAGTGAGATTACAGAAGTTGCCAACGCTAAAAAAGATGCCATACACAACGGTCGGATCGTATTTGACAATGTATCTTTTGCTTATGATCCTACGGATGAAAATCTAGTGTTAGACGGTATTAATTTCACTGCGGAGCCAGGAGAAACAGTGGCCATTCTTGGTGCCACCGGTACTGGTAAATCATCATTGGTCAGCCTCATTCCCCGGTTTTACGAAGTGTCCTCTGGATCTATCACTATTGATGGCTCCGACACTCGTATGATTGCTCTGGAAGATTTGCGTAGCAGAATCGGATATGTTATGCAGCAGGCTATTCTGTTCAGCGGTACTATCCGCGATAATATCCGATATGGCAGACCGGATGCCGCAGATGAGGATGTGGAAGAAGCAGCAATCGCCGCTGAAGCTCACAATTTCATTTTAGAACTTCCACAGGGTTACGATACAGAGCTCGGCCAGCGTGGCATTAACCTATCCGGTGGGCAAAAGCAGCGGCTTTCGATTGCACGGGCACTTTTAATTCAGCCAACAATCCTCATTATGGATGACAGCACTAGTGCGCTCGATGCAGCGACAGAGTCACGAATCCGGCAGATGTTAAAAACACGGCTGCGCAGCAGCACGAATATTTTGATAGCTCAGCGTGTCACCTCTGTAATTGATGCTGATCGTATTCTGGTATTAGAAAACGGCCGAATTGCTGTACAAGGTACACATGATGGGCTTATGAACAGCAGTGAAATATACAGAGATATTTGGAGATCACAGATGAAGGGAGAGGAGGTGCCTTATGTCAAAGCTTAATAACGGCATGAACACCACTCCTTTTAATCGATCAGGCGGATTCGGACCTGGACCTGGATCTGGGCCTGGATCTGGCCCTGGACGGGGCGGAGCTGTGCCAATCGTACGCGCTAAGAATCAAGCGGGCACACTCAAACGCATTTGGACGTATTTGAACCGCCAGCGGTTCGGGCTAATCATTGTATATGTATTTACAGTGTTGAATGCAATCCTTTCGTTGATTGGGCCTTATCTAATCGGTAAAGCGATTGATACTGCCGTAATTCCCCACGATTATCAGGGTCTTATTCGCTTTTGTCTACTCCTAATAGGTATTTATGGGCTAAGCAGTGTAGTTGCTTGGGTGCAAGCCTATGTTATGACCTCTGTTTCACAGAATACCGTGTTTGAGCTGCGTCGTGATCTGTTCAGCAAATATCAACAGCTACCGATTAAGTTTTTTGACACGCAAGCTAACGGAGAACTAATGAGCCGGGCAACAAACGACATAGAGAGCGTATCCAGTACACTTAATCAGAGTGTGACCCAGTTATTAAACAGTTTGATCACACTAAGTGGTTCACTAGTGATCATGTTAATGATGAACGTTCCGTTGACCGTAGTTTCACTGATAACGATCCCTCTTGTGTTATTGTCCAGCCGTAAAATCATAGGTTTAAGTCGAACTTATTTTAAAAATCAGCAACGCCATCTAGGTGAGCTGGGTGGATTTATCGAAGAAACCATCAGCGGACAAAAAGTGGTCAAACAATACAGCAGGGAAGAGACAGAAGTGAAACGGTTCCGCAAAATCAGCGGAGAGTTGAATAAAGTCGGCATTAAGGCACAAATTGTATCCGGATTAGTGGGACCGGTCATGAATATGATTAATAACCTTGGATTTGCAATCATTGCCGGGGTGGGCGCTTGGATGGCTTTTCATAACATGGCTACGGTTGGCGTAATCGTTAGCTTCCTTACGTATTCCAAACAGTTCGGACGACCGATCTCCGATCTTGCTAACCAGTACAATCTAATTCAGTCGGCAATTGCTGGTGCGGAGCGTGTGTTTGAAGTAATGGATATGCCATCCGAATATGGTGACGGTGATGAACAAAGTGACGATCTGCCTAGGTTAAAAGGGAACGTTGTTTTCAAAGACGTTTCATTTGCTTACAAGCCGGATTCACCAATTCTGAGTGGGGTTACGTTTGAAGCAAAACCCGGAGAAAAAATTGCACTTGTTGGCCCAACAGGTGCTGGAAAAACGACCATTGTTAACTTGCTGATCAGATTCTATGATTTGAGCAGCGGCTCCATATTCATTGATGGGCGCGAGATTGGAGAGCTAGATAAAAATGCACTTCGTAGTCAATTGGGAATGGTATTGCAAGACGCACATGTATTCTCGGGAACGATTCGGGAAAATATTCGCTTTGGCCGTCTTGATGCGACAGACCAAGAGGTAGAGGAAGCGGCAAGTTTGGCCAATGCAGATGCCTTTATCAATAGACTTCCGCATGGATATGAGACTATTCTCCATGCGGAAGGCAGTAATTTGAGCCACGGCCAGCGTCAGCTTTTAACGATTGCCCGCGCCATTCTAGCTGATCCAGCTATTTTGATCCTAGATGAGGCAACCAGCAGTGTGGATACGCGTACGGAAATGCATATTCAACAGGCGATGGAAAAGCTAATGAAGGGACGAACAAGCTTTGTGATCGCTCATAGGCTTAGTACCATTCAGGATGCTGATCGTATACTCGTTATTCAGGGTGGCGGAATTGCCGAGCAAGGCAGTCATAAAGAGCTTCTTGCGCTGCAAGGTGTTTATTACGAGCTGTACAATACCCAGTTCAAACGTGCGATTTAAAAGAATCATTTACTTGAACCGATAACATTTGTAAGTAGATGCTTTTATCGGACTCATCTGACCGTAAAGGCGAGATTTTCTGATTTTCAGAAGATTAAAGGACCCCACTGCAGCTATTTGGTGTGAAAAACACCAAATATAAGTCACTTTCTAAGGAATAACGTCCTTGAGGTCCGAAGCCCTGCTTCAAGAGCCGAAAACTACCAAATAACGTCATCTGGGTCCGAAGTCCTTAAAAAATGTGTAATCTATTGCGTAATGAATGCCCGATAAAAAAGAGCGACGATTCACCTATTATAGGAGAATCGCCGCTTTTTTTATAAATTCCTCTCTAATAATGTTCCGAGTTGTTCAGCCAAGACTTGATAGGTCACAGGTCTTTCATTCTTGAACCACCATTCCACTACCCCTGCATAAGCCGATGCAACAAAACTAATAATAACCTCTTCATTTAATTCTTGGTTTATTCCTGCGGTGACATTTACTTCATGCCGAAACTCATCGAGAAGAAAGTTTAAGAAACGATTTCGAAAATAAGGAGCAACTTACCTCGCTAACATCATAGAGAAGAAAGAATAATTTCTATCGAAGTATTCCGTCCAGATCAGCGTTGTCTCGATAAAATCCAATTCAGACGCGGATTCACAAAGTGATCTTAAGACCTCTATATGTTCCTCTATATGTTCCTCTATAAGCTAATCTAACAAATTATATTTATCCAGATAATGAAGGTGGATCGTTCCGCGGCTTACATTTGCTGTGTCGGAAAGATCCTGTATGGTAATGTCGTCAAAATATTTCTCAGACGCTAGTTCAATAACAGCCTTTTTAAGCGCATCTTGAGTTTTGAATTTCAGAAGGAAGTCACAATAGAACAGAGGATCATATCATTGAAGTACTCATTTATTTCCAATCGATGGATTGATGCTGGAGGGTGGGGGCGTTTTAAATGGCTCTTTCCTGAATGAAGATTTAATTGATGAGTTGAGCTTGGTTATAGTTCCCATCGCTGATGGTGCCTCTAATTCTGTGACCTTATATGAAATGGATGCATCTATGAAACTGCAGCCCCCAGCAAATTTCAGCTTAAAAGTGTAAAAAAACTTGCGAATGATAGGCTGTGGTTGAAGTATGTAACACAGCGTGATTAAATCTATGTTTCTTAAAAAGCGCAAAGCAAAATATGCTTTGCGCTTTTTGAATTTGAGAAAGTAGTAAGCAAACTTCTCATTCCAAGCCTGCCAGATGCATCGTTTGTTTCAGACGATCTACGTTTACATAGATGTCTTCCAGTCCTGGAAAACGAATCGCAGGATCCGCTACACCTTGCCCGTACACCATATAATATTCGAGATTATTATGGTTGCAGATCATCCAATAGGTTGGAACAACATGCTGGGCATGGAAAATTTCAATGACCTGTGTTCCAGGCTGGCAAAAAGCCAGATTAGCGAGTCCAGCACCATGCGGACCTACGATTACTTTCGCTGAGGCAAATAATTGGATTTGTTGGGCAACCGTCCAGTCTTCTAGACAAATCGGTACGATATTAAATTTCTCTAGGCAGCGGATGACATCATCTTCATTAACCAACCTTCTTGAGCTTGCTTTTTTTCGTGAGATATAAAAACGTTCCGGAGTGGCTAGTGTTGTTTCTCTATGCGGTAACAAAAATCTCCGCAGTGTATCCGTGGTCCAAGGAGGATAATGTGAATTCATCATTAAGGAAGGGACAAGTAGCTGGTCAGCTTGAACATATGCTTCTGAATTCGTCCGGATCACCAATGACTCGGATATCCCAAGCATGGCTCACGTTTGTTCCACAAAGGGTCCGTACGGATTTGGATTCATGATAATAGTGGAGTAAGTGATTCCGCTCGATTGAAGCATCGCTAATCTAGGAAGTACATCATACATCCAATGAAAATAGTTATGGGCTCCGCAAAATGTTAACACCGCCGCGGTCCCGGCAAAATATTGAAGCTGAGGATGGTTCCACCGGTGAAACACTGGGTGCTCATCTGCTTCAAGCATCCTGTATTGTTCAGCATCATATTCTTGGGAAAGATCAAAGATCAATTTCCCTTCTGGTGTTAGAACAGCACCAGATTCTCCCCATACCTTCCCTCTGGAAATGGCGGCTACGTATCCGCCAAAGGGTTCTAAACAATAAGGTGTTAGTGCTGGAGCAATGCTCGTTTCAATGCTTTTGGGCGCTTTGAACTCAGCCGCCCGTCCGAAGTCAAAAGGAACGACATTCCCAGCTTCCTTTGTACTGTTTTCGTTGTGGGAAGTAAAGTCCCAGATGCTTTGGTAATATCCTTGGGGTGGTACCCCTTGTGCAGAAAATAACATCATGTCACCTCATATTCCCAAGTAGAAGCGCAGAAACCTTATTAAGCTATTTTATGAAATGAAGAATCTTCGGACACAGGCTTACTCGGAAAGAGGCGGATGAACAAGATTTGATTCAAATGCTGTTATTACTTGATTAGTAGGCTTGACATGGACCAGGATTGAATATAAATTCAGTTTATTCAAACGCTGTTTAAATCATCGATTAGGTCCAATGTACTGCCGGAAGTGTTAACTATTCCCCAGTTCCTTTTAATCGGTATGCGTTGGACCTTTTTTTATGAATTAATATTTACCACTTTAAGACAGCGCAATAGGATATTACAATTTAATTAGAAAGTGTGGATTCGAGATATATGAAGTATACAAAACTTGGAAAAACAGGGCTGGACGTATCCCAACTGTGTTTAGGTTGTATGAGCTTTGGTGTTGCCGAACGTTGGATCCATCAATGGGTGCTTGATGAGAAGCAGAGCCGTGTTATCATAAAAAAAGCGCTTGACCTGGGTATTAATTTTTTTGATACAGCGAATGTATACTCCGATGGAACGAGTGAAGAAATCGTTGGACGAGCGATTAAGGATTATGCCAATCGAGACGAGATTGTTTTAGCAACTAAGGTCTTTAACCGTATGCATGAAGGTCCGAACGGAGCTGGATTATCCCGGAAAGCAATTATGAGTGAGATTGATAAGAGTCTCAAGAGATTGGGAACAGATTATGTAGATCTATATCAGATTCATCGTTGGGATTATCACACACCTGTCGAAGAAACGATGGAAGCTCTTCATGATATAGTGAAGGCTGGTAAGGCAAGATACATAGGTGCCTCAGCAATGTATGCTTGGCAGTTTCAAAAAGCGTTATATGTAGCGGAGAAAAACGGTTGGACCCGATTTGTATCTATGCAAAATCATCTCAATCTTATCTATCGTGAAGAAGAACGAGAGATGCTGCCGCTTTGTAAGGAAGAGAATATAGGTGTTATTCCCTATAGTCCCCTTGCATCAGGAAGACTTACGCGAGACTGGGCGGTATCAACTCATCGTTCAGAAACTGACCAGATTCAAAAATCTAAATATGATGGAACTGCCGATACCGATCAATTAGTCGTGGAGCGAGTTGCAACAATCGCCCAAAAACACGGTGTTCAACGGATTCATATCGCTCTTGCTTGGTTGCTTCAAAAAGAACCGGTTACAGCACCTATCATCGGGGCTACAAAAACATCGCATCTCGAAGATGCCGTAAATGCGTTATCCATTACTTTAACCTCTGAAGAAATTGCGTTTTTAGAGGAGCCTTATGTACCACATTCCATCGTTGGTTTTAATTAATAAATAATCAATGAGGGAGGATAATCCCGTAGAGCCGAAGTCAGCGATGTTTATCAACGTTTAACTGTATTTCGTACAACTATATTCCTTCAAATCACTCAGCTCGTGGATATAAGTGTACTTCGTACATCTATTTCCTTGATTTTCTACCCATTAGGTGGGTTTGGTTGTTTTTAGTTGTATAGAATGCAGTTAAAGTATGAAGTTTCCTTTTGCGTACGGAATAAGTGTATAGAATGCAGTTATCTCCCAGATTCCATTAAAACGTGGAGCTACATGAATGCGGAGAGGAACTTCCGATCGCTTCAAGTCCAAGGTTTGTTAAAAGCGATTATCGACCATTAGTTTGTTTATATTCACTTGCCCATAATCTGATCAGGTAAGCCGCATTAATCCAAAAACACCAGACAGTGATTTTCCAATAATAGGAGAATCGCTGCCTGGTGTTCTTTTTTACTCTCAAAGCTTGTTCCTATAGACCTTAGGTGAGATCCCATAGATTTTAGTGAATTGGCGGGTAAAATAATTGCTATCACTAAACCCGCATTCATGTGAGATTTGGGTGATACTGAGGTTAGAATGCCTTAATAGCCCGCAAGCCCGTTCCAGACGTAAACGATGAAGATAAGCGATCGGGGTTGTCTGATAGTAGGAGCGAAAGATCCGGTTTAAGTGTCTGACTGAAATGTCCGAATGTTTGGCGATTTGATCCAGTGTTAAGGGCTCAAGATAACGATCTTCCATATATGAGAGTGCAATCGCCAAATGTATCAGAGGGTTCCCCTGAATCCCTTTTTCCTGTTGGTCATAATGTCTGGACAAATAGACGACCAGTTCCATAAACTTGGAGCCCAGCATGGTCTGATAACCCTGTAGCTTGTTGTGATATTCTTCAATCATGCCCGCTATGAGAAAAGAGACATACTCCAGGTTAGGAATCGGCAAGCTGAGTTTGCTTGTGTAGGAATGTTTATGGCGATACAGGGGTTCCAACACAAATAATGCTTGAAAGCCGTTGGATGTCCGCAAATCTGCTCCAGCTGTCGATAGCATTTCAGGCTGGAACATAATATTGCAGATCTTGAAATCCTGAGGATCTTTAAAAGCATGCGGGGTCGAACCATTAATTATAAACACATTTCCCTTTTTGATAAAAGACTCCTCAGTATTAACAATATGTGTAGCTGTGCCACTCATTACAATTACGAGCTCTGAAAAGTCCGCATGTCTATGTAGATCTGTGTCTTCGTCGTGATAGCCGTATTGAATAAAAAATGGAAATTGACGATCAGATGTAAACCATTTTAAATAAAATTCACTCAACTCGTTACCCTCCAAAAGCTTGCCTAGATGAATGTCTATATCATGCTATTTTAGGACCGAATAATCAAGGCTTTCTATCCAGTTGAAGCATATAATCCTTGACATAGGTTTCAGTGATTAAGATAGAGAAGGAGAATACTACATGAAATATAAGAATCCGATTATCCCGGGGTTTTATCCAGATCCAAGCATTTGCAGAGTAGACGAGGATTATTATCTGGTAAACAGTTCATTTGCTTATTCTCCGGGAATACCCATTTGGCACAGCAAGGATTTGGTGCATTGGAAGCAGCTTGGGTACTGTTTGACTCGTGAGAATCAGCTTCAATTTGATGAATCCGTGGTGTCCGGAGGTGTTTGGGCGCCGACTCTTCGTTATTATAACGGACGTTTTTATATGGTTACGACAAATCAGGATAGCGGAGGTCATTTCTACGTTTGGGCAGATGACCCGGCAGGCGAATGGTCGGATCCACTTTATGTGGAGCAGGAAGGCATTGATCCCTCCTTGTTTTTTGATGATGGAAAGGTTTATTTCACAAGCACAGGCTCTGAACAAGGGATGGGGATCTACCAATGTGAGATTGATATTGAAACGGGGCAAAAGCTTAGCGATACACGCTTGATCTGGACTGGTAGCGGAGGGAAATTCCCTGAGGGTCCACATCTTTACAAAATAAACGATTACTATTATTTGATGTGTGCAGAAGGTGGGACAGAATATGGACATATGGAGACTATAGCAAGAAGTAGAACGCCATACGGGCCTTATGAATCGTCTCCTCACAATCCGATTTTGACTCATCGAAGTTCAGATTACTCCATACAAGCTACAGGGCATGCCGATTTAGTTGAAGCTCAGGATGGTAGCTGGTGGGCAGTATTTTTGGGGATTCGACCAGTAGGTTATCCTTACCGTCATCATCTTGGCAGAGAGACATACTTGGCTCCGGTTCATTGGACGGAGGAGGGGTGGCCAATGATTGGTGATAACGGAGTGGTTGGATTAGAAATGGAAGCTGACCTGCCTTCACCAACGCCGTGGGAAGAAGAGCCTGAAACAGACGATTTTAATCAATCTGACCTAAGAATGAGCTGGAATTTTATTCGTAATGCTAATAAGGTGGATTGGTCATTGCAGGAACGGGGAGGGTGGCTAGCTTTACGAGGATCAGATGTGAGATTAAACGAAAAGGGAACGCCTGCTTTTATTGGCTGTAGACAACGGCATTTGAATTGTGAAATTACCACCAAAATGGAATTTAGCCCTCTTGATGGTGACGAAGCTGGTCTTGTAGTTTTTATGGATCAGCAGTATCACTACGCAATTGGACTGACGCAGATGGAAGGTATAAAGGTTATAGCGTTGCGCAGACAGGTAGGGAGCATTAGTGATGTGGCATATTCTTCGCCTATCGAAGGCACGGCGGTAGAATTGAGAATCCAGGCTTTACCTGAAAAATATATGTTTTACTATCGAGGTGTGGATCAAATATGGCATCTGCTTGGCGAAGCCGAGACACACTTGATATCTACTGAAGTCGCAGGCGGATTTACTGGAGTCTTCTTTGGTATGTATAACTACTCTCCTAATCGGACAACTGCTTATTATGATTGGTTTAGCTATCAAAAGAAATAAAAGGCGTTCGGCTACGTGATGGTCAGAAAAAGCAGTGTGAGCTTGTGAAAAACACAAAGCAGCGATTCTCCAAGTATGGATGAATCGCTGCTTTGTGTTTTTGGGTTGTTGTTGTTGTTGTATGTCGTTTTTTTTGGTCGTCGTTGCTTGTCTGCCTCGGCTTGTATTTATCAACCTCTTGGACTTAAGGACTCAGAGAACGTTATTTGCTTATTTATCCCTTTTTGAGCATAGGTTCGGACCCCAGTGCAGCTATTACTTCGAAATAGATTCAGATTGAGTGTTTTTGGAGCCAATAGCGGCTATGCGGTCCTTTAGCATCCCAAATGTGAGATAATACTGCGTTTAAGGTCCTCTGGGTCCGATAGTAATAAGCTCAATAGCGATAAGCCCGATAGATTCAGTGTGTGCGCAAAGGTTACCTATACATGTTGGTCTTTAGCGGATAGTTCCACATTGTGAATAAAGAACACGTTCGCTTTTATCCTATGAGCATATTTTCCTTCAAACGCTTGATGTCTGCTCTAGGTGGTGAACCAAACATCCGAGAATATTCGCGGCTGAATTGTGATGCACTTTCATAGCCAACACGGAACGCGACATCCGCTGCATCCGCTGATTCAGATAATAAAAGGCGGCGAGCTTCCTGTAAGCGCAGATGCTTTTGAAACTGAATAGGACTCATGGCAGTTACTTCTTTGAAGTGTCTATGGAACGAAGAAATACTCATACTGGCTGTTTCAGCAAGCTCTTCAATCCGCAAAGGTTTATCACAGTTCTCGATAATCTGTTCGATGGCCTCCCGAATGCGGTAGGTGCTGCTACCTTCCATCGCAATTTGAGCGAGTGTAACTCCATATGGTCCCTGCAGAAGCCGGTATAGAATTTCATCAGTATAAATCGGAGCCAAAAACGGAATGTCTTGGGGATCATCCAGCAAACGTACCAATCTCAGGATCGCATCCAATAGTGATAACTCTATTTGTCCGACATACATAGCTCGCTTAGCATTTTCTTTCGGAGCGAGTTTAAATTCGGAATCATTTAGTACCTTCAATATCTGACTCTGCGTAAATTCTAGTTTGAAGCTTAAATAGGGTGCGTTGGGAGAAGCTTTTATAATCTGACCGATAACGGGTAAATTCATTGATGATATTAGATAATTTGCGGGACCATACTCAAAACGCTCCTTGGCCAATAAGATCTCTTTTGTTCCCTGCGCAATGAAACATAAAGAAGGTTTGTATACTCTGTATACTGGCTCGGTCACATTGGAGTTACGAATCACAAACAATGAGGGGATAGCGGTCTCATACACTCCATCCTGGCTCGAATGATGTTCAATCAATCTGGCGAGTTCTTCTTTCCGCTCTAGTAATTCTTTAGACATGTGCTCCTCCTAATGTTTTGTTCTTATTCAATTATAAAGTAAAAACATCTTTTGTGTTAGTGATAGTGAGAGGAATAGGCAATCATTTAAGATAATTGAGATAACGGCGTTCACTTCATTTATCGCATAATTAGAACTAAGAAAGGGGTTTTGAAATTGAGCAATGTTTTGATCTTAGGCGCTAATGGCGGAATTGCACAACATGCGATCGATTTGTTTTTGAACGAAACCGGTGCCCGGTTAACACTTTATCTCCGCAACTCGGACAGATTAAGCCATATAACATCCAGCCGTGCTCGAGTAGTTGAAGGAGATGTGTTGGATGGTGAGCAATTAAAAGAAGCAATGATCGGGCAAGATGTTATTTATGCTAATCTGGCAGGTAATTTGGAGAAAATGTCTAAAACTATCGTTGAAACAATGAACACCACTGGTCTTAAACGTTTGATTTTTATCAGCTCAATGGGCATTTACGATGAAGTTCCTGGCGAGAAGTACAGTAGTATATTGGATCCATATCGTAAATCAGCAGAGATCATTGAAGCTTCAAATCTTAACTATACAATTTTAAGACCTGGATGGTTTACCTATAAAGATGAGATAGACTACGAAACAACTCAGAAAGGTGAACCTTTTAAAGGGAGAGAAGTGTCGCGAAAAAGTGTGGCTGCATTAGTTGTTAAGTTGGCCGAGTCACCAGATATGGAAATTCGACGCAGTTTAGGAGTAAACAAACCCAAAATCTAAAGGAGGCACAAAGTAATGGAAAATACAAAACTTGGTCGTACGGGTTTGGATGTTTCTAGAATTTGTCTTGGTTGTATGAGTTACGGAGTACCTGAACGTGGAATGGCTCCGTGGTCGCTAAATGAGGAGCAAAGCAGACCCTTTATTAAAAGAGCATTGGAGCTTGGCATCAACTTCTTTGATACGGCTAATGTATACTCTGACGGAACAAGTGAAGAAATTGTCGGACGTGCCTTAAAAGAATTCGCTCGCCGCGATGAGGTAGTCATTGCTACAAAGGTGTTTTTCCGGATGCATCAGGGACAAAATGGAGCAGGACTTTCACGCAAAGCGATTATGACCGAAATAGATAACAGTCTAAAACGGCTGGGCACAGATTATGTGGACCTATACCAGATCCATCGTTGGGATAATGACACCCCTATCGAAGAGACCATGGAGGCTCTTCATGACGTAGTAAAGGCAGGTAAAGTTAGATATATTGGAGCGTCCTCTATGTATGCTTGGCAGTTCTTGCAGGCACAGCATGTTGCTGAGCGTAACGGTTGGACTAAATTTGTCTCTATGCAAAATTACTTGAATCTACTCTATAGGGAAGAAGAACGGGAAATGTTGCCTCTTTGCCGGGAAGAAGGAATCGGTGTGATTCCATGGAGTCCGCTTGCTAAAGGTCGACTAACCCGTGATTGGAATGAACAAACGGCTCGTTCAGAGATAGACGAAGTCGGAAAGGCATTTTATGCAAAAATGGCTGAGGCTGACCGCAAGGTTGTTGAGGTAGTTGCCGAAATTGCGGCTAAGCGCAGGATTCCACGAGCACAAGTAGCGCTTGGTTGGGTTCTGCAAAAAGAGCCAGTAACATCGCCTATCATTGGTGCAACCAAACCTAATCATCTGGAGGACGCCGTTGCAGCGTTATCAGTGAAGCTGGAGCCAAGTGAAATAGCGAGTCTGGAAGAGCCTTATGTGCCACACCCAGTTATAGGAAATCTAAGCTAGATAAAAAAGCGTGATGCCCTAGGGGATCGCGCCTTTTTTTTACCTAAGCCAAACTTTCATCTACCATTTAGTGCCTTTAGAAACTTGTCTTTAGTTTGGCTTAATCGTTGCTCAGCGCCATGCGGGTGTAAGGGTTTGCTTAAATAGGTGAATAAGAAAACACATTCCAATCGATAAAAATGACATGTTCATTCTTCTTTAGCCAAGGTAATATGTATCCGACATGTGAGAGTGAATATAGAAAAGGAGATGAACTCTTTATTATTAATTCCACAATGAAGCATACGCATATGAATACTGAAATTGGCCAACCAGCTATCCTCAACCCAAGTCAGGTTTACCCGACGGTTTCCTTCACACCGTGTGTTAACGGAAGGGTTGCCGGTGAATTGATTTTTGATAGAACGAAACTGGTGACTGAGTTGCCTGAGACTCCTATGGTTAAAGACTCGTTAATGGAATGGACACCGTTAGGCACAGCTGATCTACTGGGTACTTATGAACTGCGAATGACCCTCAAGCAGGACGGAGAAGCTCCTCAGTATGACTCATATTATTTTACCGTGCTGGATCCAAAGAGCATCCCCGCGGGACAGAGCACAATTGCTTTCCTTGGTAACGATGGAATGATGATGTATATCGGGGATTATAGAGGTAATCGGATCTTGGACTTTTCTAATGCGGGTTATAGAGGTGGTGGTGTTGAGATCCCGAATATTCCCGTTAAGTCGACCGTTCTACCCTTGGACGGAGACGCGACGGAACGTATTCAGGTGGCGATTGATCAGTTGGCCATGCTCCCGCTCGATAAGGACGGATTCCGCGGGGCAGTCCTTTTGAAAAAAGGCAGATATGAAGTCGGAGGCACGTTGTTCATTAAAGCAAGCGGGATCGTCCTTCGCGGCGAAGGTCAGGACAAAGAGGGCACCATTCTCTATGGTACCGGAGCGAAACAACGAAATCTAGTTGAAATTGGTGAGAATGCAGATCTTATACTGGACAGCAACTCGAAGCAGATGATTTCAGATTTGTATGTACCTTCAGGCTCGCGTTCTTTCCATGTAGAAGACGCGAGTGCTTATCATGTTGGAGAACAGATCATAGTCCGCAGAATAGGTAATAAAAACTGGATTCACGAAATTGGTATGGATAACATATATAAGCGCCCGGGTGGAACCGTAACCCAATGGTCACCGTTCAATCTGGATTTTGACCGAGTCATTACTGCTATTGTAGGTAATACGATTACGGTCGATGCCCCATTAGCGAATGCTATCGAACGTCAGTGGGGCGGCGGAGAGATCTATAAATATACAGACCATGCCCGCATTCAGCAGGTGGGGGTAGAGAATATGAGGGTAGAGTCCGATTTTGACCCGAGCATTATAGATATTAAGATGGATAACGATACAACGGATCCTTATTATGCGGACGAAAAGCATGCTGAACGCTTCGTCGTGTTCAACAGTGTGAAGAATGGCTGGGTTCGAGAAGTGAGAGGTTACCATCTGTCCTATTCTCTCGTTCAAATGAAGCGTTATTCCAAATGGATTACGGTTCAGGACAGTCAAATGTACGATATGATCAGTGTGGTTACAGGGGCGCGCCGTTATGTCATACATCAGATGGGCCAGCTAAATCTCGCTCAACGTATTTATACAGAGACGGCGCGGCATGCGTTCACCGTTGATAGCTGGGTACCGGGGCCGAATGTATTTCTGGATGGAGAAGCTGTTAAAAATTATAACACCAGTGAACCTCATCATCGCTGGTCAGTCGGAGGCCTGTTCGATAATATCAAAGCTTCCATCTCTATTCGGGATAGGGCGTGGTTAGGCAGCGGACATGGCTGGGCAGGCGCGAATTATGTAACCTGGAATACGCAAGGAGAGCTTACTTTACAGCGGCCACCAGCCGCTCAAAACTACGCCATTGGCCATGTTGGTAGCAAGGTACCCGGACTGGTTCCTAACGGTTATGATCCCCGGCCCCGTGAAGATGGATATTGGTGCAGTTGGGGTCAACATGTCGTCATTAATAGTCTCTACAAGCAGCAGCTGATGGAACGTTTAGGTCGAAATGCGCTCAGTAATATAAAAAAATAATTTACAGTAGGGTGCGGAATCTTCCGCATCCTTTTTAGTTTGGATCATAAAAAAACACAACCCCTAACAATCTATGCCATGGAGAGACATCAGGATCAAGAGTAGCATAGGAAGTGGAGTTACTGACGAATGATATGACCTGAAAATAGGAAAGGCCAGGTGAACAAGAGTTGAGTGAAAGAAGACGAGCGAAACAAGAGGTGGCATTACCGGCAACCATGCGAGAATCAGAACGTCTTCGATTATGGTATACAAGCCCGGCGTCAAATTGGAATGAGGCTCTTCCCATAGGAAATGGGCGCCTCGGGGCAATGGTGTCCGGTATGATCGGTCAAGATAAAATCCAGCTTAACGAAGATTCAATCTGGTATGGCGGCCCTGGACGCGCAGCTAATCCTGCAGCTCAGCCATTTTTGACGGAGATTCGGCAAATGTTGAAAGACGGCAGGCAGGCGGAGGCAGAACATTTGGCAAGAATGGCTATGACTGCTTCACCAAAATATGAGCAGCCGTACCAGCCACTTGGCGATTTAATTTTGAAGTTTCTGGATTCTAGTGAGGTTATTGAAGAATACGAGCGGGAGCTCGACTTAGAGCAAGCCGTCGTTACGGTATCGTACCGTTGTGGCGGGGTTCGCTATTACAGGCAATATTTTGTAAGTGAACCGGACGGTGTATTAATAGTCCGATTGACAGCTGACAGACTTGGCAAGATCACGTTGGCTGCGAATCTTATGCGTCGTCCGTTCGATACCGGCTGTAGCACTGGTCCTGCAAACACAGTTCTAATGAATGGGGAATGCGGAGCGGATGGCGTTCGCTTTTGCACAGCACTAAGGGCAGTTCAACAAGGAGGCCGCCAGAGGCTCATCGGGGATTTCATCTCTATTGAGGGGGCAGACTCCGTCACCCTTATGCTGGCAGCGCAGAGTACTTTCCGCGTAGATCAACCTGAAAAAGGCTGTCTAGAGCAATTAGATCAAGCTACGGCTCAGTCTTTTGCAACTCTAATAAAGCAGCATAAGGAGGAATACAAGTCCCGGTTTGCTCGATTTTCAATCGATTTAACAAGGGATGGAGACCCGTACGCGGAGCTTCCTACCGATAAGCGATTACAGCGGTTACAGCAAGCAAAAGATGAAAGCAGCAATTCCAATGAGTCTGGTGATCCGGGACTAGTTGCACTATATGTACAGTATGGGCGCTACTTACTGCTTTCCAGTTCTCGACCAGGTACGTTGCCTGCTAATCTGCAAGGCATATGGAGTGATAGCTTTACCCCGCCATGGGAATCAAAATATACAATTAATATTAACCTCCAGATGAATTATTGGCCTGCCGAAGTCCTAAATATGGCTGAATGTCATGAACCGCTGTTTGATCTAATCGAACGGATGCAGTTGAACGGTCAAGAAACGGCAAAAGAAATGTACGGCTGTCGCGGTTTTGTTGCTCATCATAACACTAACTTATGGGCGGAAACCCGACCAGAAGGCATCCTAATTACCTGTACGGTCTGGCCAATGGGGGCTGCTTGGTTATGCCTTCATTTGTGGGAACATTACCGGTTTGGACTGAACCTGTCTTTTCTCAAGGAAAGGGCCTATCCAGTGATGAAGGAAGCAGCGCTTTTTCTGCTTGATTACATGGTAGAGGAAGGTGGCTTACGAATTACTGGGCCTTCTGTCTCCCCGGAAAACCGCTTCCTTCTTTCGGACAAAAGCAGCGGCAGCCTCTGTATGGGACCATCCATGGATTTGCAAATCGCATATACATTGCTATCAGCCTGTTCGGAAGCGGCATTAATTATCGGAGAAGAAGATACAATGTTTCTCTCTGAACTACATGAGACGCTTGAACACATTCCACAGCCGAGTGTGGGCAGCCATGGACAGATTAAGGAATGGCTGTTTGACTACAAAGAGCAAGACGCAGGTCACCGGCATATTTCTCAGTTGTTCGCATTACATCCGGGTGAACAGATTGACATGAGGCACACCCCTGAGCTTGCCGCAGCAGCCCGGCGAACGCTTGAACGCCGCCTTAACGGAGGTGGAGGTCATACCGGCTGGAGCAGGGCATGGATCGTCAATTTTTATGCCCGTCTCGGTATGGGTGCGGAAGCCTATGAGCATTTAATTAAACTGTTAACCTCCTCCACGTATTCGAATCTTTTAGACTGCCATCCACCCTTTCAAATAGACGGAAACTTTGGTGGAGCAGCTGGGGTAGCAGAAATGCTGCTGCAATCCCATCGAGGAGAACTTCGACTATTACCTGCCCTTCCTAAGGAGTGGGCTTCAGGCAGCATAAAGGGGATGAGAGCAAGAGGTGGTTTTACCGTTGATCTTTCTTGGAGCCAAGGAAAGCTTGATGAAGCGACGATTCACTCTACGGTTACTGCTGAATATCGAATTTGGTCTGCTGTTCCGCTCGATCTGCCAGAACAATTTCTTATTGGCAATGGTCAGGGCTTCGAATATACTTTTTCTTCGGTTGCAGGGAAGACCCGCAAGATTCGTGCACAATAATCAATCGTAATAAAACACAGGCAAGCCGAAAAATCTCCATTTTGAAGAACTGGATATTGGATTAACATTAGCCATACAACAAAATCCAAACTGCAACCAAAGGAGCGATATTTATGCCACAACAAGTGCCAGCCGCATTGCCAGCGAGCAGGCCAGATCTTTCCCCATTCCAAAGACGAATGACCAATTTGCGCAAATATAAAGCGCTGTATCTCATTTCACTTCCGGGCATTATTTTTTTTATCGTATTTAAATACTTACCCTTGGCGGGTTCCATCATGGCCTTTCAAAACTACAACATTTTCAAAGGTTTTACAGGCAGTCCGTGGGTTGGTCTTGATCAGTTCCGGCGGATGTTCACCTACCCAGAGTTTTTGAGAATTCTTGAAAATACTATCTTGATCGGCCTATATGATATGGTCTTTGCGTTTCCGGTTCCCATAATTTTCGCCCTCCTTCTTAATGAAGTGAGAAAAGCTTTCTATAAACGGATTTTGCAGACCGTCGTTTATTTGCCCCATTTTCTCTCATGGGTCATTATTGGGGGGATTATGATCGGCATTTTGTCCCCGACGACAGGTATCGTGAACCAAATCTTAAATGCTTTTGGGCTCGACTCCGTTTATTTTCTGGGTGAGGACTCGTATATTCGTACCATCCTGGTTGGAACAGGCATATGGAAAGACAGTGGATGGGGAACTATTGTTTATTTAGCCGCACTCGCTGCTGTGAATCCCGAGCTGTACGAAGCGGCCCGGATTGATGGAGCAAATCGGTGGAAACAAACCTTATCTATAACGATCCCGACGATTTTGCCCACCATTATGATTATGTTCCTGCTTCATATCGGTAACTTCCTTGATTTTGGCTTTGAGCGAGTGTTTGTATTTATCAATTCGCTTAATGAGACCAATGGAGATATTCTCGATACTTATATATACCGAGTGGGTCTTATTGATCAGCAATACAGCTATACAACAGCCATAGGCCTCTTTAAATCGGTCGTCGGACTGTTGCTAGTCATGATCGGGAATACGCTTAGCAAAAAAGCATCAGGGGATGGACTTTACTAGAAAGGAGTCGAAGAGTAAATGAAAAATAAAGGTCGCCTGTTTGACGTTTTTAACTATATATTTCTGATGCTGGTCGGGTGCTTGATGGTCTTCCCTCTGCTGCATGTGCTCGCCAAATCATTTAGCAGCACTCATGCCATTAATGCAGGCGAGGTTAAGCTATTCCCTGTAGATTGGACGCTGATGAATTATCAAGTTATTCTTGGGGATACCTCCATCTGGAGAGCTTTTATGGTAAGTATATTCATTACAGTCGTCGGAACGCTTATTAATCTGATTTTAACTGCATCACTGGCCTATCCTTTATCCAGATCCGAATATTCGATGCGCAAGGGAGTTCTGATTTTAATCCTAATTACGATGATATTTCACGCTCCGCTCATACCGAACTATATGGTCATCAAAAACTTGCACTTAATCGACTCTTTATGGGTATTAATCATCCCATCGGCCATCAGTGCATATAACCTGTTCATCATGCGTTCTTTTTTCTCAGCCCTGCCTACTGAGCTGATAGACAGCGCGCGAATGGATGGAGCGGGAGAGCTGCGCACGATGTGGAGCGTCATCCTTCCTTTGTCCAAACCTGTTATGGCAACTATGGGCTTGTTCTATGCGGTATCCCATTGGAATTCTTATTCATCGGCATTGTATTTTATCAATACACGAGCGCTTTATCCACTTCAGCTGCGGCTTCGGGAAATCGTACTGAGTAACGACCTTGGGCAAGCGGGCAGCTTATTAGAAAACGTAAATGAAGTATCTCCGGCAGGTGTGCAAATGGCAGTTATTGTAGTCTCCGTCATCCCGATTATTATCGTGTATCCGTTTCTGCAAAAGTATTTTATCAAAGGAATGTTAATCGGATCTATTAAGTCTTAAATCACCAGCTTGCATCATCCTTTAAAAGAAACAGCCATCTGCTTATCAAAATATGGTAAGATATATTCCAAACTCAAAAATGGAAGCGTTGCCAATGATCGCAACTTCAAATCAATTTCATACCACAAGACAACTGATTCTGATTCCATTTCGGAAGGGATTTGATACAAGTGCGAGTATTGATTGTAGAAGATGAGCCTGTCATTCAAAAAGGATTGGTGAAGATGGTCCAGCGTTATCCGGTCTCATTCACCGCAATTTATACAGCCGACGACGGAGAAGCAGCTTTAGAAACCATCCAGAAGCTAGAACCGCATTTAGTGCTGACAGATTTACGCATGAAGCGGATGGATGGCCTTGATTTATGTGAACGAATTCACCGTGATTACAGTCATGTACAGGTGGCAGTCATTTCCGGATACAATGACTTTCAATATGCACAACGAGCAATGGCTTATGGCGTTAAGCGGTATTTACTGAAGCCGGTTCTCCAGCAGGATGTGCATGATATGCTGAGAGAACTGATATCAGGCATGACAGGCAGCATTATTCCTGTTCATAAATACGTGGATTGGGCCGAACAGCTGGAACAACACATCTGGCTGCTGCAACGTGATGAGACAAACCGTCTGCTTGATGAAAGAGAAACATCCGGTTTATTTGAAGGATTGAACGTCTTTAGCATGGATGCAGTGCTGAATGATTGTCTGCAAATGATCGTAGATCGCTTGGAACGCCGAGGCTGGAAGCCTCAGTCCCGGTGCTGCGGAGATGTGAAAGCCGCCAATACGAAAAAAGAAACGATGTTAGCATTTGTCGCGATAATAAACGGTATACTTGCGGAGCTGCAACTTACTCGCAAAGGCAACTATAAGGACCCGGTTGAAGAAGCAAAAGCTTTCATTGATAAACATTTGGCTGAGGATGTGTCGTTAGAAGAAGTAGCCAAACGGGTGGGACTTGCCCGCACCTACTTCAGCGCATTATTCAAAAAAATGACGGGGGAAACCTTCGTACACTATCGGATCCGGAGACGAATGGAGGAAGCGCGCAGACTTCTTGCCGTACCCACCATGACAATCAGTGACATCTCGATTCATGTAGGCTACGAGGATTATCCTCATTTTACGAAGACGTTTAAAAATCTCGTGGGTGTATCACCTTCGGAATACCGTGCTTCGTTCGGCATTGAATAATGAGAGCAACCCTCAGCCGGAAGCTGCTATTTTATTTTACCATTGTCATCTTACTTTCCCTCTCAGCGCTGGGGATTTCCTTCTACAGCATTTCTGCCAAGCAATTGCAGGCAAGCACTGAAAACCAAATGATTCAGATCGTAAATAATGCAGTTCATCATACCAATCTCTATATTTCATCCTATCAACGGTCGACCGTGGCGCTACTAACGGATTTGAGAGTTAAAAGATATATAGATCTATCAGCAGATCGTGAGGAATATGAAAATTACCGCTACACGACCGATATTCGCGACGCTATTGTTGAACCTGTATGGATTCGCAATCCCGAGATTGAAGCCTTATATATTATCGGGTATTCCGGGAATGCGCTTTATTATTATAATGGCGGTTCAGCGCCATCTTTTACACAGGAAGACACGGCTAGACAGATCCGGTATTTCAAAGAACATACAGATGTCAGTGGACAGTTAAATGTAATCAATTACAGTATTCGTGGGGATCAAACGCCGATGTTGACCTTAATCCGCAGCATCCGCGGTCTTCAGTCACCAGAGATGAAAGGATTTGTAGGCATCGAAGTCAAAGCGGAGGAGCTCTCTACGTTATGGAAAGGAATCGATCTTGGTCCCGAAAGCTATTTTTTTATTGTAGATGGCGAAGGCAGGATTCAATATCATAACGATCAAAACAAAGTAGGGACGTTGATTCCCGATAGTCTTGGCAAGCAAATTGAGCAAGCAGGAGAGGCGATGTTCCGCAGTTCGGCAGAGGGAGTGGAAAAATCTTATATCAGCCGTAATGCGGAATATTCCGGTTGGCATCTGGTTGTATCCATCCCAGACACTCAGCTGCAAAAGCCGCTAATTACCATCCGGAATTATATTATTGTTGTCGCGATTTTGACATTTATGATAGCGCTGTTTCTGGCAAGCCGATTTGGTAAGTCCGTTACTACACCCATCCGTATACTGATGAAAGGAATGAGCCAGACCGAAAAAGGAAATTGGGAATTAATCTCCCTTCCGAAAAGCCAGGATGAGGTCACTGGGCTTATCGTTCGTTACAATCTGATGGTAACCCGCCTGTCAGAGCTTGTGGACACCGTGTATCAATCAGAACTGAAGAACAAGGAAATGGAAGCCGAGCGGCAGAAGGCCGAATTCCAATCCTTACAGCTGCAGATCAACCCCCATTTTTTATACAATACGCTCGAAACGGTGGTCTGCTATGCAGTAATTCAGGATTCAGATGAAATATCAGAAATCGTCGGAGCCCTGTCCTACATGCTGCATTATTCGGTGCGCACCAATCTTGAAGAGATAACCGTGGCCAATGAGCTGAAGCATGTCATCCATTATATGGTCATTATCAATCACCGGATCGGAAGACCGTTTGAAATCGATGTGCAGATAAAGCCTGAAATGCTTCTGCGCAAAATGGTCCGTTTGACCTTACAGCCACTTGTGGAAAATGTGTTCCAGCACGCCTTTCGTTATGGTGTTGAAGATTATCACACAATTACGATTGATGCTGGAGAGGATGGCGATATCATCTGGGTCAGCATTACGGATAATGGCAGCGGGATGACCCCGGAGCGGCTTGAAGAACTTCGCCTCAAACTGAGTGAAAATCGACTCGCCGATGTGGAGGAAGGTAAAGGGAGCCCAGGCGGCATCGGTGTGCAAAATGTTCATCGCCGGATTCAACTTGTCTTCGGAGAAGAATTCGGCGTTAACGTAGAAAGCAGTCCAGAATGGGGAACACGAATGATCATGAGAATGCCGATTTCCGGAAGGAAGGAACATCAAGTGCTTAACGCATAGGTGCTACTCGCCGAAGAGAACGAGGATCAAAAGGCTGTCCTGAGGTCCGAGCCGCGGACTTTTGGGATGACCTTTTTTTATAACGACAACCGATCACAAAAAAACACATCCCACAATAATCCACCCCATGGGAGTGCTGATGATACAGCTTTATGATGGGTACAGGTAAACCAAATACCTTTTTATACTAATAAGGGGGATTATCCAGATGAAAAAATGGGTTAGTCTGATCCTATCCACGGCGCTTGTCTCAAGTCTCGTCACAGGATGCGGAAGCAATGAAACATCGGACGGTAACGTCGATGCAGCAGGCGAATCAAAACCGCTTAAATTTAGTATTTCGTTAAACACAAGCGGAAACGCTTACACGGAAAGTTCTAAAGATATTAATACTGATAAGTGGGTCAAGGAGTTGGAGAAACGGGCGAATGTCGATTTAGACATTAAGTTAATTCCTTTGAAGGACTTTGATTCCAAAATGGCGGTTATGTTTGCCGGCGGTGATATCCCGGATGTGGTTCAAAATGTCGGAGGGGCTACGGATAAATCGATGGCTGGGTCGGTTCAGGCTGGTGTTTTTATGCCGCTGGATGATCTGCTGAAGGAGAATGCGCCTAACCTGATGAAGGTTGTCCCCCAGGAAGCATGGGATGAAGTCAGCTACGACGGAAAAATATATGGCATTCCGACTTGGCTCAGCAATCCGTCTCGACGTGCTACCTTTATCCGAATTGATTTATTGGAGAAAACTGGCCTTCCGGTACCTGTAACGATTGAAGATTTCTTGAATGTGCTGCGCGCTTTTAAGAAACTCGGTGTGAGCGCTCCTTATCAGATGCGTGAGAACTTCAAGTATGCAGATATCGCATTTGGTGCATATGACGCGCTTGGCTATCAGTTTACAGAGGATAATGGAGAGATTGTACCCAAATTTTATAATTCCGAGAATATGGAAAAAGCACTGAACGTATACAAAACGATGTATGACGAAGGACTCATTCAAAAAGATTTTGCGACAATTCAGACGGCACAGTATGGTGAAAATATTGCTGCAGGCAATGCAGGGATCTGGACAGCTAATGCGCAGAATCTACTGGATTTCCGGACCCAGATCGCCGCGTCCAATCCGGAAGCGAAAGTGGATATTATCTCGTCGCCAACCGGTGACCATGGACAAAAAGGATACGGCTTGTATAGTTCGGTCAATACCTCACTGTATATCAACAATAAAGTCAGTAAAGAAAAGGCTGCCCGGATTGTCCAAATGTTTGAATGGATGCAAACCCCGGAAGCCAGTAATTTCTATAGCTTTGGGATTGAAGGCGAGAATTACACGGTAAAAGACGGAAAAGTTGATTATAAGCTGCCTGAGAACAAGGCAGCCCAAGATGAAGAGAAATTCCGCACACAGCTGCGCTGGGTAGGGGACGGAACAATCAACCGCGAACGAACTGAGCTGCTTTCGGGTGGTAAAGATGTTTTGAAAGCATTGGATGAAACTCTGAGTAAAGAAGGCTTAGGGGGCATCGGATTTGTACCTGATCTGGAGTCATTCAGCAAATTTCCTGATCTTGCCTCCAAACGTCCCGATCAGGCACCAAAACTGATCATAGACCATATGGTCAAAATGATTTATGGCAAAGAACCGATTAGCGATTTCCCAAAAGTCATCGAGGAATATAAGCAAAAGGGTGGCGAAGAAATCTTAAAAGAAGCAACAGAACGCTACAAAAATAATGAGGGAATCCTTAATCAGCAAAGCCGGAAATAGATAGATTCTCAGGAAGCCTCTTCATTCGAAGGGCTTCCTGCCAGTTAGGAGGGAGAACGATGGGTCAAACTGCTTTGTGTGATGAGATCATGCGTCTGCCTGTAATCGATACACATACCCATCTCGTCGGCGATAAGCTAAACGCGGCTGACTTCTGGGAAATAGCCGATTATTTCTGGTTGAACCAAGAGCTTCAGTCAGCAGGATATCCGGCGGATGCGGATCAACTTTCGAAAGAGAAACGGGCTGACTCTTTTGTTAGAGCTTACCACGCTTCCCGTAATACGATGATGAATCGTGCTTTTACAGCAATCATGAAAGATTTGTACGGGATCTCCATCACTGATTCAGAGTCGGTATTCAAAGCGGATATAACGGTTAAACAGAAAAGTAACGATGCCGGCTGGGCGCAAAACGTAGCTGACCGCCTGCATGTGCAGCGGTTTATTGTAAACCGTCCGGAGCATGCCAACTTTGCACACATGAGAGAAAATGCTCTACTGATTCCTCGAATTGACTCCTGGCTGCCTGAGCTGGCTAATAATATTGCAGATGCCTCTAATCCCAGCCGGGAAGGGGCTTATACTCAAGCGAAAAAGTTTATTAGCGAGCAGTTGTGGTCTTATCAGACGATAGGCTGTCCGGGAATCATGACTACGTTGCCAGCTTTTGAAGCCAAAGCTCATGATGTTTACAATCTTAGCAACGTAACTGGACGAGATGAAATCATGATGCTGCTCCTTCATCATATTTGTTCGGAACTGCAAGCAAGCGGAATGTTTTTGCAGCTGTTTCTCGGCGTTGAACGCAGATGGTGTAATACATCGGCTGCGCCAGTTAACGATCCGCTAAGGATTGTTAAATTGTACGGTTTGTTCGAACGGTATTCCATTCCATTTGAGCTGGTGGTGGCTTCGGAATTAAATAACCTGGATGTTGTGCAGGCTGCATGGAATTTCCCTAACGTTCATGTAGGCGGAATGTGGTGGTATAACTTCAGACCCAGTACCTATTTGCAGAGCATGCAGTATCGGTTGGAGGCACTCGCTCCGCTCAAGTGTTCGCTCATTGTCTCGGATGCGCGCTGTATCGAATGGACATATGGCAAGCTGCTGATCGTTAAAAAAATACTTGCGCGCTTTTTGGAAAGCCAAATAGCGGAAGGCTGGATCAGCCGGGAGGAGGCACTGAATATTGCTGCGGAATGGCTACATGGCAGTGCTGCTAAACGTTATGGACTAACAGATGTAAAGCAATAAGCCGTGGAGGGAGAAAATGACTTTTTCATTGATGGACCGAATGTTGCCTGCTCCTTTGAACGGAGGGTTCCGCATGGAGGATTGGTGGGTGTGGTGCGGATCAGCTGTGCGTGGCGAGGATGGGCGTTTTCATTTATTTGCATCCCGTTGGCCGAAGTGGTTGCCGATGCATCCGGGATGGTTACTCCGTTCAGAAATTGTCCGCGCATCTGCCGATAACGCGGAAGGACCCTATACGTACGAAGAAACCGTACTACCCGCAAGGGGAACGGAATACTGGGACGGACGAAGCACCCATAATCCGCATATCCTTCGTTATGGTGATAAGTATTTGTTATATTATATGGGCTCAACTCATCCATTCGCTGAGCCGCAGCCTAATGAAACAGTGGAACTTGACGACTATCGGGTGATTGCCGCTCGTGCCAACAAACGTGTTGGCCTAGCTATAGCCGACAGTGTATTCGGACCATGGACAAGGATGGACGCACCTATTCTGCCTACACGTCCGGGCAGGTTCGACAGCTTCCTCACATCCAATCCGTCTCCTTGTATCCGCGAAGATGGCTCCTTGCTATTGGTATATAAAGCCCGCAAATACGAGGGCAATTCCTATGGACAGATGACGCTTGGCATTGCCGGTTCATCTAAGGACGAAGGGCCATATAGAGTAATTAACAACGCACCTCTGTTTCCACCAGAGCGGTCCCATATTGAAGATCCATTTATCTGGCGGTCCGCGGATGGGTACCAAATGATCGCCAAGGATATGGATGGCCGGATATGTGGAGAAAAGCACGGTGGGATATTTGCATCATCTACGGATGGAACCTACTGGCAGTTGGCTGATTCAACGCAATCGTATTCCCGGCGGGTTCTCTGGGAGGACGGCACTGTGCAGTGGATGGGCAGCTTTGAACGTCCGTTCCTATTATTTCAGGAAGGGGTTCCTACCCATTTATTCGCTGCAGTAGCAGATGGACCGGGAGGGTTCCGAAATGCGAAGCACACTTGGAATATGGTCATTCCACTACGGACAACGTTTTAAGAAATTGAATTTCATAAATATCATCAGTGTTAACAGGAGGAACTAAAATGGGAGAAGTACTGCCAACTCAACAAACTCGCGAACTGCTGATTTCGGAGTCTACTCTGGAATGGGCGGATAGCGCATGGCAACAAATTGTAAATAAAGTGGAAAAGACTAGTAAGCGAATTGGTGTTAGTTTTCCGCATGCTTCCGTGAGCGGAGTATACGATAACATGCGTCCATCGTGGTGGACAGCAGGGTTCTGGCCGGGTATTTTGTGGCAGATTGCCGCAGAAGGTAATCATCCGGCACTGCAAGAAATCGCCGAGCAAATTGAAGAGGAATTGGATGAACCTCTTTATGCCCTTACCGTACATCATGATGCTGGTTTTATATGGACACTCTCAGCTTTGGCCAATTACCGAGTGACTGGTAATGAACGCTCCAAGCAGCGCGGGTTGATGGCTGCCGCTCAACTGGCCAGCCGCTTTAACCTGAAAGGGTCATTTATCAGAGCCTGGCATGACACGGAGAAGATAAACCGGGCGGGATGGTCCATCATTGATACTGTAATGAATCTGCCCTTATTATACTGGGCATCGGAAGTTACAGAGGATCCGCGATTCCGGCATATCGCCGCTGCGCATGCGGAAACGGTAGTGGAGCATTTTTTACGTCCGGATGGATCAAGTTATCATATTCTGCAGTTCAACCCGGAATCAGGAGAAAAAATCGGAGCTATGGCCGGTCAGGGTTACGCGGAAGAATCCGCTTGGGCACGGGGCAGCGCATGGATGATTTACGGCCTTGCTTTGTCTTACCACTATACCGGAGAGAACAAGTTTCTATCGGGAGCTAAAAGAGCTGCGCACTTCTTCTTGGCTAATCTTCCGGAGGATCATGTACCTCACTGGGACTTCAGGTCACCTGATGCAGGCGAAAATCCGCGTGATACCTCTGCTGGTGCATGTGCGGCATGTGGCTTGATCGAGCTGGCAAAGATCGTACCACAGGCGGAAGCCTCTTTTTACCTGCGAGCCGCAGAACAAATCGTTCGCTCACTTTATGAGAATTATGGGACTTGGGACATTCCGGAAGAGGAGGGCTTGATTCTTTCTGGAACATCCAATCTTCCAGGGGGTGTGCACATCGATACGCCACTGATCTATGGCGATTATTTCTTCGTCGAGGCTGTATCTAAACTCCGCGGAGCCGTTCTTCAGTTATGGTAAGGGACGAAAAAACAACAGAAAACCTTCTCGATGATCCATATAGTATACAGTCGGTCGATACTCCGATAGATAACGAGCAGGCTCGGCGTATGGAATGGTGGCAGGAAGCCAGGCTCGGCTTGTTTATTCACTGGGGCCCTTATGCCCTGCCTGCGGGTGAATGGAAGGGAAAAGAAATACAAGCTTCTTATAGTGAGCATATTATGCTACGCGCGAAGATCCCAGTTGCTGAATATGAGGAAATGGCCGCGGCGTTCAATCCATCAGCTTTTGATGCAATGAAGTGGGTGCGGACTGCCAAGCGTGCTGGTCTAAAATATATCATCTTTACAGCTAAACATCACGACGGCTTCGCGATGTATGACTCGAGTGTATCCGAATATTCGATCGTTAAGCACACCTCATTGGGCCGTGATCCCCTTCGGGAACTAATGGAGGCATGTCGTGCGGAAGAAATGGTATTCGGAATTTACTACTCCCATGCGATGGATTGGCATGATCCAGACTCTCAAGGGAATACCTGGGATTATCCACTGAATATCGGCGCTTATGATGACGTTCAAACGTGGATAAATGATACCGATAAAAGCACCCGCTTTGAACGATATTTGCACTGCAAATCAATCCCTCAAGTCCGTGAACTGCTGACGGACTACGGAAAAGTTGGTTTAATGTGGTTTGATTGCGGAGGTAAACTGACCCGTGAGCAAGGAGAAGCGTTTTTGGCGGCGGTTCATGCACTTCAGCCAGATTGTTTGATCAATAGCAGAGTATGGAAAGCACCACTTGGAGATTATTCAAATACATCTGATAATCAACTTACGACTCGTAACCTTGGTAAGTACTGGGAGAATATTATTACGTTAAATGACTCATGGGGGTATAAGAGGTCCGATCACCACTGGAAATCCCCTGTAACTATCATCCGCCAGATCATCGATGTGGTTAGCAAAAATGGGAATCTGGTTATCAATATCGGTCCAACAGCAACAGGGGAATGGGATCCGGTATCCGAATCGATTTTGCTTGAAGTAGGAGATTGGTTAAATACCAATGGGGATAGCATTTACGGTGCTGGAGAATCGCCCACAGCCAAACCGTCTTGGGGCAGATGCACTCTGAAAGGAAATACATTATATCTACATGTTTTCGATCTTAAGAAGGGAAATAAGCTAATCGTCCCCGGTCTGAAGACCGCTGTTCAAAAGGTATTTGCTTTAGATGGAGGGGAGGAGCTGATTTTCACAAAGCTATCTGAGCAGGATCTGGAAGTCGAACTCCCCAGTTTACCGAACTTTGCCGAAAATTCTAATAACATGCCGCTGGTCATTGCAATTGTCTGTGCAGAACCTGTAGAAGGTAATCCAGTCCGATTATTGGACTTTGGAGAAGATACCTTACTAGAATTAGGGGTATTTGAAAGTGAGATCTTTGGTCCAACCCTTCGTTACGATACAGGAAAAAAAGACCATGATAATCTGTTGGACTGGAAGGATAGAGAGGATACCGCAGTTTGGCATGTCCGGACATTAGTTCCGGTAAGATTTCAGGTTAGTATCGAATATCGCAGCGAAGAAGGAGAGAATGGCGGTGGAGGAGTCTACCTCATCAAGGCTGCGGATCAAATTTTGCAAGCGAAAGTTATTTCTACCGACGGGGTTAGCAATTTTCAAAGCTTTCAAGTAGGTGAGCTGTATTTCCCCACGGCAGGAGAATATATGATTGGATTGCAGGCAGAGCATATTTCTGGGGGATATCTGATGCAGCCTAGATGCTTAAAACTACTGCAACTATGAGATTTTTATATTGAAATAATGAAAAAGAACTCAAATCACTTGGGTTCTTTTTTTTTGTTGATTGAAGGAATGTTGTTGACATATTGCCCTCGGGTAAATATATTGTATATAAGAATAAAAGTTTACCTAGGGAAACAAATTGGACCAAAGGAATCATTGTTTCTATTAGGAAATAAATTAACCAGGTGAACAGAACAGTGCTACATATGAACTTAACAGAGATAAGGAGTTTTTTTATGATTGAAATCAGAAACCTAAACGTAGATTATTTCGGTAATTCTGCACTAGAAAATGTAAATATTGATATTCCCTTTGGTTATTCAATCGGAATTATCGGACCAAATGGTGCCGGGAAATCTACATTTATTAAGTCATTGTTAGAGGTGATAAAGAAGAGAACAGGATCAGTTATGGTGGAGGGAAAAGATATTTCAGAGTACAAACGGAAGATCGCATATGTGCCGCAAAAGAATGACATTGATCTTTCTTTTCCAATCACGGTAAGGGATACAGTGCTGACTGGAACTTACCCAAATTTGCGAATCTTCCAGCGTCCCGGAAAAACAGAGCGGCAAAGAGTCGAGGAATGTATGGCGATGGTGGATATAAGTGATCTTGCGAATAAACAAATTAGCAATCTGTCCGGGGGACAACTCCAAAGAGTTTTTATCGCCAGGGCGCTTGCACAACAAGCAAATGTATTTTTTTTAGATGAACCTTTTGTAGGCATAGATTTAGTCAGTGAGAAAATCATTGTAAAGCTGTTAAAACAACTTCGCGAAGAAGGAAAAACCATACTCATCGTTCATCACGATTTGCATGAGGTCGAAGAATATTTTGACAAAGTCATCATTCTCAATAAGAAATTAATTGCTTTTGGTGATGTTAAAGACACCTTTACGCCAGAGAATATCCTCAGCGCCTATGGTGCCTCCTTAGGTAATCTGGTGATCAAAGGGATGGGGGCGACAGATCATGATTGATTATTTCTCAGGGGTATTAAATATTCCGATATATGCACTTAACGCGGGATTATCTGCTATCATTCTTGGAATTGTATCAGGGGTTTTAGGAAGCTTTATTGTACTTAGAAAGATGTCATTAATGGGAGATGCGTTATCACATGCGGTGTTACCCGGGGTGGCTTTATCTTATATCTTAGGAATCAACATTCTTCTTGGAGCTTCACTATTTGGACTATTAGCAGCAGTTCTCATTCAATTTATTACAAGTCGCAGCAATATTAAAAGTGACACCTCTATCGGCATTATTCTTAGCTCATTTTTTGCGCTAGGTATCGTCCTAATTACTTTTGCCAAAAGCGGGCTTGACCTAACTCACATTCTGTTTGGTAATATTCTTGCCGTCCCACAGTCGGAGTTAATGCAATCCTTTATTATTATGATTGTTGTTATTGCCATCATTTCATTGCTGTATAAAGAGCTTTTAATGAGTTCATTTGATCCGGTTGTTTCCAAAGCCTATGGGTTAAAAACAGGGTTCTATCATTATTTATTGATGATGCTCCTATCTGTGGTTACCGTATCTTCGTTATCTCAAGTAGGAATTGTGCTTGTGATTGCAATGCTGGTTATTCCGGCTGCTACATCCTATCTCTGGACGAATAAGCTGTTCCACATGATTATCCTGGCTTCTACAATCGGTGCTGTATCCGGAATTATAGGTGTAATTGTAAGCTTTAAATTCAATTTACCTACAAGTGCTACGATTGTTCTGGTCGGCGTAAGCATGTTCGGAATTTCATTTATAATCTCACCCAAAAATAATTTTTTCAGGAAAGGGTTGAAACAAGGATGAAGACCATAAAAATACTCTCTTTGACAATGTTTATCGTACTTCTTACTGCATGCTCAAAGGTTAGTGAAGGAGAAGCAGACCATGATAAGCTGCAAATTGTTGCAACATACTCCATTATCGCTGATATGACCGAAAACATTGTAGGGGAGAAAGCTGAAGTTTACAGTATGGTACCCATCGGAACAGATCCGCATATGTACGATCCATTACCCAAGGATACTAGTAAGGTTTCTAGCGCAGATTTAGTGTTTTATAACGGTTTGAACCTAGAAACAGGTAAGGGGTGGTTTCAAGATCTTCTAGATGTGACTAATAAAAAGGATGTTGCTTTTGCAGTCTCAGATGAAGTATCTCCAATGTATCTAACAGAAAAAGGAAAAGAGACTCAGGTAGATCCTCATGCCTGGCTGGATATTCAGAATTCAATAAAATATGTAGATATCATCACAAAACGTGTAATCGAAAAAGATCCCGACAACAAAGAATTTTATCTTAATAATCAATCGGAATATGTTAAGAAACTGAATGAATTAGATCAATATGCAAAAGAAGCAGTCGAAAAAATTCCACAAGAGAAACGTATCCTTGTTACCAGCGAAGGAGCATTCAAATATTTTTCTAAAGCTTACGGATTCAAATCAGCTTTTATCTGGGAGATCAATACGGATAGTCAAGGGACGCCAGAACAAATGAAAAACATAATTAAGATCATTGATGAAAATCAAGTGCCTGCATTATTTCTGGAAACTAGCGTAAATCCAAAAACAATGGAAACTATCGCAAATGAAACGGGAGTACCGATACATTCTAAGATTTTCACCGATTCTTTAGCTAAGAAAGGCGAAGAGGGCGACACATACATTAAGATGATCAAATGGAATATTGATAAAGTTATAGAAGGTTTATCTCAATCCTAAATGCCTGGCTCCAAGCTTATATCAACCGACAGAAGGTTCAGTTTACAGCTGATTCCTATGTCGGTTTTTTATTGAATAAAATCTACATTCGAGCCTCGAGATATTACGTTTACGCCTTGGGATAACCTGCTACAGGAAATATCTTCTTGTCTACTTTTCAAAAAAATCTTGGTAAGGTAGAGGCTAACACTTAATAAGAGGTGAAGAGTTGTCATGATTAAGAAACACTGTTTGTTCTGTGATGAGATTGTTTCCATTGAACCAGAAGGCGATAATGATAGATATATAGGCTGTTCTTGTTCACCAGGCGGGTTTTATAGTCTACGTAGAGACAGCTACGAACCCATTAATTCGCTCCCGCATCAAAAGAAACGCGACATGCTGCATGTAGTATCGGCTTACATACGTGAGCTGACTGATTGTGATGAAAAGATCACTATATCTGCTGATGATTTAGAGTCCATTGTAAACTCACCCAAAATACCTGTGAGCATTGAAGATAAAGGAAACCGTCTACTGCAATATTTATATAGACATTCTGAGGGCCCGGGGGAAGCGGTTGTCATTCAACCCCTCTCAAGCAGCTATAACTTGACGTATTCTCCCAATCTGCAAGAGCTGGTATACATCATAGACAAGTTGATAAGTGATCAGCTTTTGATCAGGGAAGGCATGACCTTTAAGCTTACTGAAACCGGCTGGAATGAAGCTGCGGAAAGCGCTGGAGGGAAGAAACTAAAACCTTGCCTCGTGCTCGTGTCGGATGAAGAGAATTTGTCTACAACATGGCTGGAGAAGTTATTACCCAAAATAGAGCAGTGTGGTTTCCTGCCGCGATTATTAACACATACGAAAACTCAGAACGGTGAAAAATACGAGTTGGATCAAATCGCAGAAAGCAAACTGATTATCGCAGATTTAACGGGGCAATCCCCAGAGGTGTATTTTTCGGCGGGATATGCACTTGGTTTAAACATACCCGTATTATGGACCGTAAACAGTATTGAGGCGGATAAACTTTTTGTACAGCTTAAGGATATTCGTCCTATCGTGTGGGATTCAGCAGAAGAACTAGCAATTATACTGCAGCAGAAGTTGAGTTAACCCGCATATTTCTTGCCCATAACTCGTCAAACGAAGCTGAAATTCAAACAGGTGTCTTCTTAAATGAGGACGCCTGTTTCGTTTGGTACTGTAAGAACACTATCAAATTTTCTTAGGAAGTGATATTGTAACCGATATAAAAAAATGAGCAAATGTATGTAAATGTATGCTTCAGTTAATATTAGCTCATATTCATACTCTGGATAAGAAAGAGGGATAGAATTGTTTTCAAAGCGGCAAAAAGAAATACTTTTATACTTAATTAATTCTAATCAACCTGTCACAGCTGCATGGATTTCTAAAGAACTGAATGTTAGTGATCGAACGATCCGTAATGATTTAAAGGAACTACAAAATATATCTTCCGGATTAGGTCTGAAAATAGAATTGATTCGTGGGAAAGGTTTCGCAGCAAAAATTACTGATATAAATCTATTTCATCAGGAATTTGGTGATTTAACAAGTGATAAGAACAGTTATACTACGATTGACTTTTCTGAACAAGACAATAGGGTCTTTTATTTGTTGAACCGTTTTTTATTGAAAAATAACTATATCAAATTAGCGACGATTGAAGATGAGATGTTTGTTTCTAAATCCACAATACAAAATGATTTAAAAGAAGTGCGTAAAATACTAGAAAATTACAACCTGAGTATAGTAAACCGCCCCCATTACGGCTTGTATATAGAGGGGGATGAATTTATGAAACGAATATGTTTGTCCAATTATTTATACAAAAGAGAAGAAGAACTCGATCCAACTCACGTGAGCTCTAGTTTATTTGATAAAGATACATACAAAAAAGTAAAAGAAATAATCGTTGATAAAGTAAACAACTACAAAATCGAAATATCTGATATTTCTTTAGATAACCTTGCCATCCATTTAATTATAGCTTGCAAGAGAATTGAAGAGGGCTTTCTAATTGATAATCCTTCAGTACATCTAAAAGAAGATTATCCTTTTGAAAAAATAGTGAGCCAAGAAATTGTTAAAGAAATAGAAGACTTTACCGGACTAGAGTTTCCTGATTCGGAGATCAACTATGTTATTATCCATTTGGTGGGTACGAAGTTGCTTCCAAAAGAAAGTTTGTCAGAGTACAGTAAGCTGGATGAAGTGGGTACCATTGTAAGATGTATACTGAATAGATTAAAAAACGAATCCAATTGGGATTTTAATGGTGACGTTGAATTCATTCAAGCTCTGACCCTTCATATCAGGCCTGCGATGAACAGAATCAGGTATAAAATGAATATTCGAAATCCTTTGTTAAAAGAAATTAAAATAAATTTTCCGGCGGCTTTTGAAGGAGCTCTTATAGCCAGCAAGTGTATTAACAACTTTTTAGATTTAGAAGTTGGGGAACATGAGGTGGCTTTTATTGCTTTACACATTGGAGCTGCTTTAGAAAGAATGAAAAGTAAAAATAAAAAGGTCAAAAGAGTTATTCTTGTATGTGCCTCAGGTGTGGGAAGTGCAAAATTACTCTATTACCGTTTAATCAATCTATTCGAAAACAAGATTCATGTTGTAAATACAATTAGCTATTATAAATTAGCAGAAACCGATCTATCCTCGATTGATTTAGTCATCAGTACAATCCCTATCAAGGAAAATATAGGAATACCTGTTCATGTAGTGAAAACCTTTCTAGATGATACAGATCTGGATCAGATCAGGAATCTCTTATCTTCTTCAGAACAGCCGGGAGAAGCTCATATTTATCTTGATCCGTTCCGGATATTTGTGAAAAAAGAATTAACAACAAAGGAAAGTGTTATTCATTTTTTAAGTAGTGAGCTGATTAAGCAAGGTCTTGTTCCTGACCATTATGAATCTTTAGTATTAGATAGGGAGGTACTGGCTCCAACAAGCTTTGGTAATCTGGTGGCCATTCCACATCCAACTACTCCCGTAACGAAAGAAACCTTTTGGACGTTATGCACGTTAAAACGGCCTATTCGTTGGAATGATAAGCAGATGGTGCAGTTAATATGTCTGTTAAATATAAAAGAAGGAAATAGTGGCGATCTAGATAGTATGTATAAGAAACTTGGTTCCCTTATTGAAGATAAAGAGATCGTTGAGCAAATTCTTGTTAAAGATTCTGCGGAAGAAATCTTAGAGTTACTGAAATGAAATAACGAGAATCTGCGTTTTTACACTGCAAACGTTTCCTATTGTTTTTGGAAAAAGGTTCGCTTAAAAAGAAAGCTGTTTAGCGCTAAACTGAGGTTGTTAGTAAATACAACAGTATTTAAGGGGGAGAACAATAATGAATACAATTATGTTAGCGTGTAATGCAGGGATGAGTACAAGTTTATTAGTAACTAAAATGCAAAAGACCGCTGAGGAAAAAGGAATACAAGCTAATATTTTCGCGAAACCAGTTACTGAAATTGAACTTACGTTGCAAGAAAAAAACGTAGACGTCATCCTATTAGGTCCACAAGTGAAATTTATGAAAAAACAATTAGAAGCTAAACTGGTCGGTAAAAATATTCCGATTGAAGCGATTGATATGCTGCATTACGGTATGATGAACGGCGAAAAAGTACTAGAACAAGCATTAAAGATAATTGAGAGCAAATAAGCGATTAAGCAAATAGAGAGAGACGAAGGGAGCGGTAAGTAATGGTAGATGAAGTGAAAGAGGAATACTATACTGTGGCATTTAACATCATAAGCAATGTCGGCGCAGCTAAAAGCTCAGTAATGGAGGCGCTCTATGCAGCAAAAGAGGGGGATTTTAAAGGAGCGGAAGAAAAGTTAGAAGAATCAAAGCAATTTTTTAGAGAAGGCCATAAAATGCATAAATCATTAATCAAAAGAGAAGCAAATGGAGAACAACTTCAATTCTCACTGATTCTTGTTCATGCTGAAGATCAACTAATGAGTGTAGAAACCATTTCTCTGCTTGTTACAGAAATGATTGAACTATATAAGCGTGCGAAATAAATAAATTAACGCTGCAAAATACCCCTTTCAAGAAAGGAAAGTGTAGCACATATGAAAATAACGGACTTCTTAGAAGAAAAGGTAATGCCTGTTGCGGGGAAAATAGCTGCACAAAGGCACTTATCTGCACTCCGTGATGCGATGGTCTTGACTATCCCATTTATAATTATTGGTTCAGTATTCTTAATACTAGCTTATCTGCCCATTCCAGCCTATTTAGATTATTTAACTGCTCATCCAGGTATCAAAACTGCCTTGTTGTATCCCTACGGTGGCACATTTAACCTAATTGCATTAATTGCTACTATTGGCGTGGCATACCGATTAGCAGAGAGTTATAAAGTCGATCCGCTATCGTCTGGGATAGTAGCTTTATGTTCCTTCTTTATTATCACACCTAATTCAACCTTTACGGTAGATAATGTGACTACCACAGCGGTGAATGTTGTTTATTTCACTAGCCAAGGATTGTTCGTAGGATTGATCATTGCCGTTTTGACAACAGAAATATTCCGCAAGATTGTCCAAAAGGATATTGTTATCAAAATGCCGGACGGAGTTCCGCCAACAGTTGCGAGATCTTTTACAGCACTAATTCCGGGGTTTGTAGCAGTCATGAGCGTTGTCGCGATTCGTTTGCTCGTTGAGAACTTCACCTCTTTTGAGAGCGTTCACAAAATTGTGGCACAACTTCTCCAAGAACCTTTAACTGCTGTTGGGACAAGCTTAGTAGGAACTATTATTGTTTTCTTACTTGCCAATTTATTGTGGGCTGTAGGTCTGCACGGTTCTTCTATTATCGGCAGCACCATTATGTTGCCCGTCTGGCTTCAGCTGTCAGCAGCCAATGCCTCTGCACTTTCTGCAGGCATGCCTCTTGAGAATATCGCTACTGCAGAATTCAAATTCTTTATCTGGATAGGTGGCGCAGGTACCACGCTAAGTCTAGTTGTTTTAATGTTCCTGTTCTCCAAAAGTAAGCAGATGAAGCAAATAGGACGAATAGGTATTGGACCAAGCTTATTCAATATTAATGAACCCGTTCTATTCGGACTACCGATTGTATTGAATCCGATTATGTTAGTTCCGTTTCTCATTACTCCAATCGTTACTGTTCTGCTCGCATATCTATCCATGTCTTTAGGAATCGTGGCCAAACCAATCGGAGCATTGCCACCTCCAACAACGCCGATATTTATTTCAGGATATTTGGTAACGCAAAGTATCTCGGGAATTGTCTTGCAGCTTGTTAATTTCGTGGTAGCGATTCTTATCTACTTCCCGTTCTTCAAAGTTTTAGATAACCAGAAATATAAAGAAGAACAGGATAACCGTAGTAATGAAACTGAAAGCGTTTTAGCTTAGTAGCAAAATATTAGATTGATTAAAAAGAAGGAGGTAACAACATGGGATTTCCACAGGGATTTTTGTGGGGTGGTGCAACTGCAGCTAATCAATATGAAGGTGGTTACAATGAAGGAGGTCGAGGATTAGCCGTTTCTGATCTGATGACTGATGGCACAAAAGATTCTCCGCGCAAAATATTTTATCAGTTTCCCGATGGCCGCGAAGGAGTAATTGGACAAGGTGCCTGCATACCAATCGGAGCTAAAGGCATTTTAAAAGAAGGATATTATTACCCAAGTCATAATGCGACGGATTTCTACCATCATTACAAAGAAGATATTGCTTTATTTGCGGAGATGGGATTTAAAGTTTATCGATTATCCATTTCTTGGACGCGAATTTTTCCAAATGGTGATGATGAAATAGCTAATGAAATGGGACTGGAGTTTTATGACAATGTTATAGATGAATTGCTGAAATACGGCATTGAACCTCTGGTAACATTATTGCATTTTGATATGCCTCTTAATCTGGCTGATAAGTATGGGGGCTGGACCAACCGTAAGCTAATTGATTTCTATTTAAGATTCGCCGAAACTATATTTGTGCGTTGGAAAAACAAAGTGAAATATTGGGTCACTATTAATGAAGTGAATGTGCTTGGAGGCTATTGGACTTTGGGGTTAGCTTCAAATAATATCAAGGAAGGAACCCATTCTAATCAAGGCGAAACTCCCCTCGCTGATGCAGGTGACAAATTACAATCTATCCATCATCTTATGGTTGCTTCGGCTTTAGCTAATAAACTGGCACGAACGATTAATCCTAACTTTAAGATGGGAGCTATGTTGGCATTATCAGGGATCTATCCAGCAACATGTCATCCAGATGATGTATTTGGGGCCTATGAATTCAGAAGAAAAGCGTTAATTTTCTCAGATGTAATTTTACGAGGCTATTATCCAAATTATGCCCAAGCCATTTTTGATGAATATAATTTCGAGTTAAAAACAGAGTTTGGTGATGAAGAGATCCTAAGGCAGTATACTTCCGATTTTCTAGCGTTTTCTTATTACCGTACAACTGTATTTGATCGTTTTTCACCTAACACAACAACAACTGGTGGACAACAAGGTTCGCCTAACCCGTATCTTAAAGCAACACCGTGGGGTTGGCCAATCGATGCAAAAGGTCTGCGTTTTGTATTAAATGAGCTATATGATCGCTATCAAAAACCTCTGTTTATTGTTGAAAATGGAATGGGCAACATAGATAAGGTTGAAGAAGATGGTAGTATCAATGATGATGAACGTATCGACTACTTAAAAAATCATATCAAAGAAATAAAAAACGCTATCGAAATTGATCATGTGGATCTGATAGGTTACACACCTTGGGGCTGCATAGACATTGTTTCTGCTGGAACGGGTGAAATGAAAAAGCGTTATGGCTTTATTCACGTCGATCTGGATGATAAAGGAAACGGGTCGTTTAAACGTTCGAAGAAAAAATCATTTTATTGGTACAAAAATGTTATCGCTACTAATGGAGAACAATTAGATTAAATATTAAATCGTAAAACGAAAGGATTCATCTGGAGGCATTATCAAAAGCAGTCCTAAGCTGAACTTGCTCTTGGTAATGCTTTTTTTTCTGGATTGTTGACATGTGACCATTTGGTGTCTTATAATCAATTAGACACCAAATGGTGTCCTATTAGGTAATAAAGATGGATACTAGGTGACATTACAGGAAATATTACGGAAAAGGTGGGGGTGGTTGTGAGCGACAATAGTCAAGTGAGGGATGTTTATGACGCTGTTGCGGATCCAACAAGACGAAAGCTTCTTCAAATTCTGGCTGATGTTGATGAATTACCTCTGTATGAGATAACGATTCATTTTGAAATGGGTCGTACAGCCGTTTCGAAGCATTTAAATATACTTAAAGATGCTGGTCTCGTAATTGCTCGAAAGGTTGGCAGAGAGACGAGGTATCGGTTGAATGCCAATCCTTTGAAAGAAATTCAAGATTGGGTATCTTTTTATGAAGGATTCTGGAAGCAAAGAATTGATAAATTAAAACTTATATTGGAGGAATAACTATGAAACCAGATGTATCATTAGATTTTCAATTTACAAGTTCGATCGAGAAGGTATGGAATGCTTTAACGGATTCGGATACGCTTGCGAAATGGATTTGGAGTAATGATTTTAAACCCGTCGTTGGTCATAAATTTCAATTCCGTGCTGAGCCAAATGAATGGTGGGATGGAATTGTAGATAGCGAAGTACTCATCGTGGATGAGCCTCATACGTTATCTTATACTTGGAATAGTGTGGGAGAAAGTACTACTGTTACTTGGACTGTGAGTCAAGATTCAGAGGGGAAGGTTAATCTCCATCTAGATCAATCAGGATTTAGTGAAGAGACGAAAGCCCGCCAAGGAGCCATCGAGGGTGCTAAATATGCTTGGACAAATATGGGTGGTCAGCTCGAAAAGGTATTAGCAGAATTGTAATTCAAGAATAGGGCGCTTTTCTGGAACAGGGAAAGTGCCCTATTTAATGGAATAAATCATGGCAATACTAGATGAAGAGAATGGAGATGAGATGAGCTTACTATGAAAATAAATCAATTAATTGTGAACAATATTAACAGATTAGAAACGGTACTGCCAGTTGATGAGTCGTTAGGAATTGCTGGTTTGTCTGGATCTGGTAAAACAACTTTTTGTCAAACGATTGGGGAAGAATCAAAAAAACGTCTCGTTTCCTTATTGCCAAAAGCTGAATACCAGTATTTATTCCCAAATATTATGGAGACTAATTTCAGTGCGATCAAAATGGAAGCAATGCCCCTTGTTCTTTTTCTTGGTAGGTCATCCATATCTTCAAATCCTCGGTCAACCATTGGCACACATACAGGTGTGTTTACTGAAATTCGTGTCACTCTTGCTGAAAAATATAATCTCTCTCCAGAGGTTTTTTCATTTAATAATGAATTAGGTTGGTGTCCTGATTGTAAGGGGCGTGGAACTACAAAAAATATCGAGTGTAAAAAGTGTCAAGGAAAACGCTACAATCAAGCAGCTGAACAATATAAAATTGAATTATTGGATCAATCACAGAGTATTTCCGATCTAAACGACTTTAGCATCGAAACCATTTTTAAACTAGCAGAAAAGCTTAATATAAGTGAGGGTAAACAACAAATTCTGAAAAATATAATCAATATGAATATTGGTTATTTAACATTAAATCGTATTATGGGTACATTGTCAGGCGGAGAATTAACACGACTTTACTTGGCAGAATTCATGGCAACAAGTGAAAATACCGTGATTATCATTGATGAAATCTCCGTGGGTCTCGATCACCAAACGCTATTGAAGATTTTAGCGGAGATTAAACAATTGGGATATAAAAATCAAATTTGGCTCATTGACCATTCTGACACGGTGCTGGATACAGCGGATAAACACTTGTTCTTTGGACCTGGCAGTGGCAAATACGGCGGGAAAATAGTTGAGGAATCACCACGTCCTGAGCCCATCAATAAAGAACTAAATCAGGCAGCACCTGCAGAATATTATCAATTTCATGATCTTTATTGCCGTAATATTCAAATGGTCGAGATTCAGATTCCCCAAAATAGACTGGTAACTTTTACTGGTGAGTCCGGATGTGGTAAATCTACGCTGGTTAATGAATGTATGGTCAAAGATTTTCTAAAGCGTTATTCCAAAGATAAGCTGGTGATCGTAGGGCAAGATCGAAATCAGTCGATTACCAGTCGCTCGACCGTTGCCACTTTTCTTGATATTAAAAGGAAACTCACAAAGTACAGTGAGGATATTGATGATATTTTTGAGCGCTCGATTGAAGATATTATTGTTGAACTGCCAAATGAGGACATTGCTCATAAAAGACTAAGCTTATTGATCAAGCTTGGACTTGGTTATTTGACGTTGGAGCGAAAAACACAATCCTTATCCACGGGTGAATTTCAATGTGTCCATTTAGTTTCTGAGCTGTTTGCGGGCTCCAGAAATCCACATACACTTTTTATTTTTGACGAGCCCTCCAAAGGTTTATCACAAAATATTTTAAATCAATTCATTGACAGTATTAGGGACATTTTGCAGGATGAATCTGTCTCCATAATCATGATTGAACATAATTCTTATATGTTAGATAACTCTGATTTTATCGTTGATTTTGGCAAAAGACAGCTTGCACCTGTGGAGCATCTTGATGTTCTCAGTCATGATGATTATTATCGTCAACAAAACAGTGCAGATAGCGTGGCGCCTGCGCACATTTCTTCAACACTCCAGCAACAAAATGGAATTGCCTATTTAAAAGAAGATCAGATCGCCTATTTTAAAAATGCAGAGAACATCTATAAAGGTGGCATATTAAAAAGCTTATCCTCCATGGCCCGCCTGATTTATGGTGAATATGAATCGGATACGATTGCACCTGTCATCGCCATTGATCTGGAACGACACTTGTTTAGTCAGTTTACTTTCCTTTATGAAATGGGTGGCTTGATCAACCATATTGTGGCAGCGCATCCCACTAATAAGGATACAAAAAGCTTTGATTTCTATCAATCAGACAATCATTGTCCAAGCTGTAAGGGTCGCCGTGTGATTGAAGAATTTGATTTTGATATTGTACTTCAGGACAAGAACGTACCTTTTTGGGACGGCTCATTACATCCAGATGCGATGGAGATTCTGAAATTCTATCAATTACCAAAAATAAAATTCATCTTTGATGAGTTAAAGAATGAGCTCGGACAGGATATTAGCAAAAGTTATAATGAGATGACAGAAGCTGAAAAACACACCTTTTTATACGGGTATTGGGAAAAGTCCTTCTATGATAAAGCAGCTAAAGCCTCGAGAACTTGGGAAGGCTTTAATACCATTATCGGGAACTATATGGTCATCTCGAAATCAATTATTAAAGAGTATATTAAAGCGTCCAAAAAAACGATTACCTGTCCAATCTGTCAAGGAACGGTGTTAAATCATCATAAAAAGCTTAAATTCGGCGACACTGATATTCGCGAGCTTATTGGGATGCCCCTTGATCAAGTCATTAGCACCGTTGGTGAATTACAGGTACTAGAAAAAATGAAAGCCATCGTGGGCGGAGATATGGTTTTGACAGAAGAGGTCTCTCTATTACCCAGGGAAACACAAGTCGCTCTAAAAATGCTTGAACTAGAGTTAGGAAGTTTTGCGCAATATGAAATGGTGTTACAAAACGCCTTGCCATTCTGGGACATTATTAGCGGCAGTATCGAATCCATCAGCAGGAATAACCGGATTACGATCTGTGATTTTGCCAATATCCACGAAACAAGAGAAAATATCATAGATAAGTATTTCACTAATGGAAAATATAAAAAGCTGACTTATGTCTATGAAGCGTTTGGTTACAAAAAAATCGTCACCTTAATTAATAAGATTAAAGCAAGCCATCCCTGTCCATTCTGTAAAGGAAAAAAAGTTATTTCGGAAGATGGACTTCATGATGGCGTATATAAATTAACGATTCCTTGTGTTAGTTGTTATGCGAGTGGCATCAATGATGAAGGGCGTAAGGAAATTGTTGAAGGTATAGATGTGCAAACTTGGCTAACGGGTAAAGTAAGTGACGTTATTTCTGAAAGCTTAAATATTGAGGCTGTTGCTGAAATTCCAATTTTCAATCGTATTCGTGAGTTGAATAAACAAGAGATGATGGCAGTTTACCAATTTCTTGAGCAAAATAATTAATTAAAGCCCAACCTCCATCGGTTTATGGAGAAGTTGGGCTTTTTTGGTATTTGGAAATTTAGGATAGGTTATTTTCTAATAGAATTTCCAGTTGATTTTCCATAATGTCAGGTGGATAAGGCATTTCGTTAGTAAACCACCATTCCACGATCCCTACGTACGCTGGTGCAATAAACTGAAGAATAATGTCTTCGTATAATCCCTGTTTTTTCCCCTCTGTCATCTCCCATTCATTCTTGATATCCTCAATGACAAACTCAAGAAACCGGCTCCGAAAGAAGGGAGCTCCTTTACTAGATAACATCGCTGAAAAGAATAAATAGTTTTGTTCAAAATATTCGAACCAGGTCAACTTACGATTTGCTGAGTTAACCTCAGACTCAGTGCTGCAGGATTCTCTAAGTTCATGGATATGTTCCTCAATTAACTTGTCTAATAAATCGTATTTATCCTCGTAATGTAGATAAATCGTTCTTCGGCTAACATCTGCTCTGTCAGAAATATCTTTTATCGTTATGGAATCGAAATTCTTTTCAGACATCAGTTCAGTCATTGCTTTTTTTATGGCTGCCTGAGATTTAAGTATTCTTCTATCAACCTTTGTCACGTAGCTTTACCAACTTTCCTGCAGAAAATTAACAGATCGAAGTAATGTGTGAATTATTACACGGATCACTGATATTTGCTAATTGAAGAAAATCAGCTCATCTATAATAATACACATGAGGGTAATAATTCACCAGTGTTTACTTTCGAGTATAAAACAAAATTATATATAGGTAAGGGGTTAACATGGCAAAACAAAATCATCTGTATTTACTCATTCTAATTATAGGAGTCTTCGGCATCTTAACAACTGAAATGGGGGTAATAGGAATGTTACCTTTAATTGCAGATAACTATCATGTTTCAGTCTCCAAAGCAGGTTTGTTAGTTAGTCTCTTCGCACTTGCTGTCTCTATTGCTGGCCCTACGATGCCGTTATTATTCTCTAGTTTAAACCGTAAAAAAGTCATGTTGCTTGTACTTGGTATTTTTATTCTTGGGAATATCATTTCCATTTTCACATCAAACTTTAATATGTTGTTAATTGCTCGTGTGATTCCCGCCTTTTTTCATCCAGTTTATTGTTCGTTGGCTTTGACAGTAGCTTCTACTTCAGTCAGTAAGGAAGAAGCTCCAAAAGCTGTCTCTAAAGTCATGCTGGGAGTGACAGGAGGAATGGTTCTTGGCGTACCCATCACTAATTATATTGCTAGTCAGAGCTCAGTAGATATGGCGATGTTCTTTTTTACAATCGTAAACGCTCTAGCCTTCATAGCGACGTTATTATTTGTACCCTCCATGCCAGTGAAGGAAAGAATTTCATACGGATCTCAAATAAGCTTATTAAAAAAGCCAATTGTTTGGTTAGCCATTATTGCAGTCGTACTTATTGGATCCGCAACAGCTAGCGTTAATAGTTACATCGCAGAATACCTTGAGTCTATTACACATATTTCGGGGAAGACGTTAAGCTTAGTGTTATTGCTATATGGATTAGCCAGCTTGGCTGGAAACTTTGCAGGGGGAAGATTACTCTCTAAAAATGCGATAAAAACAGTCATAACATTCCCAATTATATTAGGAATCATTTATCTATTATCATTTGTAACGGGTGCGTTCACAGGACCTATGATCATAACAGTTTTATTATGGGGTTTGTTCTATGCAATAGGTAATCTGATCAGTCAATACTGGATTACATCTGCGGTTCCTGAGGCGCCAGATTTTGCTAATGGTTTATTCCTATCCTGTGGTAACTTAGGAATAACCATGGGTACAGCAGTAGGTGGATTATTCATAACAGGAATGGGTACACAATACATCGTTTTAGGAGGAGTATTATTTTTGGCATTGAGTTTATTCTCGATTTTTCTGAGAATTCACTTCTTTAATCCGGCTAAATTGAAGTCAAGATAGCCATTAGAAAAAGAAGAACCGCATCGAATCCATAGACCCGATGCGGTTTTTTACAATTGATTATAAAGCTCAGCATCAACAGGTTCTAACCACTCTGTTTCTCCGGGTGAAATGGCTAAGTGGACAAACCAACTGTCTTTTGTAGCACCATGCCAATGTTTTACGTTCGCTGGAATATTCACAACATCCCCGGTTTGGAGGAATTGAGCTGGTTTGCCTTCTTCTTGATACCAACCCTCACCACCGGTAACTAATAATACTTGTCCGATTTTATGGGAGTGCCAGTTATTGCGAGCTCCCGGGGCAAAGGTTACATTCCCAATAGGTGCATTCAAAGGTGTCGTGTCAGTATAAATCATCTGCAAGTATGCGTCACCTATAAAATTTGCTTCAACCTTTTGTCCGAGTGGAAAGATAGTACTGTTGCTTAGTTGCTCATTAGCCATAATAAAAACCTCTTTCCTTTAATTTTTATAAATTTCTTTGGCAATATTAAATGCCGACCAAGCTTTAGGCCACCCTACATAAAACGAAAGGTGCGTGATGATTTCCGCTACTTCATCTTTTGTGACTCCGTTTGCCTTTGCTTTATGCAGATGTGGGGTTAATTGTTCGAAGTTTCCTCCTGAGATTAATGCTGTAACTGTAATCATGCTGCGGTCACGTGGAGATAAGTCTTTCTCTCTTGACCACACTTCACCGAATAAGATATCATCGTTCAGTTCAGCAAATTTCGGAGCGAATTCTCCTAATAAGTCTCGGCCTGCTGTTTGTTTTTCAGCCATGTAAGAACATCCCTTTCATCGATGATTAACTGCTTTCAAAATGAAGTATAGACCTTAAAGTACACTTTAAGGCAAGCCATAAAAATGGATTCATACTCCGACCTTTGGTTTTTTATTAATTTAAGTATATCCTTTGAATAGAAACAAAATTAGAAATGGAGGTGGGGATCATGCCTTATTCCATTGGAGAATTTGCAGAAATCGTCGGTGTTAACAAGAGCACGCTCAGATATTACGAAATGGAAGGTTTACTTACTCCACATCGAAGTGACAATAATTTACGCGAATATACAGATCAGGATATTGGATGGGTTCAATTTTTGCTTCATTTAAAAGATTCAGGAATGACGATGGCAGAATTGAAGCAATATACCGAGTGGCGGGCTATGGGGGACGAGACAATTCCTGAACGGAAAAATTTACTTGAACAGCGTAAGCAACAAGTGGAACAAGAAATTAAGGCATTGCAACAAAACTTAGATATACTGAACCGTAAAATTGTATTTTATAATGATCAACTAACGGGGAATAAATACGAATTCGTCCTTTATCACAATGAAAAGATATCACATCAAGAAGAAAAAGTAGATTCCTAACAAGTTAAGAGGCAGATGAACAACCTTTGATAATCAAAGGTTGTTCATCTGCCTCTTGTTCATGATTTTGTCCATTTAGCTGGATTCGTGTCATCCGGGATTACCTGATTGATAATATCTAGATAATGATCAGCTTTGTCTTCCATATATTTGACTTTAAGTTTGGCCTCTTCCAACTGAGCTGCAGCAGCAGCTTTATACTCCATTATGATTTGATAACGTTCGTGGATGGTAGAATCGCCTAGTAAACACAAGTCTACATAGCTTTTAATATCTTCTACTGACATTCCGCATTGTTTGAGATATTTTACACCTGTTAGCCAATTAATGGAGTCATCATCAAAAAGACGAATGTTATTTTTATCCCGTTGTATTGTTGGAACTAAACCCTTATCCGTATAATAACGGATGGTATGTTCAGTCAAACCCAGTAGCTTGGCGACTTCCTTCACAGTATACATTGTAATTCCTCCTTAAAAAGAATGCGAAAAGAACTCAGTGTCGCTTGACTTCGTGTTACTCGAACCTGTTAGGCTAATTATTGTAATCTTAATCACAGAACATGTAAATAGGAGGATTTCATATGCAAACAGTAACTCTGAACAATGGTGTAGAGATGCCTATCCTTGGTTTTGGTGTCTATCAAATGAATGATGCTAGCGAATGCGAACAAAGCGTTTATGAAGCTATTATGGCAGGCTATCGCCTGATTGATACTGCAGCAGCTTACCAAAATGAAGAAGCCGTCGGTAGAGCCATCAAACGCAGTGGTGTACCAAGAGAAGAAATATTTATTACTACTAAACTTTGGATTCAGGATGCCGGTTATGAGCGTACTAAGAAAGCTTTTGCCAAATCGCTCGATCGATTACAAGTGGATTATTTAGATTTATATTTAATTCATCAGCCATTTGGTGATGTATATGGTTCCTGGCGTGCTATGGAGGAATTGTACCGTGAGGGTAAGATCAAGGCGATTGGAGTCAGCAATTTTCAAATGGATCGTCTAATTGATTTGATTAGCCACAATGAAATTACACCTGCAATCAACCAGATTGAAACACATCCTTTTCAGCAGCAAATCGAAAGTGCGAATTATATGAAAGAGAAGAATGTGCAGATCGAGTCATGGGGACCTTTTGCGGAAGGACGAAACAACCTTTTCAATAATGAAGTATTAGTTTCTATCGCTGAAAAATATCAGAAATCCGTTGCTCAGGTAGTTTTACGTTGGTTAACTCAAAGAGGCGTGATTGCTATTCCAAAGTCTACGCATAAAGAACGGATCATCGAAAACTTTAATATTTTTGACTTCGAATTAAACCAAGAAGATTTAGAGACAATAGCTACATTAGATACGAAACAGAGTGTTTTCTTCTCGCATAATGATCCCCAAATCGTAGAAGGACTCGCCAAACATAAATTTGACATTTAACATTTGTATAGCACATCCAAGGGGTGCCTTTAAAAGCCATAAAAAGGCTAAGGGGCACCCTTATTTTATAAAACCCGAAATTTAATTGAGGAGATGATAATCTACTTGAGTAATCATATTGCATGATCCGGTCGAGATATTACATTCTCATTTATCCGTTTATTAATTATATTGAAGCTGTATTCGTTTAAAAAATCCCAGAGTAAAGGAGAAATTACTTTTGAGAAGAGAACTGAGGAAGGTTTTGTCTTTTTTGTTGGTTTTAGTGACAGTGGTTGGCACAGGGATTAGCTTTAACGGCAATGTTGTAAACGCTTTCGGACCTAATGTCTTATATGTACCACCAGTAGATTCACCATCCTATGGGGCTTTATCACCTAGGGCAATCCAGCTTAAATATAGTGGCATCAACAATAACAAAATGTATGCTACGTTTGAACAAACCTCTAATACCACCCCTGTTTTCCCTATTTATGAAAGCGTTGACAATGGCGTCACTTGGAATCAGGTTGGAGAAGTGGAGGATACTCAAAATGGTTGGGGAATGTTAAATTGCCCAGAATTGTTTGAACTCCCCCAACCTATAGGTAACATGCCTGCGGGTACTATGCTTCTTGCAGGAAACTCTGTACCAAGCAACAAAGCAGCTACCAAGTTGGAATTATATAAAAGCAATGATTTAGGTAGAACATGGACATATGTAAGCACCATTGCTGAAGGTGGACGAAACGATATTGGTTACGATCCCATTTGGGAGCCTTTCTTTTTGGTTCACAACCACAAACTCATTGTTTATTATTCAGATGAACGTGATCCTGCCCATGCCCAGAAGTTAGTTCATCAGACTACGTTGGAGGGCACGAACTGGGGACCTGTGGTAGTTGATGTGGCATTTGCAGACAGCAAATTACGTCCAGGAATGCCTACAATCGCTAAGATGGGCAATGATAAATACGCAATGACCTATGAGATGGTAGGATACCCGGGCGTGCCCAATTATTTGAAAATTTCAGCAGATCCTGAGAGCTGGAATCCAACTGAAGTAGGAACTCTTGTAGGGTACGGAGGAAGTCCCTATATTTCTGCTTTGGGAGATGGGAGACTCGTATTAAACGTTGCAGGAAAAAAAGAAGTGCTGATCAACTCTTCTAGAGTGGATGCATCCGGAAGCTGGGTTCCATATAATCCGCTCGTAGATGCAGGGTATAACCGCCAACTACTGCCGCTTAGCAATGGCCGCTTATTTATCCCTCAAGCCGGATTTTTTAGTGGGAAAAACACGGTGAAATATGGTGATATGTCCGTAGGTTACTACAAATTAATTAATGTGAAAAGTGGGAAAGCTTTAGGTGTATTGGAAGGCGGAACTGCGAATGGCAATCATCTCGTGCAATGGAGCAGCGGGACTAATTCTTTGGATCAATATTGGCTCATTTCCACTGCGGAAAGTGGTTATGCTCCTAACGGTTACAAATCCATTGTGAATGCAAAGAGTGGAAAGGTCGCCGGAATATTAGAAGGATCAACAACAGAAGGAGCCAAAGCCGTATTATGGACTGATAACAATTCCGATGACCAGCAGTGGACTTTACAAGCCTCTGGTAACTACTACAAGATTGTTAACCGTTACAGTGGTCAGACGTTAGGTATAGCGCAGGGTTCTACTGAAGAGGGTGCCCAAGTTATACAGCAGGCTGATGCAGGCAGCACTGATCAGCTGTGGGAGTTGGTTCCAGATGAAGGACATATTATGGTGGACAGTTATCGAATGGTTAATGTGAATAGTGGTAAAGTGTTGGGTATCTATCAGGGTTCGATGGCAGATGGAGGGAAGGCGGTTCAGTGGACCAGCGGAATTTCATCACATGACCAAAATTGGTTTGTAGTCAGCACAGCTGATGGTTATACGAAACTGGTCAATACTAATAGTCGTAAAAACTTGGGCATTTTAGGAGGTTCATTAGCTAATGGTGCTCAAAGTGTCCAATGGAATGATAACGGATCGAATGACCAGCAATGGACTTTGGAACCCTCAGGTGAGTTTTACAATATTATTAATCGTAACAGTGGAAAAGTTCTGGCAGTAGATCAGGGTTCGACGACAGAGGGGGCAAATATTATTCAAGCAAATAATACAGGTTCTGCTAGCCAGCACTGGAAACTAGTCACGAATAGATAATTTATGTAACAAAAAGTCATCGGCCTTAAACTAAGGGTGATGGCTTTTTTATCGGAATAAGCTTTGAATGACTAAATCGTCACCTTCAGTGTCACGGGAATGTCACTTTGGAGAGATATACTATTTCCATCGACATATGGAGGGAATTGTGAAGTTATTATGGGAGTGAAATTACGAAAGATTCTTATTATAGGAACTATTTTTTATACACTGTTGATCTTATATTTTTTGTTTTTTGCTTTCAATCGAGTAGAGCATGCAACAAGCCAGTATGAATACACGTTTATGTTGATTCCAGAAAGTGTTCCGCTTCTTTTTCCTGATCTCTTTGACCTATCCTTTTCTTGGGTTTATGACTTTGGGAATATCGCTGCTTTTATTCCTTTTGGCGTATTATTCCCTTTGCTGTATCGTACACATTTTAAAAAGTTTATTTGTTTGTTTATCTTAACCATTTTTGGGCTGGAAACTCTTCAAGCTTTAACTTTTTTGGGTTCCTTTGATGTAGCCGATGTCATCTCCAATACGTTAGGGGCAATGATAGGATTTTGTGCATATAAGATTGGATTTTCAGCGGAAATCACCAGGAGATCGCTTTTTACTTCGGCATTATCTGTTGTTGTGCTATTGGTTGGAATCATGGGAATCTCTGAGATCATTGATTTAACTCTGAAGAAAAGTGAAAGACCTGTGCAGGGATTCCAAACGTTGGAAAAGCTTACGGGAAGCATGCCTATCACGCATAATCTTCCCAGTTTCACTATCGCTGGTGAAAATATAATACCAAAAATGAACTTGTACAGCAGTGAAGGTGAAGAAATTAAAAAATACACCTATACTTTGGGTGATAAAAGAGAGGTATGGTTATATTTCAGCTTTGGATTCCCGCAGAATGAAAATTCTAGCAGTGAACTAATGATTATAGCTGATGGCAACATGATCCTTCAATCCAGTGAACAATATAGTTCCCAAGCTGAACTCAACAACACGGCATTAGTTACCGTAAAAGAAATAACCTTTATCCTTAAAGGGAATGTGAAGTTATGGGATGTAGGATTTAGTGAAATGAAGCATTGGTGGGAATGAGGAACTAACCCTTCGTTAATTATATTAACGGAGGGTTTCTTTTGCTGATCGCCTCATATACATATTCCGATATACAGCCGGGGTGAGGTTCTCGTATTTTTTGAAGGTTTTAATGAAATAGCCCGTGTCGCAAAAGCCCAAATCATCACTGACTTGATTGATCGGGGAATCCGTGGCTTCCAGCAGTTGCTTAGCCCATTCAATCTTGAGTCTGGCAATGAAGACGGAGAAATTCTCTCCAGTTTCTTTTGTGAAAATACGGCTGAAATAACTGGGGCTGATATGACAAAGCTTAGCCATTTCTTTGAGGCTGAAATTCTCATTTTTGTGTGCATAAATGTAATTAAAAGCAGGCTGAAGCACAGAATTTATTGAGACGAACTTTTGAACACCATTCTTCAATTTGGTCTCGATCAAAGCCCCGGATAACTCCTGCTGTATGGATTGGATTTTTCGGTACGTACGGTCTGACTCGTCCATAGCTTCAGCAGAAGCGGGTTCTTCTATATTGGTGGTCAGAACCTTTTTGTACAAATCCACGGTAGTATGCTTTTGAATGGCTTCCTCCACGATATAGGTACTTAACTGCAGCAGCAGCTCAACACACTTTGTTACTTCATCGTAGGATAAAACAGGCAGTGCCTGGTAATCCTCTTTGAGTGCTTTAAACTTTATGTTCGTCTCCACATTCGGCGGCCGAGAGACAATCTGCTCCAGTTGTGGCACGTCAGGTTCACGAAGCTTGAGCTGTCCGGCCATAATTGCACCTAGATATTGATTATCTATAATGATGGGAATCGCGATATCAATAATATTGAAATGACATAAATAAATAAACGGTTTGTTCTGGCGAACCGCTTCAATCCCAGCGTGGGCATCACATTTTTGACAATATTGAGAGAGATGGGAGTCCTGGCGCACACCTTGACAGAAAGGCTGACAATAGCTGTGCTTGGTCACGGGAACACCCTTGTAATCAACAGTAAGAATAGCCATTTTGGTTACAAGAGATAAGGAATCCTGGAGCTTTTCCCATTTCTTCAAATCAATAATTTCTTCTAGATTGAACCGGGATTTTGACATCACAAAATTCTCCTATGTAAGTTATAGAATCTTAATGAACATTATACAGAATAATTCAACAGAATGACATGAAAGTTCGATTTTTCACGATTATGACAAAAAAATACGATAAGAAAACGCTTTAATAAGCTTTTATTGTTTCATGTTTCTTAAATTAGAGCAATCTATAATGATAACTATAAACAACTGAGGAGGAACGAAAAATGAGAAGAGCGTTTATCAGTCCGACGAAATATGTACAAGGTGAAAATGAATTATTGAACTTAGGATACTTCGTAAAAACATTCGGTGATTCTGCTTTGTTAATTGCCCATCCAGATGATGTAACACGTGTGAAAGACAAACTGGAGTCAACTAAACAGAAATTTAATATAACTCTTGTTGAAAGCGGCTTCCACGGGGAATGCTCAAGACAAGAAGTCGCCAGATTACAAGCGCTAGCCAAAGAGCATCAATGTGCATGTACGATTGGCTTGGGTGGAGGTAAGGCGATTGATACGGCAAAATGTGTAGCTGAAGGAGAAGCATTGATTATCGTTCCAACGATAGCAGCAACTGATGCTCCGACAAGCCACTCAGCGGTGCTCTATACTCCGGAAGGTGAATTCGATGATTATGCTTATTTCAAGCAAAGCCCGAGTGTAGTCATGATTGATACAACAGTTATTGCCAATGCACCTACAAGATTTCTTGTGGCAGGCATGGGAGATGCACTTTCAACCTATTTTGAAGCAAGAGCTACTGCAAATTCGTATTCCAACGTGAATGCAGGTTTACCTTGCGGAGTTCGTGAAGGGGTTTGCGGTGAAGCTAAAGGGACAGTAACAGCGTTGGGACTTGCGAAGCTCTGCTATGAGACATTACTTGAGAATGGATTCAAGGCGAAGCAAGCTTGCGATCTGAATATCGTAACCCCAGCTTTGGAGAATATAATTGAGACAAATATTCTTTTATCGGGTCTTGGGTTTGAAAGTGGTGGTTTGGCAGCGATTCATGCGATTCATAATGGGTTAACTGCTTTGGAAGGAACTCATCATTATTATCATGGTGAAAAGGTAGCCTTCAGCACGATTGCTCAACTGGTTCTTGAAAACGCAGACCGGACTGAATTAAAAGAAGTGTTGGACTTCTGTCTTTCGATTGGTCTCCCAGTATGCTTAGCGGATATTGGTGTTGAGCATGTAACCTATGAGGAACTGCTTGAGGTTGCTAAAAAAGCTTGCATTGCTGAGGAATCTATCCATTCGATGCCGTTCCCAATTACGGAGGATGCGGTTGCATCAGCAATTATGGCAGCCGATCAATTAGGCCGTCAATATAAATCAAGTAAGGAGCTTTAAAATGAAAAAAATCATAAACAAGCCGGAGACTCTGGTTAGGGAAATGTGTAACGGGCTTGTCTTGGCGCATCCCGAGCTGGATTTCGATCCTAAATTCAAAGTGATTTCTAAGAAAGAGATTAATCAAGATAAAGTTACCCTGATCAGTGGTGGCGGAAGCGGGCATGAGCCGGCTCATGCCGGGTTTGTAGGAACCGGGATGCTGGATGCAGCTGTATGCGGTGATGTGTTTGCTTCTCCATCCCAAATTCAGGTTTATCAAGCGATTCGCCGCACAGCAAGCACCAAAGGTTCGCTGCTTATTATCAAGAATTATAGCGGTGACATCATGAACTTTAAAAATGCGGCCCATCTAGCCACTGAAGACGGCATCGAAGTGGATTATGTCAAAGTAGACGACGACATTGCCGTTGAAGACAGCCTTTATACAGTAGGAAGAAGAGGCGTAGCCGGAACAGTGCTTGTTCATAAGGTAGCCGGAGCAGCAGCAGAAGCTGGATTGTCCTTAGCGGAAGTGAAAGAAGCGGCGCAACATGCAATTGATCATGTGCGCAGCATAGGCTTCGCCTATACCTCTTGTACCGTGCCTGCCAAAGGTACTCCGACATTTCATATTGATGAGAACGAGATGGAATACGGGGTTGGCATCCATGGAGAACCTGGAATACGCAGGGAGAAAATTGTACCCGCAGATGAATTAGCACAGCGAATGGTTACCTCTTTGCTAGACAACTTCCAAATGAATGATCAGAAGCAGGAGGAAGTAGCCGTATTAATTAATGGATTTGGCGGCACCCCGCTGCAAGAGTTATATTTGCTGAACAATTCTGTCATCCGCGAATTAACCGCTAAGAATAAACAAGTGTTTAAAGTGTTTGTTGGTAACTACATGACCAGCATTGACATGGCAGGTGCATCGGTGACGATAATGAAGCTGGATGAGACACTGAAGAAATGGTTATCTGCGCCTTGTGATACACCAGCCTTGTCGATTAAAGGCCCTTTTGAGCCTGTGAACTATACTGAAGTAATCCAAGAAGAGAAAACAGACAGCAATGTATCCTTTAAGAATAATACGGATGCTGCTGCAGCGGTGATTAAGAACAATCGGTTTACTTTGCAAAATATCGTCTATCTGCTCGATCAAATGAGCCAGGTCATTATCGAGAATGAGGTTCCGTTCTGTGAGCTTGACTCCCACGCTGGAGACGGCGATTTCGGGATGAGTGTAGCTAAGGGCTTTAAACAGCTGAAAGTCGAGTGGGAGGATATTTTAGCTCACCATCTCACTAATATCGGTGAGTTCCTTGACGCCTGCTCCATGGTCATTATGGAATACTGCGGCGGAGCATCCGGACCGATCTGGGGATCAGGCTTCCGCGCAGCGAGTAAAAATGTTCAGCAGAAGGAAGAGCTGACCATTCAGGATTTTGCTGATATGATGCAAGCTGTTGTCAAAGGGATTCAAGATACCGGGGAAAGATCTTTTGGCAGAGGGGCTGTTGTCGGAGATAAGACATTGATTGATGCACTCGTACCGTTCGCTGATGCTTGGACTCAGAGTGCAAAACAAGGCGACGATATCAAAGTGGCGGCAAGTAAAGCAGCGGAAGCAGCTGTCCAAGGTTCAAAAAATACTATTGAAATCGTTGCCCGTATGGGAAGAGCCGGCACAGTAGGGGAACGCAGCATCGGTTATCCAGATGCGGGTGCTCATGCGCTGGGGGTTATTTTCACAGAGCTGGCAAAAGCAATGAAATAAACAAGGTTAATTGGCGTATCACCTAAAATTAAAAAAACGTACTGCAGCTAATGCAGTACGTTTTTTTATTAAATATTAAATTCAACGATGTATTGTTGGCAAATGAGTTCATATCCCAGCGATTGGTATAGAGAAATGGCTCCTACATTCTCCTCAAAAACATTCAAATATACGTTAGCTGAAATGGCATGTCCTTGGCGTGTTAGCTCTGCACAGACTTTTTTTCCATATCCATTTCTTCTCCAGGCCACATCTGTTCCGATATTTCCTAGTTCAACGTAATCCTCACTATATATGTGGTATCCGCCTACAGCAATCAGCTCGTCTTGTGCCATCACACCATAGAACGGATTCTGTAATTCTTCTTTTGAAAAAGCCATGGTTTGCAGCTCGTCCATCTTTGCTTCAATTCGCTGGAAATGAGCAGGTCCTAAGTGCATAACATGCTTGTCCGCTGTTGGTAGAACATCTTCATGAATATGTTTCATAAGAAGCAATTTTTTGGGAGGGCTGTAGAACTCAAGCTGAGAAGCAAAGACCTGCAGCTCTTGTTCGTTAATAATAAAGCTACCCACCGCATGGTTATGTAGATGTAATTCATCTTTCATGAACGCCAACATTGAGCTGAGACAAAAGGATTGCTGAACTGGATATACAGAAAAAGCATTAAACGGAAGGCCACTTAAAAAGGCTAATACCCCAAGCAACTCGCCCTGGTCAGAATACTGACCGTAATGCACTGTGTTTGGTCTGCGAAAAGTAAGGTATGAATAATATAAAAAATGCTGTTCCTTATTAATCGAGCTTAAAATAACATCCAACTCTGCTGCTGTTAATTTTCTATACATATACGACCTGCCTCCATTAACAATTGCTGTTGCTATTTCCTCTTGCCGAATTAGCACAACCTTTTCTAATATATCATAAATCAGAACTTTAATTGCTTTATTGCTGGGTTGAGCCAAGTATGATACTATTGTCCCCTTAGAATCATAAAATGAGATATGAAGGTTTTCTTGAAAGGATGATATATATTAAGGCAATCTTAGTTCGGGACTTCGGAAATCCGCAAGATCGAACCGCCATGTTCAACGCTGCTTCCCTAGTCATCAATGCTTTTATTGGTATAGGCAAGTTAATTCTTGGGTTATATCTATTGTCCGGATGGTTCATCACAAATGCACTTTATTATCTGATCCTTTGTATAGCCAAAGGACAGGTGCTTCATAAATATACATTAGCTAAAAAAGTCAGTTCACCACAGCAAAGGTATTCCATGGAGCTTTATGTTTATAAGCGTGGCGGTGTTTTTCTTTGTCTTCTAGGTGTTTCATATCTGTTGGTCTGCCTACGGATTTATCTAGTCGGGGACGCTTTGGTTTATGAAGGTTACATTGTATATCTGGTAGCACTGATCGCTTTTACAAAACTTGGTTTTGCCATTCATGGAAACATTGTTAACCGTCATCTCAATAATCCCATTATATCAACATTAAAAATGATTAGCTTTACTGATGCCGTAGTCTCCATTGTTGTCACTCAAATGGCTGTGCTTACGATGAAAGGCTCACCTCAGGCATTAAACGCCAGCGCGTTGTTTGGCATGGGCTGTAGTGTTTTATTTTGTCTGGGGGGGATCTGGATGATGCTACGTAAGACAAAGGCTCCAATGAAGGAAGTAGAATTAATTAAAAATTAGAAGATATTATAACTTCCCCTTATCCCATAGGATGAGGGGTTATTTGTATTTTTATGTCATATTATCAGCGTTGAATGCCGAAGCTTATAGAAAATTATATTTTTATGCAACCTAAACACTTCTTTTCCTACTTTATAAGTGAATGCTTAATCAAATCGAACGGAAGTGATGGAGTGGAAGATAGTGAAATCATACAATTGTATTTTGCACGTAATGAAAGGGCAGTAGAAGAAACATCGAAAAAATATAGAAATTATTGTACTCGGATCGCTCATAACATTTTGTCTAATGCTGAAGATTCGGAAGAATGTGTTAACGATACCTTTCTTGGTGCATGGGAAGCCATACCGCCGAAGTCTCCTGCAAAGCTGTCCTCTTTTCTGGGGAGAATCACACGAAATATTGCTTTGAACAAATATGATTATTACATGGCTAAAAAACGGAATAAAAAATTCGATACGATTCTTGATGAATTAAACGATTGTTTATCCTCTTCAGACAACGTTGAAACCCAATACGAGGAAGCACAAATAGCCGAATCTATAAGTAAATTTCTACACAACATTAAGGAAGATCAGCGGAATATTTTTTTGAGGCGTTACTGGTATTCTGATTCTTTGGCCGATATTGCCGCACGCTTCTCAATCAGTGAAAGCAAAACCAAATCAATTCTTTTCAGAACACGCAAAAAACTCCAAATATATCTTCAGAAAGAGGGTTATTTCCTTTGAATAATAAAGAGCTCTTCAAAACAATCGGTTACATAGACGAAAATCTGATAGAAAAAGCCAACTCCGCGAGAAGCACTAATAAAAAAGCTTATGTAAAGTGGGGCTCACTCGCAGCTTGTGCTGCATTGGTATTAGGTGTGGCCGTTTATAAATTTCCGCAGACGCCGTTGCCTAATTCACCACAAATATCGCAGCAGACACCAGTCTCGTCTCCCACAGGGGTTCGCAAAATTCTGAATTACAATGGATACCGTTATGCATTCGTAGCAGATGGCGCTCAGTTTAAGTTCACAGGTATGGAGCCTGACAAATCGCTTGGTGCATTAGAGTTTGATCTCAACCAAGAGCCCGGAAAGAATGACGGGGATAAGAATGCGGAAAAGGATTATACCGCTACGTTCGCTATGGGTGGAAAGCTGTATGAAATCCCAACTTACCCATCCCATTTTCGTATTGCAGTTAAGGATGAGCAATATTATTATCTAGCTGAAATTGTGGCGAAGGTAGACGATTCTGCAATGAGCGCGAAGGAGTATCTAGATCTGGCTAATCTGAAGGAGCATGCAAAAGATATCTATATTCTGAATCATGTGGGGAATGACGTGCAAAAGACTATCACTGATCATCCTATTGTTGAGTCCATTATCGAAGGTTTGTACAGCGCAAAAAAAACAGAGCTAAACAATAAGGAATATGAAGCTCTTGCAGCGGCGCAATCCCAAGGAAAATCATATCAATTACAGTTCAACCTCAAAGACGGGACTTATATCGCCATGTATATCATTCCGGAATTAAAGGTGGTGTCTATGGGTGATACTTATTATTATTTGCCTGATGCCTTTTTTGATCAAACCAGCGACCTCTTTTCAGGGCTGACACAAGAAGTGCTACCGCTTTACTGAGGAGGCGGAGAGAAGTGATCCTTACAAACTGTACATTGCAGGTTATCCAATATCTCGCATATAATGATCTAAATGATAATCGTTATCATTTAATAGAAGAGAAAAGGTGATCTGCTCATGATAAAACATAATATTGGGATTACGGAGTGCAGCTTACCTGCTGAGTGTATAACAGAATGACAAGTTCATCTATTCATAACATCTATAACGGGTATTTCGATGCTTTGTTTGAGGCTCCGTCTATGAGGGACACTACAGAGAGGAAACATTTTGCACAATCCAGTACCCAAGGATACGTCGATAGAGTGATCACACCCTCCGGGATCGAAATTGTTGATAGTGATTACCGTTTTGCTGATGATCGCCTAGTTCAGGTTCAATCCGAAGCAGCGATGATTGAATTAAGTTTTTGTCTGCAGGGGAGCGGGGAAGTTCATGTAACAGATACCAGCCATGAGTTATTGCCTGACAGTTGTTCATTGCAGTTCATGCAGGATTTCCAAGCGGAATTTCACTATCGCAGTGCTGAACCTATCCGTTTATTGTCCATAGGTGTACCGGTTACACTATTCGATTCATGGATGGCGGATCAAGGCTCTTCACATGCTCGCAGCTTATCCGGGCTGTTAGATTCACGTGCTTTTCGAATGTTCCGTATGCCTATTCTTCCAGAAACCACCCGATTATTGGTTCAATTGAGAGACTGTCCATATCATACCTCCATGCGCCGGTTGTACGTAGAGGGGAAGGCATTAGAACTCCTATCTGTATATTTTGACGCTTTTCTTTTTGAGCAGAAACATACTAAACGCAGTTTGCATTTATCACGTAGTGACCGAGAAAACATTCGGAAAGCCAGGGATATCATCCTTGACCACATGGCAAACCCACCTTCGCTTATCGAATTGTCCAAGCTGGCAGGCATTAACGAATACAAATTAAAAGTTGGATTTAAGGAAGAGTACGGAACAACTGTATTTGCATATTTACGGAACAAACGTTTAGAAAAAGCATGGGAAATCATAAGTACCGGGGAGATTAGTGTCAGCCAAACAGCGACGATGGTAGGTTACAACAACTTTAGCCATTTTGCCGAAGCTTTTCGGAAGCAGTATGGAATTAACCCTTCAGAAGTAATTAAAAAACGATAAAAATTAAATAAATATCCGCCAAACCGTTATTCAATCCCTCTGCCGGTAGTTCTGTCCTATCAGCAGAGTGTATGATCGGACTTGCTAGAAGTGAGAATGATTATCAATAGATTGGAGAGGGTTGGAAAAAATGTTCAGTTTAAAACGGATCTCTTTTGTCGGAATCGCCTTAATCATGATGGTGATGCTGTACGGGTGTGGAAATTCAGGTCAGGAGGTTAAAGTAGAAAATTCACCACCTGCGGTAAATTCAGAACCCGTCGCTACGAATTCGACCGAAACACGTACCCTCAAGGATGCTAAAGGAGAGGTGGTAATACCGGTGAAGCCGGTTAGAATTGCCGATGTATCCGGCTCAACGGAAGAACTTCTGGTGCTTGGATATAAACCTGTTATTACTGGGAATACAGATATGGCTAATTCATTAGAAATCACTCCTATTCTTAAAAAAGTACTGCCTGATGTAACTCCCGCTGGATGGTTTCAGACGGAAGTCAACTTAGAAGCGATCATTGCAGCAAGCCCTGATTTGATACTGGCAGGACCTACCCAAGAAAAAATCTATGATCAACTAAATATGATTGCTCCAACAGTGAGGGTGCCTTATGGCTTTAACGCTTTTAGAGAGCGATTTGCATTTGTCGCGGAGGTGCTTGATAAGAAAGCGGAAATGGAAACGTGGTTGAAGGTCTATGATCAACGTGCTCTACTACTACATGGTCAAATCACTGAGATAACCAAGGAAGAGACATTTGCGGTAATCGAAGCTACAGAGAAAGAAATACGCATCTATTCCCGCACAGGTATTGCGGATATGATTTTTAATGATCTAGGATTACCCATCGCGCCAGGTACACCGGAGCCAGATCCATGGGGAGGAAAAGTGACAAGTCTAGAAGCACTGTCCACCTTTAATCCAGACCATATCATTTTATTATCCGATAATGACCAGAATGTTCTTGACCAAAGCAAAGTCTGGAGCAATCTGAAAGCTGTAAAATCGAATAATATATATCGTATGACAAGCAGACAAAATTATAATGAGGCTTTCTTTGCTTTAGGAAAAGAAGCATTGTTGGAGCAAATAGCCGAACAAATCAAGGAACATATCAAACAGTAAAGGATAATTTAATCTTTTCTCGAATATTCTCTGAGTTGCAATGATTATTATTTGAAGGGATGATTAAATTGAAGCAAGGGATATTAGTTTTTCTAAATGGAACTTCAAGTTCCGGAAAGACCTCCATATCGACTGAACTGATAAAACAGAAAGAGATCCCTTTTTATCATTTATCAATTGATGATTTTTTTAATAATTACAATGATTTTATTAATAATAAATTTCCAGATGAACCTACAAGAGAAATAGATCATCAAGTTGTTTCCCAAATATTGGATGATTCAATATTCTCAGTCTACCACTCGACAATTAAATTGTTAATAGAAATGGGTTTTAATGTAATAGTAGATACCGTAATCGACAATGATAAGAGGTTTAATGTGTTTCTTGAGCAATTTTTCGATCACTCTACGATATTTATAGGTGTAATATGCTCGAAAGAAGAACTCATAAGAAGAGAGCAAACAAGAGGAGATAGAAAGATTGGACTAGCAGCTTCACAGTTTAGCAAAGTATATTGCTTTGATGAATATGACCTCGAAGTAAATACGGAAGAGATGAATTCAATAGAATGTGCCGAAAAGATATTAAGTTTTATTAAGTCCAATAAGGAATACTCGGTATTTAAGAAATTAAGTAAAAGAAATGTTAGTGTTTCCTAGATGGCGTATCCAGATAACACCTTATTCAAGCCTTGGGGCTATCACCCCTCGGGCTGCCGAGGAATTTCGGGATTAAGCTAACCGTTAGATGGTCAAAAAAGAGAGGATCCTTTATAATAATGAGAATGGTTCTCACTATTATAAAAACTTGATCGGAGAGCGGTAGCAATGACTGGAATAGATTATCATCACAATTTCAATCTTTTTTTTGATGGACTTGAGCTGCCGCGGCAGAATAGAGATCGTACAGAGCACATGGCACTACATTCGCAAAGGGGAGAAGGGTTCGTTCGTCGATTCGTCCCACGCTTTGATATCAATGTGGTGGTATCCGATTTTACCTTTCGCCAGGATTACAGCATGCCTCTCGTAACCAAAACAGCAATGGTTGAGCTTAATTATTGTTTGCAAGGGAAAAGAGAAGTCTCTGTTGATGGTGTCCAGTATGAGTTTGTTCCGGGAAGCTGTACGCTACAACTCATGAATGAAGTTGGCTCTCAATTTGAGTTTCAGGGGAATGAATCTTATCTTATGTTAGGCGTAGGTATTCCTGTTTCGACTTTTCATCACTTCATGGAAGAAGGCGGGGGAGGGAGATCCGCTGATTTTGACCGCATTCTTGGCCAAGCATCTTTTCGTGTATTCCAGGAAACGATGCAGCCGTCTACTGCTATCGTTCTTGAGCGAATGCTGGCAGCTCTTCAAAACCGCAGCACCAAAAATCTGGAGATCGAATGTAGTACATTAGAGCTTTTGTCGTTGGGCTTTCAATCGATTCTAACAGAAGGTACTTCTGGGACAACAAAGCTATCGAAAAGCGACATGACAAAAATTAGTGAAGCGCGGGACATCATGATGCAACGGATGATAGATCCGCCAAGCCTGTTGGAGCTCTCCCGATTGATTGGAATGAATGATAACAAATTAAAATCTGGCTTTAAAGAAATGTTCGGAACAACTGTATTCGGCTATTTACGGGATATAAGGCTGGAGAAGGCTCTACACTTATTGCAGCAAGGTAATTTGAACGTGAATGAGACATCCTGTGCTGTGGGTTATTCCAACTCAAGTCACTTCTCGGAGGTGTTTCGGGAGAAATACGGGATCAATCCCGGCAAGCTTGTGAAACAGTTTGCTTCTTCTGTACTGTTGACTTCAAAACAAGAATCGAACCTTTAAAGAATACTAAGATAACAGTTGCAAATAACCCACCAGTCACGACTGGTGGGTTATTACATTTACATATGAAGATAAAATGCAAATCCCTCAGAATTTATTCTATCTCTCGACTACTGTTTCTCCTTCAATTAACACAGGTTGATAATAAGTATTGTTGGGAAGATCCTTTTTTCCTTGTAATTTTTTAATGACCCAATCCGCTGCATCACGCCCCATAGTTTCTTGGGGATGCGTTAAAGTGGTCAGTTTGATGTTCGCATTTTGGGCAATATAGGAGTTGTCCTGGCCAATAATTGATAATTCCTCTGGTATAGAAATGTCCAGCTGTCTGCAAGCATTGACCACTTCCAGACCAACCTCGTCGTTGTAGCAGACAATCGCAGAGAGGGTAGCTCTATTTTTATTTAGGAAATCCTTCAAGTTCGTAGCTAAGGTTTGTTTGGTCTCGGTGTTGAACGAAAATATTTGCTCTGGATAAAACCGCAATTTAGCTTCTTCGAGGGCTTTGATATAACCCTTCATTCGATATTTGCCTTGTAGATCATCCATTTTTGCGATAAGTCCAATTTGAGAGTGGCCTTTGGCGATCAATTCTTTTGTTGCCAGATAACTGGACTGCACATCGTCAAGACAAAGGAACGGTAGCTCTATTTCCTCATAAAAAGCATTAATCATAATGAGTGGAATATCTTGCTCCTTAAACGACAGATAATACGCAATATTGGGGTTATACAGATTACTTTTCGTAGGTTCAATAATTAAACCATCAACGCCGTAGGACAACATCATTTCGAGAGCTTTTTTTTCTTGCGCAACATCGTTATTGGTACTAGCCAATAATAGTGAATAGTTATCCTCATTCATTCGGCTTTCAATCCCCCGGATAATAGAAGGGAAGATGTAATCAGAGATATACGTCGTAATTACACCGATCGTCTTCTTATGTGAACCCCCGCCGGTCTTTGTGCGATATTGGTTGCTGACATACGTGCCAGAACCTTTTTCGCTGCGGAGGAATCCTTCGTTGGATAGCTCTAAAATGGCTTTTCTAACTGTCTGTCTGCTAACCTCGTACAAGGACTGCAAGGCAGACTCCGTAGGAATTTGTTCGCCTACATTGTAATCTCCTGAAAGGATCTTGCTTTTTATATCCTCTATAATCACTTGATACTTTGGTTTCATGTAATTCCTCTTTCCATACTTGTTCGCATTATAATTCGTACATTTCGTTAAGTTGTATGTACAAATTATAGCATGACTACGAATTAAATATAAAGGGGCTCTTTTTTTATGAAAAAATGTAAATATTTCGTACCTTTAGATCATCATAAACAAACTAAGTCCGGAGTTAAATTATTATCATCTCCATATTTGTATGTATATATAACTATTTTATTGACAAATGTACGTACAAAAATTTATACTAAAGCTGTCAATTAAGAAAGCGAATTCTTTTATATTAAAAAAGCGCTGTCAGAGAGGTGACCAACGTGATATCGAATCGATTAAGCATCGAAGAAGCAATCAATACGGGAAAAACTTCGCTAGGGATTGAATTTGGATCCACGCGTATTAAAGCAGTACTTATTGATCATAGTTTTCAAACGATCGCTTCTGGAAGTTATGAATGGGAGAATCAATTGAAAGACGGCTTTTGGACGTACAGCCTAGAAGATATTATCAAAGGTCTACAAGATGCTTATCGTGAGATGAAGCAAGAAGTTCAACAAAATTACGGAATCACCCTCCAAACTGTTGGTTCAATCGGGTTTTCTGCAATGATGCATGGATATATGGCTTTTGACGAACAGGATCAATTGCTCGTTCCGTTCCGGACTTGGCGTAATGCAACAACTGGTAAGGCAGCCAAAGAATTGACCGATGTATTTAAATTCAATATCCCGGAACGTTGGAGTATTGCTCATCTTTATCAGGCGATCTTAAACAAAGAAGAACATGTGCCGGAGATTCGGTTTGTTACGACGTTGGCAGGATACATTCATTGGTTATTGACCGGCAACAAAGCACTTGGTGTTGGGGATGCTTCAGGGATGTTCCCGATTGATGAATCCATAGGGAATTATAATGAATCTATGATACAACAGTTTGATGAGCTTATTGCTGGCAAAGGTTATTCGCTGAAGACCAGCGATCTTCTTCCTAAGGTGTATGTTGCCGGTGAGCAAGCGGGTCTATTAACCGAAGCAGGAGCCAAAATTCTGGATCCATCATTGCAATTACAAGCTGGGATTCCGCTTAGCCCTCCAGAAGGGGATGCGGGAACCGGTATGGTTGCTACCAATAGTGTAAGAAAACGTACCGGGAATGTCTCCGTAGGAACCTCTGTTTTTGCCATGATCGTATTGGAAAAAGAGCTTTCCAAGGTTTATCCGGAAATTGATATGGTGACTACGCCAGACGGAAGTCCGGTAGGTATGGTTCATGCTAATAACTGTTCAAGTGACCTTAACGCCTGGCTCGGATTATTCCGTGAGTTCTATGAAGCAATGGGGCAAAAGGTAGAAGCTGATAAATTGTACAGCGTACTGCTGAATAAGGCTTTGGAAGCAGACGCAGATGCGGGTGGATTGCTCAGTTACGGTTATTTCTCGGGTGAGAACATTACGGGCTTAGAAGAAGGCCGTCCATTATTTGTACGTTCCCCTGAGAGCAAATTTAATCTGGCTAACTTTATGCGTACACATTTGTTCAGCGCCTTTGGTGCTTTGAAAATTGGAATGGACATTTTGACGAAAGAAGAGAATGTAGCCATAGATAGTATTTTAGGACACGGCGGTATATTTAAGACTCCGGTTGTTGGCCAAAGAATGATGGCAGCTTCACTGAATGTTCCTGTTTCCGTAATGTCAACTGCTGGAGAAGGCGGCGCCTGGGGAATGGCTATTCTTGCCTCCTACATGATGAACAAAAATCAGGAAGAAAGCTTGGAAGACTTCCTCGATCAAAAAGTGTTCAAAGATGTAAAGGGAGAAGAAATTCATCCCGATGCAACCGACATTAAAGGCTTTGAAACCTTTATCGAACGTTATAAAAAAGGTCTGGCGATTGAGCAATCCGCTGTGGATAATTTAGTCTGAAAATGGAGGGACCAAGATGTTAGAACAACTTAAAGAAGAGGTTTTTCAAGCCAATCTGGAATTGCCGAAACATGGACTTATCAAGTATACATGGGGAAATGTGAGTGCAATTGATCGCGAAAGTGGATTATTCGTAATCAAACCTAGTGGTGTAGATTATGAAACAATGAAAGCCAGCGATATGGTAGTCGTTGATCTGGATGGCAATGTGGTTGAAGGGGAGATGAGACCTTCCTCCGATACACCTACTCACGCAGTACTTTATAAACATTACTCCGAAATTGGTGGAATCGTGCATACACATTCCACTTGGGCAACTATTTGGGCACAAGCAGGACTTGACGTTCCTGTAATGGGAACTACGCACGCTGATACATTCTATGGCTCCATTCCTTGTGCGCGTTTCTTGACGCAAGAGGAAATCGATCGGGGTTACGAAGCGGAAACAGGTAATGTAATCATCGAAACCTTTGAACAACGCGGGATAGATATTATGGCTGTTCCCGGTGTTTTGCTTAAAGGCCACGGACCCTTTACTTGGGGGAAAAATGCAAAATCCGCTGTAATGAACAGCGTAGTGCTGGATGAAGTATCAAAAATGAATTTATTTGCTAGAGAGTTGAACCATTTTGCGGAAGAATTGCCACAACGTATTCTAGATAAACATTACTTGCGCAAACATGGGAAAGACGCTTATTACGGTCAAAAATAATCAAACTACAAAATGATGAAAAGAGGATGAATATGTCAACAGCAGTAGCAAAAGAATTTTGGTTTGTCGTAGGTTCGCAACATCTTTATGGGGAAGAAGCATTGGCTGAGGTTAAAGCGCACGCACAAACGATGACAGATGCTTTGAATAAAAGCGGAGTTTTGCCTTACCCACTAGTATTGCAGGATTTAGCTGTCAGCGCAGATAAAATCACCAACATTATGAAAGAAGTTAACTACCGTGACGAAGTTGCCGGTGTCATCACTTGGATGCATACTTTCTCACCTGCAAAAATGTGGATTCGCGGAACAAAAATGCTGCAAAAACCTTTGCTTCATCTAGCTACGCAATATAATGAAAGTATTCCATGGGCAACAATTGATATGGACTTCATGAATCTAAACCAAGCAGCTCATGGTGACCGTGAATATGGTTTTATTAACGCCCGTTTGAACAAACAAAACAAAGTGGTTGTAGGCTATTGGGAACGCCCTGAAGTTCAAAAGCAAATTGCAGAATGGATGGACGTAGCCGTTGCTTATAACGAAAGCTTCAATATCAAAGTTGCTCGTTTTGGTGACAACATGCGTAACGTTGGTGTAACTGAAGGAGATAAAGTTGAAGCCCAAATTCAATTTGGCTGGACGGTTGACTACTTTGGTATTGGTGACCTGGTTCAAGTCATTAATGAAGTTAAAGAAGAAGAAATCGATGGTTTGTTTGCTGAATATGCAGAGCTGTATGAATTCGATTATGGCACTAACAGCAAAGAAGCATGGGAAGCTAGCGTAAGAGTTCAAGCAAGCTATGAAATTGCTATCAAACGTTTCCTTGATCAAGGTGGCTACAATGCCTTCACCTCAAACTTCGAAGATTTACATGGAATGAAACAACTTCCAGGACTTGCTGTTCAACGTTTGATGGCACAAGGATATGGTTTTGCTGGAGAGGGAGACTGGAAGACTGCAGCTCTCGACCGCTTGCTTAAAGTGATGAGCCATAACCAATCCACTGGCTTTATGGAAGACTACACTTATGAATTGACGGTTGGACAAGAATCTATTCTTCAATCCCATATGCTTGAAGTAGATCCTACTTTGGCAAGCAACAAACCAAAAATCATCGTGTCTCCTCTAGGTATTGGTGGTAAAGACGATCCAGCCCGTTTAGTATTTGACGGTAAAGCAGGAGACGGTGTAGTGGTTTCCATGGCTGACTTCGGTACGCATTACAAACTTTTGATCAACGAAGTGACTGCTTTTGAACCAACTGTTCCAGCTCCAAACCTACCAGTAGCTCGTGTGCTTTGGAATGTTAAACCAAACTTCCAAGACGGGGTTAAAGCTTGGATCGAAAATGGTGGCGGTCACCACACCGTTGTTTCATTAACTCTTACAACTGACCAAATTATTGCTTACGCAAAACTTGTTAACTTGGAATATGTAGTTATTAAATAATAGCAAAGCTTTATTACGATTAATAGGACTCCATTCCTCGACCTTTTCGAGGAATGGAGTCCTATTGTTTTGTTCGATATACTTCAATAAATGCGATAGTTTCCACTTAGGGCCAATAAACTAAAGAAGTACAGACAGTTATCATAATAACGACTTTGTCCAGTTCGCAAAGGTGTATCCCAAAACAAACGGACAAAATGCTCTGCCTCCGGGCCATCCGAAGCAAGCGAAGCCATGGCGTTGGTTGCCAAAAGGCCTACCGGATGCAGCGCCGGTTCGTCGAATGCCTGTCCCTCAATAGTATACCGCCGGTAATTGGAAACTTCGATATTCCTAAAAAAAGCTTGAATCCGGTTACATTGATCGACCTGCCAGCTGTCCTTTTGGAACCATGCCCAGTCCAGACCGATATTAGCCGCAACCCGGTAAGCATCACTGAAAAAATGGCTGAAATCACCATGAGGCTGGGGTTCTGCCGGAGTGCCGTTAAAATTGGCATATTCGGGAGCGAGACCAGTTATAGGATGGCATGTAGTGTGTAGATATGTGCGGCTGGCTTCCGCCGCTTCTCGCCAAAACATGTGGTCACCTTCATCAGCCCACAAAGCGAACAAATCATAGAAATGGGGGAGATGGTAAGATGGATCACTGAAGGTGGATTCCGGTACGAATTTAATCAGTTTCGTTTCCGCGTCCCACATTGAGTCACCAGCGCCTGTTTCAGTTTTATGTACACAAGCACGCAATATTGTTCGAGCCTGCTCAGAATAATTATAAGGTTCCGGACCGTTCCCCCAACGTTTTGAGGCAAAAAACAGGGCCATGGCGAAAAACTCTTCTCCGTCCGGTGCGGGTCCCTGAGAAATTCTTGTGCCGTCAGGCTTGCAGTGCCAAGCAAAGTAATCGGTATAACGGCCTTCTTTGTGCTGCATAAACGTCTTAGAAAAGTTCCATAAACGATCAAACTCATCTTTTTTATTCATTTGAACCGCCATCATCATCCCGTAGGACATTCCTTCAGACCTAACATCCAGATTACCTGTATCCAGAATATAGCTTTTATCCTCGTCCAGCGGATAGTAGATTCGTACGTTTGGATCTCCGTAAAACAAATCACTCCAAGTTTCTTCGAGTTTAACGTTGATTTCAACTTCAGAAAAGCCAATCTCCTTAAATAAATTGCGATATTTCCCCGTATAAAAAGCACCTTGTTGTGTCATTGGCATGATATTTATTTCCCCTCCTGTGCACTACAGCATGCACTCCATTTCAATAAAAACTAAGGATGGATGGTTTGAATGGTGCCATCATCGTTGTATTTCAGCTCCGTATATTTTACAGAACGCTTGTTGTCAGCACCACCAGACAAAGAACTATCATGATAAAATAAATACCACTTCTCTTTAAACTGAACAATAGAATGGTGTGTTGTCCAGCCCAGGACGGGTGTAAGTATTTTTCCTTGATATACATAAGGCCCAAGCGGATCTTTACTGATAGCGTATACAATATTATGGGTAGTTCCCGTGGAATAAGAAAGATAATAATAACCGTTATATTTATGAACCCATGGACCTTCAAAATATCTTCTCTCTTCATCTCCAGCAAGAATCGCATTTCCGTTCGTATCGATGATGGATATTTCTCTAGGCTCACCTTCAAAGCTCAGCATATCCTCGCTCAGCTCCGCTACGATAGGTCCAAGAGCTGGTGCCGTTTCAGCCGGTCCCTCGGCATTCGCAACAAATGAGCCGGTTTGCCATTTTTCAAGTTGACCGCCCCAAAGACCCCCAAAGTATATATATGATTTGCCATCATCATCAACGAAAACAGCGGGATCAATGCTATAACTGCCGGGAATGTAGTTCGGTTCAGGTGTAAAGGGTCCGGAAGGTGACGCTGAGGTGGCAACCCCGATTCGGAAAATATCGTCATGGTCTCGGGCTGGGAAAAACAAATAGTAGGTATTGTTTTTGTATGCTGCATCCGGAGCCCACATTTGCTGTTTAGCCCATGGAACATCCTTCACATGAAGTACTTCACCGTGGTCGATACAAGGGGAGCCATCTCCATCAATAGACAGAACATGGTAATCCTCCATATTATATTGGTCACCGTTGTCATTAGAGATCATATCGTGATCCAGGTCATGAGAGGGATAAATATAAATTTTGCCTTCAAATACATGAGCAGAAGGATCCGCAGTATAAATATGAGTTACGAGAGGTTCATTGGGTTGCACTGGCTTTGTCAAGTCATTTCCTCCTATAAAGTTAATCGCTTACAAAGTTAATGGTATAAGAACTTTAGGACTCTGTATATATAGCAACTATAGTTTATACCCCACAAAGTTTAGATGTTGCTTCTTGACCTTGCAGACCCTTTCCCATTTATGCTGCCTCGCAATATTTTCTCTAGATAATCTGGTACAATAGAAATCTCCAAACTTTGACCTTACAAATACATTGAGGTGGGATTAACATAAGGGAATATAAATCATAATTTTACACAAGAATGAATGTTAGAGCGAAAGTCACCAAGTATTCTACATTATATTTTTAAAAAGATGAGGTCAGCTTAATGCAAAAAATTCAAAATTCTAGAATTTACTTTATAGGTATACATGTGCTTTTGTTAATCTTATTGTTCACCTCTTTGTATGCTTATTCCCCCTGGATTCGCATTAAAGTAAAGGAAATTATCATGCCTGCGGATAAAGTATATACAATCGCTCACCGTGGTGCTTCAGGATATGCTCCTGAGAATACAATACCTGCATTCGAGCTAGCCATTGATATGAAGACCGATTATATCGAGTTAGACATTCAGTTAACAAAAGATCATGTTCCTGTTGTTATTCACGATGGGACTGTAAATCGCACCACGAATGCTAAAGGGTATGTAAAGGATTTTACTTTAGAGCAGATCTCGATATTAGATGCGGGTTCATGGTTTAATGAACAATATCCCATGTTCGCTAGAGATAAATATGTAGATTTACGTATTCCGACACTAAAAGAGGTATTTGAAAGGTTCGGAAAAGAAGTGGACTATATGATTGAGATTAAAGATCCCACGTCGAATTCGAACATCGAGGCATTGTTAAATGAAGAAATCTTAAATTATGATCTGTCGGCTCATGTTGCTATACATTCATTTAGTGAAGCGAGTTTACGTAGATTCCATTCCATAAATCCAGCAGTCCCTCTTTATCAAATTGTATGGTATGATTTCCCTGTTTATAAAATATCAGAATCCTATGTGAATAGATTAAAAACTTATGCGGTAGGCATAAGTCCTAACTTTCAAAAAATAAATGCGGCATATGTCGCGCAGGCAAAAAATTCAGGGCTAAAGGTGTTTCCATATACTGTGAATTATCAAGTGAATATGGATAAAGCCGTAATTTGGGGTGTAGATGGTGTACATACAAATTTCCCTGACCGCTTTAGCGAAGTAATTAAGAATAATAAAAGGTAAAGGGATGTGAAATCACCCTTTTCTGGACATAAATAAAGCTGTCGAGACTTTCTCGACAGCCTAAGAACCTTTATCCAAAGGTTCTTTTTTTACGGAAAAATCAATTATTTTTGTTTCTTCTTACTAATGAAGTCTTTTCTCGTGAAATTGTAGATGAAGCTCCCGTACTTGTTCTGCAAGATCCGGCACAGGGCCATCTACGAACGCATCGTGAATAACCTCTTGAATACTTAAATTACGGACGGGTGATGCTGCAATTCCCATATCCTTTAACCACGCCGATAATTGCTTCGAGGAACTGGCGTATACAATTCGTCCTAAATGAACCCAACCGTGTGCCGCTGCACACATAGGGCAATGTTCTCCAGAGGTATACACTGTTGCCTGCTTACGTTCTTCCAGTGTCATATTCTGAGCTGCCCAGCGGGCTAAAGCGAATTCGGGATGCTGAGTATGGTCGCCGCTACCTACATGGTTGCAATCTTCCGCCAGCACTTCTCCACTTGCTGATACAAGGACGGAACCAAAGGGTTCGTCACCAGCTTCGAGTGCAATTTGGGCAAGTTCAATACAACGCTTAAGATGTTTGATATCCGTGTCGTTTATCATGATGGTAGAACCTCCTGAATTTTAATTTATAGATAAGTTTCATGAATAGTAGGCCTGAGCCTGTTTGTTCACCACATTCTTCTATGTTAGCATGTAAAGTATTCGATGAAAAATATATCATGCAATATCAAGATAGGGAGGATATATAAAAATGAAGCACCCATTTATATTGAACGCCGTATGGAACGGTGGCCGTAACAGTGACGGAACTATTGAAGCTGGACAGCTTAAGACTCAAATTTCCATTCCGAAGGAAATGGGAGGACCCGGAGTAGGAACGAATCCGGATGAGATGCTTTTGGGAGCAGCAGCAACCTGTTATCTCATTACACTTGCAGCAATGCTGGAGCGGGCAGGGCTGACGACTTCAGAGCTGACGTTAACCTCAGAGGCGACGGTCGATGTAACGAATAACATTTTTACATATGAAGCCATCAAACATTCACCCCTAATCACCCTTACCAAAGATGCGTCACAGGACGATATTGATAAAACCATCCGTATTGCCCATAAAGCAGAAGGCTCCTGCATGATCTCCAGAGCCGTTGCAGGAAATGTAGAAATCACGACAGAGCCAACGGTGCTGACTGCAAGCCTATAAAATTGAGTTCTAGGTAATCAGAGAGGAGACGTTAACTTTGAATGTTGAGTTATATAAGGATTTGATCAAGGATGATCGCGGAAATTATTACGTAGCTGTACAAAAAGAGAGCAATGAGCTGACTTTGGTAAACGCAATGCTAGAGCGGTCTTACCAAGAGCTGTGGGAGTTTAATGAAGCTTTCAAAAAGAAGTACGCGGAATACGAGCATCAGTTCATCGGCAAAATGATTATGGATAAGCTGCGGCACGATGTTGTTTTTGCCTCCAAAGAAGACGGCCATGGCCGAATGTATGATCTGGCCGCGGTTTCAGTTGATTACAAGCTTATTTTTATCGATATGATCGAATTTTACCGAAACCCTCGAGTAGGACTTAACCATGACAACAACATCCATTAAGCTTAGTGTTTTAGATCTCGTACCTGTTTTTAATACGGTGGATGCTAGTACCGCATTGAGACAAGCAGTGAAGCTGGCTCAGACAGCAGAAAGACTGGGGTATTCTCGTTATTGGGTTGCTGAACATCATGATATGTCGGGATTAGCATGTACCTCTACGGAGGTGCTTTTATCGCATATTGGAGCTAAAACAACACACATTCGCCTTGGCTCAGGCGCTTTATTGCTGCCACATTATAAGCCGCTAAAGGTGGTGGAAGCATTTCATTTGCTGGCCAGCTTGTACCCGGGACGCATCGACCTTGGATTAGGCAGAGCTCCCGGCGGAACTGCTGAGGTAAGTTTAGCACTGAGTGGCAATTTTCTCGAAAATGTTTGGAAAATGCCAGAACTGCTTAAAGGAGTCACCGAATTATTGCAGGGCAACTATTCTTATGAAGGACGTTCAATAACCGCACGTCCGGTCCCACCCGTATCTCCAGAGCTCTGGCTGCTGGGTACAAACAAGAAAAGCGCGGCATATGCTGCCGAGTTTGGAGCAGGTTATGTGTTCGGCCAGTTCATGAGCGATGTAGCAGGGGAGGAGATTTTGCAAGCTTACCGTGAAACATTTACTCCTTCTTCACTTTCTCCTGAACCGCAGGCCATGGTTGCTGTTGGCGTCATTTGCGCCGAGACTGAGGAAGAGGCAGAGCGATTGGCCTCATCTGATACGGCATTATTCCAACAAGAAGGTTCTGCCGAAGCGAAGTCTGAGCCCTTGGAACGCAAGCTGCTGGTAGGTACTCCGGAAAGTGTTAAAGGTAAGTTGGAACGGTTATCTCTTTTGTATGGAGTTAATGAATTCATTATCGTTACCATGATTCCAGATTATGAGAAACGATTGCATTCGTTCGAGCTGCTTGCCCAAGCGTGCTGGAGTTCTTAATAAAGGAGGTCCGTATGTATGAAGTCTCATACCTCTGATCAAATTAAAATCCCACCAGGATTTTGGGCTGGATTAAGTCAATTAGGGATAACTGCACAAGATGTAGCCAGCAAAGCAAATCTTTCACTTAGCCAGATCACAGAGTCAGAAGTCACAACCGCCCATTATTTCGCAGTCTGGCAGGCATATTCCGATCTCATTGGAGATACTGCCGAAGGAATCATTAAGCTTGCAACCGTCTTTGAAACCACACAATATCCGCCGACGGTTTTAGCAACATACCATGCTAAGGACTATCGCGATGCTCTTAACCGAATGGTACGATACAAACAAATGTGCCCTCCTGAAAGCTTGCGTATTACCGAGGAAGGCGAGCTATGTACAATCGAATTGGAATGGGAGCATCCCGGGCATTATGGTCCACCGCTGCTGCTCGGCCTCACTTTGGCATTTCTTCTAGAACTCGGACGGCGAGGCACAGGCCTACCTTTGACAGCACAGCTTGTCGAGTTTTCACAGCCTATAGGAAATGTAAAGATTCTTGAAGCTTATTTCGGCTGCCGAATTCAGATAGGTACTCAATATAATCGTTTGACGTTGCGTCGAAATGATTTGGATCTTCCTTTTATCTCGTACAACGAAGAGTTGCTGGAGATTCTGACTCCCGTTTTAGACCGGACGCTTGCTGAACAGAAGGGCACATGTTCTATAACCGAGAGGGTCAAATGGATCATGAAACGCAGCTTCAGCGGAGGCCGCCCTGATATTCAAGCTGTTGCGAAGGCGTTAAGTATGAGTGACCGTACCTTGCAACGCAGGCTTACTGAAGAAAACACAAGCTTCAAGCAATTGCTGACACAAGCTAGACACGAGCAAGCACGAGAGTATCTGGCAGATCCTTCGCTTGATATTAAAGAAGTGGCTTTCTTGATTGGATATGAAGACCAGAACTCGTTCTACCGTGCCTTTCGTCTTTGGGAAGGTGATACTCCTTCAAATTGGCGTAATGAACATTTAGGTTTAAACACGATACCCTCTTCATAAAGACAGTATTTTCAGAGTTTTATCATTGGCGTGTTAAACAAGAACTTTGGCGCAATCCGCTAGTTACTGAACAACCCCGGTACGATAATATAATCCTAGCCGGCACACAGGACTGTTCTTAAAATGACAACTACTCAGCACGCCGGGATAAAAGGAGAAATATAATATGGATATGGGATTAAATAATAAAACAGCTTTAATTACAGGATCAGCAAAAGGTATTGGTAAAGCAATCGCCATTGAACTCGCTAAAGAAGGAGTTAATGTACTAATTAATGGACGGAATTATGATCAGGTAGAACAGACTGTAAATGAAATAAAGTCGAATTTCCCGGCTACCTCTCCACAAAATGCTACAGCGGATATTGTGGATATTGCGCAAAGAGAAGCCTTATTCGAAAAATACCCTAATATAGATGTTTTAGTTAATAATATGGGTATCTATGAAATTATGAAATATGAGGACGTTGACGACGAAATATTTGAAAAATACATCCGTACTAATGTCCTTGCTGCGAATGGATTAACAAAATTCTATTTACCTAAAATGTTACAAAAAGATTATGGCCGAATTCTCTTTATTGCTAGTGAAGAAGCCATTATGCCTTCAGGCCAAATGCCTCAATATGCAATGACCAAATCAATGTTATTATCATTGTCAAAAAGCTTATCTAAGTTAACGATAGGAACTGAAGTTACAGTCAATACCATCATGCCAGGACCAACACTATCTGAAAATGTGCATCAAATTATTGATGGGATATACTCCAATGAAGATATGACTTTTTCAGAAAAAGAAAGAAAATTCATGACTACAAATCTTCCTCAATCTGAATTACAACGATTTATTAAACCTTTTGAAATAGGCAGACTAGCAGCATTTGTATGCAGTCCTTATGCCTCTGCATTTAAAGGTTCTCCAATTCGCATGGATGGGGGAATGGTGCCGACTATTTTTTAAGCGTACTCTAAAAGGATATAGATAACGATACAAAAAAGCCACTCCTTATGGAGCGGCTTTTTTGCTTGAAAAGTTATCACTGTCCTCTGGTACAACAAAGGATACCAAGGTGCCTTCTCCAGGCTTACTCTGGATCGAGAGACCTTGACCATATAATTGACTTAACCTCCGATGGGTGTTGGCCAGCCCGATGCCACCTTTGCCTTCCATCAATGGCTTCAGCAGTAAAGAGAGTGTTCCGGAATCCATGCCTTGCCCATCATCCTCCACTTCAATCTTTACAGCCTTGTGCAGACGGATAATACGTATTTGAACAGTTCCACCCTGTTGGCGCTTAAGTATACCGTGCTTAACAGCATTTTCTACCAACGGTTGGATGGATAGAGGAGGGATTAGGATATCAATATTCGGATCTATTTTCCAGACAACAGATATCCTTTCTGCAAATCGAGTCTGTTCAATATACAGATAAGATTCTACCAATTCCAGTTCATGGGAGAGGTTCACGAGCTCTCCGACATTTAAAAAGTCAAAACTGATTCTTAAGAAAGAAGTAAACGCCCCAATGAGCTCCTGCATTTTTTTAGTATCCAAATCACTGAGTGCGGCAATAGAGTTCAACGTATTGAATAAAAAATGTGGTTGTATCTGTGCTTGTAGATATGCTGCTTCTATACGTACCCGTTCATTGAAGGATAGCTTCATTGCAGTTAAAGCCCGAATACGATATTTAAGCTCCACTGCGTCCACAGGTTTTGTGACATAATCATTGGCACCGGACAAAAATCCAGTATAAATATCCTCAGGCTGGCTACGGGCAGTAAGCAATAAAATCGGAAGCTCATATAGGGAGTAGCGAGTACGAACCTTCTGTGTTAATTCGTATCCCGACATCTGTGGCATCATAACATCGCCAATAAGTAAGTCCCAGTTCCTTTTATCCAATAATTCCAATGCTTCATGGGCTGAGTTCACGGTAGTTATGATATAAGGTTCGGTTTCAAGAATACCCTTTAGTACATTCAGATTGACAGGATCATCATCTACCACAAGAATATTTACCTTAATCTCTGTAAAAAGCGGTGGGATTTTTTCAGAGTGATTACTTGGCTGATGTTCGGAAATTCCCCACTCAGTCATCTGTCTATGAATCTCATCTGCCAGATACGAAACTGTAGGTTCCGTTTGCCTTATTATCTGTTCGCTGTAAGAATCGGCAAGAGAGAGTGTGAAACTAAAAGTTGAACCTTTACCAAGCTCTGATTGAATGCTTAGGCTGCTCCCATGCAGTTCTACCAGCTGCCGGCATATGCTTAATCCCAGCCCAATTCCACGTCCGTCATTTATTCCGTGAGGGCCTTGCTCATAGGGGAGAAAGATCCGTGCCATAGTCTCTTCAGTCATGCCCACTCCGGTATCTGTCACATAGATAAGAACCTGTCCGTCCTGTTCCTCAGCCTTAACAGCTACAAGTCCTGCATCGGTGTATTTGAGCGCGTTGTGCACCAGATTTAATAAAACCTGCACCAGTCTTTTCTCGTCCGCAAGAACTGGCGGCATAGCTTCCGGGATATCCATAGATAGCTGTACAGGCTTACCTTCAATCATATATTGCAGCATACCAATCACACCGGGAACTACCGATTGAACCGAAATAGATTCCTGTTGTAAAATAACACGATGCTCCTGAAGACGGACCACATCCAGTAGATCACCAAGCATATGAGACATACGGCGGCTGATTGTAATCAGCAGCTCCATATCTTGACGGCTACTTTCGTAAAGTCTGTCCTTTTCCTTTGTCACAATATTTTGCGCGATATTCATGATTCCGTGAAGCGGTGTGCGCAGCTCATGTGAGGTGTTAGCGAGAAACTGGTCCTTAAGTTTGTCTGCTTTTTTCAGCTGCTCATTCAGTTCCATGTTCTCTTTAGCATTTTGAAAATACTTTTTAAACCAATATGCTGAGAAGCCCACGATGGCTGCGATAATATCCAAAGGATAATAGACAATTGAATAGTGTCCGTTACTATCCCACAAATTCCATAACAAATTAGAAACGATCGCCGCACCTGATAACAGCAGAAAAACAACATCTTTATCATCTTGCTTTTTGAATAATAAGCGCCCTAAGCTATAGAGCAACCAAATGAAGGGAATATACTGGAACACTTGAATGATTCCCAAATGAATGGATGTGCTGACCCAATAAGCTGGGACGGTAAGTATAAAAACAGAATAAAGACCAAGACTCACTACGTATGCACGTAACCCCTTATTGATTTTGGCAACTGAGGTGAATTTTCTAAAAACAAGCAGAATAAAAAGATTTTGCCACAAAAAAGCAAGCAATCGGATCTTTAATGACCAGGTATAATTAATCGGCACTATTGCAAGTAGTAAGTTGTCATTACGGGCTAAAATGATAACAGCTACGGATAATGTCATTAACCCTACAAGAAACAAAGCACGTTCTTTAGGATTAAATAAATAAAGAATGCAGGCATAGAGCCCATGCAATAACAGAATAATTGCTGTTAACAATTGAAAACCTACGGTATAAAAGTATGTACGGTCAACTTTTTCCTGAGAACCAAAATATACAGGCCCTGCAATCCCCCCCTTATAAGGTAGATCAAAGTTTGCTACACGAATAAGCACATCAATTACTGTTGTGTTTTTTGTGAAATAGGATACTTTATATGAGGTGGTTTTGGGCACATAAGTATCGGCATCAAGAGATATTGTCCCATTATTGAGCAATAGGCTACCGTTAATTTCTACGCTGGATGCAGTATAGATTTGTTTGATCCACAATGCTACAGGCTGCTGAAGGGGTTCTACCAAAATTCGCAGACGGTAAGTACCATAACCATAAGAAGAATTCTGATCGCTTCCCATAACATGATTCCAATTTCCAGGAACTTGAAGCGAGTGGGATAGCTTTGGTATAGTAGAAGTCTTCGATGAAACGAATTGCGAGGGATAGAAGCTCCATTCACCATCCAGCCTGAATAAGTTAGCCTGCTCCAGATTCTGGCCGCGTAAATCCAGTACACCATTATTAATCACAGGTACAGTGTTGGAAACCTTAAATATACTCAACCAAATGCAGCGTAGGCCAAAGAGAATGCTTATAAAAAGTAGAATGATAGCTAATTTGTTTAGAATAGTTTTATTTTTCATGAGAACATTATAGCAAATAATTCTAATCTAGAATCTAAAATGAAGATTATTTACATAAGAAGGAGCAGTAATGAGCAATGGACACCACGTGGGGCTAAGAGGAATGATCTCCAAATGGTAGAAGCATGATGTATCTCCTTGAGCATTTGAGTACTCGAATACTCGAACACACGGATACTTCAATACTTGATTGGTGCTTTGCTGTTGGGCGTTTGTATTACTTGATGTGCGACTATGCTGTTTGTTTGGCCTCTGTGATACCGGATGAGCGACTATGCTGCTTGTTATGCGTATTGCATTCCCACACTCTCTCTTCACGATGAGCGATCGGACTCAGATGCAGCTATTTGGCTGAATTTTGGCTTTTAAGAAGTGTTTCGGACCCCAGAGGCGTTATTCGTTCCAAACATGCGCGATATGAGAGCTTTTCGAGCCAATAGCGACTATAGAGTCCGATAGGTTCTCAAATGAGCCGGATTATGGTTAATAGCGACTATAGGGTCCGATAGACTTCACTCCTGCTTCTAATGCCATTTGTTATAAGCTTGGCTTTTGTTTATTGGTGAATGTGATATTGAATCCCCCGTTGGCACTACCATTCGATGTAATGACGGGAGGTTAACGGTGGATTCTCCTTAATCCTAAAGGGTATATTATTAGAAAATTCAATGCAGACAGGAGTGTAGATCCGATGATTAAAGGCTTCGGAGGAATATTCTGGAGAACTAAAAATTTTGAAGCTACAAAAAAGTGGTACAGTGAGGTGTTGAAGCTTGACATAGAGAATTGGAATGGGACTGTGATAAAACCTCAAGTGGGAAATGAGACTATCTTTTCTTTCTTTACCGAGGATGACAGTTATTTTCCAACAGAACAACAAGTGATGTTAAATTTCCAAGTGCATGATCTAAACGAGACGATTAAGCATTTTGAACAGATGGGTGTACCTCTTGCAAAGAAAATAGAGATTAGTGAATTTGGAAAGTTTATTTGGATTGAAGACCCAGAAGGTCGACTGATCGAGCTTTGGGAGAAATAAGGAGTTGCACATCTTTGCTATTGAGCTAACAGGTGCGTTTTTTTTAATAAAAAAGCTCAGTTCAACATCTAATTGTAAATGAATTAGGGATTAAAGTTGAATCAAATCCCTGGGGAATATTTCTTCAAAGCTTTCAGCTCCTGAAAGAACTTTAACTTCTATCACCTGATGTGCGGCGCTTGCGCTGCATCCACGGCTAACAGAATACTATAAGTCAACCTAAATAGGGAGCATACCGTCGAGGTGTACTCCCTATTGCATTGAAGGAACTGGAAAATTAGTGCAACATTTCACCTATAACTTAAGTCAATAAAGATGTTATGTAATAAAATCATAAGAGCAGGTGGTAAATTGAATCTTCGTTTAATCACGTTAATATGTTTATTCACATTCGCGTTCTTTATTGCAAATGGACAAGATGCTAAAGCTTTATCCTGTGTCGAGATAGGAAGTCCTAAAGAAGCCATAGAGGTCTACGGTGGAGCTATTTATGGTGAAGTAAAACAAATTAAGGTTGATTTGAAACAAGAAGGATTTGCGGGGCCAAAAGAGAAAATCAGATATATATTAGTGGATGTTGAACGAAGTTGGAATACTGAAGTTGACTCTCAAATTATTGTGGGAACAGACTACACTTGGGGTTTTGATTTTAAGGAAGGTAATAAATACTTAATATACATTAGCGAAGTGGATGGCGTAACAAGCAGTAGTCCATGCAGTTCAACAATTGAAATGAATAACCTTAACCAAGCAACAGAACTATTCGGTGAAGGACTTCGACCCAAACAGCAAGTACACATAGAATACAAGATGTGGTTAATGTTTGAGCAGGATATTGATTTGTATATCATAATTGCAATAGGACTAGTAGTGATTTCATTCATTTACATGAGAGCAAGAAAGAAGAATAAGGGCTAAGTGTAATCTTAGTGCACGAACGGGCAGGATAGTTCAATAAAATGAAGAAAAAGATAGCTGAACTTATTACTATTTCATTCATAACATGTGAGGTGCGAGTTGAACTTAGTAGAAACGATCATAGAAAGATTTAACCTTAATGTATTAAGTATAGATAATGTTCCTGAGTCCTTTAGTTCACAAGTATACAAGCTGAATCTTACTAATGGAGAAACGGTGTATGCGAAGATCCCTTATAACAGGGATAAGCTATATCGCGAATATCGTATGCTTGAACTGTTGAGGGAGGTATTACCAGTTCCAAAGGTGTTAGACTTCTGGAGTGGGGATGACTTAATTTCTGGTGCATTACTTTTATCGGAGATTAAAGGTATACCATGTACAGGTGCTGTTGACGATGAATTAGCATTTCAAATTGGGGTACTTCACGCAAGGCTGCATGAAGTTAAAATGCCGGGATATGGTGTGGAAGGATTAGACGGTTTTCAATTTTTTAATCAGAACAATTGGAGACTTTATATAAGAAATAGCTTTGAAAAATTTATAGAACCTTGCAAGGAAGTCCTTGAGAGAGGACTTTTCGAAAAATGTATTAATCACTTTGAGAGTGCTTTTTCAGTTTTGCCTCCTCCTGATGACCCCTGTGTTGTTCATATGGACTTTCGACAAGGTAATATACTAACAAATAATAATGTGGTTGTTGGAATTATTGATTTTGAGAGTGCACGGGGTGGATCCTCGGAAATTGATTTCACAAAAATTAACCGATATGTTTGGGAAGTGAATCCTCAAAGTAGAATTTCGTATAAAGAGGGATATTCAACAATTCGTCCTCTAATGGATTTGGAAACAGTACTACCCTTTTATGATTTTTATGATGCTTTTAGTGCTGTTGTCTGGTGTAAAAATAGAGGGATTGAAAAGAATAGGGCGTTCCTAAAGGAAAGTATTTCTGTATTGCAGAAATCCGTAGGTTGCTGAAATTACGGGACACGATATTTAAAGACATTTTAAGACGATGAGCTACCTGCATGATGGATAGCTTTATTACGTTAATGGACATCAAGGTAAATAAAGGATATAATGATATAAAATGGTGAATATTAGATCGGCAGTATGCTGTAAAATTATAATGATGCAATCATGAATACAATAGCCTATCGTAATGTATGGATCAACAGACCTAATAATGAAAAAATCGAAACCCGAAAAACGCAATGGGGAAAGATGAATGTTGCTCAAATGTTGGCTCACTGTTCAGCGTTTCAAGACATCGCAATCGGAAGTTCCTTTCCCCCAAGACATTGGCTAGGAATATTAATAGGAAGGTTTGTAAAATCTATTTTTTACAATGACAAGCCGGTACCACACAATATGTCAACAATTCCGATCATACTTATTTTAGATGACAGAGATTTTGGAGAAGAAAAAGAAATACTGAAACAAAAGATTATGAATTTTCAAAGTAACGGTCCGGAGAAATGTTCATCCCATCCACATCCTTTTTTCGGGAAATTCACTCCAGAGCAATGGGGTAAAGGGATTTATAAACATCTAGACCATCATTTAAGACAATTTGGTGTTTAGTGTTTTTTCGCAATGAACAATAATATATTATTGACATAAAATCCCTATTACTTTATATTGTATCTAATTACATTGCAATCAAATGCGACGAAGAGGACAAGTAAATCTGGAAATGTCGATCAGAGAACTGCCGGTTGGTGCGAGGCAGTGGACACCCGAATCGAACAATCGCCTCAGAGCTGGCTCCCGAAATCATAGTAGGCGGGCCCGGGATTCTGCCGTTACAAAGAAGCATCGTTGTTGGACGATGGCAGAGAGGGTGTATTCACGAATACACTAATCAGGGTGGTAACGCGGAATCTACTCCGTCCCTAATGGGACGGAGTTTTTTGCGTTCTTATAAATAAATAAATAAGGAGGAATAACAATGTTTCAAAAAATCAATGTCTCCGATCGAATACTTAACCAGGATATGTTTATTGCTGATGAGGTTCAATACAACCTGATTCACCTTATTTGCGAGTCGAAGAGTTCTACTTGCTTAAAAGATTCTGCTGAAACAATGATATATGCCCAGTCAACGGGACATAACGCATGGCTTTGGAGTTCCAAGGATATTGCCGAGGATAAGAAGGCCGTTCTCTACGCAGAACTTATAGAATTCCTTAAAGGGACTACATTACCAGGAGTATCTGGAGAACCAAAAACAACAGAACGTTTTGCAGAGCTGTATTCTCAGGCAAATCATCTTCAATATGAGTCCACGATGACTATAGAATCTTATTTCTGTACAAATCCAAAGAAACCATTGAACGTAAAGGGCATAATGCAACAAGCAACGAGAAAAAATGCGGCCATTGTAGCAGAATTTTTGGCGGGATTCTCAGAAGAGGCTTATGGGATTACGGTGAACCCACAAACTAAAATTCTAGATGCCAAGAGGATGATTGAGACAGGGGACTTGTATTTATGGTTTGTAGACGATAAACCTGTATCTATGGCGTACATTGCGCATAGGTCGGCAAGATATTCCAGATTAAATGCGGTATACACACCTCCGTCTTGCCGGAAAAAAGGTTATGCAAGTGCACTAGTAGCAGAGTTATGTTCTATGCTTTTATCGGAGGATTTAGTGCCCATGCTTTATGCTGATTTAAAGAATCCTGACTCGAATAAGGTTTATCGAAATATTGGTTTTGTGGAAAGCGGCAAGATTGTTGACATCAAGTTCAAATAGGCACGAAAGGGCTACCGCATGGTAGTCCTTTTTCTATGATCATTATGTTACTAGGCATTACTTTTATACAATTTCACATAGTTTGTAAGTTCAGCTATCGCGAAAAACTGCTTCATTAATTGAGAATTCAATTTTTGTAAGGCAAGCTGAAAGGATACCTCCACTTTTTTGTAGTTATGTGTTTCTATTTCATTCAAAAGCTGTTTCATATTCTCGATATAATAAACAGTTTTCCTTAAACTGCTGATAAGAATAATTTTTCTTAATTCCGTTAAAGTGAAGACTCTGTAGCCATTATCTTTGTTCCTATTCGAAGAGATTAGCCCTTCTTGTTCCCAATGCCGAATAGCTGATGGATTAACGCCTGCCATTTGTGCAACTTCACCAATCGTCATTGAATTTGTTACAGTTAACTCTTTGTATTTTGATAAATCAACATCCCGAAACATGCGTAAAACTTCCTCTAACCTTTCTTTTTCCACTTGGGTCTTATGTTGCTCTTGATTGATTGCCCAAAGAGCAGACTCCATCTGCTGGCCTTTAATCTTCCTCATCACATCGTACACAACCGGAATTTCATATCCCTTCAATAATGCCCGAATGGTAATAAAAGCTTGCACATGGATGGAAGTGTAACATCTGCGGTTGCTGGCGGTCCTTGGTACATCTGGAATTAAGCCTTGATCTTCGTATCTCCTTAAAGTAGTGGTACTCACATTTAATTGCTTAGCTATCTGTGTAGGTGTATATATCTCTTCCATAATCCTCACCGCCCCAAAACATTAAAGTTGAACCTTCAAGTGCTATAACAATATTAAATCGAATTTAGGTAGATATATCAAGGGAGGAAGAGGGATAAACCGAAAGATTGCATGAATGTTATATGATACTTCTATAGAACATAAAGGAGTGAGTTCATTGAAAAAGATAATACAATTAGCAAACCAATCTGAAATAGAAGTAGGTATGGCAGGGCTTCCAAATCGTCCGACCATCATGTTACCCATCGCTAAAAAATCTGTGTACAATCAGGAAGCAGAAAACTTAAAGCTATGGGGAGTAGATCCCGAATTAGGTAAACATTTTGTTGAAGGACTAGCGGACACTTTTCAAGTGCTTTATTTCGATTATGAAGGTCATCTATTTCAATATCCAGTGGAAAATCTAACAGCAGATTATATTGTGAAGGATCTTCTACACATTGCTGATGAAATGAATGTTACAGGCTTTAGTTACTATGGCTATTCCTGGCTTGCGTTGATTGGATTGCAAATGGCTATAAGAACAGATCGCTTGGAGAGTTTGGTAATGGGAGGTTTTCCACCCTATGATGGCCCCTATCAAGAAATGAGGGTTGTGACCCATAAAACACATACACAAGCTTTGAGTAACCAAAAAGAATCTGTGGAAAGTCCTGCTGGACCGGATAATCCAAATGAAATGGATTGGGACAATATAAAGGTTACCCTAGATACCCTTGTTACAGCACAATTTGTCACCTTATACCAGAGCCTCACAGCCTTTGATGATCGTAGAATTCAACATTTGCTTAATCTCCCAAAACTAGCTTTTGCAGGAGGAGATGATACGATCGTTTACGGTGAAAATTTCGGGAGCGTTACCGTTGACATCGTCGGGTTGTTAAAAAAGAATATGGAGCAGTTGTCGGATTTAGGCTGGGATGTTGAAATCCTTTTGGGAGCCCGGATGGACCATACAAAAGCTATGCAGCCAGCAGTAGTTGTACCACTGATTAAGCCATGGTATATGAACGTGTTACTAAAAAATACTGGATTGTAATTGTGGCAGATACAAAAATCCAGTGAATAAGATATCCCAAAAGAACAATACTTTTTTGGGTAAGATCTTTAATTTGAAGAGATTAAATAGTAAACGATCTATGATAAGATTCCATATGTAATCGCTTACATTAATATATATGGAAGGAAGTGGTGTTTCGAATCTGCCCCAACAAAGAATTGCTTCGACTACTAGAAATACAGACAAGCAGTATGTAGGTATGTAGTGTCAAAAATTTTCAGGAGGTAGATTATGTTTAAATTTAACAAGAAAATCGTAACTGTAATTATGGCCGCTTCAATGAGTTTCAGCTTGTTTGCAGCAACCACAAGTGCAGCGACAGACTATTGGCAAAATTGGACCGATGGTGGCGGGACAGTAAATGCTACCAATGGATCTGGTGGGAATTACAGCGTTACATGGTCAAATACTGGTAACTTCGTTGTTGGTAAAGGTTGGAATACTGGATCTCCATCTAGAACAATAAATTACAATGCAGGCGTCTGGGCACCATCCGGCAATGGGTATTTAACACTTTATGGGTGGACAAGAAACTCCCTCATAGAATATTACGTCGTTGATAGCTGGGGCACTTATAGACCTACTGGAACTTATAAAGGTACCGTGACCAGTGATGGAGGCACATACGATATATATACGACTACGAGAACGAACGCCCCTTCTATTGATGGTACGGCAACCTTCACACAGTTTTGGAGTGTAAGACAATCCAAGCGAGCAACGGGAAGCAATGTCGCGATCACTTTTGCCAACCATGTTAATGCTTGGAAAAGTTACGGAATGAATCTGGGCAGCAGTTGGTCTTACCAGGTATTAGCGACAGAAGGATATCAAAGTAGCGGTAGCTCAAACGTAACAGTCTGGTAATAACAGGTTTTCTATAAGTAATCACTATCATTGCTAAGGTTGTCGGTCCACAGCCGGCAGCCTTAGATCATTCAGCAAATGATACTTAACTACATACCAGTGGTTGGAAAGGAGATATATCCATGAGAAAACTATTAATTTCTCTTTTAATAGTAGTTGCTATCAGCGCTTGTTCGCAAGAAAAGCCTGAACAGAAGGATACTTATGTATTAGTTAAAGGTGGAAATTTTATTAACACAAATTCCAACTACAAAAGTACAACTATATCAAATTTCTATATCGGCCAATATGAAGTTACTCAAAAAGAGTGGGTTGAAATAATGGGAAGTAACCCTTCAGCATTCAAAGGCGACAACTTGCCAGTAGAAATGGTTAACTGGTATGACGTAATAGATTACTGTAATAAAAGAAGTATAAAAGAGGGGTTCAAACCCTATTACAATATAGATAAAAATAAAAAAGATCCGAATAATAAGAGTGATAACGATACTTTAAAATGGACAGTAACGCTCAATGTTGGAGCTAATGGTTACCGATTGCCTACTGAAGCAGAGTGGGAATATGCTGCAAGTGGAGGACAGTTTAGCAAAAGTTACACCTACAGTGGAAGCAATAAAGCAGATGAAGTAGCATGGTATTGGCAAAACGCTGGAGACAAATACTTATCAGGAGATTGGAACTGGCCGATCATAGAAAACAACCATAACAAAACAAAATCTATTGGTGGCAAAAAACCTAATGAGCTAGGTCTTTACGATATGTCAGGGAATGTTAGGGAATGGTGTTGGAACTGGTACGGAGATATAGATAGTAAGAGCGGTTCTTTCCGGGTTGTAAAGGGTGGCGGGTGGATCGGCGGCATTAACAACAACGAGATTTCATTTCGGGGAAAGTTCGAAGCGAATGGTATGGGTCCTGATCAAGGTTTTCGAGTGATTCGTGGTGAGTAGACGGGAACAAGACATACCAAGTCTAATCGGAAAAAGCTGAAAAGGGTTTGATTAATATACAAGCTTTGCGCTCGAATATAATCAAACCCCAATATGTATGTTGCTATATTTCTTCGATCATTTGGATTAATTTTGACAACGCACTAGAAAAAACCGCGTTCCGGCGATACACAAACCATACCTGCAAATCTCGATATCCTTCAGGCAGACGGTGGGAAGTAATTACTCCCGCCTCTTCGGCCTTAGAGATCGAAGATTGGGGCAGCATAGACACGCCGAGTCCAGCGGAAACCCCACTTAGAATTACATCTAACGTTCCGTATTCCATAATGTTATAAGAGCTCATCCCGCTTTCATTTAGGAAACTCTCAGCTTTGGCACGATGTGTACATCCGACGTCGAAAAACAACATTGGCTTTGTAAGCAATTCGCGCATATCGCTCTTACCTGGTTGTGAGATAAGCACCAGCTCCTCTTCGAAAGCAACTACATGTTCTATATCAGGCTGGTCAATGGGTCCATAAACAAAGGCTCCATCTAGTTGGTAATCAAGCACTTTTTGTAAGAGTTTATGCGTTTCTCCCGTTATAAGCGATAGATTAACATCGGGATATCGTAAGTGATATTCGGTTAGCAGAGGCGTTAGATGAGTAGCCGCTGTTGTTTCGATGGAACCTAAACGGAGCGGACCAGTAGGGTGCTCAGAGTATTGTGTGGTTATTACAGCCTCGTCCATGAGTAATAATATTTTGTCTGTATATGCCAGTAAGTTCTCACCTGCCGGCGTTAACGTCATCCCTCGATTGGATCGGCGAAATAGGGGGATTTTCAGCTGAGCTTCTAGATACTGAATCCGGTTTGTCACATTTGACTGGACATAATTTAAGACTTGAGCAGCCTTCGTTATACTACCCTCGCGAGCAACCGCTTGAAATATTCTCAAATCTCCACTTTCCATTTCCTTTGCACCTTCTTGGTATGATGATTTATGATAGTCACCTTCAGTTTTGATCATTTTACTGGATTACACCCACTATGTAAAATTTATTATAGATTCATTAATAACAACTTGAGGAAGGGGCTTGGATGATGAAAGCCATTGTACATGCTGGAGAAGGTGGCCTGAAGGGCTTGAACTATAAAGAGATTATGGATAAAAGACCGGGGATTGGAGAAGTGAAGGTTAGGTTAAAGGCTGCAGGGCTGAACCACAGGGACTTGTTTATCATGGATGACAGAACAAAACAGGATACTCCTTTGATTATCGGCTCTGATGGCGCGGGGAGAATTGAAGCAATAGGTGAAGGTGTACTTGATCATAATGTTGGTGAAGATGTCATCATTAATCCGTGCATCGGATGGGAATATGCCGACAATGTTCCTAACGTTCCAGCCATTGTAGGGGGACCTTCAGAGGGTACATTCGCTGAGTCAATCATCATTCCTGCGCAAAATGCCATCAGCAAGCCAGCTTACCTGTCATGGGAAGAAGCCGGCGTGCTGCCCTTATCAGCTTTAACAGCCTATCGGGCGCTGTTCACTAGAGGCCGCTTAAAGAAAGGTGAACATGTTCTTATACCTGGCATTGGTGGTGGGGTTGCGACTTATGCCATGATGATGGCTTCAGCGGTGGGTGCACGTATCAGTGTCACTTCACGCAGTGAAACGAAAAGACAAGCTGCACTCGCTCATGGAGCTGACCATGCTTTTGACAGTCATAGCAATTGGAAGGAAAGTATGAATGGAGACACCGTTCATCTCATCCTCGACAGCATTGGGCCTGCGACGTTCCCACATTACTTTGATATTATTAAACCCAATGGACGTATTATCACGTTTGGTGCAAGCTCAGGAGATCGAATGGAAATCCCGACGCGAGCCATATTTTTCCCGCAAATTAGTATTATAGGTAGCTCAATGGGAAGTGGTGAAGAGTTTGCGGATATGCTTCAATTTATGGAACACCATTCGATTCGACCTATCATTGATCGAGTTTATCCTTTACAAGACACAGTTCAGGCATTTCACCGAATGCAGCAGGGAGAACAATTTGGTAATATCGCGATAAGAATAGAATGAGCTGAGTCCCTTATAACTGGAAGTCAAATGCCAAAAATATCGATTTCGGAGACAGGAAACCACTTTTTCGAAGCCACATCTTTAAAAAAAACTTGAATAGTGTAGGTGCCCTTTGTATTAAAGGAATATGTATACTCGTTGGTTTTGAACCAAAAGTTTTCTTCGCTGTTCTTAATTTGTTGAGCATCAATAGTTTCTGTTTTGTCCGCAGGATCGGTGATCACAACCTTAATATCTGAAATTTCAGTTTTTAAATGGTCTACCTGTAATAGAGTAGAAAATGCAAAACATGACGGGCTTTTTACTTTTCCAAAAATCTCTCCGTTATTATCGAGCATAACCATGTTTATATTAGGCTTGTAGATTCGAACGGTTTTACCTGATTCATCCAAGGCGAATAGTGCAAATAAATCTTTAGACAACTGTTCAGTCGTCAAGGAAATCGAACCTTCGGACAATATTGCGGGCTGTTTTTGAAGCACATTATTCAAATATAATGATACTTCAGATGAGCCAGCTGCAGCATAAATCACGGTTCCCGGTAAAATCATGATGCAAAATCCTAAAAGAATCAGCTTCCTTATTTTTCTCAATGATTTTCCCTCCTATAGAGCTTTATGTTAATTATACCCATAAGATGGAAGATAGTTTCTTATACACCATTAATAAAATATAAGAAGGTCAGTAGAGGGAAATACCCTTACCTGATCTTCTTGGTGTGAAATGAAAGAGTTATTTTTTCTCAGGAGCCAGGATAAGAATGTAACAAAACATTGTGGCATAAAAATAGCATTGGGACTAGATTTCATTTGACAGAGGAGATGTGTTTGGTAAAATTATACATAGGGTTTATTAATAGGAGGTTAGCAATGGATATCGCCATTGAGTTAATTGAAAGTATGTTAGTCAAATTTAGATCGGAAAAGAAATGGACGCTCCAAGCAATCGAGCAATGCACCCAAGAGGATATTACCTGGTCCCCAACCGTGGAAAGTAACAGTATTGCAAATTTGGTTGCTCATATTAGCGGGGCAGTACACTCACGAATTGAAACCATTCTTTTAGATATTCCTGATACAAGAGATAGAGAGAGGGAGTTTGAAAGAGGTCTAGAAATGACAAAAGAACAAGCCATAACTATGACCAGGGATGCTTTTGATATTATTATCCAATATCTTGAACGGCTCCAATCTAACCCGGAGTTATTGATGTCACAACCCTTTCTTAATTTACCACCACTTACATATAGCCAAGTAAATAACGAGACTACTGCTCTTAATCTCATGATAGCGATGGTGAGAGAAGTCCATTATCATACAGGCCAAATCATCTATGCAGCAAAAATAAGAAAGGGTCAGCTTGTATGGCAATGACAGTTTAACTAGAGGAACGATACATACACTAACAAAGGACTGCCAAGAGGCAGTCCTTTGTTCACTCTAACTAGAATCCTCTCACACTGCTAGGGGTTACCTTTTTATGCTTTTTGAAGGTGCGGCTGAAATAGTAGATATCGCTGAAGCCAGTAGTGGTAGCAATTTCAGAAATCGTTAGCTGGGTATGGCGGAGTAAATAATCTGCACGGTCTAAACGGACAGCATTTACATATTCCGATATCGTATGCCCAGTGAGTTCCTTAAAGAGACGGCTGAAATGGAAGCGGCTTAACCCCGTTAGCGCCGCAAGTTCGTCAACTTGAATCGGCTCCTGGTAATGGGTATCGATATAACGCAAAACAGGTGCGAAGCGTTCAACGGTCTGAATACGTCTTTCTTGCTCCGCTTGTGAGAGTACGGTGACGATATGTCTGCGCAACAACAGTGTTAGCAGGCGGTACAGCTCGGATTTGACAGCCAGCTCGTAACCAAATTCGCGACGTTCCAGTTCCCGGATAATCGCCAACGCACAGTCTGTAATGTGCTGATCCCCTCGGATATGGTTACGTAACAGCAGCTGGTTCCGCTGAATCGGGGCGATGAACTTAGTTTCGGCAGCGTCGCTTACCGCACTATGCAGCAAAGAAGTATCTGCAATAATCGCATAATACAATAAATCAGAAGAAGCGCTTACCCCATAATGCAGCTCGTTGCTGTTCACAGCAACTAAATCGCCAGCCCGGACGTTAATTGGTGTTCGTCCGCACTCAAAAACAGCCTCACCACTTTCAATAAATATAAACTCAAGATGCTCATGCCAATGATGTGGGAACAACATAACTCCTTCTTGGTTGAAACGCTGGGTATGTACTTTAATCGGGAACTCGGGATCCGGCATGTCCATGGGTTCCTGTAGATGTTTATCATAGTCCAACATTTATAGACTGCACCTCCTATAGCACAATTGTACAAATGAAACCGCAAGGCTCTGCATGGTGTTTAGGGTTGAAATCATTATAATACGAATCATAACCTATGCAAAATAAAGGAGCGAGTGTTAATGGATAAGATCAAAATTGGCGTGATAGGTACGGGCTCTATCTCCGGCATGCACTTAAGTGCTTATCGGAATAATCCGCAGACAACCATATATGCGGTATGTGATCTGAATGAAGAACGTGCACGCGAAGTAGCTACAGAATATAACGTCGAGAAGGTATACACGGATTACCGTGAATTACTGGCCAATTCCGAAATAGATGCAGTCAGCATCTGCACATGGAACAACTCCCATGCCGAGATCAGCATCGCGGCGCTTGAGGCTGGCAAGCATGTGCTTGTGGAAAAGCCGCTTTGCCGTACGGTTGAAGAAGCGCTTCAGGTACAGCAAGCAGTGGAAAAGAGCGGCAAGATTTTGCAAGTAGGCTTTGTACGACGTTATGACTCCAATGCCCAGCTCCTTCAGACATTGGTGGAACAAGGAGAATTCGGCGAAATCTACTATGCAAAAGCAACAACGTTCCGGAGACTAGGCAATCCCGGCGGCTGGTTCAGTGATATTGAACGCTCCGGCGGCGGACCGCTGATCGATATTGGCGTCCATGTGATCGATCTTTGCTGGTATTTGATGGGCCGTCCGGATCCAGTATCGGTAAGTGCCAATACCTACCGGAAGCTCGGCAATCGTTCTAATATTAAGAATCTCTCTTTCTATAAAGCCGCGGATTACGACGCAGCTAACAATACGGTGGAAGATTTAGCGAATGCACTGATACGCTTTGAGAATGGAGCTTCGCTGATGGTCGATGTCAGCTTTACACTGCATGCCAAAGAAGACGAGCGTTCGGTACGCCTGTACGGTGACAAGGGTGGTTTTGAAATTGATCCTGAGATAGTCATTGTTAAAGAACAGGCGGATACGATCGTCAATACCTATCCGCAGACCGATAATAAGGGGTTTGAGTTCAACAGTGCATTCCAGAATGAAATTAATCATTTTGCGAGCAACATCAGTACCGGCTCTACACCGATTAGTCCTGTGCAAGATGGCGTCACAATCATGAAGATACTCGGCGCGATCTATGAATCCGCAGCCAAAGGTGAAGAGGTGAAACTATGAAGTTAGGAATCAGCACTTACAGTCTGCATTCAGCTTTTTCGACGGGTGAGCTCACGCTTGAAGGTGTCATTGAGACGATCGCCGATCTGGGCGCAGAACATGCGGAGATTGTACCCTTGGGCATCAATCTGGTTGAAAATCCTGAGCTAATAGATCAGATTGTACGAACAGCAGCGGGTCGTGGACTAGAGTTGTCCAATTATGCTATCGGGGCGAACTTTGCCGGGCTGGAGTCAGCGGAAATGCAGCGGGAAGTCGAGCGGGTAAAGCGGGAAGTAGACGTGTGCGCGGCATTAGGCATTCAGCGGATGCGGCATGATGTAGCCTCGTCAAACGATCTATCCATCACGCATTTTTTGGAAGAGCTTCCACGTTTGGCTGAAGCCTGCCGAGAAGTTGCCGATTATGCCGCAGGTTTGGGCATTACGACCAGTGTGGAGAATCATGGATACTTTATTCAGCACAGCGATCGTGTACAGGCGCTGGTTCATGCGGTAGGCAGAGACAACTTCCGTACAACACTCGACATTGGGAATTTCCTGTGCGCAGATGAGAACCCGCTAACAGCTGTACCTAACAACATCAAGCTTGCTTCGATGGTGCATTTCAAAGATTTCTATATTCGTCCGCAAGACCGGCAGCCTGGCGAAGGTTGGTTCCAATCCTCCGGTGGGAACTGGTTGAGAGGTGCCATCGTTGGTCAAGGAGACATCGATATGCCGAGTGTAATTCGAATCGTTAAGGAAAGCGGTTACGACGGATATATCTCTGTAGAATTTGAGGGAATGGAAGAGTGCCGTAAGGGAACAAGACTGGGGCTGGAATACATTAAGCGGGTTTGGAACCAAATCTAATTCATTATACTGGAGGATTATTGCCATGGTTAAGCCAATTATCACTAATAAAATCGGTGTTATCGTAGACAGCTTTCAGGTTGGAGTGAAAGAGGGATTGCGTAAGGCAAAAGAAGCTGGGGCAGATGGAGTTCAGATTTATGCGGTGCAAGGCGAATTTGATCCCGCTACTCTCTCTCAGTCAGCACGCCGTGAATGGAAGGATTACATTGCTTCGCTGGGTTTAGAAATCTCTGCCCTCGTTGGAGATTTAGGCGGACATGGCTTTCAGGATCCTGCCCAGAACCGTGCCAAAATTGAAAAGTCCAAGCGCATTATGGAGCTGGCTAAGGAGCTAGGTACAGATATCGTAACTACACATATCGGTATTGTTCCCTCTAACCCAGCCAGTAAAATCTATGAAACCATGCACATTGCCTGTGAGGAACTTAGCAGATATGCACATGAGATGAATTCTTATTTTGCGATTGAGACTGGACCAGAACCCGCTGCACGTCTGAAGACGTTCCTCGACGGTCTGGGTTCCAGAGGGGTTTCCGTTAATTTTGATCCGGCCAATATGGTTATGGTGACTGGTGATGATCCGGTGCAAGGTGTTCATACTCTAAAAGACTACATTGTTCACACCCATGCTAAAGATGGTCTCAAGCTTGCTGATATCGATCCACGCGATGTTTACGGTCAATATGGTTATGAAGCACCAGCATTAGACCATGAGAAAATCGCTGAAATGGCCGAGACCGGCTCGGCGTTCCGTGAAGTTCCGCTCGGAGCGGGTTCTGTTGATTGGAACAACTATCTGCAAGCACTGAACGACATCGGTTATACAGGATTCCTGACCATAGAACGGGAAGTTGGCACTAATCCGGAGGAAGATATCCGCCAGGCTGTGAATTTTTTAAAGGGTTTTCGGGTCTGAACACGGTAGTGATAAAGAATAAATAGTTCATCCAAACAGTCCCTGTGAAAAAAGCTCCTACATCCATTGGGACTGTTTGTGTTATAGCGTGTGCGGGAAAGACCTAGGACGGTAATGTTCTGAATTTGGAAAGAAGGTGTGACGATGACAGCAGAACGTTTGCTCCTCCGCCGGGCGAAAGTCCTGAATGGAGCGGAAGTGGACATTGTCATAGCTGATGACAACGTAGTCCAGATTGTTCCCGGTGGCACTGCCGAAGACCATGGGTTCAAGGTCGTGGAAGCCAATGGGGCGTATGTCTCTAGCGGCTGGATAGACTTGCATGTACATGCGTTTGCAGAATTGAATCCGTATGGAGACGAGATCGATGAAATCGGAATCAAATGTGGCGTGACTACGCTCGTGGACGCAGGTAGCTGCGGAGCGGAGCGAATGGGTGAACTGGCGGAGGCGGGGAAAAAGTCAGCAACGCAACTGCTAGCTTTTCTTAACATTTCAAAGATTGGCCTAATGCGAATTGACGAGTTGTCCCAACTAGAGTGGATTGATCATGAAAAGGTGCTTCAGGCGGTAGTTGCTTATCCAGAATTTATCGTAGGCTTGAAGGCCAGAATCAGCAAAAGTGTAGTGGGTGACAATGGCATTCAACCGCTTCATCATGCGCTGGAGCTTTCGGAGAAGACCGGGCTGCCGCTGATGGTACATATTGGCTCCGCTCCGCCGGATATCCGTGAGGTTCTACCGCTACTTCAACGCAACGACGTGATAACCCATTATCTAAATGGTAAAAGCAACAATTTATTCGATAAGGAGAATCGTCCGCTCCAGGTATTGAGAGATGCTATTGAGCGAGGAGTTCACTTGGATGTGGGACACGGTACGGCTAGCTTCTCGTTCGCTGTGGCCGAGGCGGCCAAACAAAACGGTATTGATCCGGATACGATCAGCACAGACATATACAGAGGCAACCGTATGAATGGTCCCGTCTACTCCATGGCGAATCTGTTGAACAAATTCCTTGCACTGGGATATTCCCTTGAAGAAACAATTGCGCGGGTGACGAGCAGAGCAGCCCAGTGGCTGGGACGCCCGGAACTTGGGGAGATTCGGATCAATAACAAGGCGAATCTGACCCTTTTTCGTGTGACGGATGAGAAGATTGAGCTGGTAGATTCTGAGGGGGAACGCCGGGTAGCGCAGCAAACCATTCAAGCAATAGGGGTGATCATAGGTGACAAATACATGGAATGCGAAATACGGCCTGAAAAGAGTTATTAATGCAAGCGGCCGGATGAGCATCCTCGGGGTATCGGCACCGACCGATACGGTGATGGAAGCTATGCGCCAAGGCGGACAGAGTTATGTGGAAATCGCCGATTTGGTGGATAAAGCGGGAGATTATGTTGCACGTCATACAGGTTCTGAAGCAGCGGTGATCGTGAACTCGGCTTCCAGTGGAATCGCTTTATCGGTAGCGGCGCTGGTAACCCGCGGTAATATCCGTACAAGTCTGCGGCTCCATCAGGATAGCATTTTTAGAAATGAAATTGTAATGCTAAAAGGTCATAACGTACAATACGGTGCACCAGTGGAAACCATGGTTTATCTCGGCGGGGGTAAAGTGGTGGAAGCAGGTTATGCCAATGAAGGACGGGCGGAGCATTTGGCCGCTGCCATCTCGGATCAGACTGCGGCTATCTTGTACGTCAAATCTCATCATGCCGTTCAGAAGAATATGATCTCTGTAGAAGAAGCTTGGGCTGTGGCCCAAACTCATAACGTACCGCTTATAGTAGATGCTGCAGCGGAAGAGAATCTGCAGAAATATGTGCAAATATCCGATCTGGTCATTTACAGTGGCTCCAAAGCCATAGAAGGTCCAACATCCGGACTTGTGGCGGGAAAACGTCTTTATATTGAATGGCTGAAAGTGCAGCTTCACGGCATTGGACGCAGCATGAAGGTGGGTAAGGAAACATCCTTCGGCCTGATGCAGGCGTTGGATGAATATGCTCACAAGCAGGATACAAGCGAAAAGGAAAAAGCTACGCTTCAATTGCTGATGCCGCTCGACGGGCTTCCCGGAATTCGGGTAACTATCGTGCAGGATGAAGCAGGCCGGGCAATTTACCGTGGACGCATCCATGTGGACCCGAATCAGTGCGCAATAACAGCACTTGAGCTGTCCCAGCAGCTTCAACAAGGTGAAGTGGCTATTTATACTAGAGACTATGGGGTAAGGCAAGGTTATTTTGATATTGATCCGCGTCCGCTAATGGGTGATGACATAGAAATGATTACTGCAAGGATAAGGGAATTGACAGGAGGGGCAAGCAATGTCTGAAATTAACAAGCGGTTCTATAAAGGTCGGGTGGCCTTAAACGTATTGGCTAAGGATATAGAAAATGCCAAAGAGGTGTTTACTGCTGCCGAAGGTTATGTACTGGTCGGTGTATTGTCCAAAGACTATGCAACGGTAGAGGAAGCCGTGCAGGCGATGGAGGCATATGGACGGGAAATTGACGGTGCGGTATCGATAGGACTAGGTGCGGGTGATAATCGGCAAGCTGCTGTTGTTGCAGAGATTGTCAAATCCTATGCTGGCAGCCATATTAATCAGGTGTTCCCAGCAGTTGGTGCGACCCGTGCCAACCTTGGAGCGAAAGATAGTTGGATTAACAGCATGATCGCACCAACGGGACAACCTGGTTTTGTAAATATCTCCACCGGTCCGGCCAGTGCGGCACAATCTGTCCCAGCTGTAATTCCCGTAAATGCGGCGATTGCATTGGTTCGGGATATGGGCGGAAATGCTTTAAAGTATTTTCCGATGCAGGGGCTGAGCCGTAAAGCGGAGCTAATCGCTGTGGCCAAAGCCTGTGCGGAAGAGGGTTTTGCGCTGGAGCCGACCGGCGGTATCGATCTGGACAACTTTGAAGAGATCTTGTCCATTATATTGGAAGCAGGAGTGCCGCAGGTGATACCCCATGTCTATACATCGATTATCGATCCGCAGAGCGGAGCAACGAGAGTGGCGGATATACAACAGCTATATCGGACGATGAAAAAGCTGGCGGATCAATATGCCTAAACATATCGCCGCTTTTGGTGAAATAATGATGCGGCTACAGGTACCAGGCTTTGAACTGTTATCTCAGGGTAACCTGCTGAAGTATTCGTTCTCCGGCACCGGAGTCAATGTACTGTCCGCATTGTCCCGATACGGACATCGGGGGACTTTGGTGTCCAGACTGCCTGCGAATCCTATTGGTGACGCAGCAACAGCCTATCTTCGGCGACTGGGCATCCAGCCCGAGCATATCCAGCGCGGTGGCTCAAGTATAGGGATGTACTTTCTTGAAAACGGATTCGGGGCTCGCCCCTCCCGAGTGACTTATTCCGGTCGCCCGGAGAGCAGCTTCAATACTGCTCCCCCGGGTACTTATCCATTCGCAGAGCTGGCAGACCTCGCGGATGCTGTTCATTTCTGCGGGATAACACTGGCAATGAACGATGATGTGCGAAAAGCGATGAAAACTTATGCGGAAACGGTTAAGCAACACGGTGGCCTAGTCGTTTTTGACTGCAATTACCGCCCATCGCTCTGGGGAGAGAGAGGCTATGAGCTGGCGCGTTCCCATTACGAAGACATGCTGCATTTGGCCGACATCGTGCTGATGAATGAAAAAGACGCAATGCTAATCCTTGGTATGAAGCCCGAGGGAACTTCAAGGGAAGAACAACTTCAGGAGCTAATTCCCGCAGTAGCTTCACGCTACAGTCTATGTACGATAGCAGGAACGCATCGGTCCATCCATGAAGATAACCGCCATTCGTTGCGCGGTTATATCTTCAAAACCGGTCGCTTCGCATATTCCGAGACCTTAAGCTTTCCTGTGCTTGATAGAGTCGGGGCTGGAGATGCATATGCCAGTGGTATAATTCACGGAGAGCTGGAAGGTTTTGATCCTCAGCATACTGTAGCCTTTGCGGCCACGGCCGGCATGCTAGCCCACACAGTAGAAGGAGATTCTCCGCTGGCCACCGAGCAAGAAGTTATTGGTGTGCTGACAGGTGCTGTAAGAGATATATTGAGATAAAGAAGAAGCTGCCTTACAGGAGAACAGGCCTGTGCGGTGGCTTTTTTTATCGCTACAGACACTGTAACTTTGCTCAGATCAAGAATCTGATCCAATGGCTACAGGCTAGATTTGGCTTATTTAGGTCTTTTTAAATAGGTGTAAAATCTCATTTTTTGCAACTTTATCCTCTAACCGGCGTCAAAGAAGAGAGAATAAGAAGGGGGAGCCTGTATGAAAAAGTTAAATCTACTAGCCCTTTTAGCATTTATTTCAATAATCTTTGTTGGATGTGTCAATACAGGGAATAAAGATAAAGCGAATCAAACGCTAATCGATCTGAGTTCTGTGGACTCCATTACAATCCATAATGATAGCGGCGGATTAATAACCATAACGGACCAAAAGCTAATAGAACGTTTCAATAAAGCTATACATACTGCTGAGTATGACAACGCGAAGCTTGATATTGCAGCACCTGATTATGAGGTTACTGTTGAATTGAAGAGTAAAGAAAACGAAAAATTCTCATTCTGGATTATGGGCAATAATAATGGTCTTTTCACCAAATCAGGAGTAAATGGGCATTACAAGTTATCTGAAACGGATAAGGCTGCTTTGCTTACCTTATTTCAATCAAATGATCAACAAGTAGAATCAGATAATCTAAATAAGATAGATGTGACCATCAAGCGAATCACATTAGCAAACTCTCTAGCACATGGTTCTGTGAATGCTAACATAAAGGATGAATACACAGATCATGAAACCATAGATATTTTCGTCCGAGCCATCCGTACCGCTGAACAAATACCAGGGAATTTAAATACCGCAACGCCTAACTACGATATCGTTCTAATTTCAGATAATAATAAATATGCCTTTCATTTATGGATTACCGAGACAAACGAGCAAGGCATGTTAATGAATGTGAACGAAACGGATACAGGCTACACAATTACTAAGGAATCAACTGCCGAGTTAAAAGAGATTCTGTTCTCGGAAGCAAAATTTAATGGTTTGGAGTTTAATACAGAACGGAACTCTATTGGAGATCTGGTGGCCAAACCGATGGGCCTATCCGAAAATAACTATCTATTAAACGGTGGAGAAGTAGTTGAACTGCAAGGGATCTCTTATCATACCATTCATCTTTTCTATGGCGACCATAATGCTGTCAACGCTTTGTTAGCCCATGATCCTGCTACGGAAGAGGTAAAGGTGAAATGGAGCGACGAGCTCAACGATTCCAATAATCGATGGAATAATGCGTTTATGAGCAACTATAATATGCTAATCCCGCTGGATGAGGATCATCTATTATTTCTGGAATCGGATGTGACGAAAAAAGCCGGGCAATATCATTTATCCTCATATAATGTTCTTACAGGAATGATTGAACGACTTCGGGAAAACTTTTGGCCGCTTTCTGATGATTATGATTACATTTATAAATTTCAATGGAAAGCTGATAAGCAAAAATTGTTTATGCAGAGTTATCTCGGCAATGTATGGATCTTTGATCTGAAAACAGGAAAGGACGATGTCCATCTTCTGAAATATCGCGTAATCCCACATTCGACGACCGGGGCGCCATCCCTGTTCCTCTCACCAACTTTTAAAAGATTTGTACATGATGATGAGAGCGGCGAATTAACCTTTTACGATAATAAAGGAGTTTCTCTTCGTACTGTACCGTTACCACAAGAGCAATATGTACCTTCTGAGAAAATAAAGTGGAACCCGGCGGGCACGATTGCCTGGATGGATACAGCAGAAATCAACGAAAACCGAATTCTTGACATCGATATCGATTATCTGAAAATAGCTGCACAAAAAATTAATTTTTATAATCAGGATGGTCTTTCCATCGGCTCCATTAAGACTGAAGGCAACCATGAAGATACTGCTATTGAAGTTGTGGGGTGGATGGACGCTAATGTAGCCGTGATAAAATCCTATACTGTAGAACTTATACACAAGGATTATGTAGGGCTTAATGTTAAGGATGTTTCTTATTATCTCTATGATGTAAAAAAGAAGCAGAAGGGGGCAAGCTTTTCGTCCATCCCTTCCAGTGCTACCGTTACTACAGATCTTCGAATGGGCGATGCTGATAATACGGGCGAAATCACTGTAAGTTTTAAAGAAATTACTTATAAAAAAAGAAAAATAAATAAGCCTCGGGAGTTCACCGTAACGATCACACAAGATCATTGGGGAAGCTTTCCGAAGCTTCTTTTTATATTTAAAAGACAAATATTTAAGAATTCTCGAATTCTATAATTGTCCCGCTGTAGAAAGGACGGAGGACAGCAGGTCTAGCCGGAAGCCTTGTACTAGAGTGTCACCGTTCATAAGATCGGTCTCATACGCACGATTAAAGCCTAAGCGCTGGTACAGTTTGATGGCTGAAGACATCATTTCCGAGGTGTGCAGGTTCAAGGTGGTAGCACCCAACTGTAGTGATCTCCGTGCAGCATCGTGAATCAGAAGGGTTGCAATGCCAAGACCACGAGCGGATGGAGATACGGCTAGCAGACGTAGGATAGGGGAGTGAATCCCGAGCTCCGGTTTCCCGTAAGCCGTTTCCGAGGAGCTGAACAAGAGTGCACTACCAACGATTTTCTTGTCGGTTTCAGCGATGATCCGTACGAGCGGGGTATCACCATGAACGGAATCAAGAAGCGATTTCCGATACTCCAGCCACAACGGCTCAGGCATGATCTCCGAATATTGGTGGTATGCATCTAACAGCACTTCGGCGATAGCATTACGATCTTTATTCTCAGCTTCACGGATAATGATCTTTTGTGACATGTTTTGGCTATCCCCCTTTCAGACAAATGTAATGTTCATTCGAATGAAATTATTATAGATGATAATTCCCAGTGGAATAAGAGGGGTTTCATAATTCTGATATAGGAATAGAAAAGTTCTATATGAAATAAACATAACCTTTGATTCGAAATCCGATTGATTTACACGGAATTAATTGTTGACAAAAAATAGGGCGATGACTAAGATATAAACAAAATCTATAGGAAAGCACCGCTATAATTCATTGTTTTTTTATCGGAATAGTAAAATTAATATAAGCATAGGGGGATTAGGGATGAACATTGATAATATTGAGGCCTTTGTCTACATCAATCATTATGGAAGCTTCAATAAAGCGGCCGAAGTCCTATATATCTCACAGCCGACAGTAACGGCCCGGATTCAATCGCTAGAAAGGGAACTGGATTGCAAAGTGTTTGATCGGTTGGGGAAGCAGATTAACCTGACGGATAAAGGTAAACAGTTTCTACCCTATGCCCAGCAGATTCTCCAGATCTATCAGAACGGTAAATATCAGGTTCAGGCTAAGGGACACATTCCAAATGAACTGAGAATCGGCAGTACGGTCTCGGTTTCCAATTATTTAATGCCCCATCTGATGCTTCATTTAAAGCGCAGATATCCTCATATCACAATCAAGCTTATGACAGCTTCTACGGAAGTATTGACTGAAAAGTTAAAATCGAAAGAGCTTGATTTGGCTTTTATCCGTAAGGTCGTAAATCCGGCAATTCAAACCTTTCCTTTCTGCGAGGACCCCATCTCACTGTATGTACATGAGGGACACCGCTTTGCTAGAGCACAACGGGCTTCACTGGAGGATATCCGTCAGGAGACGTTGGTTTTTTTTGAATGCGGCTCTTTGGACTGGATGCGGCTGCATCGTGTTTTTGAGAGTATGGAACAGCCGCCGAAGATTGAATATCAGGTAGATAACCTGGAGACAGCCAAAAAGCTGGTATTGAAAAAAGCAGGCATCTGTTTTCTTCCCGCCCTCAGTGTGCAGGAGGAAGTGGCGGTTGGGTCACTGATCCGGGTGGATATTGCGGAGACGGAAGGCATCTCCTTGCGAACCAGCCTGATTTCGCTAAATGGAGAGAACGCAGAATTCATCAAAACCCTGCTAGAACTGGGGATTGGTAAAGTGGGAGATCGACTAATTGTATAGATGTATTAAAAAACTCTATTAGCGCATGGACACATGCAGTGATAAAGTTAATTGCATATAATCACGACTATTTCGATAGGGATTATAAAGTTAATTTTGGAAAGGCTGGAGGGCATGTGATGAGTGAGGTATACAGGCTGGCAGAACTGAAGGATGCGGAGCAATTGCTAGATGTTACATATCGTGCCTATCAGCTGATTCGTGAACTCGGGCTGCATTGGCCGGCGGCCACAGCCGACTTGGCGCTTATTGAAGACAATATAGCTACGAATGAGTGTTATGTGCTTGAAGTTGACGGAACGATAGTTGCGACCATAACCCTTTCAAAGGAAGAAGAGATTAAGAAGATTAGCCCACTGCCTTTTATCAAATGGTTTGCTGCTCATCCAGATTACAGTAACAGAGGTTATGGTGGAAAACTTTTGGATTGGGTGGAAGAGAACATTATTGCTGGTCAGTTAGGTTCGGCTGCAGTCACGCTGGCAACGGCGAAGAAACATCCGTGGTTGGTTCAAATGTATGAACGCCGGGGGTACGAACGGTTTTTAGAACTGGATCAGCAGAACGGTGACGGCATTATGTATCTGATGAAAAAAACACTTACAGACAAACCACAGTTCATTTAAAGGGGATAAAACAATGAAAAAGTCCATTTCACTAATATTTGCATCGGTATTGACACTGGCGATTGCCGGCTGCGGAAACAACAGTAACAGCGCTAGCAGCAATCAGAATGGAAATGCAGCAGAAGCTGCGGCACCGGCAAAGGATTCGGCAAAGGTAACTAAGATCATTGTGGGCACGGGTACTGCTTTTCCGAAAGTCTGCTTCATAGATGAGAACGGCAAACTCACCGGATTTGATGTGGAACTGCTCAAAGAAATCGATAAGCAGTTGCCAGAATATGAATTCGAATTTCAAACCATGGATTTCAGCAATCTGCTGCTGAGCCTGGAAACCAAAAAAATCGATTTGGTCGCCCATGTCATGGAAAAAAATCCGGAACGGGAGCTGAAATACTCTTTTAACAAAGAAGCCTATGCCCACTGGAGAAACCGCATTGTAGTGGCAAAGGATAACAATTCAATCCAATCGCTTGATGATCTCAAAGGGAAAAAGGTGCTTGTAGGTGCAACGAGTGCACAAGCACAAATACTCGAGAACTACAATAAAGAGAATGACAATGCGATTGATATCGTGTATCAGAATGGTGCAGCGAATGATACCGTCGCACAGATTAGTACTGGTCGTGTGGACGCAACGCTGGCTGCAGATTTTGTCCTGCCGATCATTGATCCGCAGAATCAGCTAAAAGCAACGGGCGACGAGCTGTCCTCCGCGGACATTCTCTATGTTTTCCGTAAGGATGCTGCCGATTCACAAAAGCTGTCAGATGCGATTGACAGTGCGATTAAAGAGCTGAAGACAGACGGCACACTAGGCAAGCTTAGTACGGAATGGTTGGGTGCGGATGTTACAGCGGATTCGGTGAAATGATTGAGCCGGTGAGCACGGGAAGGGAGGGAATATATGGGCGCACAGTTTGATATCAGCTTTGTATTTTCGTTTTTGCCTAAGTTACTAGGGACTTTAAGCACTACGCTTCTGATTGTCGCCTGTTCTCTACTGACAGGAATTCTTGTCGGCTTTCTCGTAGCTCTGCCAAGACTTTATAAAGTACCTGTGTTAAAAACCATCTCCGAAATCTATATTTCTTTTTTTCGGGGAACTCCGATCCTTATCCAGCTCTTCTTGTTTTATTATGGTCTGCCCGAAATTATGAAGCTGGTTCATGTCGATATGACCCGGACTCCCGTGCTTGTTTTTGTGATTCTTACTTACGGGCTGCATACGGGGGCATACATGTCCGAAATGATCCGGGCTTCTGTAATGGCGGTGGATAAGGGGCAGGTAGAGGCTGCTTATGCTACAGGGATGACGGGGTTTCAAGCCTTTACGCGAATCGTACTGCCGCAGGCGCTCGGAATCGCAGTTCCGGTATTCTCCAATCTGGTGATTGCTCTACTGAAAGATACGTCATTGGCCTTTACTCTTGGGGTGATGGAAATGTCAGGTAAAGCTCAGACGCTAGGCAGTTTAACTCAGCATTTTATTGAAACGTATATCGCGCTTGCGCTAATCTATCTGGTCATCAGCTTTACAATCGAGAATCTGCTGCTTATAGCAGAACGCCGGCTGTTACGGCATGAGAAACGGAATACACCGGAGAAAAAATCGTTCAAAATCAACAAAAGCTGGTCCTACCGCCGCATCATTGCTGAACTTGGACCGGGTAAAGGAGGTAGCGGATTATGAAGCTGGACCCATCTTTTATCTGGACTGCTCTGGTGCAAATTTTAAGTGCAATTCCTGTGACCTTATCTATTACTGTTGTCTCAGTACTCATTGGATTTGTGATTGGTGTGGCTGTAGCGTTGATCCGGATATACAGAATTCCGCTGCTGTATCCGCTGGCTGTCGGTTATGTTACGTTCATCCGCGGGACACCGATGCTGACACATCTTTTGCTCATCTATTTTGGGCTTCCCGTATTAATCGATGGTCTGGCGGTACAGTTCGGCTGGAGCTTCAGGTCGGTATCGATTCCGATGATCGGTTTTGCCTATATTTCGTTCTCGATTACAGCGGGAGCCTATATGTCCGAGGTCGTCCGTTCAGGTCTGCTTGCAGTGGATCGGGGTCAGCTGGAAGCGGCACATTCTATCGGCATGACCACGCCCCAGGCACTGCGGCGGATTGTTTTTCCTCAGGCGCTGGCGGCGAGTCTGCCCAATCTGTCAAATTCGGTAATTGGTATGCTGCATGGATCTACCCTTGCTTTTACCGTTTCGGTGGTGGATATCAATGCTAAGGCGCAAATTGTTGCTTCAACGAACTGGAAGTTTTTTGAGGCTTATCTGGCGGCAGCACTGATTTTCTGGGGACTTACGTTCCTGATCGAACGCGTGACGTCGCTGATTGAAAAAAGAATTAATCTGTACAATCGAGGTGGAGTAGCATGATCAAGCTTGCGCAAATTTCGAAGTCATTCGGTCGGAATCAGGTGCTCAACAATATAGATTTAACGGTGACGAAGGGTGAAGTTGTCGTCATTCTCGGTCCCAGCGGCTCAGGCAAAACGACACTTTTACGCTGTGTGAATTATCTGGAGAAGCCAAGCAGCGGAGAGATTGCCATCGGCGATTTCAAAGTGAACTGCAAGCACGCCCGTAAAAAGGAGATTCATCTGCTCCGGCATAAAACGGCAATGGTGTTCCAGCAGTACAATTTATTCCGCCATAAAACCGCGCTGGAGAACGTGATGGAGGGACTGCTGATTGTCAAAAAGCTTCCGAAGGACGAAGCGAAAAATCGGAGTATCGCCCTACTTGAAAAGGTTGGTCTTGGCAGCAAGCTGGACGCCTATCCAAGTCAGCTGTCCGGAGGCCAACAGCAGCGGGTTGGCATTGCCCGTGCCTTGGCGCTCGAGCCGGAGGTTATATTGTTCGACGAACCCACATCGGCGTTGGACCCAGAGTTAGTGGGTGAGGTGCTGGCCGTCATCCGTAAAATTGCCAAGGAAGGCATCACAATGATTGTGGTGACTCATGAAATGGGCTTTGCTCGCGAGGTGGCGAATCATGTGGTTTTTATGGACGGAGGCGTCATTGTTGAAGAAGGGACACCGGCAGAGCTGTTTAACCATCCGCGCGAAGAAAGAACGAAGCAGTTCCTGAAGCGGATCACACCTGAATTTAACTATTCCATATAGGAGGCAAAACAATGGCTATTACAATCAGCGTACTTGATCAAAGTCCGATCTATCCGGGAGAAACGCCGGAGGAAGCATTCCAGCATACGATCAAGCTGGCACAACTGTCCGAAGAGCTTGGATTCCACCGGTTCTGGGTTTCAGAGCATCATGACTCCGAGCAGGTAGCCGGCTCTTCCCCGGAAGTACTTATCTCACATCTTCTGGCTAAAACAGAGCGAATCCGCATTGGATCCGGTGGCATCATGCTCCAGCATTACAGCCCGTATAAGGTAGCGGAGAACTTCAATGTGCTGTCTACACTGGCTCCTGGACGAGTGGATCTCGGTGTGGGACGTGCTCCCGGTGGACTCCCACGCAGCACACAGGCACTACAGCAGGGAAAAGCTGAGACCCCAGACCTGACGGACAAAATCATCGAGCTGGAAAAGTATGTACATAACCGCCTCGAAGAAAACCATCCGCTGGCAGGGTTGAAGGCAGGTCCCCTTCCTGGTATTCCTCCCGAGCTGTATGTCCTTGGCGCGAGTGTAAGCAGCGCGGAAATTGCCGCTGAACTGGGGTTACCGTACGTATTCTCCCTGTTTATTAACAGCGATAAGGCGGTAGCGCTGGATGCCATTCGTGCTTACCGCAGCGGTTTCGCTTCTTCACAGGGCAGACAACCGCAAGCGATTATCGCTTTAGCGTTAGTGGTGGCTGAGACTGAGGAGGGAGCGAAAGAACTGGCAGGTGCGCATAAGCTGATCCGGATTCAACTGGCGAGCGGGAAGAAGCTGACAGTAGGGACCTTGGAACAGGCGGAGGAATTTGCCCGCCAGAGCAATGAAGCCTACACGATTGAAGAGCTGGAATCGGAGATTACCAAGGGAACAAAATCATCTGTCCGTGAACAGTTGTTGGAACTTTCAGAGGCATCCGGTGTCGAGGAGTTCATCATAACGACGAATGTACAGCCCTTTGACAAACGGCTCCGATCCTTTGAGCTACTGAGCGAAGCAATCGCTGAAGTGGCTGCAGAGGCATAAAGCGGGCGGGCTCGGTATCACACAGGAAATCGTGTAAAGGAGGATGACTGTATATGACAAGTAAAGCTAAAGAGTTGAGTGCGGAAGCGCTTGAAGAAGAATTAATCGGGATACGCCGTCATCTGCACCGGCACCCGGAACTGTCCAATGAAGAATATGGCACAACAGAATATATTATTTCTCTGCTGGAGCGGGCAGGAGTCAGGATCGTAGAATACGGTCTGTCTACCGGCGTGATCGCAGAGATTGGCGGTAAAAAGCCTGGTTCGGTCATCGCACTGCGCGCAGATATTGATGCCTTGCCAATCCAGGAGGAAAGCGGAGTATCCTTTGCTTCATTACATCCCGGCAAAATGCATGCCTGCGGGCATGATTTCCATACGGCTGCCTTGATTGGTGCCGCCTATCAATTGAAACAGCGAGAGCAGCAATTACAGGGAACGGTGCGCCTGTTATTCCAACCAGCGGAGGAGAAGGCGCAGGGTGCACAACGAATCATTGCTAGCGGGGCACTAGAAGACGTCCGGGCAGTGATCGGGCTGCATAACAAGCCAGACCTGCCAGTCGGAACCATCGGTATTAAGGGTGGTCCTTTAATGGCAGCAGCTGACGGGTTTGTGATTGAAGTGCAGGGTGGCAGTTCTCATGCTGCCGTTCCGGAAGCTGGTATAGACCCGATTGTAGCGGCTTCGCATATTGTGACGGCATTCCAGTCCATTGTAAGTCGCAATGTCATTCCTCTGCAGAGTGCGGTGGTTAGTGTGACGCAGATTCACAGCGGCAATTCATGGAACATTATCCCCGAAAAAGCCGTGCTTGAAGGGACGATCCGCACCTTTGATGAAACGGTGCGCAGCAAAGTGCTGGACCGGTTTCAGGAAGTGGCGGTCGGTGTAGCAGCGGCTCTTGGAGCAGAAGCTACCGTTCGCTGGATAGAAGGGCCACCTCCGGTTATCAACGATCCCTCCCTAGCAGCGCTTGGAGTTGAATCGGTCGAAGCTCTTGGCTACCGAGCGATTCAGCCAGAGCTTTCTCTGGCTGGAGAGGATTTCGCCTTCTATCAGCGCGTGGTACCCGGACTGTTCGTTTTTGTAGGTATTGAAGGAAGCCAGGAGTGGCATCATCCGGCCTTCAATCTGGATGAACGTGCACTCCCTGTGGCAGCACATTTCCTTGCGGATGTAGCTGTACGATCCCTAGTGCAGTACAGTCCCGATGGAGGTGCAGAATTATAGCTGAACATAACAGTTACGATGTAATTATCGTCGGGGCAGGCTCGATGGGCATGAGCGCCGGTTACTATCTTGCGAGGCGCGGAGTGAAGACGCTGCTAATTGATGCCTTTGATCCTCCACATACACAGGGAAGCCATCACGGGGAAACCCGGCTGATCCGGCATGCTTACAGTGGAGATCCCGCCTACATTGATTTGGCTCTGCGGGCAGATCGTTTATGGCAAGAAGCCGAGCAGTTGAGCGGAATAGAACTGCTTGTCCGCTCGGGCGTTTTGAATCTTGCAGATAGTGCAGTGTATTCCTTCAGCGGTCGTCTCGCGGAAGCAAAGAAACGGAAGGTGCAGGTCCAGCATATGGATGCCGGAGAGATCCGGCGGCGCTGGCCGGGATTGAACATTCCGGACACATTCGCGGCAATGTATGAACCAGATGCCGGCTATTTGTATAGCGAGCGCTGTATCTCCGCCTACCTCCAGCTTGCTCTTGGACAGGGTGCGGAGCTGTTGATGAACACTTCGGTAGTAAACGTCACCGCCCGCGAAAGTAGTGTAACAGTTCATACAACAAACGGCGATTATCACGGAGCGTCAGCTATTCTTAGTGCCGGAGCCTGGTTTGGTGCGTTAGCGCCTTTTGTGCATTTGCCAATCAAGGCGATCCGTAAAGTTGTGGGCTGGTTTGAGAGCTCACCTGCTTTTGCTGCCGGTAACTTCCCTGGCTTCACGCTAGGAGCTGAGGAAGGTGGCTATTATGGCTTTCCCAGCATTGATGGAGCCGGTCTGAAGATCGGCCGGCACGATACGGGGCTGGAATGGAAACCAGGCACACTACTTGCTCCCTTTGGCAGTGAAGCCAGCGATGAGCAAGACCTCCGAAGAGTACTGGAGTCTTATATGCCGGGTGCAGCTGGCCGATTACTTAAAGGTTCTGTATGCAAATATGAGCATACGCCTGATGAAGATTTCATTATTGACCGCCATCCGCTCCACTCCAATGTGCTGGTAGCCGGAGGGTTCTCAGGGCATGGTTTTAAATTTTCTAGTGTTGTAGGTGAAATACTTGCTGATATGGCGACAAGTGGAGCTACCAACCACAACATCCAACCTTTTTCGTTATCACGTTTTGCACCTGATCATTCGCAAGCAGGCCTTATAATGGAGGGGATTTAATGAGCAAAGTTCAAATCAGTAATTTTTTAAGTACTTACAACCAGCTGGTGCATGCAACTGCAGGGTTAACAGAGGAACAGCTGAAATGGAAGGCGGAACCAACAAGTTGGAGTGTCACTGAGGTGCTGGCTCATCTAGCTGATCACAGCATTGTGGTTTCGTTCCGCATCCGTGATATTCTCGCTGCTACAACTGCGCAGCTGCCAGTCTTCAATCAGGACGCTTGGGTCAGCGGCCAGTACGCCAACAGTGGTTATGCTTCCGATAGCCTGGAGTTGTTCCGCAGCCTGCTTTATTATAACAGTCTATTGTTTGAACGGCTCAGCGCAGAGGATTGGGAGAAAAGCGGGATTAACTTCAAGGGGGAGATCGTGAAAATTTCCGATATCGTCCATAGCTTCACCGCACATGTGGAAAGGCATCTTGGCCAGATCGAGCGAATCAAGCAGGGCGCAGTCAATGCATCGTTCGTGCAATGAATACTTTCAAAGTTAGTTTTGCATGAAGTAAAAGCTGGGAATCGTATGCTCACAAAACTTTTAGGAGGAATGAACATGACCAAACCAAAACAACTGAAGCTAGGCGCACTGCTGCATGGAGTAGGAGGCAGCACGTCGATGTGGCGCCATCCCGATGCAAAGCCGGATGCAAGTGTAAACTTTGAATTATACAAAGCGTGGGTACAGAAGGCAGAAGAAGGCAAGCTGGATCTGATCTTCATCGCAGACGGTTTGTACATTAATGAAAAGTCCATTCCGCATTTCCTTAACCGGTTTGAGCCGCTGACCATCCTTAGCGCACTCGCCGCCGTGAGCACCAACATTGGTCTGGTTGGTACCCTGTCCACCTCCTACAGTGAACCGTTTACCGTCGCGCGTCAATTCGGCTCATTGGATGTAATCAGCGGTGGCCGGGCCGGCTGGAATGTGGTGACTTCACCGCTGGAAGGCTCTGCCTCGAATTACAGCAAAACAGAGCATCCTGACCATGGCAAGCGCTACCGTATTGCTACCGAATATTTGCAGGTGACACGCGGATTATGGGATTCCTGGGAGGATGATGCGTTTGTTCGAGACAAAGAAACAGGTGTTTTCTTTGATCCGCAAAAAATGCATACCCTGGACCATCAAGGCGAGTTTTTCTCTGTGAAAGGACCGCTCAATATTGCCCGTTCGAAGCAGGGGCAGCCAGTCGTGTTTCAGGCAGGTTCCTCAGAAGTTGGTAAAAATTACGCCTCAAAGGAAGCGGATGCTATCTTCACTGGCCACGAAACGCTAGAAGATGCCCAGGCATTCTATAGTGATGTTAAGACACGGGTAGCTTCATTTGACAGGGAGCCGAATGAGGTGCTGATCTTTCCTGGCATTGCACCAATCATTGGCGACACACCAGAGGAAGCAGAGCGCAAATATCAGGAGGTTGCTGGTCTCGTGACGATTGAGAATGCACTGAACTATTTGGGCAGATTCTTCGAGCATCATGATTTCTCGCAATATCCGCTGGATGAACCGTTCCCTGAGCTTGGCGAGTTGGGGCGCAATAGTTTTCAGAGCGGCACGGATAAAATCAAAAAGGACGCGAAGGAGAGAGGCTTAACACTAAGACAGGTCGCCTTACAATCCGCTACCCCGCGCAGCAGCTTTATTGGCACACCTGAGCAAGTGGCTGATCAGATTCAAACCTGGTTTGAGGGTGGAGGAGCAGACGGATTTATGATCGCCGCTGCTGTTCCTAACGGATTGGAGGAATTCGTCGATCGGGTAGTGCCGATTCTGCAAGAGCGGGGCCTGTTCCGCACTGAATACGAAAGTAGCACCCTGCGTGGAAATCTCGGTATTCCATTGCCAGAGAACCGCTATTCCAAGGCTTCACAACCGGTAGGGCAAAAAGCCGTACATTAACAATAATATTAATTTGAATTTGAATAATTAGCTTTCGTCATAAAAATGTAACGCAGCCGTTTAAGGCTGCGTTTATTTGCGTGTGCGCGGAGCTTGTCTAACAACGTAAGCGCTTTAAAGAACCAATCAGAGCAATAGATAACCAATCACTGTTATATAGGCAGGGTTCCCGCTGCACCTTATGATAGAAATATCAAGGAGGGATGTAAATTGTACGCTAAGTTCTACAAGTACCGATGGCAATATTTAATGATTCTTCCGGGAGTGCTGTTGCTATTTCTGTTCAGCTATATTCCGATGGCAGGGATTCAGGTCGCCTTCCGCGACTTTCAGATTGGCACCTCGATCTGGAACAGCGCATGGGTGGGATTAGACAACTTTTCTTTCCTGCAAGATCCCCAGTCTTTAACTGTCGTCAAAAACACGTTATATATATCCGTGCTTAAGTTCATCTTCGGATTCCCGGCACCGATTCTACTGGCACTGGTGATTAACGAGGTAACCCGGCCTGTATTTAAGCGATTCGTGCAATCGGTCAGCTATTTGCCACATTTTTTCTCATGGATTGTAGTCGCTTACATCCTGCAGTCTTTTCTGACTTTGGATGGTGGGCTGGTCAATCAGTTCATCGAGAAAGCAGGTGGTGATCCCGTATTTTTTCTAGGTTCCACGGAGTGGTTCCGGCCCATGGTTATATTAAGCGGCTTGTGGAAAGAGACCGGCTGGAACACGATTCTCTATTTGGCTGCGATCACAACGATTGATCCGCAATTGTATGAATCCGCCAAAGTAGAGGGTGCAGGAAAGCTAGCCCAGATTCGGCATATTACCTTCCCGGGTATTCTACCGACAATATCGATTGTGCTCATTCTGAGTATCCCAAGCCTGATTTCAGTAGGGATGGATCAGATTTATCCGCTGATGAATTCTGCTAATCAAGGGGTCGCGGATGTACTGGATACGTATATCATCCGCAACGGATTGCAGCAGGGATATTTTGGGATGGCGACCGCAGTGGGATTGTTATCCTCAGTGATCAGCTTGATATTGGTTGTTTCGACTAATCAGTTATCCAGAAAAATAAATGGTGAAGGATTATGGTGATGGCATATGAAGCTCAGCAGAGGTGAAAAAATAGCTCAATACGTCATCGTCATAGTACTGGCCGGTCTGTGCTTGTCTGTACTATATCCATTCCTGTACATGCTGGCCATCTCACTGAATGACGGTGCAAGTGCGGCCAAAGGTGGCGTGTATCTATGGCCCAAGAATTTCACATTAATTAATTATGAGATTGTATTAGGAAATGAGATTATCCGCCAGTCTTATCTAATTACAATCGCTAGGACAGTCATTGGCACATTCGCAGGACTTATCGTCACACTTCTGGTGGCCTTTGGCTTGTCCTACCGCGGTCTACCATTAAGAAGCACGATACTAGGCTATATTCTTTTAACCATGTTATTCAGTGGAGGACTGGTTCCTTTCTATATTCAGCTTAATAATCTCGGGCTTATCAACACGTTCTGGGTGTATATTTTCCCCGGGCTGTTCTCGGTCTGGAACATGTTTGTCATGCTGAAGTTTATACAGGGAATCCCTGAAGCTCTGGTAGAATCCGCTGAACTAGATGGAGCCGGTCCTGTTCGTACGCTGATTCAGATTATTATTCCACTCTCTCAACCTATGCTTGCAGCGCTGGGTCTGTTTACCGCAGTGGGACACTGGAATGATTGGTTCGCCGGTGCTTTCTTCGTCACGAAGCAGAATCTGATTCCGGTGCAGACCTTCCTGCAGCAATTGCTCGCTGCTCAGGATTTATCCGCTGTCCTTGGCTCGAATACCAACCAGGAAGCTTTGGCGAGAAGCTCACAAATGCAGAACATTACGCTGATGTCGATTAAGATGGCAGTCGTTATGGTGAGTGCAATCCCCATCCTGTGTGTGTATCCGTTCCTGCAGAAATATTTTGTGAAAGGAGTTCTTGTAGGGTCAGTAAAAGGTTGATTTACAATAATAGAACAGGGGGAAATAATCAATGATGATCAAAAAAACGGGTCTAGCCGCCTTGGCTGCAGTAACCTTACTGATGTCTATTGCCGGATGCTCCGGATCAGGTGGGAATACTGCGAACAAGCCTGGAAGTGACAATGAAACGTCAAGTAACCAGCCCGCTAGTGGCTCGACTTCCTTTAATCTCTGGCTCGGATGGACGGCAACCATCAATAATGATAGTTTGGTCCAGAAATATTGGCGTGAACAGGAGCCTGGAGTAAATGTGAAGCTGGAAACCACTCAAGGCGACGCGATGACTGCACTTAATTTGAAGATAAACACTGGCGGCTTTGAGGATGCAGCTATCTTCAGCCGAAACGAAACGGTCAAAAGCGCGATGAACCGGTCGAAACAGCTTATGCCGCTAGAGCAGTATTTCGACATGCCTGACAAATATCCGGGACTTGCGTCTATTCCAAAGCAGTATCTGGAACTTATGAAGGATAATGAGGGTCATATCTGGTCCATCCCTACCTGGTTTGACCAAAACCCGGAAGATCCGTGGCCAGGTTGGGCATCTCAAGCCTGGATTGTCAGAAGTGATGTGCTGGAGAAAACAGGTATGACCAAAGAGGACTTAGCAACGTTGGAAGGAGTTGAGACCTTCCTTCGGAAAGCTACAGAAGTGAAGGACGCTTCCGGCAAATCGCTTATTCCTTTATCATTCCTGATGGACACTAGTGATAATCTGGGCTGGAGTGATGAAAACGCGATTTTGACAGCATTCGGGGTGACTACAGCGGGTAATGGCGTTGACAAACGCGGCGATGATTTTGTATTCGCTTACGACGATCCCAATTATAAAGCAGCTTATCAATGGATGAACAAGATGTACCAGGAGAAGTTGATCGATCCTGAGGTCGTCACCAGCAAAAAAGAACAGTATACAGAAAAGAACAAATCAGGTCGTATTGCCTTCAATGTCGGCAGCTTCTGGAACATTCCTGCCTCAGCCTGGGAGACATTGGACGGCCCAACAGAGCCAGGGTGGTTTTACGAAGCGATCCCTTTTCCTAAAGTGAATGGTGTAGAGAAAGTCGGAATTAATCAGGTTACCAATCCGAATCCAGGCTATGATGTCTATGTTAGTGAAAAAACTAAAAATCTGGAAGCTATTCTGAAATTCTTCGATTATACCTTGCAGCCGAAACCTGAGCAGCAGCAGGTCATTAATGAAGGACCGGCGGGATTATACTGGGATTGGATTGATCAACCGTTGGGCAAATGGAAATTCACAGACGAAACCTACAAGACGAGCCGCAATTCCGGAGACACCGCACAAAAAGCTAAAGTCACCCCTGAGCTTTACATGACTGCCTCTTACAGCAATGAATGGTACCCATGGTGGAACACAGAGGATGCAGGAAAAGCCGGAGCTGCTAAGACAATTAAGTTCACAGAAGCTATCGGCAAAATGGGAACGATCCGCGTGGCAGAGCCTTATGATCTATTCCAGATGAAACAGGGCGGCGCATGGGAGAAATATTCACCGGAGATCGAAAATATCCGCAAGGAATATCGAGCCAAGCTTTTAATGGCCAAAGACGAGGGGCAATTCGAGAAGAATTGGAGCGATTTCCAAGCAGCACTAGAGAAGCGTGGGCACTGGAGTGAAGTCAAGCAGGAGTGGCTGGATACGTACAAGGAGGAAGTAACAGCCTTGCAATAGACAACCGTGATGCTCTTTCAGTCGCGGATCTTAAACGATAAAAAATTAATGGAGCACCTCTCACTTGGAGGGGGCTCCCTTTGCACTTCATGGGGGGAATCTATGATTAAACAACAAATAGAGAAATGGATCATCCGTATGACCCGATCCATGAACCTGAGGAGTAAAATTGTATTATTCTACGGATTAATTGTATTTCTCCCCACCGTACTGCTGGCTGCAGGTGCAGGGTACATGATGCTTCATACGGTGCGGGCCAATTATATGCTTACGATCAGGGAAGCCGTTCGGCAAAGTGCGCAGAGTATTGAATTCAGGAAGCAAAGCTATGATCTGCTGGCTACCCGGACGGCTACGGATGGTGAGCTGATCTCTAGATTAGCCAGGGACTATGCGGATATCGATGAACAATTGGGTACGGTCAATTATGTGGACCGATCCTTTCTGCTCACCAGCAAATACTTGCCAGGTATTGAGAATTTCCGGATCTATCATACCAACGATACACTAGTTCAAGATGGAGGGCTTCTGTGGAAGCCGGAAGAACGTAGCCTTTCGGGCATTCGAGAGCGGGATTGGTATATGAAAATGCTTCGCACAACAGACAATCTGGTATGGACTAATGCAGCGGACGACAGGACTAAGCTAGTGGTGTCCTATAAAATTCTGAACGCGTATGGAGATGTTTACGGGATTGTGTACCTGTTACTGAACTATAACGGTGTCTTCATGGAATCGTTCGAGCATCCTTTTGAAGGGGCCGGAGAATTGTATATTGTTGACGACAACGATCGAATTATTGCATCCTCGGAGCCCTCAGAAATTGGCAGCCGGTTATCCTCATCCTCCTTAGGTCAGTACTGGAACAACTCGTTGGAAACATCGGCGACAAAAAGCGGGATGATGCTGATCACTCAGGAGATTAAGTCTGGCTGGACGGTTGCCGCGCTTGTGCATCTTGACCGACTGGAGGAGCAGTCTACACGGATTATGTACTATATCGGAGCAGGTATTGCATTTTTCCTACTGCTGTCTATATTTCTAGTTATGATTGTACTTAAAAATGTGATTTGGCGGATCCGCAAGCTGGGCACCCGAATGACAGATATCTCACAGGGCTATTTCGAAGTTACAGTGAGAAACCGTGACAACGATGAGCTGGGTGAACTTGAGATATTGTTCAATTCCATGTCTGGCCGTTTGAGAAAACTGGTCGAAGAACATACAGAGGCCATGCTCAAAGAGCGGGAGCAATCATTCAGGGCGTTGCAGGCACAGATTAACCCTCATTTCATCTATAATTCGCTAAGTCTGATCCGTTGGCGGGCATTAGATCAGCAGGACGAATTGCAAATCCGAACCATAGATGCGCTGACGACATTCTATCGGCTGGCACTCAATAACCGGGTTAATGTGACGCTGATCCGTGACGAAATTGAGCATCTTAAGGCGTATATCGAAATTCAGCAGCTGCGTTATCCCGGTCAGGTATCCGTAGAGTGGCTGGTAGAGCCTGACGTTCTTGACCTGTACAGCATTAAGCTGATCCTACAGCCAACGGTCGAGAACTGTTATCTGCACGGGGGCATCACAACTAGAACTCATGCTTTTATACAAATTACGATCAAACGAGTGGAGAATACGGTGCAGTTTCAGATTTTTGATAATGGAAAAGGGATTGGCAGTGAGAAGCTGGATCAGATCCGTGCCGGCAGCTACACGGGGACGCAAAACGGATTCGGGATGAACAATATCCGTGAACGTCTTTCATTGTATTTTGGCACAGAGGGCCGCTTTGAGATTGACAGTGTAGAAGACGAATGGACTTGTGTAACCATTGATATCCCTGTTTGCAAGGAAAGTCCTGAGATAAAAAAGGGGGATGGAGCTTAATGAGGGCATTAATTGTCGACGACGAGCCTATGCAGATTCAAGGGCTTCTTCGTCATATTGGCTGGAAAGCTCTGGGGTATGAGGAACCGTTAACTGCATTATCTGGTGAAGAAGCACTAACAATCCTAGGAGAAACTCCTGTGGATGTGCTGATCGCTGACGTCTCGATGCCCGGTATGACAGGGATCGAGCTGCTCGCCAGATGCAGAGCGGATTATCCGTTACTCCAGTCTTTACAGACTGTGATGATTAGTGGATATGACGAGTTTGAATTTGTGCAGGAGGCTATACATCTGGGAGCTAAAGCTTACGTTCTGAAGCCCATCAAGACGGAAGAACTCGAAATGAAACTGGCGGCGTTCAGAGAAGTAGTTGAGAAGAAAAAACAGATTGAACAGGAAACCACTGTACTTAGGGAGAAAGTTACAGAGAGCTATGAGGTGCTGCAGGAACGTTTCGTCAAAGATATGGTCGAAGGCTGGATCCACAGTGATGAGCTACTCGAATCCTGGCGGCGTCTGCTGGATCTGCCTATTGGGGAATGGCAGACAACATTATTCCTGTTCGGATATGACCGCAGGTTCCTAGATAATCCGCATGATGCCAAGGATCGGATCCTGCTTAGCGAAGGGTTATTGAACTGCGTTAAGACGGGTCTATCTGGCTTCTCCGGTACCTATATAGGGAAGACAGGAGCGGATGAATTGGCCGTCATTGTGCTGAACGCAACGCCATTGGTGCGGGCAAGACTTGAGAAGCAGCTTGCGTTTATCCAAGATATCCTAAGAGAGCAGTATAAAGCTTCCGTCTCGGTAGGAATCAGCAGAGAGTGTTTGTTCTGGACGGAAATACCGTTGCTTTATAAGGAAGTAAGGCATATGATGACCGGTGCCAGGCTGGCCGGCTACGGACAAATCCTCTATTTCGACCGGAACTTGATGAATGAATATCATGATTTCCGGTTGCGTGAAGAATACATTCCGGAAATCGTTAAGCTACTGGACAGAGGAGAGAGCGATAAAGCTTCCGCATATTTCAATCATGCTTTCGAAGTGTTACTTGCGAGAGAGCCTGTATCCTTTTCCTATGTGCAGGCTTTGGGAATGGGTTTGCTTAGCGAACTAGCCAGAAAACTGAAGCGTATACATGAGAAGGATTCAGAGATGAACATCCTCATGTGGCAGCGGCTGATCGACTGTACAGGCGTAGATGAAGTCAGGAAGGTCGTACTGGAATATTTGGCGCAATATGCTAAGCTTAATCAAAGAGAGCAGGTCGCTCAGCAGCATAACCTTATCCAGCGGGTCGCCCGCCAACTGGAGGAGCATCTGCATGAGAACATGACTGTAAAGCAGCTTGCTGAGCAGTTTCACTTGAATCACAGCTATTTAAGTGTTCTCTTCAAAAAAGAAATGGGCCGCACGATTTCCGACTTCGTGCAGGAAGCGCGTATGAACAAAGCCAAGGAACTACTTCGTGACCCCAATATTAAGGTCTACGAGGTTGCCGAGCAAGTGGGCTTTCAAACCGCGGCTTATTTTACCTTCCTTTTTAAGAAAACAACCGGCACTACACCTCAGGAGTTCAGAGATTATCATTATTAGGAGTGATATTTTGCAGACAAAGATCAGCCTGAAAGGCGAATGGAAGTTGCAATTGGATGAGGGAAATCAAGGACTGGCATTGCCTTTTACAGATGTTATCACACTGCCGGGAACAACGTCCTACGCACGCAAAGGTTCGAAGAACGAGGATGTTTTAGTAAGCGCATTAACGGATGAGTATTTGTTTGAAGGGCAAGTCTGGTATTCAAAAGAGGTCGTCATTCCGGAAGAACTAGCCGGCAAAGTCTGCTTCCTATATTTGGAACGCACGAGGCTGACGACTCTATGGCTGGACAATCAGGAAATAGGCAGCCGTAACAGTCTGAACACCCCACATATATACGAGTTGCCGCAGCTTCAACCTGGGAATCATACGCTCACCATCCGTGTGGACAATACGGGTTACCCAACCAAAGGTGGACATTTAACGTCGCAGGATACCCAGACCAACTGGAATGGGATTACCGGACGTATGGAGCTTCAGTTCTATGGTGAGTCACGGCTCAGCGGCATCCGGCTCGATCCGGATCTCTCAGCCCGCTCAGTCCGAATCACGGCAACCTTGGACAGCAGGAACGAATCTATACTTACAGTGTCTGCGCAGAGCTTCAACAGCGACAATACACATGCTGTGGATCAGCGGGAGTACCCAGTCTCACCGGGTAGTTTTTCCGTCAACTATGAGCTTGGTCAAGACGCGCTGCTCTGGAGTGAAGGCGCTCCCAATCTTTATAACATAAACCTTGTTTTGAAAGACAGCGGTGGATATATAATGGACCGACAGGAGCTCGTTTTTGGATTGAAGGAATTCCGGGCAGAGGGCGATAAGTTTACAATCAACGGAGAAAAAACCTTCCTCCGCGGCAAACATGACGGCCTGATCTTCCCGCTAACCGGTTATGCCCCGACTGACGTCGAGGAATGGGTAAGAATCCTGGGCATCTCCAAGTCTTACGGCATCAATCATTATCGCTTTCATACCTGCTGTCCGCCGGAAGCTGCTTTCACCGCAGCGGATATGCTCGGTATCTACATGCAACCAGAGCTTCCATTCTGGGGAACAATCACAGAAGAAACCGACGAGGGCCATAATCAGGCGGAGCAGGACTATCTGATCAGCGAAGGCTATGCCATTCTTCAGGCTTTTGGCAATCACCCCTCCTTCGTGATGATGTCGCTTGGCAACGAGCTATGGGGCAGCAAAGCCAAGATTGATTCCTTCCTAAAGGACTATAAAGCATTTGATAACCGGATTCTCTATACACAGGGGTCCAATAACCACCAATGGGTGCCAGAAATTCTGGAACATGACGATTTCTTCAGCGGCGTGCGCTTCTCCAGAGATCGGCTGTTCAGAGGCTCCTATGCGATGTGTGATGCTCCATTAGGTCATGTCCAGATCGATCTGCCAGGCACGATGAAAGACTATGACGATCAGATCATCCCTCAGGATTTCTTCAACGGAGAGGGGATGGAAGCTGCCGCTGGCGGCGAGATCCAGATCCAGTATGGTACGGAAGCCAAGACGGTGAAGGCTGGAGATGCTTCCGCAGAATGGATACCGCACATTCCGGTAATCTCGCATGAGATTGGACAGTATGCTACCTATCCAAATTATGAGGAAATCGATAAATACAACGGTCCGCTCAAAGCCGAGAATTTCAAAATTTTCCGTGAACGACTGGAAAGTAAAGGGCTGGGTCATTTGGCCGCCAAATATTTCGAATGCTCGGGGCAACTGGCAGTAGCTTGCTACAAAGAGGAACTCGAGGCGGCATTCCGCTCCCGGAGGCTTGCGGGTTTCCAATTGCTTGATTTGCAGGATTTCAGTGGCCAGGGAACGGCGCTGGTGGGTGTCCTTGACGCCTTTATGGATTCCAAAGGAATGATAAGTGCTGAGGACTGGCGAACTTTTTGTAATGATGCCGTTCTGTTGGCGAGATTTCCCAAGTATAACTATGTCTCTGGTGAAACGTTCGATGCCCATGTTGAACTGAGCTGTTTCCGCAGTGGTATGCCGAGTGCATTTGATCTGCATTGGGAGCTTACCGCGGATAATGATATACTCGCCGCAGGTTCAACCGAGGTGGACGTACCTGCAGGAACGAATTATATCGATATCTGCGATCTGGCAATAAAACTACCTGAAGTTGACCGTATGAGTACTATCGTATTGTCCCTCTCCATACAGGGAACAGATATCCGTAAGAGCTATGACCTGTGGATTTATCCAGTGAAGAGTGGCAACATGCTGGAGGGTGTCCATGTCTTCGACAAGCTGTCTGATGATGCGCTTGCATTGCTGGAGCAAGGTGAGAATGTACTGCTTATGCCGAAACCGGAATCTCTCAAAAATGCTGTTGAAGGTTATTACTGCACAGATTTCTGGTGTTATCCAATGTTCCGCTCGATCTCAGAGAGCATGAACCGGCCAGTACCCATTGGTACTATGGGGCTGTTGATTGATAACAAGCACCCGGTGCTTCGTGAGTTCCCGAGCGAGGAATATTCTACTTATCCTTGGTGGAGTATTGTTGAGAATTCGAAATCGCTCATCATGGATGCAGCTGACCGCGATTGGAATCCCGTTGTGCAGACTATCGATAATTTTGAACGCAATCATAAGCTGAGTTTCCTAGTGGAATGCAGTGTAGGAGCAGGCAACCTGCTGATATGCGCATTGGATGCTGATAAGGTTAGTGATACGCCGGAAGGCAGACAGTTCTTATCCAGCCTTGCGGGTTATATGAAATCAGAGGATTTCAAGCCACAGTACAAGGCGAATGTTGCAGAACTTCTTGAGCTGATCCAATAGGCAGAGGCAGGCGATTACAAGGCACCTTATCGCATTTCAGATGGATGAACAGTCCAAGGGCGCTATACTAAAAACTACTTACTTCATTGAGTAAGACAGACGGTTTCATCGTAAAAAACTCTAGAGCAGCGATTCTCATAATAAAGAGAGATTCGCTGCTCTTAGTTTTTTGCTGCTTTTAGTTTATTGGTAGCCGCCAGCTTCAACAGTGTTATCGTTATCTGAGCCTCTGAGGGTTTCGGACTCAGATGACACTATTTGCTAATTTCCAGCCTTTTGAACAACATTTCGGACTCCAGTGACGCTATTGCTTATAAAGAGGTTCATATGTGGTGTATTTCATACAAATAGTGACTATGGGGACCGTTAGCCCACCAAAAGTACAAGAATACTGCATTTAGCGCCATCTATGTCCGAAATGAAGTTCTCCCATCAATCTTTTCAAACAAATATGAAAAAGTATCTCATTACGTCACATTCATTAAATGATTCAGTGGTACGACATTACAGAGAACGCATCAATCAGGCAGCTTTTCGAGACAATGAATTAAAAGATATTCCTTTAATTACTATACTTTTTCAAAGCATCTGCCATATCCAATTTATATTGATCTACTTTATTGAAATTATCGATAGTGGTTACTACCATTTGGAAAAGATACTCCGATGTTCCTCCTAATTTTAGATTGTTACGTATTAAATTCATTACAATGTCCAAAACGATTGATGACGGAATGAGGACATCTGTAAGTCTAAACGTATGAGATAAGGATTGTGACCCTAAAGGCCATGGTAAGTCAATCGAAAAAGAAACGGGCACTTTAATATCCAATTTGAAATTTTTCATATTTAAACCTTTTTCAAGTTGATTCTGGATCTCCCCAAAAATATAATCGTTAAAAATCTCAGAAAATTTAGTAAAAGTAAAGTCGGAAACGTCTCGGCAAAGATCCACGAGCTTACGAGGATTGAACTTGATTTCTTTCACTGTCATAACAACAGGAGGGATGATTGCTTCTTGAATTATAGCTTCGACTGCTCCTCTTAACCCTTTGAAAAATTCATCTTTTACTTTACCGGCACCGATTAGAGAAAAAATGTTAAACGTTAGTACGTCAGCGGCTTTTTCAGCGATTTCCATTACAGGTTCAATCAGTTCTTTCATTAATTTTTCTTGCATTAACTTAGTTATGAAATCGGTAATAGTATTTAATATCTTGGCTATTACATTTAGCCAGTGTTCGATTATGGCCAGGAGCTCATCGATCAAGGCTTGAAACAACGCTGGAATCAGTTTTAGAGCGAATTGAATCATATGATCAGTTAAATGATTTATCAAAATTTTGGCTATTGCTTCTATTTCAGCCATTTGAGGCATCCACATCGGATCGCTTTGCAAATGGTTGGCGAAGTCCACGGCGTTACCTTTTATTGGAGTAAATATGTTTAGAGCATTCTCAAAAAGTTGTTCTTGTGCTTCAGGTGTCAAAGGCGCTACCATTTCCGCAATAATTTTAACAGCTGCCTCCAACGGTTTCTTTAAAATATCTTGAGCTCCAAGTGGTCCAAGAACATTTGCAGCCTGACCAGCAGCTTCGCGAAGAAGACCCTCGATTTGTTTATTAACTGAAGTCTGAATTCCGTCCATGACATGAATAACGCTTCTTCCAAGCATTGTGAGTAATACGCTGGATAATGCTTCTTGCATAGTTTTTATGTCAAAATTTTGAAATCCATTAACGATCTCTGGAATTAGAACATCAGAAGTCAGTTGTATGCAGGGAATCAGGGCTTGCTCAAATAGAATCTTAATCTCTTCCTCGCCAGCCAAAGTGTTCGAGATTGCAGTTTTTCTGGCACTTATTTCCGTATCCACGTAATGATCGAAAGCTTGATTTATGGCTCCAAGTGTTGATCTAAAAGAGTTTTCCCCTGTAGTCGAAGGAAATGAGGGACTAAATAAGAACTTCATTGCATCTTGGGCCGTTCCTGAAACGGCAGGTTTGAGAATTGCTGCTATCTCCCGAACGCTATCTACATGTTGTATGGTAAGCGTCAAAGGTTTATCAAGTAGAAATGATAGAAGATCCCCCTGGTTCAAATTTGTGTCAGAAGGACGGTTCAGATCTGTATTAATTGCACTTTTGACAGCGGGAGGAGGCTGGTAAGACAATTGTGCCGTAAAAGTAGGCATGGTTGCTTTATCTGCCGCTTGCACTGCAAGGGGGAGCAACAAAGCTGATACCCACAAAGCAGAAATACTTCTGACAAACTCCTTCTTAAGCTGCTCGTTTTGAATTAATGCTGATAATGAGTCTAAACGAACAAAAATTTCATGGTTATCCGGCACTAACTGAAAAGAATTAAAACCTTTCAGGGTTTGAATGACTTCTGAGGTTTGTTCAGCTGGTAAAGAAGCAAGGCCAATTAAACGAAGGATCTCTTCCTTAAAGAACACATTCATAGTCAAGAAGAACAACGATTGGAACTGTCCGCCAATAAATGTAAGAACGGTTTGCGCTAGTTTTTCGTTATTGCTCCCGGTACCTTCATTTAATTGTCTACTGACCTCATAGGCTGAATTCACTCCTATCCTTAGCATAGTACCGAGCATTAATGCTTGTTCCTGCTGTGTGTCAATAGCTTTATTAACAATACCCTCAATTAAGCGGTCCCCATAACGATTGACCAGTTTTGCAGAATCGGGGAATTTAAAATTGATGCCACCTCTATAGCCACCCCCCGCAATAAATCCCATTCCCGCCTCATAGACAAATTGGAATCCAGATTCCCCTAGAGTAGCTGTCTTATGTAAATTACCAAGCATAACAAAATTGGCATACGCCATAAAACCAACCGCAAATTGGGCGTACAAATAACCTTCGAGCTTTGATTCTTCTAACAATAGCTCAATCAATTCACCGGATAAACCATTTCCTGACGGTTTATTCTTCAGGATTTTCAATAACTCTTTAACTGTCATATTCATGCTTAATCCAGCCGCTACCGCCGCTTTAAGAACGGCTTGAAGTCGACCGGCTAGCCCGGCTTCGTCGAATAGATCCAGGGGCGTTTGTATCTGTACTTGGAGAAGAAGCGAAACTTCGGCACTCCCCAATATTTTTAATTCAGCCCATTTATTTAATAAATTATTGATTTGAGCCATAGCCTGTGCGCCTAACTTATAGTTCATTCCTCTTCTCATGCTACCCTGGCCCGCAACTAAAGTCTGTCCCTGAATATTTCCCCAGCTTTGAGTTGTTGTACTTTGTTGAAAGATCTGCTGATCTTGATTGAGTGGCAATCTAACACCTCCATATTTACGTTGTTTTAGTATTAAGTAATATGGGTTATGAACTCATTTGATAACTTTTATGGAAAAAATTTGCTTGGATGAAAACGAAAACTTCTCATGAAACTTTTCATCCAATAACATAATTTCTGCTTTTCTGCTGACAGCTTGGTTTCCAAACTTAACATCAATGATAAACTCATCACTCAGCATCTGCCGATACCGGGATATAATTTCTTCTTCCATCAATTCTCCCATTGACTTCGTTTCAGTCGGGATTACAGAGATTCCAGCTTGCTCTACCAAGCGAAGATTTTGTTTGATATCTGTAGCAACTTTGCTAAGAATGCTTTCGCTTATTGCTGTCTCAATATCTACCATTCCTTCATTCGTATAAAAATGCTTGTTGACTGCAGCGAGTGCAGCATGTGAAACATGAAATGCTTGAATATCTTTTTGTATTTCATGCTGCATTTCAGCTGTTTCGAATATCAAAGCAAGCTCCTTAACTCTTTCGGTCGTTTGTCCATTTATTTCACCATAATAAGTTTTGGAACCAAATTGAGCGTATAAAATATCCTCTTTAATGTCTCCACCTGCACCAGGGAATCCTGGAAGTAACCGATCACCCACGATTTCAAGCCAGGAATTATAACCAATAGTGTTGGTCAGTGTAATTATTGTTTTGCTCTGATTATTTTTGATCGCAGACAGGGCAGATTCTGCCTGATCATATCGTACAGGAACAAAGATAAAATCATAGATGTCATCATCTGCAAGCTTTTCGACCGTCTTAATGGATAGTTGCTTTATCGTTCCGTTGTCGTTGTATCTCAAACCCTTCCGCTTAAGTTCATCCAGCCTTTCTCCCCGAGCCAGTAAAGTGACGTCAAACCCTGATTGTGCAAATCTAAGAGCATATAAACTGCCAATTACACCAGCGCCAAATATTAGAAGTCTATTTTGTTTTATATTCACTATTATCATTCCTTCCGACTAACTAGTCACTGATTGTTTAAGCAACATCTGTTTGATAAGATAATAGTATGGCAAGATTATGCTTACAACCGTCAATGTAAGAAAAGAGTTGCATAGACAACAAATTCCGATAATTGATGTTTTAGAAAGGGGAGACTCAGATGGTACATCAAGAAGATCCGAGAGTATTACGGACTCGCCTGTTAATAAGAGAAGCTTTCAGAAATCTTTTAAAGACTAAAGGATTTGATTCAATGACAATAAAAGATATCTCACAGAAAGCTACGATAAACCGGGCTACTTTTTATGCCCATTATGAAGATAAATATGCTTTACTCGATGAATTTACAGAACAGTCTTTTCATCAAATGATTCCTGAACAAGTAAATAATGCACGGGAGTTTTCAGATGAAATATGTAATCAGTTGATCTTGTTGACTCATCAGTACATCGTTGATTTTTATCAGAAATGCAGAATGGATTCCAAATTCATTGCTAAGCTGGTGGATGAGAAAGTGAAAAATATGCTGCAACAAATCATAGAAAACATATTTTTAAAAGGGGTTAATTACGATATTGCAGACCGCCAACATACAAAGATCATTTCAGCAATGACAGGTTCAGCGATCTATGGCGCTGCATTTTCTTGGTTAATTGAGGGAGAGGCTGATCAGACCGATTTACTTGTGGACATTGTTCGTCCTTATGTAATGAGTGGCCTGGGACTCTTGATAAGATAGAATAGGAGCGCTTAAAGGCATAACACTCGGGATAAGTCACACGAACAGGAAAGTTTAATCACTTCGCCAAGATTATTAGAAAGGTGGAACCTATGGTTGATTTTGACTGGTCATTTTGGGAGACGGTATTACTTTATTTCATGCTCATTTTTTTCAAATCACCAGTAGGTATAATTATCGTAATTATTTTTGTTATTATTTTTATTAAGTTTATAGTTGATAAACTATTCATCAAATCCTAAATTGCAAATATCCACAAAAACTAACGCTTCGGACTCTTCCGAAGCGTTAGTTTTTGTATTCGCAAGTTATGTTTCGTGGTCTAATGCATGCCTAAATTCAGAAATAATAATTCTCAAATTAACTATTTTAAATTTTATTAAAATGATATAAAATAAGGTAACAAACGAAACAATACGAAACGTATCGTTCTATAATTACAGGTTATTATTAACTTAAATAACATCTAGGAGGTGAAATGAATATGAACGGGAAAAACAAAGAACCTCGAAGTAAAAAGGAGATTCTTACTGCAACTCTTGAAATGTTAGAATCCAACAGTTATTCATCTTTAACGATTGAGGCGATTGCAGCACAAGCTGGAGTAGGTAAAACAACAATCTATAGATGGTGGGAAAATAAAGCACGTCTTGTACTGGACGCTTTTCTAATGACCGTAGAATCAGAGTTTGAATTTGATAGCAATAAATCCATTGAGTTTAACTTCAAACAACAGCTTGAAGCTTTAGCTCGTATCCTCAATAGCAAAATCGGGAAATCCACTTTAACTATAGTTACAGAGAGCGAAGAAATCGCGAAAGATTTTTACATATTGTTTTTAATGACAAAAAGAAATGAAGCCAAACAATTACTCCAAGCAGCCATAGATAAGGGAGAATTGAAATCAGCAATTAACCTGGATATAACTTTAGATCTGCTTTATGGTCCCATTTACTTTCAAATTCTTATCTACAAAAAAATTCCGGATGCGGATTACATAAACGATTTGTTGATCCATGTCTTAGAAGGCATCACTGTTGCAAATTAATAGTAAACCGGGGGATATTCACTTTATGAATCAGACGATAGATGTTCAGAATTACAATAAGAACTATTCATTAATGACGATTATTTTATTTTGGTGTGGATTAGTTATTTTAACTAGCATGTATATTACAATTCCATTATCCCAAGTATTTTCACATGCCTTTCAGATTAGCCCGAGTGAGGCGGCTTGGATTGGGAGTTCATTTTCTCTTTGTTATGCTCTGGGCTGTCTTTTGTATGGACCTTTCTCAGACAGATATGGACGTAAAGTATTTTTAGTAGCCAGCATTATTGGGTTAACCGTAGTTACGCTTGCGCTAGGATTTGTGGATAGTTTTTACGGGCTTATTATGCTCAGAGGAGTGCAAGGCCTAGTGGCTGCTGCTTTTGCGCCTATTGCGCTAGTGTATGCAGGGGAAATGTTCCCTCCTCATAAAAGATTAACAGCCGTTGGATTTATAAGCTCAGGACTGTTAATGGCGGGCATAGTAGGCCAGGTTTTTAGTGGGATTGTTAACGAAGCTCTGGGCTGGCGTGCTATTTTCTTTATTTTGGGGATTGTGTATGGTATTACTTCAGTGATTGTAATGAGGTTCCTTCCTAAAGATGAAATGCTAAGACCGAAAGAAAATGTTCTGCGGAAGTTTAAACAAATGACAATTCTGCTAAAACAATCACAATTGCTTTTGGCTTTTGCGATAACCTTTATGCTCCTATTAACTTTAGTTGGCATGTACACCGTTTTGGGAAGTTATTTAAGCTCAGCTAAGTTTGGACTTTCCTCACAGGATATCCTGTATATTCGTGCATTTGGAATCGCGGGGATGCTTTTAGCACCCTTTTCCGGAAGAATTGCTCAAAAACTTGGAATGGCCGCTGTTCTAAGGGGAGGCTTAGCATTAGCTGCAATTGGGTTGCTTGCTCTAGGTTTTAGCACGAACCTGCCACTTCTTGTCCTAATGAGCGTCGTATTTGTGGCTGGTATCGCGCTGGTAACTCCCGTTATCATCTCAATCGTCAGTCAATTAGGGGGAAATGCAAGAGGGTCTGCTATTTCATTCAATGCATTTATTCTATTCCTAGGCGCTAGCACAGGCCCGATATTAGCTTTGAAATTATTAAAAACAGAAAATTATTCGTTATCCTTTACTATATTAGGTTCTATTCTTTTATTAGGTTTTTTAATCTCACTTTTTCTTAGATTATCGGCTAGGGAACCCGCAGTAAAAAATGAACGGGCTGCTTCATTACCCACAGAGTGATAGGAATGATTAAAGAAACGGAGATTTGCATTGTTGGTGGTGGACCTTCTGGCCTCTTTCTAGGGTTGCTGTTAGCCAAAAACGGAATTAGAGTTACCGTACTGGAAAGTCAAACAAGCTTTAATCGCAAGTTTAGAGGAGAAGTACTTCAGCCTCGATTTGTAAAGCTCATGAAAGAGCTGAATCTGGAACAGTGTCTTGAAAAGTATGAGCATATAAAATTATTTAATGCTGAGATATGGAATAATAAGAAATATATCACTCAAATTGATTATGAAAAAGAAATGCCGGAGGCACCTTACGCAATTAAAATAAAACAATCCGTCCTGTTAACTTTTCTTTATGATCTAGCAAAGGATTATATTAATTTCGAGCTCATTTTTAACGCTAAGGTCACTTCAACTATTAAAAGTACAAATCGAACAGTCGGGGTAAACGCCTTAGTAGATGGACAAATGACTGAGATCCATGCTTCTTTAGTAGTCGGAGCGGATGGACGGATGTCCACGGTTAGGAAGACAAGCGATTTTTCTTTTAAGTATAAAAAAGAAGATTTTGATTTAATCTGGTGCAAAATATCGACTAATGAGTTCAAGCTAAATCAAAAGCTCCTTTTCAGATTGTCTGATTTTAGTAACTTCATAGGGCTTCCTTATTCCTCTGATTGTGTGCAAATAGGTTTCACAATGAAGAAAGACCAATGGAATACCGTAAAAAGCAAAGGCATCGAACCATTAAAGCTTGAATTCATAAAGGCCTTTCCTGAGCTTAAAGAAGACATTGAAAAAATCGGTGATTTCAAATCGTTCGTTTCTATCCAATCAGAGACTTTTATGGTGGACAATTGGCATGATAAGGGTTGTATTCTAATCGGTGATGCTGCACATTGTTCTTCTCCACTCGGAGCTATCGGATTGTCCTTGGCTTTTGAAACAGCGCTGGTCACAGCTGAACTTATTGTTGCATCAAAATTAGAGCCAAATCATGAATACAAGCGTTTAGATCGTTTGCAGCCCATTCGTAATCGGGAAATTCGTTTTGTGCATTTTGCTCAACAGTTGATAATCAGCATGATCGTTAAATCCCCTAAAGGGATTAAAAACTTCTCGCTAGCGTGCATGAAACTGATGGGAAATAGCAGGATCGCTAGATATTTAATGCGGAGATTCTTTTTGGGGAGTCCTAAAATAACGGTTGATAATGCCTTTAAATTTTAACGAAGCCTCATTCCTAAGTAGAGTTCATTGGGAATGAGGTTATTTTAATTTGTTGAAACGCAAAGAATTTGTATAGAAAACGCTTTCTATCCATTGTAAAATACAGGTTGAGGTGTAATTACAAAACAAGGATGGAAATCCCATGCGGATCAAATTTAATATTTTTCAGAAAATGCTAGTGTTGTTGCTGATTCTGCTAACCCCGGTCGTGGCGCTGTACTATTATTCTACCTCTAAGAGCATCAACGTTATACAGGACGAGCTTATCAAAGCCAGCCTGAACCGGATGGAGCTTTTCGTGGCACAACTGGATGCCAGCATTGAGAAGTTCGACTTAGTCTCCGCACCTATGCTCGTTGACACGAACGTGCTGGAGTACCTTTACAACCTCAACATGAGCGATTATTCCCTAATGAAAACAAGGCTGCTGATCCAAGAGAAGCTGTCGCTGGCCAGCGCATCGGGCAACTGGCGCAATGACGTGACCGTCTATTTCCCGCAACGAGACGATAGTATTTCTTCTTCCCCCTCCTATGAATATGACCTTAAAGAATTTGAAAGCCGATTTTCGCTAGGGTGGAGCTACAGCGAAGATTTGGAAATTGGCTCCGGTTTTACTCGAACTTATGTCACTACGGGTTACAAACCAGCCCGTCCGGACGATTTGGATGTTGCCGTTCGCATTAACCTCTACAAGTGGAGCTTCGAAAATTTGCTTGATACCTACAAATCTGGTCACTCTGACAACCCATTTTTTTACAAAGAAGGACATGCCATCATCGCCAGCCGATCCGCAGATGGGCCCAAGATGGACCAAATCATCGCGGAATTAGGCGACAGGATCAATAGCCGGGATTCAAGTTTTTTAATTCATTCCTTCGACGGCAGGCCTTATCTGATTACCTATTATTATTCCAATATTCTTGAGTGGCATCTCGTCGATTCTGTTCCACTTAACCAGATTATCGGACCTATCAAGCAACAGCGGTTATTGTTTGGAGCCTCTTCGATTATTTTGCTCCTATCCTGTATTACCGCCGCGTCTGCCTTGTACTGGAACGTACATCGACCTATCTTCCAACTTGTGCGTGCGGTGCAGCGGATTAAGGAAGGCGATTACGCCTACCGGCTGCCGAAGAAATCAAACAATGAATTCACGTTCCTGATGCAGAACTTTAACGAGATGGCGACGCAGATCCAAGATCTCATCGAGAATGTCCTACAATCGCGTATCCTTGCACGCGATGCTACGCTAAAGCAGCTACAAGCACAGATCCATCCTCATTTTCTGTACAATTGTTTAGGTTTCATCATTAATATGACCAAGATGGGGAAGAATCGGGCTGTCATAGACATGGCGTATCATCTGGCTGACTATTACCGGTATACGACGCGAATGGATAATCAAGGAGTCAGCCTGAGTGAAGAACTGGCGTTCGTGCGCATTCACCTCGAGATTCTTCGGCTTCGCAATGAGACGCTGTCCTACAGCATCGAACTGCCTGAAGAGTTGGCGGAGCTGCGAATTCCCCGGCTTCTTATCCAACCGATCGTGGAGAATGCGATCGTGCATGGACTTGAGAACGTCGAATATCCAGGCCGGGTTGAAATTAGAGTTTACGTCAATGAAGACCAATTACTCTTGGAAGTGGAGGATAACGGAAAAGGATTAAATAAAGAACGGATGGACCAACTGCAAATAGAGCTTCATATTCCGGCCAGCGAATATGCAGGCTGCGGTCTTTGGAACGTATATCAAAGACTGCAAGGCAACTTCGGTTCAGACGCTCAAATTGAGTTTTGCCCGTCCAGACTGGGGGGGCTAAACGTCAGGCTGATTTGGAGTATGGGGATAAAAGACGAAACGAAGGAGGAAGAGCAATGAATAGCCTGCTTGTAGTTGATGATGAGAAACATTATGCGGACAGTCTGGCAGATACGATTCCATGGGCGACACTTGGTATCTCCCGCGTTTGGAAGGCTTACAGCGCGAGCGAGGCACTTGCTCTGATAGACTCCTTCCCCGTTGACATCCTTATGACGGATATCCGTATGCCGCGCATGAACGGCCTGGAACTGATCGAACAGGCCAGGCTACGTATTCCAGGGCTGAAGTGCCTGCTGCTCACAGGTTATGCGGACTTCGATTACGCCCGAAAAGCGATTGAGCTGCAAGCGCTCGATTACCTGATGAAGCCCGCGAAGGACGAGCAGCTACTTACGGCAATGAGCCGGATCATTAAGCAGCTTGAGCAGGAGCGATCAATCGAACAGGGCTTCCGTATCTACCGAGATAATAGTGCAGAATTGAAAGCAGGGTTGTTACTCAAAGTGCTCAGCGGAAATCTGAATAGCAAGGCGCTTGCAGAGAAGTTAAAGCTGTTTGACCTCCCTCTTCCCATACCAGGTCACGTCTCAATGTGCCTTGTTCGGTTGGGTTCCCCTTTCGACGGACAAGATCTCTATTCACAGTCACTGATCCGGTTCGCGGTAACAAACATGCTGGAAGAATTGCTAATGGACCGCTATGACTGCTGGTCGGCTGCGGATGATGAAGGAAACCTGCTCGCTCTGGTATACGACCTATCAGGAGCACCACCCGATCCGGAATGGGTGCTTGAGCGGATAGAGCGATTAAAGCAAGAAGTACAGAGTTTGCTTAAAGGTAAAATTTCTGTAGGGGAAACCGACTGCTTATTCCCGGAAGGACTGCAAGCTAGTTATATGACAGCTAAATCGCGATTGGATAGTGACGGTTTTTCGGGTGGGCAGGTGCCTGAGCGGAATGAAGAGGAAGCGCGTCTTATGCGCAAGCTCTACGAAACGCCTCTGCTGACACATCTTTTGGAAACGGAGCAATGGGAAGCGGCGGAAACTAAAATCCGAGCGTTCGTGTCACCGCTAATGCATACGGGTTCACCTTACCTCATGCGCGACGTCTTTTTCTTTCTCTCCAATGCCTTCCAGTATATCGCGAATCGCAGTGGCAGGACGCTGGCCCAAATGCTCACTCCTGAGCAATCGGCTTTCGTTAAAGGAAAAGCGATGCTGCACGCGTCGCAGTTGGAAAGCTGGGCGCTCGACTTACTACGCACACTTCGCGATAAGCTAGGGGAGGAGACCGAGGACCACAGCCAGGTGATCGTCCGGAAGACGCAACTTTACATCCAGAAGGAGCTGGACAAGGACTTGTCACTTACTTTGCTGGCCAAACGCGTCTTCATACATCCTAATCATCTGTCAAAAATCTTTAAGCAGTGTACAGGCACTACCGTATCCCAATTTATTTACGAGCAGCGTATGCTCAAAGCCTGCGAAGTGCTCAAGCATACAAATAATAAAATCTACCATATTGGTGAAAGCATTGGCTATCCCAATACCAACTGGTTTATTCGAAAATTTCGTGACTATTATCAGGTGACGCCGCAGGAATTCAGGGATAGATACCGATCGGGAATGGAGTGATTGAGCCGGTGAAGAAGCAAAAAAGAAAGGTCATCTTTCTATGGGCAGTTCTGAGCGGAATGCTGCTAGTTTCCGGCTGTTTAAGTAACACAGGGAAAACCGCACAGAACAGTACATCCAATGGGGAAACGAAGCCGGTATGGGACTTTAAATACGATCCGCCTATAACGATCACTACAGGAATCGTGGACGAGAATCGGCCTAACGCATTCAAGCCAGATGAGAGCCTTACAGACAACGTGCATACCCGCTGGATGGAAGATAATCTGGGAATCGTCACGAAGTTTGATTGGATTGTCAGCAAGTTCGAAGATGCAGATACCAAAATTCGGCTGGCGCTGGCTGTGAATGGCAAGCTGCCGGACACCCTTAGCGCTGAAGGAGACATCCTGAAGTATCTGCTGAAAGCCGACAAGCTGCTTCCGCTTGATGATGCCATCGAGAAGTATGCGCATCCTAAGCTAAAAGAAGCGCTCGAGAAGTATGCTTATACTATGACAGAAGTAACCAAAGACGGCAAGATATATGGACTTCCCCGTTTTAGTGCAGGAGATGAGGGAACGGTCATGTGGATCCGTAAGGATTGGCTTAAGAAACTGTCGCTGAACCCGCCTACGACGATAAGTGAGTTGGAGAACGTGCTGAAGGCATTTTCTGAACAAGATCCTAATGGGAATGGCGATGATGACGAAGTTGGTCTGGCGGTTCCGCTAAAGGAAGGTCCCTGGAGCTGGATGGGGCAGACAGATGCGATCGTCGGAGCTTTTTCAAGGCAGATGATTAGCACGTCTGACATCAAACTGTTCTGGAATGAGGACGAGAAGGGCAGCTTGATCTTTGGCGCCGTACATCCGGATGCTAAGAAATACCTGGAAACGATGGCGTCCTGGATGGCGAAGGGCTACATGGACAGGGATGCAGGCATGCAGGACCCGAGCCAAGCGTCCGAACTGGCGGTTAACGGAATGGCTGGTGTCATGTTCGGCCCGTTTTGGATGGGAGCCTGGCCGCTCGGCGATACAGTGAAGGTCGACCCGGAAGCGGATTGGCAGGCTTATTCCCTTCCTGCCGGACCGGATGGGTTAAAGGGCAAAGCACAAAAGCCGTTGTACGGTATCTACACGGTGTTCAGCAAGGATTTCACGAATATGGAAGCCTGGTTCGCTTATTATAACAAGTTGCTTGCCAAAAATTTTGGACCGGATGATCCGTACTTCGATCCCCGATTCGCACCAGGGTTTCACGAAGGTTACGATTATGTGATCATGAACGACAAGGTCATTACTGTCAATTTCGCGACTGAAGGCGTGCCGAATGCAAAGTGGCCGCTTGCGGACGGGTCTTCAATGGATATGCGCTGGATGCTCTATCCGCTGACAGGTGGCGCTCCAGCCTTGCCTTATATGAATGCGGATGCAATCAGAAAATTATCTGAAAATTCGGAAGCCATAGTGACGACGCCGATCGAACAGGCCATTAAAGGTTTAAATTCGGCTCAACTTACGGCGGCTGGGGTGGCGATTGCCGAGCAGGGACTCGAAATCCCGAACCGATACCACGGACCTTTAACGGACGGGATGGAGAAACACGGAGTGTTCCTGCAGAAACTCGCAACGGAGAGTTATCTGAGCATCATTTATGGCGAGAAGCCGCTCTCCTACTTTGATGAGTTCGTAGCCCAATTTTACAAGAATGGCGGCGACGTAATCACGAGGGAAGTAAATAATTGGTACATGGAAAACAAGCCATAATATTGTGGCTTGTTTTCTTCTATGTTCCTTTATTTCTTCTATATAACAGGATTAACTTCGTGAATTAAAATGATTTTATCAGAAAGCGTTTTCAATAAAAAAGAGGTGATGGTATACGCAGACAATCATAGAGTAACTCTCACAACTAAGTATAGACTTTCGAACTGAGTTTTGTATGAAGCGGAGCGAGGCAAATTATGCTCACAAAACTTTTTAGGAGGAGAGGTAATGAGGAAAAAAGTAAGCGTGTTTCTGGCATTAACTATGTTTGTGACTATCTTTTTTTCAAATCCGATCAAGACTAATGCGGCAACCCCCGAAGCGCCTGCAGGGTGGAGAGACTTACTGGATTACCAAATATTCAGTAATATATCCGACGGCTGGGCAGGAGATAGCGGGTTTGGATTGGAGACGGAGAACAGTAAGCTGCCCATAGATTCTACAGCAATGTACAATGGATTGCCTTCATTATTGTTGAATGCGAAAACGCCTACCAGTCCTTCCTGGTACAACGCTTTAATTACGGTTGCAGGCTGGAAAGCGTATGACTTTACCTCTTATCATCCAAATGGATTCCTTGAGTTTAATATCAAAGGAAATGCGGGTGGAGAGTCCTTTTTACTGGGCTTCAAAGACCGGGTATTCGAAAGAGCTGCCGGCAATGAAATTACCACTACAGTAAACATTAACAACTACGTCAACATTACTACAAGTTGGACCCATGTGAAGATCCCGTTAAAGGATCTAATTCAGGTCTCCCAAGGAATTGATGTATCTTCAATAGATGCATTATCCATCAAGAATAATGGTTTTCAACCTTTAAAAGTCTGGCTTAATGACATTAGGGTTACGTCTCCCGATAAGGAGAAAGAGTACGCACCCATCAAGGTCAATCAATTAGGGTATCCCGTAGATGGAGTAAAGCAAGCGCTCGTAACCGGTTTTGAGGATGTGCTCACGGTCGATGCAGGTACTCCGTTTAACATTATTAACGCCACAAACAATTCCACAGCTTATTCCGGAACGCTTGTACTCACCAAAAATTATGATGCTATCGATAGCGGGGAGCGTATTTTCACCGCCGATTTCACGAATTTAACGATTCCGGGAAAATATTATGTTTCAGTGCAGGGTCTCCAGAATTCGCCCAAGTTCACTATCGGCGAAGCTAACGAAATCTATGAACCCTTTTTAAATGACGTAACGAGATACTTCTATTACCAGAGAACCGGGATTAATATTACCAGCCCATACACTCAAAATTATCAAAGAACAGATTTTACTCCTGACACCGCAGTACCTTTAATGTCCAATCCTTCCATCAAAAAAGATGTTTCCAAGGGATGGTATGATGCGGGCGATAAAGGCAAGTACGTTAACGCAGGAGCCAAAGCCTTGTCGGATCTCTTCTGGGCCTATGAAATGATGCCGGAGAAATTTACGGACAATCAATTTAATATTCCTGAGAGCGGAAACGGCATTCCCGACATCCTGGATGAGGCAAGGTGGGAACTGGAATGGATGCTCAAAATGCAGGATGCTGCAACTGGCGGTTTCTATGCGCGAGTGACCTTTCAGGATGACGACAATATGGTAGACAGAGAAATTATCGATAAGGATACGGTAAGCTCGCGGACTGATATCAAAACGACCGCCGATACAGCTACCGCAGCAGGTGTATTGGCACATGCCTACTTAATTTATCAGAATATTGATCCGGCTTTTGCCCAAAGTTGCTTGGATGCGGCAATAGACGCATGGGGGTACCTGGAAGCACATCCGGAAAATATTCGGACGCCTAATACGGGCAGATGGCCTTACGATGTGACGGATGACGCTTCGAATCGTCTTTGGGCTGCAGGCTCCCTGTACCGATCGACCGGCGATGCCGAATACAACGATTATTTCCTGGCGAATTACACTGATATGGGAATATTTTTTGAGGATACCCTTGATTTCGCCAGTGGTTGGGCAAACACCTGGAATACTGGCTTCTTCAGCTATCTGAAAGCCGCTAATCCGGACTCCGGAGTCTTAAGCTGGTATTCAGATAAATTCCAGCAATGGTTCAATGACAAAGTGAGCAGATATAACGATAGCCCTTGGAAAAGCATCATTAAAGATGGTAACTACTATTGGGGAATCACCATGCAGGTTGCGGACACACCGATGGAAATGATCATCGGTACGAAATTGCTGGGAACCTTTGAGAGCAACCGCGCTATCATTAATGAGATTAACAATAGCCAGTTAGACTGGATTCTGGGGCAGAACCCGGTAGGCGTATCTTTTGTATCAGGTTACGGCGATAACAGCGTGAAATATCCGTTCAGCATCATGTATAGAACGGATGGTTTACCTGGTGTACCTAAGGGATATCTGGTCGGAGGACCGAATAAATACTCCAACGACATAACTGTAGGAAACCAGATATCAAGATTTGCAGCCAAGAACTATACCGATAACTTCCAAGAATGGACTACAAATGAACATACCGTTTATTGGAATTCAGGGTTGGTATTCATTGCCGCATTCGCAACCGGAAATAGCAGCAACTCGACCATTAATCCAACGACTGCTGCCTTTGATAAGAAAACCACAAATCAAGCTGATATTCCGGTGACCCTAACGTTGAACGGCAACACGCTCACCGACATTAAGAACGGTACGACATCTCTGGTTGTGGACACGGACTATACCGTTTCGGGTAACACGGTCACTCTACACAAGAGCTATCTCGCGCAGCAGCCAATCGGCACGGCGAACCTCACTTTCCTGTTTAACGCCGGTTCATCTGCTACGCTATCCGTTGCTGTGAACGATTCGTCGGTTAATAACTCGACGATCAGTCCGCCGACTGCTACCTTTGACAAGCAAACCGCGAATCAGACCGACATTCCGGTGACCTTGACGCTGAACGATAACACACTCATCGGCATTAATAATGGCACGACTGCTCTAGTTGCTGGTACGGACTACACCGTATCAGGCACGACAGTGACGATCCAGAAGGCTTATCTGGCTTCCCAACCGGTGGGAACAACCACGTTGACGTTCAACTTTAGCGCAGGAGCAAGTGCGAATCTTGCGGTCTCCGTGGTCGATACCTCCTCTACCGGAAGTGGTTCTATCACAGTTCAGCAGTACAATTCTCCTGTTACGGCAACGAGCAATTCGTTAAACCCACGGATAAAGCTGAAGAACACCGGTACCACTGCCATCAATCTGTCCGACGTGAAGCTTCATTATTATTACACGATCGATGGGGAGAAGGACCAGAATTTCTGGTGCGATTGGTCCACTGTCGGCAGCAGCAACGTAACTGGCGCCTTCGTCAAGTTGCCGGCTCCTTTGACAGGAGCTGATCATTATCTGGAACTCGGCTTTACGAGCGGAGCCGGAAGTTTGGCAGCTGGAGCCAGCATTGAGCTTCAGATCCGCATGAACAAGACCGATTGGACGAACTACACGCAGACGGGGGATTACTCCTTCGATCCGACCAGTTCGACTTACACCGATTGGAGCCATACAACTGGCTATATCGCAGGCGCTCTTCAGTGGGGAACAGAACCTCAATAAGTAACGACACAATTGCCGTTACATCTCAATAGTGAAAACCTGAACTCCCCATTACCGCCTAAACAACGGTGTGGGGAGTGTGTAAGACAGTGAAAGGAGTGCAACAACTCTATTGAAAGCTATGCCACTTCCTACAAATAGGAAACCAATACGTACTGTACGTAATTTTTCCATCGTGAAGAATCTTCGTACTTACTGGATGTTCTACGCAATGATGCTGCCGGGAATCGTTCTGCTTGTTATAAATAACTACATCCCTTTATTCGGAATCGTTATTGCCTTTAAAACAATTAATTACCAAGACGGTATCTTGGGAAGCCCTTGGACAGGGATGAAAAATTTCGAATACCTGTTTGCCTCGAAGGATTCGTACATCATCATTCGCAACACATTGCTTTATAACTCGCTGTTTATTGTATTGAACATGGCGCTTCCACTGGGGTTCGCCTTGATGCTTAACGAGATGAAGAACCGCTTTCTCTCGAAGCTACACCAAACGATCATGTTCCTGCCATACTTCCTGTCGATGATCGTCATCTCGTACTTAGTGTATGGGTTCATGAGCGACGAGCGAGGATACTTCAACGGCACGTTGCTGCCGGCGCTTGGTCTTGATTCCGTACGCTGGTACTTCACGAAAGAAGTGTGGCCGATCGTCTTGCCGATCATAAACACGTGGAAGAACATGGGGTACTACACGGTTGTGTACATGGCGGCAATTATTGGTATCGACGAGGAGTACTACGAAGCAGCGACGATAGACGGGGCGAACAAGTGGCAACAGATCAAGAAAATCACGATTCCTTTGATCATGCCAGTCCTCACGATTATGACGTTGCTGCAGGTTGGGCGGATCTTCAATGCCGACTTTGGCCTATTCTTCCAAGTGCCGCGTGAATCGGGGGCATTGTTCCCTGTGACAAACGTTATCGATACCTATGTCTACCGCACCTTTCTGACCGTTGGGGATATCGGACTTTCCTCAGCAGCAGGCCTGTTCCAATCAGTCGTTGGTTTCATCTTGGTTTTTGTATCCAATTGGGTCGTTCGCCGCTTTAACCGCGAGAACGCGCTGTTCTAAGAGAGGAGCCCTTATGACCAATACAAAGAGTAAATCCCTATCTGGGTCCAATCCAAAGAATCAGCTGTCGGGATGGGCGTCAACCCTCATAAACATCTTCTTCGTTATCTATTCGGCGCTCTGTATCCTACCGCTTTTGCTGATTCTTTCGGTATCGTTCTCCGATGAGCAGTCCGTTATGACACACGGATATCGATTTATGCCCGAAAATTTCAATCTAGCAGCCTATCGATTCCTAATGAAAGATATCAGTCAAATCGTTCATTCCTATGGAATCTCACTAACCGTCACGGTGATCGGTACGATACTAAGCGTCATCATAATAGCGCTGTATGCGTACCCCATTTCTCGGAATAATTTTCCACAGGCTAAGTATTTTACATTTTTTGTTTTTCTAACGATGCTGATTTCCGGCGGCTTAGTCCCTTGGTACTTGGTATACGTTCAGATGCTGGAATTAAAAGATACACTTTGGGCACTGATCATGCCGCTGATCATGTCCGCATTCTGGGTACTGATCATGCGCACTTTCTTTAAGGAGACTGTACCTGAAGCTGTGCTGGAGTCAGCCAAAATAGATGGGGCAGGGGAGCTACGGATATTTATCCGAATTGTATTGCCCTTATCTCTGCCGGTTCTGGCAACCGTTGCACTGTTCCAAACACTGACATATTGGAACGACTGGTTCCTAAGTCTAATGTTTATTACAGACAACCACAATATATCCGTGCAGTACTTTCTTTACAAGATGATGGTCAACATCCAGTACTTATCCAGTAACCCGAACGCGATGGCTGAAATTACCCGAGCTGGCGGAATGATCAACTTCCCGAGTGAAACCGTGCGTATGGCGATGGTGGTTGTAGGTGTTGGACCTATTGTATTTGCTTACCCGTTCTTCCAGAAATACTTTATCAGAGGCCTGACAGTAGGCTCCGTTAAAGGCTAAGATTGCCGATCACTTACGTGGGCACGGAAACGGCTAAAACCAGTATATGGTTTAGCATATCATTCTATTTTATGGGGGGATTACTTGAAAATGAAGGATACGAAAAGCAAGGCTTCACTGCTTCTCACACTGATGCTTATCTCAGCATTAGCCACTACGGCTTGCGGCAATTCAAACAACTCGAACAACGCTACACCGGATAATGCCGGAAAAGAAAGCGCCGCACCGAGCTCATCAGCGAATTCAACCACAAATAATACATCCAATGAGCCCTCGAAGCTGGAGCCCTATAAACTAAAGCTGGTCTACGAAGGAGCTCCTCAGGCGGACGAGGCTATCGTCGAGGAAGCGCTGAACAAGATCTTGACTGAAAAAATCAACGCGACGGTAGATATCGCACCAATCGATTGGGGAGCATGGGATGATAAGACTAACCTCATTATCGCTTCTCGAGAGCCCGTAGACATTCTATTTACAGCTTCATGGAACGGGTATGCAAAGAACGTTGCCAAAGGTGCTTACTTAGATCTCGGTCCCTTGCTCGATCAATATGGCCAGGGCATTAAGGATAGCTTGGATCCAGCTTTTCTCGATGGCTCCAAAATCGGCGGCAAAAATTATGCAGTCCCTACTAATAAAGAATTGGCATCGTCAGGGGGCATTGTGTACCGGAAGGACATTGCCGATGAACTCGGCATCGACATGAGTAAAGTGCAAAAAATCGAAGATTTAGATGCCGTTTATAAGATCGTTAAAGAGAAGAAGCCAACCATGTATCCGCTGTATACAACGGGTGGTACGTTCGCCTCTCACTCCTTTGTGGAATTGGATTTTTTAGGTGATACGACGATACCTGGCGCTATCGATAAGAATGGCACGGAAGCGACAGTCAAACCGGCCGAAGAGTATCCCCAATACTTAAATGCATTAAAAGTAACCCGTGATTTCTTCCAGAAGGGGTATCTTAACAAAGATGCGGCCACTTCCCAAACGTCATCCCTTGATGCTTATAAGACGGGCAACGTATTCTCCACCGTAGAGCCTCTCAAGCCAGGCAAAGCAGAGGAAATCGCATCCGCGACAGGACTTGATGGCAAGCTTGCACAAATTACTTTGACAGGTAAAACGGTCGCCACATCGGAGACTACCGGCGCCATGTTAGCCATCTCATCAACGTCTAAGAACCCGGAACGCGCCATGATGCTGATTAACCTGCTTCATACAGATCAAGAGATTATTAATCTGCTTAACTTCGGTATTGAAGGTACGCATTTTACACTTAATGGTAATGTTATGACGCAGACGGAGAAGTCAGGACAGTACGCACCGGGCGTCGCTTGGGAGCTGGGAAATCAATTCCTGAACTATGTCTGGAGCTCGGAAGCTCCGGACAAGTGGGAGCAGTTCAAAAAGTTCAACGAAGGGGCCAAATCGTCACCGGCGCTGGGCTTCACCTTTGACAGTGAGCCAGTCAAATCAGAAGTTGGAGCACTAGCAAACGTCCTAAGAGAATATCAGAAGATGCTTGAGACAGGCTCGGTTGATCTGGATAAAGAATTGCCTAAATTTATCGCCGCCCAAAAATCGGCCGGACTAGATAAAGTCATTGCTGAAAAGCAAAAACAGCTTGATGAATTCCTTGCCAGTAGGTAATATGCGTTCATAGCGAATAAAGGACCTACTCATTGTTCTGGATAAGAACAATGAGTAGGTCCTTTTGACTTTTGCTATATAATTCATAGTTCAACTAGGATTTAAGAGGCTTGATCAAATTGGCTATTATAAAGCTCAGCATAGAAACCATTTTTGGCAAGTAGTTCTTCGTGGCTGCCGCTTTCCAGTATATCGCCTTCCTTCAAAACCAGAATCACATCGGCGTTCTTAATGGTTGAGAGTCTGTGCGCAATCACAAAGGAGGTTCTTCCTTCCATAAGCTTATCCATTGCCTGCTGAATCAAGAGCTCTGTTCTTGTATCGACTGAGCTTGTGGCTTCATCGAGGATGAGCATTGGAGCATTCTTGAGCATCGCACGGGCGATGGTAAGCTGTTGCTTTTGGCCGGTGGATAAATTAACCTTGTCATTTAGTATGGTATTGTAACCGGCACTTAAGGTCTGAATGAAATGATGCAAGCCTACCGACTTACAAGCATCTTCAACTTCTTTATCGGTTACACCTGTTTTGTTGTACACTAGATTTTCCCTGATAGTGCCCTCAAAAAGCCAGGTGTCCTGCAGGACCATACAGAATAGATCATGGATATTTTCTCTTGTTAAGCTGCTGATGGGGGTATCATCTATATATATTTCTCCGCCTCTTAATTCATTAAAACGTATTAGAAGATTTATCAGTGTAGTTTTACCTGCGCCGGTAGGACCGACTATAGCAATTTTTTGCCCAGGCTTAATCCCTGCAGAAAAATCTTTAATCACAAGTTTATCTGAATTTTCATAAGCAAATTGCACATGTTCAAAATCCACTTTGCCCACTGCAGTTTTAAGATGTCTTTCTTTATGACTTTCATTGTCCATTTCATCAGCATCGAGGAACTCAAAGACACGTTTGCTTGCTGCGGAAGCCGATTGCAGACTTTGTGCGGCTTGAGCAATTTGAGAGAGCGGTTGTGTAAAATAACGCACATACAGTATAAAGGCTACAATGACCCCAAAGGATATCGTTCCGTTCATAGCAAGTACAGCACCAACGACACAAACGGCCACAAAACCTAGATTGCCTATAAACATCATAATCGGCATCATAAGACCGGAGAGGAACTGCGCTTTAAATGCACTATCTTTAAGATTCATATTCAGGGATTCAAATGTATTGCGCATTTGTGATTCACCATTGTAGGCTTTCACTACTGTATGTCCTGTATATACTTCCTCCACATGGCCATTGATTTTCCCTAAGTATTCTTGCTGACTTTGAAAATACTTTTGGGATTTTTTCATAATTGCCGCTATGAGGCCAAAGCCAACGATAGTTGCAACAACCGCCGTAATAGTCATGATCACATTTGTTTTGAACATCATGATGATGGATCCCGTAAAGAGGGCAAGGGCAGTTACCAGTGTGCCGACGCTTTGATTTAAAGCTTGCCCGATCGTATCCACATCGTTGGTAACCCGGGACAGGATGTCACCGGTTGTAGAATTATTATAATAAGAGATCGGAAGTTTGTTCATTTTGCGTGAGAGATCGGCTCTTAAGTTTTTGGAGACCTTTTGCGTAACTGCGGACATAATTAATCCTTGTACCAAAGATAACACAGCGCTAAGGATATAGATAAATACAAGGAAAAGGCCGATAGAAGTTACTGCTTCCATATCAATTCCGGTGACGAGGCCCGCCGTGATCAAGTCTGTCATCTCTGAAAGCTTATCCGGTCCAAGCAAAGTCAGAACCGTACCGATTGCTGCACTAATAATAGCTATAAGAACTACAGGGATATATTTTCTGCAATAGTGGAGAAGTTTGCTCCAAGTGTTGAGTTGCTCTTTGCTTTTGTTCATTAAGCTAGCTCCTCCTTTGAAAGTTGTGAGTAAGCAATCTCTTGGTAGACATCACAGGTCTGCATCAATTCATCATGTGTTCCCATGCCTGCCATTCGTCCGGCTTCCAGTACAATGATTTTATCTGCATCTTTGATTGTACCGATCCGTTGAGCAACGATTAGTATCGTTGTACCGCTGGATTTTTTCTTCAATTCACTTCGCAATTTGCGATCCGTCTTATAATCAAGCGCTGAGAAGGAATCGTCGAAGATTAATATTTCAGGACGACGGGCAATGGCTCGGGCAATGGAAAGACGTTGTTTTTGACCGCCAGACAAGTTCGTACCGCCTTGAGAGACATGAGCCTCGTAGCTTCCTTCCATCTTTTCAACAAAATCTGAAGCTTGAGAGGTGTAAATGGCATCTACAACATCAGAGGACAGATCACTGCCATTGTCGCCAAAAGCAACATTAGAGCTCACCGTGCCGCCAAACAAAATCGCTTTCTGAGATACATATCCCATTTTATTGCGCAGTGCAGTTTGCTCATATTGGTTAACATTAATACCGTCCACCAACACTTCACCTGCTGTAGCATCATAAAAGCGAGGGATCAGGTTCACTACGGTACTTTTTCCGCATCCGGTTGAACCGATAAAGGCCACAGTTTCTCCTTTTTTCACCGTAAAGCTGATATCCTCAATAACGTATTCTTCTGCATCCGGATATTTAAAGCTGACTTTTTTGAATTCGACTTCACCCAACCGATTTGTCTTAGAGGAAGTAAGTGATCCGTTCTCTAAGCTTGGCTTAGTATCCAGCACTTCATTGATTCTTTTAGCGGATACATGGGCACGAGGCATCAGGATAAAAATCATGATCAGCATCATGAATGCCATAACCACCTGCATCGCATAGGATGAGAAGACAATCATATCTGAAAATAAGCCCATCTTCGCCGTACCATTGGCATTTTGAATCAAAATAGCACCAATCCAATATATTGCGAGACTTAAACCGCTCATAATGAGAGAAATACTTGGCATCATCATGGACAGTACATTATTGGCAAATAAATTCGTTCGGGTAAGCTCGCTGTTGGCTACGCTAAATTTATCTTCCTGGTAACTTTCAGCATTATAAGCACGAATGACACGAAGGCCGGTAAGATTCTCTCTTGCAACACGATTAAGATTATCAGTCAGTTGCTGCAATTTTTGGAATTTCGGAAGCACAAGCACGATCACTATGCCGACAATAAGAATCAATACCCCAATGGCGACACCGGTAGCAAGCGACCACTGCCAACTCTTGCCTGTAATTTTGAGCATTGCCCAAACGGCAAGGATGGGAGCCTTCACCAGCAGTTGCAGACCAATGACAATCAGCATTTGCACTTGCGTAATGTCATTCGTCGAACGAGTAATTAAACTAGCTGTAGAGAAGTTGTTGATTTCTTCCATAGAAAAAGATTGTACCTTATCAAACAATTTGGAGCGTAATCTTGAAGAGAAGTTAGCGGCAATTTTAGCGGCGATCCCTGCCACTATGATTGATGTAGCTAAGCTGCCGAGAGCACAGAGCAACATCCAGCCTCCGGCTGCAATGATTTCGCTCATTTCACTTCCTGGTATCTGTACAAGACGAGTAATCTCGCTCATATAACCGGGCAATTCCAGATCCAGCCATACCTGTGTGACAATGAACAGGATGCTGATACCGATTAGGGTCCATTCCTTCGGTTTTAAGTACTTAAGTATAGTTACCATACATCTGACTCCTTTATGTGGCGTTGCTTAAATGATAACGAAAGAAGATAAACTGAAAGTTAACTTTTCTGAAAAATGAAAAAACCCTGAAAGAACGATGAGGTTCTCCAGGGCTCGTACTACATTCCAATCGGAATCGTAACTGTAAATGTGGTTCCTTGTAATGGAATGCTTTCGCAAGAAATGGTTCCATTGTGTAGATGAATGATTTTTTTAACAATTGCTAATCCAAGTCCATTGCCCGCAGTCGAGTGGGAAGTATCCTGCTGATAAAATTTATCGAATATCTTGGGAAGAGCCTCCGGATGAATACCGCTTCCGCAGTCACGAACTAGAATCACCAGGTTATCTTCGTTTTTCTTCATGTTAACTTCAATTTCGCCATGTTCAGGAGTGAATTTAATCGCGTTATCTAATAAATTTAACCAAACCTGATTTAAAAGCTCTTTATTGCCGGAGAGTTCATAATCCTGAATATTAACGTTTAGCTTCAGGTGCTTCTTCTCAAATTTGGCAGCCAGCAAAAGCACAGATTGGCGAATTTGTTCCCCAACATTAAACCTCATTTTGTTTGTCAGAATCTTTTGCGTCTCAACCTGCGTCAGCTCCAGCACATTCGAGGCAAGGGAGGCAAGTCTGGTCGATTCCTCAATGACAATATCTAGATATTCATTCCGTTCTTCTTTGGTAAGATCATCGTTCTTTAAGACTTCGGCAAACCCTTTAATAGATACAATCGGTGTTTTGAATTCATGGGAAAAATTATTCACAAAATCGGTTCGCAGAATTTCGATACCCCCAAGCTCTTCAGCCATCCGGTTAAAATTCTCTGATAAAATTTCAAACTCTGGCGGGCTTTTGAGCTGGAGCCGCATGGAGAAGTCACCGCTGGCAAGACGCTCTGTGGCCTCAATAAATAACCGGATGGATTTTACCATTTTTCGGCTTGTGATGGCGGATATCGTGGTACCGATAATTGTACAAGCGATTAATACCATTATGGGGAGTACGAATCCATCCTGGGCAAGCTCTTCGTTCAACAAACCAAAAACCTGTGCGAGAAAGAAGAGTAGTCCTGTAATCACAACGGTAATAAGAAAGATGAAAAATATGATAAGGGAAAAATAGATGGGAAGGCTGATTCTGTTGCTGAGCTTGTTACTTATTTTGCTCACTGGCTTCGCACCGCCTTGTATCCAAGACCTCTGACGGAAACCAGTTCAAACTCAGGATAAGCGTCAAACCGTTTCCGCAAACGATTAATGTGCACATTAACAGTTGTATCCGTACTTTCACTTTCCATGCCCCATATTTCGTCCATAAGCTGGATGCGCGTGAAAATCCGTTCAGGATAGGACAATAACTTATACAACAAATAGAATTCTTTTTGCGGAAGCGTTTGTTTCTCGTCCTCCCGGGTTACTGTCAATGCGTCATAATCAAGGATCACTTTACCCACTACTAATTTACGGGCACTTGCGATTTGCGAACGGCGAAGCAGCGCTTGGATTCTGAGCAGCATTTCTTCGGTATCAATGGGTTTGGTCATATAATCATCAGTTCCGATCCGGAACCCCTTTTTCTTATCTTCAGGCTGCTGTTTTGCTGTAGCCATAAGAATGGGGACCAAGCTATCGGCATCTCTTACTTCCTTGGCGAATTCATAACCATCCATATTAGGCATCATAATATCCAGAATGATTAGATCAATATGTTGTGAATCTAGGACCTCCAAAGCTTTAACTCCGTCTTCAGCAGTTACAACATCATATCCTTCGCGTTTCAGAACAGCTTCAAGAAGTCTCCTTACATGTTTATCATCTTCAACTACGAGTATGTTAATCATTACTGTTCACTCCAATAGTAGGTTTGTATCCATTATTACCTGTGTGGAATTTGTTTTAAAGGGAGCAGAATCAATATTTATCTAATCTTAAGATTTGGTTTGAAATCCTTGTAGTCGATATAAAGTGACTCATACATAGGGAGGATTCAATGAAATGAGAGGAATAGGCAATGATTTAATACTATTAGGATATCTGTTTTGTAAAATAATGTTGCATACTAAAATAGTACCCAAACTAATTTAGCTGGATTAACGTGCTGATCAATAGTGCAGCTTACGTTGAAATTTTGACTGAACTTCATGCGAAAGGAAGATCACAGATGCAAAAGCGCAGATTAGGAAATAGTGGCTTGGAAGTTTCGGCACTAGGGCTAAATTTGGAATTTTAGGACAAGAAGCTGTAGACGGTCAACCTCAACTTATTTTGAATAGCAGACCAGATTCTATTCGTGAACAAATAGAAGGTTCATTAAAAAGGTTGAAGGTCAATTGCATTGATTTATATGATCAGCACCGAGTGGATCCGAATGTCGAACCTGAAGCTGTTGCAGAAACAATGAAAGATTTAGTAGCTGAAGGGAAGATTAAAATATGGGGAGTCTCAAATGCACCGATTGACTATATGAAACGACTCATGCTGTATGTTCGATTACTGCAACCCAAAATCAGTACTCCATGATGTGGCGTGAACCAGAAAAAGAGTTGTTTCAACTTTGTGAAGAGTTAGGAATTGCTTTTATCGCTTACAGTCCATCAGGAAATGGTTTCTTAAGTGGTAAATATACAAAGGAAACCAAATATGAGGAAGGTGACTATCGAAGTTTCATGGGAAGATTCAAACCTGATGTGATTGATCATAATCAAGTGTTATTAGATTTAATTACTCAAGTTGCAGAAAGTAAAAATGCAACACCAGCTCAAGTCGTATTACACTTTTAACTAGAGCTATATCATCAACTAATAGGAGGATTTTTTTATGCAAAAAGTTATTTTGAACAATGGTGTTGAAATGCCGATACTTGGTTTTGGAGTTTTTCAAATTCAAGATGAAGCTGAATGTGAACAAGCCGTTTACGATGCGATCATGTCAGGTTATCGACTGATAGATACCGCAGCCTCTTACCTAAACGAAGAAGCGGTGGGAAGAGCCATCAAACGGAGTGGAGTACCAAGAGAGGATCTATTTATCACTACCAAATTATGGGTTCAAGATACAGGATACGAACGTACAAAGGAAGCATTTGAAAAATCCCTTTCAAGATTGCAACTTGATTATTTGGATTTGTATTTAATTCATCAGCCCTTTGGCGATGTGCATGGTTCTTGGCGGGCGCTGGAGGAATTGTACCGTGAAGGAAAAATCAGAGCGATTGGCGTAAGTAACTTCCAGAACGATCGTCTGATTGATTTGATTATTCATAATGAAGTAACACCTGCCGTTAATCAAGTTGAGACACATCCATTCTGTCAACAAATTGAAAGTGCTGCATTCATGAAAGAAAACAATGTTCAGATTGAATCATGGGGTCCATTTGCTGAAGGTAAAAACAACATGTTCCAGAACGAAGTTTTAGTATCAATAGCTCAAAAATATAATAAATCTGTTGCCCAAGTGGTTTTACGCTGGTTGACGCAAAGAGGAGTTGTTGTGATTCCAAAGTCTGTCCGGAAAGAAAGAATAATTGAAAACTTTAATATCTTTGACTTTGAATTAAACTCAGAGGATATAGAACAAATTGCGCTGTTAGACACAAAAGAGAGTTTGTTCTTTTCACATAGAGATCCTGTAATGGTAAAAGCGTTAAGTACCAGGAAGCTGGATATCTAATTTTTCTTAGGATCTTGTTGGTTATGATAAAAGAGGGGTTAACCATAATTAAGGGGTTAACCCCTCTTTTATTTATAAGAACACCCTTAGCCTTGAACAGTTCATTCTAATTTGAAGGTTTAAGAATAAAGGCAGCTAAAGTTTGTGAATATCGCATTATAATCTTGATCTTCTCCAGTGGCGTACAAACCAATAAGCACACCTGTGAATCCTCCGGCTATTTCAGAGGATAGATATTTGGTTTGCGCAGCTCCGAGTAAGATCTCAGTACCGTCTACCTGGATATAAAAGTGATAATGCGTTGGACTGCTTTTGACAACTAATAAAGCATGGTTGCATTGACCTATATTTTTTGTTTTTTCAATGGATTTGATATCTCCGATATTCAGCCGTTCGATAATCTCATAACCCTCTGGATATTTACGCAAGGCCAAGTCATAATGGTGATTTTCGTCCATGTAAAGTGTAATTCCGGCTTCACCATTCGTAAGGCTGACTTGGCACGATATAATTGCGTTGAAATCTTTTTGACGAATACCAATAAATGTCGGAGTAGCCGGGACATCTAATGTTACAGCAGTTCCTTTAAGCTTTAGTTTATCAGCTTCTAACCGATAATTTTCTTTAACCGGGTGACGCAGGTAACACCAATCCAAATTCCAATCTGTGTTCTCGAACGTAAAGACTCTTTTCTCCTGCTGAATGACTGTGTCCGCAATACGATCAGTCTTGAAACTTATTAGAGTGGTACCTTCATGACCTGCTGTAAACCATCCATCCTCGCCAAAGGTAATCGGAGTTAGAAAAACCTCGCGCCCCAAATGGTGATAGGTAAGATACTGGCCAGTCTGCCGGAATCCAAGATGTAACAGCCACCAATCCCCCTCATGATCTTGTACCAAATCTCCGTGGCCAACACCCTGAAGCTCGTAACCGCCTAAATTTCGATTAGTCAATACGGGGTTACGCGGATAGGCTTCGAATGGGCCAGTAGGAGAATTGCCTCTTGCATAAGTGACCATATGCCCATATTCGGTTCCGCCCTCAGCTGCTAGCAGATAGTATTGTCCATTAATTTTGTATAAATGAGGACTCTCCAAATAACGCCCACCGGATCCTTGCCAGATTGAACGGCTTGGCGACAGCTTCTGCCCAGTTTCAATTTCAATTTCACATTGGACTATACCATTTACTCCGTAATCGTCGGTCCCATTACTCATGAAATACGTTTTGCCGTCTTCAAAATACAAATCCGGATCAATACCGCCTTGATCTACATTAATCGGATCAGACCATTCGCCGTAAATATTGTCAGTCCAGACATAAAAGTTCTGGCGCAAAGTGTCATTAGTGGTCGTCATGTAGAATCGTCCATTATTGTACCGCAGGGTGGGGGCAAATACACCACCGGAGCTGTCCACAGTATCCAGTTGAATCTGGTTTTTTCGGGTTAAGCAATGACCGATTTGGGTCCAATTAATTAAATCTTTGCTTTCAAAAATCGGAACACCGGGAAAATACTGAAAGGAACTGCAGACCAAATAATAAGTGTCTTCAACTTTACATGCGCTGGGATCAGGATAAAACCCTTTGATGACCGGATTATTGTATTTCATTTCTCCACCTCATTAATAAATTCATATAAATAAGAATTCAATATATTTAACTACTATGAAAATTAAACACTATTGTTTATAGGTTTTCAATGAATCAGGGTTGAAGATATACGTTATATTTATTAAATTAATATATATGTAATTTCAATAAGCACAGGTCAGGTGATTATGATGATGATCAAAGCAAACGGCGAAGCAAAATTCATGGCGTTATATGAAGCGCTGGCAAGCGAAGTCAGATGGAGGATTATGAGCCTCATTGCAGATAATGAAATGAATGTGAAGGAGATCGCGGCTAAGTTAGAGCTTAGCCCTTCCATAGTTACTATGCATATCCGAAAGCTCGAACAAGCTGGACTTACAGGAAGCCACAGGGTACGCCTAAACGGAGGAACACACAAAATGTGTTTCCTTGAACAAAAAAAAGTTGAAATCGAACTCCCCACTGCCACTCAAACCCCGAGGATCAGAGAGCAGACCATTTCAGTCGGTCATTATACCTCGTTTGATGTCCATCCTACATGTGGTCTTGGGACACAAGAGAAAGAAATTGGGGTTTGGGACGATCCCCGCTATTTTCTCGATCCCGAACGGGTCAACGCCGGCATTTTGTGGTTTGGGAGAGGTTACGTAGAGTACAAAACGCCTAACTACTTACTTCCCGGTCAAATGCCCGAGGCCATCGAGATTTCAATGGAAATTGCTTCTGAAGCGCCAGGCTTGAGAGATCATTGGCCTTCGGATATTGAGTTCTTTTTTAACGGTGTGAAGCTTGGAACCTGGACCAGTCCGGCAGACTTTGGAAGAGCGGCACGAGGCATATATACTCCGGATTGGTGGCATCGGAATGTAAATCAATACGGGTTATTGAAGACGATCCGCATTGACACTTCGGGCACATTTATTGATGAAGAACGGATGTCGGACATTACTGTCGCAGATATTTTGCTACGGGAACAATTCTGGACGCTTCGGTTCGCAGTTGACGAGAAGGCTGCTAATGTTGGTGGTTTGACACTTTATGGGGCTGGATTCGGTAACCATGACCAAGATATTTTAATTCGTGTGTACCTAGGAACGATGACCTAATGAAGCAGGATATTTCAGTTATAGTTGTTTTCTCCATCCAGTTTATCAGCTGGAACTGGTAAACTATCCATATATTGAAGGAGTTGAGAGGAGAGATATTCTGAATTATAACGAGGTTATTAAAATCGCTGATACACACTTACTTCCATTAGTGATGGAATTGTACGGATTGGAAGGTTATGAAATCAGGCTTATCAATGCACATGAAGGAGGACGGAATATCGCATATAACTGTGATAAAGCTGATTCTGAAGCAAAAATAATCAGAATTGCCTTCTTAAGTGACAGAAGCCGAGAAGATATTCTGGGTGAAGTGGAATATATCAGGTATTTGTTCGAGCATGGCGGCAGTGTTTCGAATGTGGTCAACTCCCAGAAGGGGAATCTGCTGGAAACGATAACGCTTAATAATCATACCTTTTTTGTCTGCTTGTTTGAAAAGGCCAAGGGGGGTATGCTCGTGGAAAATAATTATCAGTATCGGGAAGGCGTTCCTATTACGGAATACTATTATAACTGCGGTAAAGTCCTTGGAAAAATGCATCAATTATCGAAGGGTTATACACCTGTCCATTCTCGGTATGATTTTTCCGATAAATACAATGCCGATTATATAAATAAGCTAATACCTGACTCGTTATCTCTGCTGAAGGGGAAGCTGGTAGATCTCCTTACAATCTTAGAAGAGATGGACAGGAATCACGAGTCTTTTGGGATGGTACATTTTGATTACTGTGATGGGAATTATATGATCGATTTTGATACAGGGCAAATAACTGTTTTTGATTTCGATAACTCCTGCTTTTGTTGGTATATGTATGACCTGGCAAATCTCTGGACACTTGGAGTGGGCTGGATACAATTTGAACAAGACACTGATAAACGCAAAAAGTTTATGGATGATTATTTTAAAACAGTCCTTGATGGCTACAGATCCGAGACCAGGATCGAAGATTCGATGTTAGACACATTGCCATTATTTATCCAAGTAACCCTCATGGAAAACATCGTTGATGCATTCGAGGTAATGCGGAACAATGGTGAAGAGCCGGAATGCGATGAAGAGCTGTCATATCGTATAAAATGTCTAGAAGACGAGATCCCATATGTAGGATTTTTCCATGAAATTTACTCATGTGATGAACCCTTTGAGTATGAGGAACGAAATATTTAGGATGATGGTGTTTATGATATGCTGCGGATAAATTCATAGTAGACTCAAACAAGCAGGAGTTGGAGTAAAAATGGCTTACGAAAAACCGGAATTGACCATGAGTGAAATTGAAAAAGTACTGTGGAATCATCTTGGACAGGGAGCGGCTGAGATTACACCGTTGTCTGGCGGCAATATAAGCAACGTGTTTTCTTTTATTTTAGAAGGAAAAGATTATGTTGTGAAATTCAGCGATTTGGAACGAGCATATGAGACCGAACAATTTGTATCGAATTTGCTACTCGACCAAGGTATCCCTTTCCCAAAATGTTTGGGGTTAGGGAGGACTAATCAGTTAACCTATTTGATCATGGAGCGAATGGAAGGTCGCAATCTATCCGATTGTACAGCAGAGGAACAAACCCGTCTGATGCCGGAAATTATCGGCATTTTAACAAGGATGGCCGAAACGGACATTGAGGGAACTAACGGTTATGGTTGGATCGGACCTGACGGCAATGGTTCCTATCCATCTTGGAAAGACTTCGTCATTGCCGTAAATGCGGAAGATCAGACGGGAACATTCTGGGAGAATTGGCATGAACTCTTCCGCACGTCTTGCTTGGAAAGAGACGTATACGAAGAAATCTATAGCCGTTTGATGGCCTATGTACCCTATAATGAATCTAATAGAAGCTTTATACACGGAGATTTTCAACAGTGGAATATGTTGTCCAACGGAACACGGATAACCGGCATTATTGATGGAAATTGCATGTATGGCGATTCTCTCATAGACCTTGCGATTCTCGACAAGCATATGCCTTGGTGTAACGTCATTAACGCGTATCAAAACTATCAAGAGAAAGCTAGAATAGTGACCCCCAATTTTGAGGAGCGGCTAATCGGTGCCTATTATTTTAAGGGACTCGATGGACTTCGATTCTATGCTAAGATGGGCTGGACAGATGCTTATCAGGGCACACGGCATTTTCTTTTAAACCTGAAAGGGTAATATCTAAGCACTTTACCTTATCCTATACATTTAATAGCCGCATAGTTGCGGCTTTTTTGTATATAAATATCAAATTTCTAGGATCAAATTCCCCACTGGGATTATAGCCTAGGCTGACGACCTGTAATAATTGCACCTGAACTTGCCATTAATCCACTATCTATAGCTTTGTCCAACTTGATAAAATGTAAGCGCAATCATTTAATCTATCGATTGGAGGAGTATGCATGAAAAAGATTGGTGCAGGTTTTATATTCTTACTTGTGATGTACGCAGCCTTATCCACAACTGCGTTCGCTAAACAGCCTTATTCATCCTATTGGTTTCCGGAGCAACTGCTTCAGTGGAGTCCGGCATCCGACCCAGATGCGGCATTTAACCGGAGCACAGTCCCGCTGCAGGACCGGTTTGTAGCAGATGGAGTCAACGCTCATGCAACCAAAGCGCCAAAAGTCATGGCTTTATCAGCACTAAACCCGGGAACAAGCGGAGTTCCATCGCAGGGTTCAAGCAAATTCGAAGCTAACACATTTACCTATTGGCAATATGTTGACAAGCTGGTCTATTGGGGTGGTTCCGCGGGCGAAGGGATCATCGTACCTCCAAGCGCTGATACGATCGACGCGGCTCATAAAAATGGCGTGCCGATCATCGGAACGGTGTTCTTCCCACCAACCGTATATGGCGGGAAGTATGAATGGGTCAAGCAGATGCTTCAGCAGAATAGTGACGGTTCCTTTCCTGCTGCTGACAAGTTGATCCAGGTTGCGAGCCATTACGGATTTGACGGCTGGTTTATTAACCAGGAGACTGAGGGTGGAACGCCAGCTGACGCACAGCAAATGAAAGCTTTCCTAAGTTATCTGGAATCGCACAAGCCAAATTCTATGCACATCGTATGGTATGATTCCATGACCAATGAGGGCAGTATCAGTTGGCAAAATGCACTTAACGACAAGAATGCGATGTTCCTGCAAGACAATAAAAAGCAAATAACAAACAATATGTTCCTGAACTTTTGGTGGAAGGATCTTAAAAGCTCGGCAGAGAAGGCTAGAAGCTTGGGTAGAAGTCCCTATGACTTGTATGCAGGCATCGATGTCGAAGCCAAGGGTTACGATACAAAGGTGAACTGGAATCTGTTGTTTCCGGATAAAGATCCTGCCGTTACTTCCCTTGGTATTTACCGCCCGGATTGGGCTTTTAACAGCGCAGAGAGTATGGAAGATTTCTTCGTACGCGAGAACAAATTCTGGGTGGGTCCAAACGGGAATCCGAGTAACACCTCGAGCGATCAAGCCTGGAAAGGTATCGCTAACGATGTGATCGAATCATCATCAATAAATGAGCTGCCTTTCACCACCAACTTCAACACGGGAAGCGGACAGAAATATTTTGTAAGAGGGAAGCAGGTGCGGGATAAAGGCTGGAACAACCGGAGTCTGCAGGATATTCTTCCCTCCTGGCGCTGGATTGCAGACAGCAAAGGTACCCCGCTTTCACCAGTGCTCGATTGGTCCGATGCCTATTACGGCGGCAGTTCGCTGAAGGTATCAGGCGTGCTGAACCCTACCAATGCGACACATCTGAAGCTCTACAAGACCGACCTTAAGATCGAAGCAAGCACAAAGCTGTCTATTACGTACAAAACACAAGATAAGCCAAGCCTAAAGGTTGGTCTTGCATTCGCTGATCAGCCCGATCAATATATCTTCCTTAATGTGAGGGATAAGACATCGCCAGACTGGACAACTGAAACATTGAATTTGACCCCATACAAAGGGAAACGGATCGTAGCGTTGTCCCTGTATTTTGATTCTAAGAATGCGATTAATAATTACAACATTCAAATTGGCCAGCTCTCCATTCAAAATGCGAATGACCCGATCAAACCACTACCCGCGGTTCGCGATCTTAAGGTCACTCAAACTGATTTTCGCAATGGTATTTATGGAGATGCCAGATTACTGTGGAAACAGCTTGACCAACAGGTCAAGCAATACGAAGTCTATCGAGTACTTCCAGATGGTAGTGAGATGTTCATAGGTGCAACACCAAATCATGTGTTTTACGTTCCTGAAATGCGAAGAATAGACAAAGAAACTATCACAGTATTGAAGGTTGTTGCTGTTAATGGAAGATACGAGCAAGGTCAATCCTCTAGCGTGAAGATCAGCTGGCCGGATTATCCAAAGCCGACTGCGGAGTTCAAAACTGATCGAACCCTAGTCGCTCCAGGCGAGAGCGTAAACTTCACCGACCTGTCGACTGAAGTGACAGAAGGATGGTCATGGACCTTCGAAAGCGGAAGCCCCGCGTTCAGCACATCAAAGAACCCAGTTGTGACGTTCGCTCAGGAAGGCGTTTATAGTGTGACACTGACTGCAACTAACAGCTCGGGCCAAGACACAATTACGAAAAAAGCGCTCATCACAGTGAGCAAGGAAGCTGGCGCAGTGAAAAATCTGGCACTTGGTAAAGCTGCAACAGCCGATCATGCCTGCGGGGAAAAGGAAGGTGCACCTAATGCCGTAGATGGTAAAGTGACGGATAACAGTAAATGGTGCGCAATTGGTAATCTGCCCCATTGGCTTCAGGTAGACCTCGGGGCCGAACATCAACTCAGCACTTTTGTCATCAAGCATGCTGAGAGCGGAGGAGAGTGGTCCGGTTTTAATACCAGTGATTATACGATTCAGGTCAGCAGCGACGGAATGAACTGGACGGATGTCGTCAACGTCCAAGGAAACTCGGCTGCCGAGTCGACTGATTCAATTGCGTTAGTAAAAGCCCGCTATGTAAAATTATTGATTCTCAAACCTACGCAGGGAGCCGATACGGCAGCGCGGATCTATGAGTTTGAAGTGAAGGGATTATAATATACCCTATTACGACATTCTAATATTAAAGCAAATAAACCGTAGCCCACTTGAGGGGCTACGGTTTATTTGCTTTAACACTAATGATAGCTGAAATCAAAAAAAGAACCTGATTTATCTCATCAGATTCTTATATATTGCATATGAAAAGACACGATGATATAATCAACTAACGACTGAAATCCAATAGTTAGGCATAATAAATGCATCTTATATATTTAGTTTATCATGCCGTTAAATTCTTGTCAATTTTTTTCTCAATTTAATAGTTAGGAGCGATAATAAATGCGTTCTTTAGTTCTCGGTTTTCAGGAAGTGGACAATACACAGCTTTTGCTCGTTGGCGGAAAAGGGTTAAATTTAGGGAGATTATCAAAAATAGAAGGAATACAAGTACCAGAAGGATTCTGTATTACAACAGTAGGATATCACCAAGCCCTCGAACAGAACCAAACGTATCATGCTTTGTTGGATCAACTAACTATGCTAAAAGTAGAAGATCGAGATCAAATCGGTGAAATCAGTAGGAAGATTCGGCAAATCATTATGGAAGCAGAAATTCCTTCCGATGTTGTGAAGGCAGTTTCTCACAATCTCACCCAGCTTGGTGATGAACATGCTTATGCAGTGCGTTCTAGTGCCACCGCTGAAGATTTACCACATGCCTCTTTTGCAGGTCAACAAGATACCTTTTTAAATATCATCGGCATAGAAGCAATCCTTCAGCATATCAGCAAATGTTGGGCTTCTCTATTTACGGATCGTGCCGTAATCTACCGTATGCAAAATGGATTTGACCACAGTCAAGTTTATTTATCCGTTATCGTTCAAAGGATGGTTTTTCCACAGGCTTCAGGGATTTTATTTACCGCTGATCCGATTACTTCTAACCGGAAGCTGCTATCCATCGATGCCAGTTATGGACTTGGCGAAGCGCTGGTCTCTGGCTTAGTATCTGCCGATGGTTATAAAGTACAGCAAGAGAAAATTGTCGATAAGAGAATAGCAACCAAAAAATTGGCTATTTACGGACTAAAAGAAGGCGGAACAGAGACCCGGCAGCTCGACCTCAAACAGCAAAAGACTCAAACACTTACTGAACAACAAATGTTACAAATAGCAAGGATAGGCAGACAGATTGAAGCCTATTTTGGTTGCCCACAAGATATCGAATGGTGTTTTGCCGAGGATACATTCTATATCGTCCAGAGTCGGCCAATCACGACTTTATTCCCCATCCCTGAAGCGAATGATCAAGAAAACCACGTTTATGTATCCGTTGGTCATCAACAAATGATGACAGATCCCATGAAACCGCTGGGATTGGCTTTTTACCTGTTAACGACTCCTGCACCTATGCGTACAGCTGGCGGAAGATTGTTTGTTGATGTCACATCAAGTCTTGCTTCACCTGGCAGCAGAGAAATGATCATAGAAGCCTTAGGTAAATCTGATCCCCTCATAAAAGACGCACTCATAACCATCGTAGAGCGGGAAGATTTTATAAAATTTTCGGCAGATAATGAAAAAGCTTCTACTCCGAGTAAGAGCAATACAAGCCTGCCACCTAGTAATTCTCAAGTACAACTCGAAAATGATCCGACAATCGTTTCTGACCTCATTAAGAGCAACCAAGCATCGATAGAAGAGTTGCAACAAAACATTACAACCAAATCAGGGGCGGAGTTGTTTGATTTTATTCTGGAAGATATGCAGCAATTAAAGAAGATTCTATTCAACCCACAAAGTATGCGTGTGATTATGGCGGCTATGGATGCTTCAGCATGGATCAATGAAAAAATAAATGAGTGGTTGGGTGAAAAAAACGTAGCGGATACGCTTTCTCAATCTGTACAGGGCAATATAACTTCAGAAATGGGTCTGGCGCTACTCCATCTCGCTGATGTGATTCGGCCTTATCCGGAAGTCATTGATTATTTACAGCAGGTTAAAGATGAAAATTTCTTAAATGAACTGGTTAGCTTTGAGGGTGGGCAGGAAACCCAAGACGCTTTCTATGACTATCTCAGTAAATACGGAATGCGATGTACCGGAGAAATCGATCTTACAAGAACTCGTTGGAGCGAAAAACCAACTACACTTGTCCCCATGATTCTCAGTAATATCAAAAACTTTGAACCTAATGCTGGCCATCGGAAATTTGAACAAGGTCGACAGGAGGCTTTGAAAAAAGAACAAGAGCTATTAGATCGATTGAAGCAATTACCCGATGGTGAACAAAAAGCGAATGAAACAAAACGAATGATTGATCTCATCCGGAATTTCAGCGGGTTTAGAGAATACCCAAAATACGGCATGGTTAATCGCTACTTCGTTTATAAACAAGCTTTACTGAAAGAAGCAGAACAACTAATACAAGCGGGAGTTATTCCTGAAAAAGGAGATATATACTATCTCACTTTTGAAGAACTACGCGGAGTCGTAAGTACAAATAAATTGGATTACCAGATCATCAGCAAACGCAAAGAAGAGTACAAATCATTTGAAAAACTAACTCCACCACGTGTTATTACGTCTGATGGTGAAATCATTGCGGGGAAGTATAAACGAGAAAACCTCCCAACAGAAGCTATTGTAGGTTTAGCGGTTTCTTCTGGTGTTATAGAGGGACGTGCGCGTGTCATCTTAAACATGGAGGATGCTGATCTGGAAAAAGGAGATATATTAGTTACCTTATTTACTGACCCTAGCTGGACTCCATTGTTTGTATCTGTAAAAGGCCTAGTTACTGAAGTTGGTGGACTAATGACCCATGGGGCAGTTATTGCGCGTGAATATGGCTTGCCAGCAGTTGTCGGAGTGGAGAATGCTACCAAATTGATAAAAGACGGGCAACGAATTCGTGTGCATGGAACAGAAGGCTATATCGAGATATTGTAATGACTGAATCACGTTAGTGGTTTGACAAATTCAATCTTTTGAACTATTTTTAATAGTGAATTATCAATTCATTATTAAAGTGAGGGGCAATATGCAGTCTAAAAAAGATGAAGTGAAACAGGAAATTGAATCTGCCGCTTTAAAGGTATTTTTCCAAAAAGGCTTCTCTGATGCCAAAATGAATGATATTGCCGATGAAATTCAAATTTCTGTTGGAAATATTTATACTTATTTTAAAAATAAAAAAGAGTTGTTCTATTCGGTTGTTCCGCCGTCTTTAGTGGACTATTTGAAGAATGTGTTAGTGGAAAATATTCGCATCGATAACCAGACTTTTTTTGATGATGTTAATAATGAGAAAAAATCAGCTATCGTTCAAGAGCAAATAACTATATTAACCCAGTACAGCAGGCAGATTGTCATTATTTTTGAAAAGAATAAAGGGACCGTATATAGCAATGCCAAAAACGAGCTGATCGATCTGATGATCGAAACTAAAAGGCCCTATATTAAGGATCATTATAAAAGATACGAAATCGGAACCGAAGAAAATATGATTCTGCTGAAGATCATCGCGAACAATGTCATCAATATGATTCTGGATTTATTAAAGCACGAGATGAGCGCCGATAGCCGGAAACGGATTTTTGAGGCATTAAGCTTATACTGGCTGCATGGACTAAAAAGCTTAAACGAATAACGTCAATGCTCCGAATTTAGGTGTGGGGTGGAACTGGCGCATAATGCTGCAATTAGGGACAACCAAGTAGATATGCATATTTAGCATCTATGAGGGTCCCTATTTTTTTAATTCAATAATGAATAATATATTCATTATTGAATAGTGCAATCATGAAACGGAGGAAGCTACGATGAAGATAGGTTACGCATTTAAGGACTGCAATGTTATTTATGGAGATGCTATAAAAGGCACAGATACCCATATGACTATTTTGATTCATGAAAGCGGATTGATTCAGGAGATCGGGAAAGCAAGCGCTGTAACTGTCCCGACCCACTACCAAACGATCGATTGTTCAGGGAAATATGTGATGCCCGGTCTTATCAATGCGCATGTCCATCTTTTTGCCGATGGCAAGCCGTTTACGCTGTCTGCCAGTGAAGGGCTGCTGAATTTTGCGTTTCATCATATTTTGGATACGAGACTGGGCAGAAACGTGTTGAAGAAACGGATGAAAAAAAATGCCCTAACCGCACTGCATTCCGGAGTAACAACGATGCGTAGCGTAGGTGAATTTTTTTATACTGATGTTCTTTTGAGGGATGAGATTAAGGCAAATCAATTTATTGGACCTAATCTTTTGGTGTCTGGGTATTTCCTGAGCGTAACGGATGGCCACGGTGCACCTTATTTGGCATTAGTCGGTGATTCACCATGGGAAGGGAGAAGAAATGTAAGAATCAATGTAAAAAACGGAGTAGACCTAATCAAAATATGTGTAACTGGCGGGGTTACCGATGCCAAAAGGGTCGGAGAAGCTGGCCGCTTGCAAATGACAAAAGAAGAGGTGGCTGCGATTTGCGAGGAAGCTCATAAAATTGGGATGCGTGTGGCGGCACATGCAGAAAGTACCGAAGGTGTAAGAGTTGCGTTAAAGGGTGGGGTGGATACTATTGAACACGGCGCGGAGATGGATGAGGAAATGATCAGGCTGTACAAAAATAATCCCAGAGCCTTAAAGGGCTACACCGCTGTGATCCCTACTTTACAAGCAGCTTATCCCAGTGCGAAATTAGATCCGAGCCTGACAAAGTTGAATACAACCGTTAAGGAAAATGCCCGGCTTGTGTATGACTCTATGTTAAAAGGGCTACAGCAGGCTATAGAACATGATATCAAAATTGGTGTGGGCACAGATGCCGCTATGTCCTATGTAACCCACTATGATCTTTGGCGTGAGCTTGATCATTTCATGCGACAAACAAAGTTGAACGCAAGTCAGGTTATTGAACTAGTAACCAAATCAAATGCAAATATTTTGGGAATCGATCACCAGACAGGGACAATAGAAGTTGGCAAATATGCGGATTTAATCATGATGGGGCAAAACCCATTAGAGAACATAAAAGCTTTGTCTGATGTAGCTATGGTTATGGTCAGAGGAAATTTAATACAAACACCATCTGTGACCAGAATTCAAGCAGTTGACGAGCTGCTGGATACGGTTTGGAGTATTTAGGAGTGAGATAAATGATCGTAGAAGCACGTTTGGGTATCCTAGCTATTCTTAAAAGAACAGCACCCGGTATGAATAACTATAAGCCTCTCAGCCTTTCTGGTCAGGAAGCTTATTTATTATGATTCCTGTAAATAACGGACCCGCATGAAGGGAATTCTAGAGATGAGAGACATCTCAAATTCTAATCAGGATGAGGACGGAATTCATGAAGCAACCTTCCAGTAAAACTGAAGAAGAAGATAAACTGAAATGGTGGCAACTAAGCTTGTTAGGCATTGCTGGCACTATAGGAACCGGGTACTTTTTGGGTTCAGGTCTAGCAATTTCTATGGGAGGGCCAGCAGTGCTGCTAGCCTACATTTTAGCTGCTATTGGAACATATGTCGTATTTGATGCACTGGCTCAGATGACAGCGGAAGATCCGGAGCAGGGTTCATTTCGATCCTATGCAAAAAAAGCATTTGGAAATTGGGCAGGGTTCGGGAGCGGCTGGGTATATTGGTTTTCGGAACTGTTGATTATGGGAAGTCAGCTCACAGCATTGTCCATTTTCTCACGATTTTGGTTCCCGGCCGTACCGATGTGGATATTTGCTGCCGGTTACGCTGTTGTGAGCCTGTTGATTGTGTTTTTTGGCAATAAGGGCTTTGACAGGGTTGAAAATATACTGGCCATCATTAAAGTGGCGGCTATACTAATGTTCCTAGTTATTGCTGCCGTACTTCTGACGGGTTGGATCGGCGGTTCTAAGTTCTCACCGAAAGTTCCACTTGGGTTCAAAGCGTTATTTCCGTCAGGAGGTATCGGGTTGTGGTCTGCCTTTATTTTTGCTTTTTATGCCTATGGTGGCATTGAGGTGCTGGGAATTATGTCCTACAGGCTAAAGAAACCTGACGAAGCTCCAAAAGCAGGAAAGGTGATGTTGCTGGGACTGGCTACAGTATACGTTCTCTCAATCGGGCTTGCAGTAATCATGGTGCCGCTTAGTGCTTTTAATCCAAAAGAAAGTCCTTTTGTGCTCGCACTCAGCAGCGACCATCTGACCTTTGTACCGCATTTGTTTAACGGAGTGTTGATCATAGCTGGGTTCTCCACGATGACAGCTTCGCTTTATGCCATTACCTCGATGATGATCACTCTTTCACAGGAAGGGGATGCACCCAAGGTTTTTTCGAAGAAATGGAAGGATAAATATCCGTTTTTTGCCCTTTGTTTAATAGCTGGAGGTTTAGGGTGTGCCATTATGATGTCATTGTGGTTGCCAGGAAAAGTATATGAATACATTACAACTGCTGCCGGACTGATGATCCTCTATAACTGGTCCTTTATATTGCTCTCCTCCCGCAAGCTGCTTAAGCCCAGTCTTCTAAACGGGGTGAAACGCTGGCTAGGTTTAGTGCTGATCGCTACAGCTGTAGGAGGTACGCTTTTTCACGCGCTCAGCCGTCCAGGCTTCTACATCAGTCTGTTAATTGTTTCACTGATTGCGTTGAGTGATTGGATTGTTCAACATATCCATAACAAGAATGGCGGTTCTGTTAAGGATCACAGTACGGACGAACAGTCCAATGAATATCATTCTTTACCGGGCGGTCCTGAATTTCGGATTAAGGGCATCAGGATGCGAAGAAACAAGGTTTAATGAAAAAAGAGAAGTCGGGCAGCCTGTACACCAAAATAAAAACCAAAGCCAATCAGTGAGAGACCCGATAGAATAGAAATCACCCTTAATACCTGGACGGTCAAAAATCTACGGAAGAGGCTGGAGGCGGCAGCCATGGCTACATCCCAGAATAAGATCCCAAGGACGATCGCTCCACTGTAGATCAATAACTGCTGCATTGGATACTCGCTAACCACCTTTGCTAATATTGAGCCGTATATCCCCAGCCAAAAAAGGATGGAGAGGGGATTAAACAAGGACATCAGAAATCCCGAAAGATAAGATTTGGACAGTGAGACATCGTTTCCCCTCATCTCGATCCCTGAAATTTCTCTTGTATTTTTAATGCTGTCTACACCTGAATAGACAAGGACAAAGAATCCGAACAACCATAAAAACACTTTAACAAACGGAGCATTCAGCAGATGAATGAGGCCAAAATAAACAAGCAGCATATAGATGATATCGGCACTAACCGCCCCTAAACCAACTATCCAGGCAGGCATAAATCCTCCGCGGAGTCCCTTGTCCAACTGTGCTGCATTAATGGGTCCGAGAGGTGCCGAGAGGGATAATCCTAGAATCATATAACCTATAAATACGTTTATGTTGTCCTCCTCCTTTATATAGATAACATATTCCAATAAAGGTAGTAGTAGGACAACCAAAAGAAGGCCCTCGGATGATCGCAGGCCTTCTTTCTTTTATAAGAAGTTGAAGAGTGAGTAGGATTACGCCTTAACGGATTCAGGTCTTTTAACAAGAAGAGGTGGAGGAATCAACCAGCCTTTTTTCTTAGTCAAATGTAGAATTTTAAGACCGATGGCTGCTTTGGTAAGGTGATATTTAGCAAACAAAGCCCCTATATCTTCTCTGATCGATTGTCCCATTGCCTGACTACATGCCACAAGTCCAACAGCATTATCAGCTGCAAGTTTGGCTGCAATTTCAGGATCTGTGAAACGTGCCCCTACAGGAATATCTTCAAGTTTAGCATCGGGCCGATTTGGCATTACTGGTGCAGATGCAATACCTTGCTCTGAGAGCAGTGTATCACACTCGCTGATTTCAAGCTCCGCTTGATCAATTAATGCTCCTAATATTTTTTTCAGATCACTATCTCCAGCATGATACAAATAAGCTCTGTAACAAGAGAGCGCTCCCTTTGCAACCATTGAGGCTTGCCAAACCGTGAAGATTTCTCCATAATGCATCGGTTCTTCTTTAGGGTTACCGCCTAAAATTCCTGTCATAAATAGGCTCCTTTATTATTAGATTTGAACAAACATTATCATGCCCACAAAAAACACGAAAATTGCAGCACTTACACCATTAGCGCTTACAATTTTTAGAAAGGACTTTTCTGTAGAAAGAAAAATCTATACGAGTACGCTAAGAAGCCCACGCTGACGATGGGCTTCTTAGTCAATGTGGATATTAATCTGTCCAAGATCGATAGATACGGCGCACTTCACGGAAGGATTGTTTAGGTTTGCGGTATTCATTAACCAGACCCTTATTGTTGAAGCCGCGGGCACGGTCGCGAAAGTTCTTGCTGCTGCTCTTCAGATCGCCGCGGATGTCTGCAAACTGCCAGATGTAAGTCCCGCCAATTTTCGAATCATTTTTGAAGATCGCCAGTGCTTCAGTTACAATATCTGCCTGATAATCCTCGCTGAACAATCTCGGCTCCCAGCCCACATCCCCAAATAGTCCAGCACCACCGAATTCCGTCATGAGCACTACCTTGTCACCGGCTCCCATCTGCTCCGCACGCACATGGAACTGTTCCAGCATGTCTTTGAAGCTGGCTGTATCGCCTTCGTACCAACCAAAATATTTATTAATACCGATAACATCGAATAAAGGAAGTAGAATATCTTCGAGTGGATGCATCGTAGCGTAGGTGACGAGCCTAGTGCTGTCGAGTTTCTTCACCAATCCGACTAAAGCTTGTGTAAAAGCATATGCTTCTTGGGTCCGGGTATCAATCTCATTATGAACAGACCAGAAGATCACACTTGGGTGATGCATATGCAAGCTGATCATTTCTTCAATCATAGTCAGTGCACGCTCCTGGAAGAGCGGCTCACTTACTGTTTCGTTCGGCAGAAAGGCACCCCATATCGGAATTTCGCTCCAGTATACAATCCCTTGCTCATCGAGAAGATCAAGCCAATAGGGGCTTTGGGGATAATGAGAACCCCGGACGGAATTGCAACCTAACTCCAAAATGATACTGAGCTCCTTGTGCATCAGCTTCGGAGGGAAGGCAAAACCCCACTCAGGATGCTCTTCATGTCGGTTCACCCCCTTAAGATATACGGGTGAACCGTTAATTAGAATCCGATGATCCTTTGTCTCAATACAGCGAAAACCGATCCGTTCAATCTTGTCGTCTTCCTCTGTCCGTAGTTGAAAGGTATACAGTTCTGGAAGACCTACGTTCCACAAACGTACTTCAGGCAGAAGCAACTTGAACGTATGACTGAGGGTCTGGCCAGTCTCAATTCGTACTTCTTCCGAGTGCAATTCATGTCCGCTTTCAGAGAATATGATCTTTGTAGTGTGCTGCTCATTATAGAATGAATGGAGCTGCATCTGAACAGTGACATCAGCATCTGGTCCACGCAGTTCATAATCAATCTTCAGTTGTTCAATGTAAAGATCAGGCAAATATTGCAGCTCCACCGGCCGTATGATACCCCCATAATGGAACCAATCCACCTGCTCCGTAGGAATCGTAAGTCGGTCCAAGGTGCTGTCCGTCCGGACGACAATCTCATGTTCTCCTGCCCCTAAGGAAGGAACAATGAATTCAAAGGGTGTAAATCCTCCATAGTGATACCCAAGGTGCTGCCCGTCCAAATAGACATCGGCATGGCCCAGCACGGCATGAAAGATGAGTTTGACATGCTGCGCATTTACAGTCTGTATTTTTTTACGATACCATCCCACACCTTCATAATCGTACATTCCCAATTCATTATTCCAGCATGAGGGCACATAAAGAGACATTTGAGAATGTGGAAATCGCTCAAACCATTTTTCTTGAACACCCGTATTTAACGGATCCATCATGAAATCCCAAGGCCCATCCAACAGCTCAGTACTCCGAATTTGATACTCGCTAAAAGTCCTTAACAAGTGTGTTCCTCCTTTTTTTCCTGTAATGTATTGTGAATTTCAGACATCTTGATAATATGGATAGTAACATTTGGAGTTTAAGCATTGAATAGAAAAAAACGTTACCGTCTTGTTTAAATCGCTCTTTTAGCAGCTGGAGGGGATAATAATTGGAAGAAAATGATTATAAGCTGAATGACCTCACAGTGCATATCCATTTTGTACTCGATAAAGCTACTTATCCCGGCTGGGAGGACATCCGTAACATGGTAAATGTGCACAGCTTGTACTGGATTCATGAAGGTAAAGGGGTTTTTCTGACCAATGTTGAGCACAAAGTAGAGGCTGGTATGCTAATCTATTTAAAACCAGGCCTTAAACTGTCCATGCGTTCGCAGATGGATGCTCCACTTCGCATTACGATGCTGCTCTTCGATTGTGCAGAGCTTAGTTATGATGCGGTATGGAAGGAAGTCAAGCCAATCGGAAAACTGAGACTTCCTTTCTTAAGCCAATATAATCAACAGCAAGCTGAGGAAATTAGCCAGCTGGTCTGGGGGATTCACCAGGACTGGCTGCCCGGACTAACCGATGGCATAGCTGTCTCCCGGGCTAAAATGCAGATCCTGCTGCATATGCTGCACCAGACCGTGCAACCGGATTGGAATCTGATGGATTCAGGAGCTTTCGCTGCCTTCGAACAGATCAAGAAAACACTCGAGAACGACTATAAGGATCATCACCGGATCGAGAAATTGGCAGAGAAATACGGCATTTCGCCATCTTACTTGCGGAAGATGTTCCTGAAATTTACGGGGATGGGGCCGAAGGAATACCATATGCACATACAGAACCAGCAAGCTTGTCGTTATCTGGTTTTTACCGATTATCCAGTTAAGGAAATCGCCAAATTATGCGGGTACTACGAAGAATATCATTTCAGCAAAATTTTTAAACAGCTTAACGGGATCCCTCCGACAGTATACCGGAACAAACAGAGAATCAAAGATTAATTATCCCTTAGAACCTCGGGCGAAAAAATCGTGCGGTTATGTTTTTTTACGCGAAGGGCTGTACCATGATAATATTGAACTCATTGAGGCATGTTTAAGGAGGGGAAATTGGGCATGATTATATCACTCAAAAATGTATCATGGCAGCGTGATACGACAATGATCTTACGCCATATGAATTGGGAAGTGAAGCAGGGACAACACTGGTGTATCGTCGGTCTGAACGGATCAGGGAAAACGACGATGCTAAACGTCGTGAACGGCTATATCTGGCCGACAACAGGACAAGTCGAGGTGCTGGACCATCGCTTTGGCGATGTGGACTTGAGAGAGCTACGCAAACGAATCGGTTGGGTAAGCACCTCCTTGCAGCAGAAGCTGTACGGCCATCAGACTGCCCTGAACATCGTCCTAAGCGGAAAATTCGCGACGATAGGTCTGTATGATAAGACGAATGAAGAGGATCAAAAGCAAGCTGAGGAGTTAATGGAGTTTCTAGACTGCTCTTCTTTGGCTGGTCGTACATATGATACCTTGTCGCAAGGTCAGCGTCAGAAAGTCCTCATTGCACGCGCACTAATGGCCAACCCAGATTTACTAATCCTTGATGAGCCGTGCACGGGATTAGATATTTTTGCCCGTGAACAGCTGCTGCAGATGATCGAGAAGATTACGAAGCAACCCGGTGGACCAACCTTGCTGTATGTAACCCATCATATCGAGGAGATAACACCATGCTTCACGCACACGCTGCTGGTAAAGAACGGTGAAATCTACAAAGGGGATGAGACAGTAAACTGCTTGCAGTCCGATGTTTTGAGCGATTTTTTCGATACTCCCGTTGAAGTACAAGAACATCATAATCGCAAATGGCTTACACTTGCCGGTGATAAGTAAGATATCGAGGCTCATCGAATAGGCGAGCAAACCTTTCTGAAGTGGTTTGAAGGATTGCTTGCAGATATATAAAATGAAATCTGATCACAATATAATTTTAAAATAACCCGCGTTCCGCGCGGGTTTTGTATTTGTTTGCAAGCTTATAAACCACGTCCCAGAAACAGTGGAACAACATATTAACGGTACCTGTAAAAAACATTTTGACATATCTAACAGGTACCGTTATAATACAAATCAACAGGTACGGTCATAAAGTACAACAGGTACCATAAGAACTATAAGGAGGATTAATTATGGACATAAATACTGAGTTGTACGAAAAACTCGCGAAACTGCAATGGCTGTTGCAAAGGCAACACTTGAAATCTCACGCCGCGGTTGGTCCTATGGCCGACGCATCACGTGGGCAAGGAAGGATATTAGCGTTTCTTCGGATGAAAGACGGTATCAGCACCAAAGACTTATCCTATATGCTGGACATCCGTGTATCATCCCTCAATGAATTGCTTGGTAAACTGGAGAAAGCAGAATACATCACCCGTAAACCCTCAGAAACAGACAAACGTATCATGTTGATTTACCTAACGCAAAAAGGACAAGAGGAAGAGAAACAAGAGAGAGACAGCGGCAACATATTTTCTCGCTTATTGCCAGAAGAGCAGATAGCTTTCGGGGATTACCTAACTCGCGTCATTACAGCTTTGGAGGAAGAACTTGGATCGGACGGAGAACGTGATGTGATGGCTATGTGGATGGAAGCTGCCAAGGCGCGTATGGGAACAGAGGAATTTGAAAAAATGATGGCTATGCGCGGACAAATGCATAGAATGTGGGGAAATTCTAGGGACGAACGCTTTAGCGGAAGGTTCCCTGGGTTTGGCGAAGAAGGGCGTGGTGACATGCGCGGATTCGGCTGGCCTTCCAGCGATGACAGTAATTCGTCACCTGACAAGCCACATGGCCCGGACGATAAGTAATTAAAGTCTTTTAGCAACATAGCTGAGGCGCTGCCTTTCCACCAGAGAAAGATGAACGGCAAAGGCAGCGTAATGTGAAACTGAAGAATAGTTAAATTTCGTACGCCAAATCTGAAAACTCGTCGTTAGGGTACAGGTTTGCTTGTTGCTGCGTCACGGTTCATATTGGACCGATAGTTAGAATTCTAAGTAATTTCAAAAAACAAAATAAAGAAAGATAGTGGTGAACCCTATGGATGCAGAAAACCTCCATTACTTTGAAAAAGCACCTGTCGCAAAAGCCGTAGCTCACTTCGCAGTACCGATGATGCTAGGCATGTCGATGAGTGTCATATACTCCATTTTGAACGCTTATTTCCTAGGTACACTGGGCAATACTGCGATGTTAACCGCACTCGCACTAACTTTACCGTTATTCGCTGCCATTATGGCGCTAGGTAACTTGATTGGCATCGGTAGCAGTGCATTCATCTCCCGTTTGCTGGGAGAGAAAAAATATGATGATGTAAAGCATGTGTCTTCATTCGCCTTTTACAGCAGTTTAGCTCTCGGTCTTATTTTGATGGCTGCCGGCATCCCGTTGATCGATTCAATCGTTCATGGCTTGGGAGCGACGCCTGACTCCTTCGGATTTACGAAGGACTATGTCACGATTATGCTTATTGGTTCACCTTTCGTCGTTCTATTCTTCACGCTGGAGAATATTGTGCGCTCGGAGGGGGCAGCGATCACTTCGATGATCGGCATGCTTCTCAGTGTTGTTGTGAATATTATTCTCGATGCGCTAGTCATTTTCGTCTTCCATTGGGACGTGATCGGGGTTGCATCTGCTACAGTCATTTCTAACTTGGTTGCAAGTGCATTCTACGCCTTCCACATGGGATATAAGAGCCAATTCTTAACCATCTCTGTAAAATGGTTCAAAGCTTCCAAAGACATTCTCAGCAATGTATATAAAATTGGAGTTCCAGTCTTTGTTATGAGTCTCTTCATGGGTGCAATGTCACTCATCTTTAACCGTTTTCTGGTCGAATATGGGGAGCAGGCCATTGCGGCTTTCGGAATTTCATCACGTTTATTACAATTTCCAGAGGTTATTCTAATGGGCTTATGCGAGGGAGTTGTGCCGCTGATTGCCTTCTCTTTTACAGCCAATAAATTACGCATGAAGCATACCATTACATTCACAATCAAAGTGACTGTAGCATTAGCTGCCGTGTTCGGCATTATTGTATATCTGATTTCCGACCACTTAATCGGTTTATTTACGAATGACCCGCAATTAATTGAACTGGGCAGCTACATTCTTCATGTAACGTTCTTATCCCTGTTCATTTCAGGAACGACCGCGTTGTTTACAGGGATCTTCCAAGCGACAGCACAAGGAACCGCCGCCTTTATTATGTCAATTATTCAAGGTATTACTCTGATTCCAGTATTGTATATCGCTAATCGAATGAACGGTTTCCACGGAGTAGTCTGGTCGCTCGTCATTTCGGATGCTGTTGCGTTCCTTGTGGGTGCCATCATGCTGTATGTTCTGCGGAACAAATTGCAGCCTGATTTAGATACTTTAGTACAGTAAAATTCTAAGCTTTAAGTTGATATTTTAAGTTCATCTAAAAAAACCTTGGATCAGCAAGGTTTTTTTGGCTCGTATGATGACGCAGCCTGCCATGAGGCAGCACATAGCTGCTTTGGAGGCGAAGCTCCAGTTAAATTTTAATGCTGACTTCTCCACTTGAAAGATACTCCTCGTCACCATTCTCATATCTGACTTTCAGATGGCAATCGTCATCGATATCAATGGCTGTTGCTTTACGTTGTTCATTATCCTTTATCACGGTCACAGGTTCGCCAAGTGAAATTAACCTTTTTTTGTATTCGGAAAAAAACAATCTGTCCGTTAAATGCTCATAATATCTCATGAAATTGTTTAGTACTTCTGCAACGAGACGGTTGCGGAGATCACCATAAGGATTGTTTTCGGAAATTACAGTTGTTGCAATCTCGGTAAGATCATTGGGAAAGCCTTCGGAAGGGAGGACTACATTGATACCGATGCCGAGAACAGCATAATCAAGCCAGCCGTTTTCCAGTGACACGGATGCTTCGGTAAGAATCCCGCACACTTTTTTCCCTTCCATGAAAACGTCATTCACCCATTTAATCTGCGTTTCTTTACTGGATACGCTCTCGATAGAAAGGGCTACAGCTACTGCGGCGCAAGTGGTCAATAAAGCTGAGTCTGTTGCGGACAGCTTGGGACGCAGCAGGATACTCATATAGATACCCGTTCCAGGTGGAGAAAAGAACTTCCGGCCCATTCGCCCGCGACCAGCTGTTTGTTCTTCCGAAAGGATCACTTTACCTTCAGCTTCTCCATTTGAGGCAAGGTTTTTTACGGCTTCATTCGTGGAAGATATGGTCTTAAAGACTTCGACTCGTAACTTTTGCCCCTGAGTATCCAGGTACTTTGAAATTGCACTTGCTGATAAGATATCCGTTTGTGGTGACATGGAGTATCCTTTATTGGTTACAGCTTGTATGGAATAACCGTCTGTCTGTAAAGATTTTATGGCTTTCCAGACCGCGCTGCGCGTCACGGATAACTGAACGGCTATTTCCTCGCCGGAAAAATATTCACCCTTATTACTGTCGAGCAAGGCAAGAATATGTTCTTTTACTGTCATGAACTTAAACCTCCAAAAGTATAACTCTCCGAGCAAAACCCATTGAATAGATTAACATCCAACGATTGCGACTGAATACTCTAATTCTATATAACAATAGGAAAAACTCAAGCATGGTATTTTATTCTATTGTAAACCATATAATATTTTATGGTTTACAATAAAGAATATCTCCATTATAATTCAGCTTACTGGACGTATTTACTAACCAGAATACAATCATTGATATCCAATGGAGGTCATTTTTTTGAAGACAAAAGAACTTATTTATGCTGCATTATTCGCAGCACTTATCGCGGTGTTGGGGATGATACCGCCCATCCCACTCGGCTTCATCCCCGTTCCGATCACTGCCCAGACGCTTGGTGTCATGTTGGCCGGATGTTTTCTGGGGAAACGGATGGGTGCCCTCAGTCTAATTATTTTCATCATACTAGTAGCCATTGGGCTGCCTGTACTGACTGGCGGTCGCGGCGGAATCGCGGTGCTAGTTGGACCTTCTGCAGGATACATATTTAGCTTTCCAATCGCGGCCGGCCTTATTGGCTGGTATTCCGAAAAAATCTGGCCGAAGGTTCGAACTTGGAAGCTGGTAGCTATCAACATAATCTTCGGTGTATTACTAGTGAGTCTGATTGGTGCCCCTGTCATGGCATTGATAACCAATACTTCGATCTGGGCTGGTCTTGTCGGAGCATTAGCCTTTCTTCCGGGAGACATCATCAAATCCGTTATTGCAGCCGTCATAACGATGCAGCTGAAAGCAATTAGCCCTATTGAAGAAAAAACACAAATATAATGTGATTTGAAACTCGGGTAAATAAAACCCGGGTTTTTTTATTGAAAAATAATAGGGTTATGGGTGCGAATTTGTTTATACTATAAAAATTAAAACGAAATTGAAGTGGGTGTAGAAAAATGGATAAGGGATTTAATTTAGCTAGTCAACTATTAACGCTGCTTGATACGGAACATAGATGGTTTACCTTAGCGGAAATTGAAAAAAGTTTAGGGATCTCTGATAAGACCATCCGGAAGATGGTGGAGGAAATCAGCAAGCAATTACCATCTACTGTAACCATTGAGGTTTCTAGAGGAAAGGGAATAGTTCTTCAACGTGATGGGCGAAGTACGATTAGTGAAGTGATTTCTTCTATGTTCAGACAAACCATCTTTTATCGGCTGATGGATTTTTTATTTACGAATGTGGGTCGACTGTCTGTGGAGGAGCTCTCCGAAGCCATGTTTATGAGTACCTCGTCTTTGAAGAAATTGATTGTGCAATTAAATAATGATGATCTAAAAGCTTATAAGCTTCGCATTAGTTTTTCTACCCCCATGATCAAAGGGAATGAAATGAATATTCGATATTTTTATTGGAAGTTATATGGTGATGCGTATGAGTTTACAGGATGGCCCTTTGCGAATGTTGATTTTGCTTATATTAATCAGTTAATCACAAATATAGAAAATGAGGATAACATTGTATATTTTATCAATTCCAAAAGGAGATTATCGTTTTTGTTGGCCATTGTTATAGAAAGAGTGGCTAAAGGAAAATGTGTGAAAATCGACGAAAATGCTTACCCTTGGGAAAAGGGGATGTTTTATTTTCCAGTGAAAACTATTGCAAAATGTCTTGAGGACAAGCTGTCCCTTGAATTTCCAAACAGTGAAATATTCTTTATGCAATCCATGGTTAGCCTCAGCCAATATCATTATTATGAAGGGTCAGAGATCACTCCGATGAAAGAAGTCGAATTACATAAGGATAAAGAAGAATATCAAATGGGGAATCTGCTTCTAATGTTATTAGCAAAGGTATACCCGAACTTGCATATGCAAGAACGGTTTATTTTGGAGATTTACGGGTTCTTTGACAAGCTATTAATCGAAAATGCCATTCCGGAATGGATGATGATTTCGAAAAGTCATTTAACAACATATGTAGAGCAGGAGTGCCAGCAGATTTATCAAGAAATGCAAACCTGTATGCAAACGTGGAATAAAACTTACCCTTCCGTTCTCTTCAATAATTTTCATTTAACAAAACTAACCTTAATTGTCCGTTCGAGTTTACGTTACAAAAGTAAGAGGGCTTTTTTAGTGATCGGGGAAGAATTTTCAATTCGTCATTACATAGCAGATTTGATAAAAAAAGAAATTGGGGATCAGTTGATCCTTAATACTTCCATAATGAAAGGCCTGACCGACGAGATCATGCAGCAAAATAATATCGATCTTGTCATTAGTAATATCCCGGTTGCATTAAAGACAGTGCCTGTTGTTATTATTTCTACGATCCCCTCTAAAAGAGACTTAGACAACATTCGTAAAGAACTGCTTTTATAATTTGACCAATTATTTTCCGTAAGCTCCGTAAGTTTTTGGTCTAGTTTGTAATGTTAAAAAACCTTATGCTCAATCTAGTTTCGAAACTGATTTTACTTGAAGGCAAGTGGAAAGCGATTTCGGTAAACCTCAGTTTACTATTAAAAGTTGGAGGAAGAACTATGAGTAGGCATTTAGGTGCAAATAAGGGAGAAATAGCAGAGCTCGTGTTGCTCCCAGGAGATCCCTTGCGTGCAAAGTTTGTGGCAGAACACTTTTTAGAGGAGGCTTATTGTTATAACGAAGTAAGAGGGATGTATGGATACACTGGATTATACAAGGGTGTGCCTGTGTCGGTTCAGGGGACAGGGATGGGAAATCCATCGATGAGTATCTACGCGACAGAATTGATCGTCGATTATGAAGTTAAGAAATTGATTCGCATTGGTACATGTGGCGCGATGCAGGAAGAAATCAATATTCGCGATATTATATTAGCCCAAGCAGTATCTTCAGACAGTAATATGACGGAAAAGATCTTTCATGGCTGTAATTTTGCACCAACGGCAGATTTCTCATTGCTAATGAAAGCATATCAACAAGCACAAGCTAAAAATACCAATGTGTTTGTTGGTAACATCTATAATTCTGATGAATTTTATCGTGAAAATTTAGATCGGCTTCACAAGTTTATGGATTTCGGTGTATTAGCTGTAGAAATGGAAAGTACCGCCCTATACACTTTAGCCGCTAAATATGGTGTAAAAGCTTTATCGATTTTGACCGTCGGTAGTCAATTGTTAAGACAGGAACACCTAACTCATAAAGAAAGTGAACAATCCTTTTATGAAATGGTAGAAGTAGCTCTTAACACAGTCATTGATGGCTGATTTATTGATAAGAGTGCAGTGTTGTTAGAAAAGAGAGTGAGAAAGAAATGAAGGTAATACTGTCAGGATTGCAGTGGATGATTTTTATGATTGCTGGTGCAATTGCTGCACCCATTGCTATCGCAGATTTATATAACTTAACACCCATAGAGACTTCCGGACTCATTCAGAGCACCATGATTACTTTAGCAATAGCTGGATTTTTACAAGGCCTGATGGGTCATAAGTTCCCTATTCATGAAGGTCCGGCAGGGTTATGGTGGAGCATTTTTACCATTTACGCGAGTTTAGTGGGGGGGATCTATTCCTCTAACAACGGCGCTTTACAGGCTTTAAGTGGAGCGATGATCATTAGCGGAGTGTTGTTTATCCTAATTTCAGCATTTAAGCTAATGGATAAAATCGCTCGTCTATTCACTCCGACCATCACCTTTATTTATTTACTTTTATTGATCTTTCAATTAAGTGGATCTTTTATGAAAGGGATGATGGGGATTACCATAGCCCACACCATGTTAGATGTTAAAGTGTTCATCCTTAGTGTGATTGTGGTCTGCATTACCTTTTGGTTAGGCAACAGCCGCTTTGTATTACTCAGCCAGTTTTCAATAATTTTCAGTATAGTGATAGGCTGCCTATTATTTATAATCTGCGGTAGTATGCCGGCGGTTTCTCGTGCGGATACTCTATTTAAGCTGCCGGAAATATTCCCATTTGGAACACCCCGGTTCGATGCCGGGACAATTACTACTGCATTTTTACTAACCCTATTATTAATAACCAATGCAGTGGCATCCATCCGTTTGATGGAAACTGTTATGAAACCAAAGCAAGGGGATCATCGTCGTTATTTGCGCGCCGGGTTAACTTCTGGAATTACGCATCTTATCAGTGGTGGTTTAGGAGCGGTCGGCTCAGTCCCTATTTCGGGAGCAGCGGGATATGTTGAGCAAACGGGGATGAGGGAGCGCAGATCATTTTTAATAGGATGCAGCTTAGTGATCTCAATATCCTTGTTCCCGCCCATAATGAATTTCATATCTGCGATTCCAGCTCCCATAGGCTATTCTGTTACCTTCGTCATTTTTGTGAAGATGGTCGGACTAGCTCTAAAGGAATTGAAAACGGTTATTCATGAAGAGCGAACATTTATTGTCAGTGGGCTTTCCCTTTTAGTAGGTGTAGGTTTAATGTTTGTTCCTGCATCAGCTACAGCCCATTTATCTCCGATCGTGATAGCCATTTTAAATAATGGATTAATATGCGGAAGCCTGTTAGCAATTATTTTGGAACAAGGGTTAATGTGGAAAGATGCATTACGATATGAGGATTCCAAGAAAATTAACCGATAATTTGGAGGGCTAAAAATGCATTATCTAATTTCTATTGCTGGTTTGGTTATTGTTCTATTACTGGCATGGCTAGGAAGTAACAATAAGAAAAAGATTAAATATCGTCCAATCATTGTAATGATTGCTATTCAGATAGGTTTGGGATTAATTATCCTAAAAACGAGCATTGGAGAATTTTTGATCAAAGGGTTTGCTGATAGTTTTGCAAAATTACTTGGATACGCCAATGAAGGTACTGATTTTGTGTTTGGCGGGATTGCAAATGAAGGGGCGCATACATTTTTCCTTTATGTTTTGATGCCCATTGTTTTTATGTCAGCATTGATAGGGATTTTGCAACATTACAAAATACTGCCATTCATTATAAAGTATATTGGTTTGGTGCTGAGTAAAATAAATGGCATGGGTAAATTGGAATCTTATAATGCAGTTGCAGCCGCAATTGTCGGACAAAATGAAGTATTTATTTCGGTGAAAAACCAGCTTGGACTATTGCCAAAACATCGCTTGTATACATTATGTGCGTCTGCAATGTCTACGGTATCCATGTCAATCGTTGGTTCCTATATGACGATGCTAGAACCTCGGTATGTAGTAGCTGCATTGATATTAAACCTATTTGGCGGATTTATCATTTCATCCATCATTAATCCGTATGAAGTTACACCTGAAGAAGATATTGTTGAAGTTCAGGTAGAAGAAAAACAAACGTTTTTTGAAATGCTGGGCGAATATATTATGGATGGCTTTAAAGTAGCCATAGTAGTTGGGGTAATGTTAGTTGGTTTTGTGGGAATCATTGCTTTAATTAACGGTGTCTTCAGTGGCATATTCGGAATCTCGTTCCAAGGAGTGTTAGGCTACGTCTTTGCACCCATCGCCTTTCTTATCGGTGTGCCATGGCATGAAGCTGTTGAGGCCGGTAGTATTATGGCGACAAAGCTTGTTGCGAATGAATTCGTTGCTATGCTTGACTTTGTTAAGATTCAAGAAGGTTTAAGTGGCCGTACTACAGCCATTGTCTCCGTTTTTCTAATCTCATTTGCTAACTTTGGGTCGATTGGTACCATTGTGGGTGCAGTGAAGGGATTGAATGAAAAGCAAGGGAATATCGTCGCACGATTTGGATTAAAGCTGTTATTTGGCGCCACACTTGTAAGCGTTTTATCAGCTTTGATTATCGGTATCATATTCTAGTTGTAGCAAGGAGTATTAACATGAAACAAACACCCCGGTTTAAGCGGATTTTCGTCATCGTTATGGATTCTGTAGGCATTGGTGAAGCCCCAGATGCTGAAAAGTTTGGGGATGCAGGATCACATACATTACGGCATATTGCAGAAAAAATGAATGGGCTACATGTTCCTGCGTTATCCAAGCTAGGGTTAAGCCATATTGACTCTATACCCGGAGTTCCCAAAGTAGAGCACCCTTTAGCTTATTGGACCAAAATGCAGGAAGCTTCTAATGGAAAGGATACGATGACAGGTCACTGGGAAATCATGGGCCTACGAATTGATGTTCCTTTCAAAGTGTTTCCTGAAGGGTTTCCTTATGAATTAATTAATGAATTAGAAGAAAGAACAGGACGAAAGGTGATTGGGAATAAACCCGCTAGTGGTACAGCTATTCTTGATGAGCTTGGACAAGAGCATATGAACACAGGTGCACTCATTGTCTATACTTCTGCAGATTCCGTGATTCAGATTGCGGCTCATGAAGAGGTTATTCCTTTGGAAGAACTGTATCAAATCTGCGAGATTGCCAGAGAGATTACTTTACGTGAGGAGTACATGCTAGGCAGAGTGATTGCTAGACCATTCCTCGGGCAGCCCAGAAATTTCAAAAGAACATCGAACCGCCATGATTATGCCTTGAAGCCTTATGGAAGAACCGTGATGAATGAGCTCAAGGATGCCGGGTTCGATGTACTAGCGATTGGCAAGATCTCAGATATATACGATGGGGAGGGTGTCACCAAGTCTTTGCGTACAGTGTCTAACATGGATGGCATGGATAAACTCATGGAGACCCTTCATACTGATTTTACAGGACTTAGTTTCTTGAATCTTGTTGATTTTGATGCACTTTATGGCCATCGTAGAGATCCGATCGGGTATGGGAAAGCGCTAGAAGAATTTGATGATCGATTACATGAAGTTCTAACGGAGCTATGTGAAAACGATCTTCTAATAATTACGGCAGACCATGGGAATGATCCCATTCATGCCGGTACGGATCACACCCGTGAATATGTTCCTTTACTTCTCTACAGTAAGAGTTTCAATCGACAAGGGGAGCTGTCTATATCGAAGACTTTTTCGGATATTGGAGCAACAATTGCTGATAACTTTGTTGTGACCATGCCCCAATTTGGTCAGAGCCTCCTACAGGAGCTTAAATAAACTATAATTTGAATAGACACTTTGAATAGAAACAGGATACCTAACTTGTATTAGTAAAAGGGATCCTGTTTGTTTTTTTATCTACATATCTTTGTATCTAAAAAGCTGCCGAGAAATCGGCTTTTTTTTGTTATTACGGATCAAATATTAGGGTAATAATCAATTATTAAAGGGGTTAATTTTAGAGCCACCTGTCGTTAACCCTTTTTTCGATGAATCGCATTCTTATACAACGTTATAAATAATCTAGTTTCTACTCATGCCACTCCTTCGGTAGTAATAGTATTGACAACCTGTATATACAGGTTTAAACTGTGTGAAGTGTTTGAACTTGTATATACAGGTTTAATGGTTGAAATAAAGGAATTCTTTTTGGAGGTGTTCAACTTGAGTCAGTCCCAGTATTCTGAATGGTGGCGCCGCTCCACGGTGTATCAGGTGTACCCGAAGAGCTTTAAGGACACTACAGGCAACGGAACAGGAGATATTAAAGGACTTATTGAGAAATTAGATTATTTGCAGAAGCTTGGAATCGATATTGTCTGGTTACAGCCGGTTTATGTTTCGCCGCAACATGATAACGGTTACGATGTGGCAGATTATGAAAATATTAACCCGGATTTCGGTACGATGGAGGATTTTGACGAGCTAATACAGGAACTGCATAGACGCGAAATGAAGCTAATGATTGATATCGTGGTTAACCATACCTCGACTGAACATGAGTGGTTCAAACAGTCCATTTCAAGCAGGAACAACCCTTTCCGTGATTACTATATCTGGAAGGACCCGGCTCCGGACGGCGGCTTACCCAACAACTGGCAGTCGAAGTTCGGTGGGCCTGCCTGGCAGTTCGACGAAGCGTCGGGACAATATTATCTTACTCTCTTCGATAAAACCCAAGCGGATCTGAACTGGGAGAATGAGAAGGTACGTAGAGCAGTGAATGATATGATGTTATTCTGGGCTAAAAAGGGTGTCGACGGCTTCCGCATGGATGTAATTAATTTAATCTCCAAAGATCAGCGCTTCCCTAATGATGACGGGAGTGTTCCACCGGGGGATGGACGTAAATTCTATACTGACGGTCCACAGGTCCATGCATACATCAAAGCAATGTATGAAGAGGTGTTTGGTCCGTTTGAGATGGTGACTGTAGGAGAGATGTCCTCAACTACACTGGAGCATTGTATCCGGTACTCAAGTCCCGAAGAGCGGGAATTTTCCATGACCTTCAATTTTCATCATTTAAAAGTCGACTATCCGAATGGACAGAAGTGGGAACTGATGCCTTATGATTTCGAGGCAATGAAACGGTTGTTCTCGCAGTGGCAGACCGGAATGCAGAAAGGCGGAGGCTGGAACGCACTATTTTTTAACAATCATGATCAACCGCGTGCTCTTTCCAGATTCACAGATGATAAGTTCTACCGTGTGGAAAGCGCCAAGCTGCTCGCGACAACTCTGCATGGCCTTCAGGGAACACCTTATGTATATCAAGGGGAAGAAATCGGTATGCCGAATCCGGTATGGAAAAGCATCGATGAGTTCCGCGACATTGAGTCACTAAATATGTACCGCATTCTGTGTGAACAGGGGAAAAGCCCGGAGGTTGCTCTCAGCATTCTCCAAGAACGTTCGCGGGACAATTCACGTACGCCGATGCAGTGGGATGACAGCCGGAATGCCGGATTTACCACTGGTACTCCTTGGTTGAAGGTAGATGAGCGGTATCCAGACATCAATGTGCAGAAGGAACTTGAAAACCCTGATTCCATCTTTCACCATTACCGCAAACTGATTGCTCTACGCAAGGAGTATGGAGTATTCATAGAAGGTATTTTCAAGAGACTCGATGAAGGTCATCCTGAAGTCTTCGCTTACGCCAGAACAGGAGTTGGAGAGACACTTGTTGTGGTCTCGAACTTCAGCAGTAAAGAGATCTCTTTCCGCTTTAAAGATAATCACTGGACTGAATTGTCGCCAAGTGGTAAGGACGAGCTTCTGATTGGGAATACAGCAGATGCACCTTCATTAACACAAGAGCTTCAGCTTAGTCCTTATGCTTCCTACATGTGGTTAGTCCGCTAACGAGGTGTACTTGAGAAGGAGCACACATCAATTTTGTAAGGAGTGAAGATATGGCTATAGACCGCAAAAATGTTGAAGATATTGTACGGGCGGTTGGGGGCAAGGAGAATATTGAGGTTGCGACGCATTGTGTAACCCGGCTGAGATTCTCGCTGTATGACGAGAGCAAGGTGGATTCGGAAGCTCTGGACCGTAACGAACTCGTAAAAGGACAATTCTCTACGCAGGGGCAGTTCCAGATCGTTATTGGACCAGGAACTGTAGATAAAGTATACGATGAAATGATTCAGATCACTGGTGGTGCCCGCTCTTCCAAGGATGACGTGAAATCAGCGGCAGCACGGAAACAGAATCCACTGCAGCGGGCGATCAAAACACTGGCTGATATTTTTATTCCGATTCTTCCGGCCATCGTAACCGCAGGTTTGCTGCTTGGGATTAATAATATTTTGACCGGACCTGGTATCTTCTTTGATAGTAAGTCATTGGTAGATGTCTATCCTGCATGGAAAGACATTGCTGCGATTATTAACACGATTGCCAGCACGGCCTTCACCTTTTTACCAGCCCTTATCGGTTGGGCAGCTGTTACACGTTTCGGGGGCAGTCCTCTGCTGGGAATCGTGCTGGGTTTAATTCTCGTACATCCGGATCTATTAAGTGCGTACAGTTATGCAAGTGCTAAAACTGAGGGAACCGTGCCGACCTGGAATTTGTTCGGCTGGCATTTGGAGAAGATCGGTTATCAGGGGCAAGTATTGCCTGTACTGGTTTCGGCCTATATTCTGGCTAGACTGGAGAAGTTCCTCAACCGCCGGGTGCTTGATTCCATTAAACTACTGGTTGTTGCTCCAGTGAGCCTGCTGGTCACAGGTTTTCTGGCCTTCACCATTATCGGACCCGTTACGTTCGCCATTGCCAATGCTATCACCTCGGGTTTGATCTATGTATTTGATCATTTTGCGCTCCTTGGTGGTTTGATCTATGGTGGATTCTATGCACTTCTGGTCATCACTGGGATGCATCATACTTTCTTGGCAGTCGATGTTCAACTCATCGGCAGTGAGGGAGGCACCTTCCTCTGGCCGATGCTGGCGCTCTCCAATATTGCGCAAGGCGCTGCGGCACTGGCGATGATGTTCGTTGTTAGAGAACAAAAGGCAAAAGGCTTGGCGGCTACATCTTCCGTCTCTGCATTCCTCGGCGTGACTGAGCCGGCAATCTTTGGGGTGAATATCCGCTATCGCTATCCTTTCATCTTCGGGATGATCGGCTCAGCAATTGCAGGTATGCTCCTTACCGTTAACCAGGTTCGCGCTTCATCCATTGGCGTAGGGGGAATTCCCGGTTTCCTTTCGATTTTCCCGAATCAGTGGGGCGTTTTCTTTATTGGCATGGTTATTGTTCTCGTTGTGCCATTTGCCGCCACAGTATTGTACGGACGTTCTGTAGTGGGTCGTTCCGAAAAGAACACAGCTACAGAGACTTCTAGTCCTACGAGCGAACCAGAGGAATTGAGCAGCCGTCATTCAGTTCAAGGGTCACAGGAATCAGTTAATATTCTGGAGCTTGTCTCACCGCTTAGTGGAACTGCAGTATCGCTGGAACAGGTGCCCGATCCTGCCTTTGCTGAAAAGCAAATGGGTGAGGGAATTGCAATCGAACCTTCTGAGGGGAAAGTATATGCTCCCTTTGATGCTACAGTAGCCCATGTGATTAAGAGCAAACATGCGCTTATACTGGAGCATGCCAGCGGTGTTCAGGTATTAATCCACGTTGGAATTAACACGGTGGCGCTTAAAGGTAGCGGTTTTACCAGCTTGAAGAATATTGGTGATAAGGTGCAAGCAGGAGAGCTTCTACTAGAATTTGATATGGAAGCTATCCGCGCAGCAGGTTACCCGGTGATTACTCCAATCATCATTCCTGCAGGTCAGGAGATGGTCGAGAAGATCGAGGAGAAGACCGGACCAGCTACGGCCAAACAAACAAGCATCTTGACTATTCATCTCAAGGGTTGATAAAGGCTATATTGGCAAAGACTTTATACTACAGTAAGACAGCCCCTTGGGGGCTGTTTTTCTATAAATATAAGAATTTATATGTTCAACGCTATAATTTTCCCTCCAATTGAATCGATGCTTCCAAAGGCATGACGTGATACAATAAAGGGCGGTGATCAAAATTGAGAGAAAATAAATATTTGCAAATTTATAATGAATACAGCAACCAAATCCATTCTGGACAACTTCTGCCGGGAACCAAGCTGCCTTCCGAAAGTGAACTCGCCGAAGCTTACGCCACTTCACGAGAGACCGTGCGCAAAGCGCTGAATCTACTTTTCCGTGAAGGATATATTCACAAAATTAAGGGCAGAGGCTCCTTTGTGCTTGACATGACCCGAATGGATTTCCCTGTTACCGGTTTGATTTCATTTAAAGAGATGGCCGATACCCTGGGTACTGCCTCACGGACACTGGTAGAGCGGACAATACAAGAGCCGGCAGGCTCCGCAATCGCCAGACATCTGCAGATTCCACCTGAAACTCTGATTTGGAAGGTTGTTCGCGCCAGAGAAATTGAAGGTGAACGGATCATTTTGGATAAGGATTATTTTCGTGCGGATATTGTTTCCTTTCTGAGTGAGGAAATCGCGGAAGGCTCAATCTATGATTATCTGGAGCTGGAATTGGGGCTTAAAATCAGTTATGCGAAGAAGCTGATATCCGTTGAGCCTTCTACCGAGGAGGATCATAGACTGCTCGATTTGAAGAATTTTACGCATATTGTAGTAGTACGAAACTATGTTTATTTGGAGAACACGGTGCTTTACCAATATACCGAGTCTAGACACCGGCTGGATAAATTCCAGTTCGTGGATTTTGCTCGAAGAGTGAGGCGATAAGCTGATCCAAGGGTGTCCTAGTTTGGGATATCCTTTTTTTTATGAGAGTTCCCTGTGAATAAATACAATCCGATTATGATATATGAAATCTCTATTCCTTTCAATCACTATCAGGTGTGTTGAGTTATATAGCAAATACTAAGCAAATTCCCGATACAAGAACCCTTCAGAGGTTCATTCGCTCCGTACGTAAAAACGATATATTAAGAAAAAAAGCTGCCCTCAGAGGCAGTTTTTTTATGTAACATCCATTATGTTCCATATTGTCATATGACAAAAGTGATGACAACCCACACTATTTAAATGTCCTTTATACATATATATTGTTGGAATATGGAAACAGCGATACCTTCGTAGCCAGTCGTAACAAATACGGTATACGTCGCAAGCCAGAATTATTAGGTGAAAAATTCTGTCATCCTGAAAAAACTCTTTATTACATTAATAAAGTAAAGTTAGATTCCCGGCTGTCTTTTTGAGCTTATCATTATTTGTGAAACGGGCTAATAGCAACTTTGGTTGTCTTGAATGCAACGCTAATAGAGTGGTAGATTTAGGGAAAATATCGAATATAGGAGGAAAAGCGATTGAATATTAGCATCATATTGTTGGCTCAGCACTTTAACCTGACCGCACAATGTCTGGATCGGATTAAGAAATATACGTCTATGTCCTATGAGCTGATTGTCGTCTCGGATAACAAATCTGCCGAATTGTCGAATTACCTTGCGTATGAATGCGGCGTTCATGTCATTCATAGCCGGAGCAAAGGGGTTGCAGCAGCATTCAATCTGGGCGCGGTGTCATCTTCGGGAGAACGTCTTGTATTCATCCGCGATCAGATTATGGTAAACGAGGGATGGTTAGAAGAGTTGTCGGGCTGTCTGGACCATCATTCGAATGCTGCAATCGTGGGTCCGAGGATGAATGATGTTAGCGGCGCTCAACGGATTCCGATTGTATATCAGAACATGGAGCAACTCTATCAGTCGTCATCGATGCTTGCCAACGGAAAATCAAAGTCTTGGACCCGGGTTCCTAGACTTGTCAGTTTACTAATGATGATACCCCGTCGCTACTTTGAGCAGATTGGGTCCTTTGATGAGCGATTTGAGGTCGAATCTTACGAGGATGACGATCTGTGTTATCGTACGTTATCTATGAACCTGGATATTTACATAGCCGAAGGATGCGTAGTCTTCCGGAAGGAACCTCCTTCAGTAGATCTCAATGATCCTGATTGGTACAATAACCGATTAATCTTGAATCGTGCTATGGCCATAAGCAAGTGGGGATTCGATTTAACTTCTTCCTTGCATAGCGGCACAAGGAAAGTCACTGTCAGCCTATGCATGATTGTAAAAAATGAAGAGCACACCTTAGGACGTTGTTTATCCAGCGTGAGGGAGCTTGTCGATGAGATCATTATTGTGGATACAGGTTCGAGTGATGGGACCAAAGAGCTTGCGGCATCTTATGGAGCACGGGTTTATGATTTCGAATGGGTGAACGATTTCTCCAAGGCAAGAAATTATGCCTTCAGTCTCGCTACTCAAGAGTACCTGCTGTGGTTGGATGCGGACGATTATCTGCAATTAGAGGATACAAAGGCTCTCCAGTCCATCGTATCCGAACTACCATGGGATATCGATGCTGTATCGATGCATTATTATCTCGACCGTGACAAAGACGGAAGTGTAACTTCGAGCTTGAGACGTAATCGTCTGGTAAGACGAAGTTGTGATTTCCGTTGGATTGGAGTCGTTCATGAGTACCTTGAGGTCGCAGGCAATGTGTTCTATGCCGAGTTAGGTATAACACATGATCGAAAGCATACGCAGTCCTCGCGTAATCTTCTCATCTATGAGGAGATGTTGAAAGCGCAAACGAGGTTCACTCCGCGGGATTTATTTTATTATGCCAACGAGTTATACGATCACGGCCAATGGCAGCGAGCGATAGAGCAATACGATGCCTTCATTGCCATGACGAATGGCTGGATGGAGGACAAGCTACTTGCGAGTCGGCGTGCCGGCGATGCATTGTCACAATTAGGTCTCTTTCAAGAAGCCAAGCTTAAAGTACTTCAAGCTTTTGCCTTGTCGCCTCCCCGAGCCGAAGCCTGTTGTCAATTAGGGTCTTATGAGCTAATCGAACAACGGTTTGAGAATGCTGCTTTTTGGTACAAGCTAGCCACGGAAGTACCAAAGCCGACTGAGCCTAACGCTAGAGTAGACGTTCCGGCATGGACGTGGCTGCCGCATTTGCAATTATGCGTCTGTTACGATCGCTTAGGACAATACGAACAAGCTCACTGTCACAACGAGATAGCTGGGAGCTATGTACCAGATTCTCCGAGCGTCATGGCTAATCGCGATTATTTGAAGCAATACATAACTTTATAAATTTGAGGGGGATTTAGTAATGGCAAGATTGAAGAGGACGAAAGCAAGTGGCAAGAAAAGTGGCAAGCAGTTAGCTTACAAGAGTTCAATGGCATTTATTCTGATGAGTCAGTTAATTGCTCCCTTGAGCCCTGCTTATAGTAGTATTCTACCCCGGGCAAGTGCAGCAGCTTACAGTGATGTCGACTCTACCTCATGGGCATATCAGTATATCACTAAAGCTTCAGCGCTTGGGGTAATCGAAGGAGACGGTTCCGGAAACTTTAGCCCTAACCGACCAGTCACGAATCAGGAAGCGGTTGTTATGGCGCTAAGGTTCATGGGATATGAGCAGCCTAAGGCTACTAGCGGCAGCCTGCCCTTCACCGTAGATTCTTGGGCTACTGTTTGGATTCAACAAGCGATTGACATCGGCCTCGTGATTCCAAGCGAGGAAGTAAGACCCAACACCGTCATCTGGGGAAAAGAGCAAGCAAGTCGAGAGTGGATAACACGTCTAATTATTCGTGCTGCAGGCAAAGAATCCGAGGCCATCGAGTTTAAGGATAGCGACATAGGTTTCTTAGATGCATCAGACGCATCGGACTGGGCAGCAGGCTACATTAATGCCGCAGTTAACCGCAATGTCATATCTGGCTTCCCTAATAATACTTTCAAGCCTAAGCAAACGGCTACTCGCGCCGAGTTTGCAGCTATCTTGTCTAAAACGGAAATATTTGCGAGCAAGGTATCCGATCGGATTATCCATGGCTCTGTCGTCTCGATGTCCAAAAATTCGATCGAACTCTTGAGCAGCAGCGGTCAGACGGAGAAGTTCGAAATCAATAGCAAATCTGTTCTGTTCGGGGACAATGGCAAGGGAGTGTTTCCTACGGGGTCTTTGGTGACGCTCATTCATAATGGAGGAATGGCATCCTTCGTTGAAGTGTTGGGATTAGGGGCTGTAGGTCAGACTAGTCCGAAAGGGGAAAAAGGAGACACAGGTGCAACCGGCGCAGCGGGTCAAAACGGGGCTTCTGGTTCAATTGGACCGCAAGGTGTCACTGGGGCTACCGGAGCTGTCGGCGCGACTGGGGCTGTTGGAGCTACTGGTGCTATCGGAGCGACTGGCGTAACCGGGGCTACTGGGGCTGTTGGAGCTACTGGTAATATCGGAGCGACTGGCGCAACCGGGGCTACTGGCGCTGTCGGGGCTACTGGGGCTGTTGGAGCTACTGGTGCTATCGGAGCGACTGGCGCAACCGGAGCAACTGGTGCTGTAGGTGCTACGGGTGCAATCGGAGCAACTGGTGCTAATGGAGCGACTGGTGCAACCGGGGCTACGGGTGCTGTCGGGGCTACTGGAGCAGCCGGAGCAAATGGGGCGACTGGTGCTAACGGTGTAACTGGCGCTAATGGAGCGATGGGGTCAACTGGCGTAACAGGTGCACAGGGTATCCAAGGGATAACCGGTGCTAACGGATCGACTGGTGCAACTGGCATTGGTCTTGATAGCATTACTCCGTTTAGTTCAGCGATTTCCTATCATGCAGGACAAGTCGTTACTTATTTAGGAAGTATCTACATCGTTACCATAAACAACCCATCTGGAGTACCTTCTGATATAAATAACGACTTTACCCTGCTTGTCTCTAAAGGTGAACCCGGAGCTACCGGGGCCCAAGGAGTTCAGGGAATTCAAGGGGTAACTGGAGCAACTGGCGCAACCGGAGCCATAGGGGCAATAGGAATTCAAGGCGTAACTGGCGCAACCGGAGCTACGGGTGTACAAGGGATTCAAGGGATAACCGGAGCTACCGGGGCATCTGGCGCATCAACGATAATTCCATTCTCTTCAGGAGCACCAATTACCATAACGACTGCCCTCGGGGGATTAAACAACACAGTGGCGATGCTCGGATTTGGCAATTCCTTCTCAGGTGCTAGTATATCAGGTGGAATAATAGATTTGTCTAAAAGTAATAGTTCGAATCCTACAAATGATCCATACAACCAGGCGTTTATCGTTCCACGTGATGGTACGATCACTTCAATATATGCTTTCTTCAGCACAACTGTAGCTTTGAGTTTAGTAGGCACGTCCGTAAACGTTCAAGCACAATTATTTAAAGCGGCAAGTAACAGTAACAGTTTTACACCTATTAGTGGTCCAACAGTAACCTTGTTGCCTAGTTTGACAGGAATAATTTCTACTGGATCTACTAGTAACGGAGCATCCACAGGCTTTAATACGGCTGTTCATGCTGGCGATCGCTTAATGTTAGTAGTGTTCCCTACCATAACTGCGGGTCTAGACTTGAGAACTACACTAACAGGTTATGCGAGCGCCGGAATTGAGATTAAGTAATTCAAGACTTGAGGTAGGAACCATCCATTTTATTTGATAGGAAGTGATTGAAAATGGCAAGGAAGCTATTTCCGATAAAAAAATTGAGCTTAATGTTGGTGTTAGTTCTTATATTTCCATCCGTCATTCAATTCCCGTCTGTAGGAGATGCAAAAGGACGCTCTTTTGAACAAGTAAAGCTATTGGCTGCACCAACGAATCTGGCAGTCAGCGATTCAACCTCCACGAGTATTCGCCTTACCTGGGATGCCGTAGAGGGAACCTCTAACACGGATGTGAGTTATAAGGTAAATCTAATGGAGTCTACCATTCCTAGCATAACCGATGTGGTCTATACCTTCGATGCAGGCGAATTAACGGAGTATACGTTGAAGGGATTGGTTTCCGACCGGAGCTATACATTTACGGTCCAAGCCGTAAACATATCCGGACCCGTGTCAAAAACAAGTCCACCTTTAATCGCAAGTACGCTTCCAGCGGAAGCGCACCCATCAACAACGAAGGATGAGGAACTCCCACTAGCCGATCAAGAATCGCCGAGTACGCCCGAGCTAACTCTTTTCAGTCGCACATCAGATAACATTAGCTTGGCATGGAGTCCATCCGAGGATAATGTCGGAGTTGCGGAATATGTTCTATATAAGGACTCTGATCTGTTGGCAGAAGTAAGGGTTAGTACAACGGTCTACACGGCCGTCGATTTGAAGCCTGGACAGGAGTATACCTTTCTAGTACAAGCTATAGACGAAGCAGGGAACAAATCAGCAAATAGTAACGAGTTGAAGGTTAGTACACTTGATGTTGTAAGTAATGTTGGTCCCATTATGAGCATGGGCAACGGGAATTCCTTTCATACATTGACTGTACAACCGGATGGTACCGTATGGGCTTGGGGCAATAATAGGAAGGGCCAGCTCGGTGATAGCACAACTATTGCTCGTAATAAGCCTGTGCGAATTATAGGCTTGCCGGAGATAAGCGCCACATCCGTTGGACAAGACCATTCCATCGCGCTCGCGACGGACGGAACGGTTTGGACATGGGGAAGCAATAGCGTGGGCCAGCTGGGTAATGGTACGTCGGAGCCCCAGCTTGTGCCGCAGCAAGTGCCTGGATTGGTGAATGTCATAGCGGTTCAAGCAGGTGAGCAGCATTCGTTAGCATTATTGTCCGATGGAACGGTGTGGGCATGGGGACTTAACACATATAGTCAGCTTGGAGATGGAACCACCGAGGATAGTGCATTACCAGTGCAGGTTGCAGGTTTGGAATCAATCGCATCGATCTCAGCCGGAGCCTTTCATAATCTAGCGGTTAGCTACGATGGTCAGGTTTATGCATGGGGGTTCAATGCTTACGGTCAGCTTGGTGATAACACAAAGAGCGATCGCTCAACTCCCGTGCAGGTTGCTGAGTTAAGCAGCGTTACTTCCGTAGCTGCCGGCTTTTATCACAGCATGGCAGTGAAAAAAGACGGAACCGTATGGAGCTGGGGAACGAACGTTAAGGGAATCTTGGGGGATGGGACAACCGAAGATCATTATACTCCCGTTCAAGCCTTGGATCTTGGTTCAGTTATCAGTGTATCCGCTGGTGCCTTACATAGCATGGCTCTGAAAAGCGATGGAAACGTATGGCTATGGGGAGCGAACAATGAGGGCCAGCTCGGTGGTAGTACTGAGTCGGAGCGTTCCCTCGCATCTAAGCTCAACATTGGCACTCGTATCGTCGCTATTAGTGCAGGTTATATGAGCGGCGGTGCGGTTAGTGAGGAGGGAACCTTGCTGACCTGGGGGTATAATGGGTTAGCCCAGCTTGGTGATGGCACTTATACTAATGTCATAGAACCTGTTGCAATTTCACTTGTAGAACAATCTAATTAGATTTGAAGAGTAGGGAATTTCATGCCTAAGTGGCAATGAATTCCCTATTTTTATAGGTGATTCAAAAAGAGAAAACTCTTTTCATATTCATTCTTTATCATTACAGCTATCCGTCTAGACTGTTAAAATGATGGAAGTATGATAGACAAAGTAGATAAGCAATGAATAATGGCTTTCGGATCAATACTGAGGAGAACCGACACCGAACTCTGAGGCAAGTAAAGCAAGCGGCGTTTCATGCTTTGCAGGAATATGAAATAGACTGGAACTCCATTCACTTCATACAAATATCCGAACATGTCACCTTCCGTATTGTAAGCGATGTAGGGGAACAGTTCTTGCTCCGCATTCACCCGGATAACAAACAACGCGAAGGAACCATATCAGAAATTGAGTGGTTGTTCGCTTTGAAGAGCAAGGGCCTCATATTGCCCGAAGCTGTAATCAATCGTGAAGGAGCCTTTATTACGGAAACATCGGCGCGTGACGGACAACGGTTTTATTCGAGCTTAATGAGATGGGTCGAGGGAAAGCATGTAGACAAAAGTGAACTAACGGAGGGAGGCATCCGTAAAACCGGATCATTGATGGCAAAGCTTCATGAGGCCAGCTCTGATTTTAGTCCTTCCAGCGGTTTTACTCGTCCTTCTTGGGGTGCACTGAGCTTTAAACGGGACTGGAATCACCTAAGTCTACATCGCAAACATTTCATATCGGATGAGGATTTTAAGTTGTATTCCATAGCTGCCACTAAAGTGGCAACATGTCTCGAAAGGTTCACAAGACATGAACAAAATTATGGGATGATCCACGGGGACTTACATAATGGAAATGTCATTTTTCGGGATAATGAACCGTATCCTATCGATTTTGGCAGGTGTGGCTTCGGCTATCATCTTTATGATATAGCACAGGCTATTATGGGATTATACCCAACACAAAGAGCTTATTTCGTCGAAGGATATCAGAGAATCAGGAAGCTTGAAGATGAACATATAATGAAGCTAGAGTGCTTCTTAGTCATGGCGATAATCGAAGCCTATAGCTTTCATGCAGAGAATCCGCTTGAGACCGAGGGTTTGATTGAAGAGCAACCATATGCTCAAGCGATTTTGAGAGCTTATGTGAACGGGACAACCTTTTTATTTAATTCTCTGGATATTTCATTATAAAAGATTAGAAAATGATGTGCGTTATATTTTTCAAATGGTATTATTAGGATGAACTGCTGAAAACTATTTAAATTGTATTTGGAATCTTGGCAAATGAAAATGGTTGACAAATCTTTATAAAAAGTGAGGAGCATAGCAATGAACTTTGATAAAGAACAGCTTTTTTGGATAAATCCAATCAATGATTATTCTATTTCAGAAAACAGGATTGAATTTGTAACGATGCCGAATACAGATTTTTGGCAACGAACCTATTATGGTTTTAGAAATGATAATTCACCTGCACTGTTAATGAAAACTGCTGAAAAGTATTTTTCTTTTATAGTAAGAACAGATTATGATAGTGCAAATAGATACGAGCAGTGTGGGATAATCATCTATCAGGACAGTGACAATTGGTTCAAGGCATCGGTAGAATATGAAAATGAGGAATTCCAAAGACTTGGAAGTGTGGTTACAAATCATGGATATTCAGATTGGGCAACAACTGATATCGATGCAAACATTAAAACTATGTATTATAGACTAAGTCGACGTGAAAGTGATTTCTGTATTGAAAGCTCTTTGGACGGGACTACATTTGAACAGATGCGTATTTTTCATTTGTTTGAAGGGAATGAGGAAATAAATTTTGGCTTATATGCTTGTAGCCCAGAGAATTCTTCATTTAAAGGTGTTTTCACGGAAATGGAAATTACAGATTGTAAGTGGTTGGAGCATAAATAGTCGTTTACGCAGCTGAAAGTGAATATAACTCAAAAGGACCTTCCTAAAAGGAAGGTCTTTTTTTTAATGGAGCGGTTATAAAGTTGTCATCAGTTTCCGATTTCTACAGTTATTCATGTGGTAAAATTAGGATAATTGGATCTTGGGAGGCGAGGACATTGAGTCTTGTGATGATCATTTTATTACTGTTCTTAAATATTCCAGTATATAAATTTTTATTTCGCGTGTTCTTCGTGGATAATGATGATTATAGCGAATCGATTAGGCATACTTTTACACCTAATATCATTTCATTATTCCGGGGAGAGTATTGGAAGGATAGAATGAATACGGCAAGACTTCAGTTTTTTATACTCATTTGCGGTGGGATTGTTGTTTTGGAATACCTTGTTTTGCATAAAATAATTGATATTTTTCGTTAACTAGAACTTCATTTAGAAACTTCTGCTTATGGTGAGCAGGAGTTTTTTTATTTTGCATAAGCACCGCCCTATTATGGAAAACTTATGTAGTGCGAATAAACAGCATGAATTTATTTTGCGAGGTGATAATGATGACAAATCAAGATCCGCAGGAGCTTCTTAAAAGCAAACACAAGCTGGATGAGCAGAAGAGGCAGTTCACAAATTTTGCCCGAAGTGCTTCCGGTCATGGTGAAGCAGAAGCAGGCCAGGAATTCAGTAATGACCGAGTGCCAGACGATCAAAACCGCATGAAATCTGTTGAGAACAGACAAGATTGATCTTAAAAAAGCTATCAAATAAGCCGATCCTTTTCTGGATCGGCTTAGAAAAATAATTATTATGTTATAAATTTGTTCAATAAGTATCGGATGCTAGAGTTTTCTTGCTTTTATTACAAAAGTTACAGGAAGCATCTTTGCTTTTTTTGCAAAATCGCTTCTATCGTCCCGCGACTGCATAAGTTCGTCATCAGATTGCTCAATCATTTGCTCAATAACAAATCCCGCTTTAGAGAGCGCATTCACATAGGTTGATAATTTACGATCTGATAAAGTTAGCGTACTTTCGTCAAGAGATACTGAATACCAAGATTCATCGAAATAACATTTTTTAAAAACAAGCATATCATTTTCTGCAACAACACATTTGTGTATAGGGTGAGACCAGCTGAAAATAAATGATCCATCTTTTTTAAGATAAGAAGCAATCCGGCTAAAAGTACCCTCAAGGTCAGTTGTCCAGCCTATGGCATAAACCGAATAAACAAAGTCAAAATAATCCTCTGGCAGGCCACATTCTTCTTCCATGGGAGAACAGATCAATTTAGCTGAAAAACCGTGCGCCGTCAAAAGTTGCCTAGTCTTTTCGATTTGGTTTTCCGATATATCCGTACCCCATAGTTCAGATGCATTGCGTTCCCCCAGATATTGCAAAGATTGACCGCTTCCACAGCCTATCTCCAGCACCTTTTTACCTGAGACATCACCAAAAAGTTGGCATTGTTCTTCCGATACAAATGCTCCATAAAGAGGGAGTGCAGTAGCTCCTAAAACTTCATTTCCTTTCGTATCCCAAAATAAGCTGTTTGTTTCATGAATAGTATTCGTATCCATATCGACCGAGATGGCGATGCCAACCTCACCAGCGCCTATAACGTTTGTTCTATAACCAGAATTTTTGTCCATGCAGACACCCGCCCTAAATATAGATTATATAAGCCTAAACATATCTCCCGGCTTGCGCGTAATCCCAATAACATATATCGAACACGAACAAGCTGAGGGATTAACCATAGAGTAATCTACCATTTTTCTATGAATGTATCTATCCAAAATTTTCCGCTAAATTTCCCATTTGTGAAATATTACTCAAATAAACAGTAAGGATAAACATAAACAAATCTACTCCTCTAGCTTCTTCTAATCTAGGCAGCCCAGTTCCGTATTGTTTTTGCAGGGATAGCCCATAAAACCAAGCGAATCGGACTGATAACGACGATTTCTATCACTTTTAATCACCATATGTAGGAGTTCTTGGGTCAACGGGATCTCCTGGCTCCAATCCACCATTTTTTTCCAGCAACACAGTCTTGGACTGAATAAGAAAGTCCAAGACTGGTTCTAATTTTCGCCTATTGTTTCGAGATAGATTTCCTGCCTGCAGTAGGCCGTACAACTCGAAGACCTTTAATAGGAGAGGTACTCCGGCCAACATTTTTCCTTTTACCAGGAACTGCTGTGTTGACATTTGAAAACTTAGATTGACTTTGAATACTAGTGGATACAATATTGACCGTGTAATTTCTGTAGTTACCAATACTGATTTTTCTCAATCCAAGCCTTCTACAAAGCGGAGCAGCACAGTAACCTGCGCCACCGCAAAGTTTGAAAGCATTTTGCGGTAGAGTAAGATAGTTAACACCTGACCATACAAGACGCCTATCTGCAGATTCGGCATAGTAATATATCTCACGATTGTTGACTGCCCCATTCAATACCTCTACCGTTTGACCTGGATTAATTGTGTACCAACCAACCGCTTCATACCAGCTGGGCCAAGGTATTAAGGGGATAGAGCCCTTATTACAGCTTGCAGAGGAGTAATATGCGAAGGCAACATATATGGTTACACTGGTACTATTACGAAAACTAAGTCCCATTGCATTCAGCTCCTTTCTTTTTGATAGAATAAAGTATGCAGTTTAATAGAAGAAAGGAATGGACATTAAGAAAACAATTTCGAATCGATTGGGCTGCTCATGTGTAGAGCCAGGGTAGATAAATTAAGAAGAGAGCTCTCGAAACGAAGGAGGAGTTCACAATGATCATCGAGGTCAGTGATAAGGCATCAGATAAAATCGCCGAAATTTTATTAAGTGCGAATATCCGAAATCCATTTCTAAGAGTGGGTGTAGATGAAGAGGGATGCAGTGGATTATCCTATACCCTAGTCGTGGATGAGCAGCAAGCAGAAGAGGATATTATTTTAAATAAAAAAGATTTTAGTATATTGGTTCACCCGAATAGTATTCCGTATATTGACGGTCTTGAAATTGACTATGAAGAGAGTGGAATGGTAGGCGGATTCACTATGAATAACCCTAATGCAAAAGCTTCATGTGGATGCGGAGCCAGTTTTAGAATGGCCAATTACTGTGGCGAAATAAAAAATGTGATTAATCAGCAGAAAGGAGAGAAGAGGAATGATATCATTTGCAGTATCCGAAAAAGCATTGGATCCATTTAAGAATGAATGGGGTTTGGAAGCAGGTGCAGAACATTGATAAATTTGGACAAATTAGCAAAGGCATTTACTAAAGGTGTCTATGAAATAGAAAATAGAAGCCGCTTAGTCATCCAGCCCAAAAGCTTATTAAGTGAATTCACCACCGTTAAGCATGGATTTCTATTCATCATTCGCGGGGGAGCCAGAATACGTGTGAATGGAACGGTATATGAATTACGGGCAGGCTCAGTTTTTCATGCTGCTCCGGGCATGCAGATGGATTCGCAGGTTATAGGACAATCTGAGCTCGAGTATTACTCACTTTTTTATAAATTGGATATGCCGGAAGAAAAAAATAGTATTTACGAATTTGACTCTCATTTCAAGCTGGAGCCGGGGGCGAATCTAAAAATTATTGAATTACTAATTATGCTCCATCAGAATACCCATCCATCCGGTGAGATTGGGAAGCTGCGTATCAAGGAGTTGTTTTTAAGCCTGATGCACCAGGTTCTGATTGCGTGCAGTTACAGAGAGAACGATAGTTCTCCGAATCAAAGGATGGTAGACGAAGCCCTTGCGTATATTAAACTTCATTATATGAATTCACTTACACTCGGTGAGTTAGCGGAACAGCATGCAATGAGTGCCAACCGCTTCTCTTACCTCTTTCATAAATATACGGGACTACGACCAATCGACTATGTCGTTAATTATCGTTTGGAACGGGCCTGTGAATTACTCAAAGCAGGTAATTTTCCTATCCGTGAGATTGCTGACCGTGTTGGTTATGACAATCCACTATATTTCAGCCGATTATTCAAAAAGAAATTCGGTGTTTCTCCCTCTGCCTATAAATAATGTACATAATGAGCTTCTTGTACTTGAATTACGTCTGCAGCTACTGGTGATAAGCCAGAAGTGCAGACTTTTTTTGTTTAGATTAAATAATGATGCATGCTGGATTTGAGATTTGTACATTTGAATTTATTTAATTTTTTGATAAACTCACCTTTGTAACTGAGAATCATTATCAGTAAATTGATTTATAAATGAAAGGCTGGTAGATATGACAGAAAAAAGACCAAGACAATTATGTATTGGCCTGTCCTTAAATGCAACCTGGATGAAAGGAGACGGCTGGCGGCACCCGGATAGCGGAGTAGAGAAGATGGAGACTATTGATTACTATATTGATTTGGCAAAAATGGCTGAGAATTCAAAGCTCGATTTTCTTTTCAGGGCTGATTATCTGTATGTTAGCCCGCAGATGTTAGGAGATTCCTCAAATTTCGGCAGCCCAGATCCTGCATTATTTTTTGCAGCGATAGCTCGTGAAACCGAGCGGATCGGCCTGGTAACGACGATTTCCACTACTTTTAATCCGCCGTATGTTGTTGCAAGGCAGCTGCAGTCCTTACACTGGCTGAGCAATGGACGCGCCGGCTGGAATATTGTCACTTCTATTGAAGGCGCCGATAATTTCAGCGACTCACCTATGCCGTCACCGGAAGAAAGATATGCCAAGGCTATGGAGTTCACGGATGTTGTACGCAAGCTTTGGGAGAGTTTTCCGAATGAAGCGATTGTTATCGACCGTCAGTCAGGTATGTTTTCGGATAAGGATAAAATCACTGCCATTAATCATTCTGGGGAATTTTTCAGTGTAAAAGGGCCACTTACTTTGCCTGCTCACAAGTCAGGAACGCCGCCGCTATTCCAAGCTGGTTCTTCGGATATTGGACGGAATTTTGCCTCATCTGTAGCTGATGCTATTTTTGCAGCAATGCCGGATATCGAATCGGGAGTGGAACTAAGGAATGATCTGAGAAGAAGAGCGGCTGAGCAGGGTCGTGTTCCGGATGCTATCAAAGTTTTGCCGGGCTTATATTTTTTCCTGGCCGATACACGCGAAGAAGCACTTGAATTACATAAGGCTGCACATGCGAATTTAAGCCTTGAACGCAGACATGCTTCACTCAAATCGGTGCTGGGTCTTGATTTAAGCGGTTATCCCTTAGATAAGCGAGTAACTGCCGATATGTTACCCGATTCCAGTCAGGCCGTCCGCAGCCGGACTCATGCCGAATTGTTACGGCGGTATATGATCAAAACCCAGCCTACAGTGAAAGAAATCTTGGACAGGCCGGAGGTTGTCGGATCTGCACATTGGGTATCTGTCGGGACAGTCGAGGATGTGCTGAACGATATTATTGAACGGTTTGAAGCGGGAGCTATAGATGGCTTCATCGCCCTGCCAGGCGGTTCAGAACAATCTATGGAGCTATTTTTTGAGAAGTTGGTACCGCAGCTGGTTAAGAGCGGCTTATTCCGGAGCGAATATACGGGTAGCACTTTCCGTGAGCATTTAGGGATTTAAAAAAGAGAAATGAGGCGATTGAACGATGCATGAAGAGGAATTGTTTGATGTTACGATTATTGGCGGCGGTCCGGCTGGATTATTTGCTGCATTTTATAGCGGACTCCGTGAAATGAAAACCAAAATCATAGAATTCCAACCTGTGCTTGGCGGCAAGGTGCATGTCTATCCGGAAAAGATGATCTGGGACGTGGGAGGCTTACAGCCTATTCTTGGCTCGCAGCTTATTGAACAAATGATTGGTCAAGGGATGACTTTCCAACCGGAGGTTGCCTTTAATGAAAAGGTCACATCCATCTCGCAAGATGAAACAGGTTACTTTATTTTACACACAGCCGCAAACCGGAAGCATTTCACTAAAACTGTCATATTAGCCATTGGAGGAGGCATTCTGAAGCCGATCAAGCTCGAAATCGAGGGTGCCGAAAGATTCGAAATCACAAATTTGCATTATACGGTGAAGTCACTTGCCCGATTTAAAGAGAAGACTATCCTAATCTCGGGAGGCGGTCATTCTGCTGTTGACTGGGCGAATGAACTGGCTCCGATTGCCAAAAAGGTCTTTCTGACGTACCGGAAAGAGAACTTAAAGGGGCACGAAGCAGATATTTCACGCTTGGCAAACAATGGCGTAGAGTGCTTATTAAATACTTCAATCGAAAAGTTGATTGCCACACCGGATCACGAAAGAATAGGGACTGTACTGCTGAAAAGTAATGACAACGGAGAGGCATTTGAGCTGTCTGTCGATGAGGTCATCATTAATCACGGTTATGAGCGCGACAAAGAACTGCTGGTGAACAGTGAAATTAAAATGGATCTGTGGGAACACCGGATTTCAGGCTCAGTAATGAGCGGGACATCCATGCCGGGTATTTATGCGGCAGGTGATGTTCTACATCATGATGGGAAATTGCACCTGATCGCGGGGGCATTCCAGGATGCTGCCAATGCGGTAAACCAAGCCAAACAATACATCACACCGGAGGCTAATTCATCCGGGATGGTGTCTTCACATAATGACCTGTTCACGCAGAAAAACCGTGATTTAATGAAGCATTTATACAGACAGTAATGATAACAACTCAAGGGGGAGCCAAATGAAAAGACTATATGGATGGATTGCATCCTTAATTATACTTGCAGGATTACTGTCTGGATGTTCCGAAACTTCAGTCACGCCTACACCGGAAGCCAGCAAGATCGAAGAAGCGGGATGGCCAAGAACAATTGCGGATGCCAGCGACAATGGAGTGGTGCTCAAGACACGACCTGAGCGTATAGCGGTTTTGCATCCCTTTTATTTAGATTACTTTTTTGCTCTAGATACGCCTCCAATCGCATCAACCAACGCAGCGGAAGCGATGAAGGATTTTGCTACGTTACAGCCCTACGCTGGAACTGCTGAAATTATTGATTTGGGCAGCAGCAATGCGAATCTGGAAATGATCATGGATGCCAAGCCAGATGTGATTGTAACCTTCAAGGGTTCTGTTGATAGCAATTATGAAGAGTTGAATAAGATTGCACCAGTCATCTTAATTGACTACACCGATACCTGGGAAAAAACGGCGATGCTGTGTGCTCAGATTGTTGGTAAAGAGACATTAGCGGAACAAGCCATTAAGGAAACCCAGGAAATGATTGCAAAAACAAAAGAACAGTTAAGTAGTCTTGAGAATAAAACCTTTGCTTTACTACGGGTCGACGGAAAAGCCAATTTCAATGCGCAAGGCTCTAAAAACACAATGTACTACAATCAAACTGTAGGCTTTGGGTTGTTGCCACCGAAGGGATATCCTGAAGAGGGAGGGGCACTTTCTCTGGAGGGGATATACAGCATGAATCCTGATTATATTATTATCCAGCATGATATGGATATCGCAAAGGCAGCCATCAAGGACAAGGAAACTTCGAACGTGTGGAACTCACTGGAAGCAGTGAAAAACAATCATGTACTTATCTTTGATAACTCACTCAATAGCGCAAGTATTCTGGCTGTCCGTTTGGCTGCAGATCATTTTCTGCAATTGGCGTCTGAACAATAAATTTATATTACAAAATCCGATTGCACCCTATAGGGCGATCGGATTTTTGTTATTAAGTTAAATATCTTGACTGTTATTGATAATGGTTATCATTTATGATGAGGATTAGACAGATAACGGAGGGGTAGTCATTATGCACAAAAGCAATCAAATATTGCTTTGGGACCAAGCGACGGTCAAGTTATTGGATGTGCGCCGTATTGAAAGGGTTCAGGGGGAAATTCTTCATAAGTATAAGATTCCTGCCAATATATTTTTACTTTCGGCACAAGGGAGCGCTCATGTTCAGTTAGATCAGTCTGAATTTTCTTTTACAGGATTTCATGTCCTGCATAGCGGGAAAGGAGCGACCCTTAATATTGTTCCGACAAGCAAAAATTTTGTTTACTATATCATTTATTACCGTGCATGGATGCAAGAGGAGGATCTGTTTCAACTACAATATTGTTTTTCCCCTGATGCACCCATTTTACTTTATAACAAAATGCAATTGATGTATCAAAAATGGAACGAGCAAGAAGAGAGACTCAACGTAAAATCACTTTTTTATCAATTCATTCATCAGGTTTTAAATGAATTACATAGAAAAGAGACTGAGGTGAAACAGACCAGTGTTGCTGTCCAAGTAATCACCTATATACAGGAGTACTATGCGGAGCCCATTACATTAGATTCGCTTGCGGAAGTATTTAATTTCAGTGCTTATCATTTGTCATCCTTGTTTAAAGAGTACACAGGTATGAGCCCGATTGATTACTTAATTCGGTTTCGGCTTGAACTTGCAACGGAGCTTTTAATGACAACAGATGCTTCGGTCGGAGAAATATCAGCAAGCGTTGGTTATAAAGACGTATATTATTTCAGCCGAATTTTCAAGAAAAGAAAAGGTGAATCCCCTGCACATTTTAGAACAAGAGAGTTACAGCGGCCTAAAGTTGCTGAAAGTCCATTAAACTTCCCCACATCCTCTATTTTTGAACCCATCGTTCAACAGTATATTAATAATGATAATCATTATCATAATACGGAAAAAGGGGAATTACCTATGTTTAAAATGACACACTCTCAGACGACGGCGGCTTTACTGCTTTGCGGTTCTCTATTATTAGGTGCTTGCTCAAGCGGGACGGGTACTGCTACGAAGGAACAAAGTAATGGGAATGGAACCGTAAATCAAGCAACATCAGAAGAAAGTACGAACACTCGAATAGTATCAACACCTAAGGGAGATGTGGAAGTACCAGCAGAGCCGAAAAGAGTGGCAGCTGACCAATATATGGGACATTTATTGAAATTAGGAATTGTACCCATCGGAGCAAGAACGTTTATGCTGGATGAAGGCTGGATGGAAAAAGCAGACATCCCCAAAGAAACGGTCGAAAAAATTGAGGATTTAGGGGATTTCCCTTTAAATCTGGAAAAATTAACGATGCTAGATCCGGACTTAATTATCGGTTCGATCGATGAGAACATAGAACAATATGAGAAAATTGGGACCACTGTTTTTCTGCCTTATTGGGGGGGGTTAAAAACAGCAGGGCCGCTTGATAAATTTAGGAGTGTAAGCAAAATATTCGGAAAAGAAAAAGAAGCAGAAGAATGGATTACGGAATATGAACAGAAAGTAGCTGAAGCAAAGTCGAAACTTGCTGGGGTTATCAAGGAAGGGGAAACCGTTTCGGTTGTTTCATTTTCAGAAAAAGCCGTGTACGTCTTAGCGGCAAAGGGAGGAAATTATGGTTCTTCCACTATATACAATATGCTGAAGCTGCCTCCAACAGAAAGTGCCAAAAATATGGCGGAGGGGTTTGAATCCATTTCACTTGAAGTGCTTCCAGAATATTTAGGTGATTATGTTTTTGTATATAATGGCGATGCGGATGCAACCAATAAAGCAATGGAAAGTAACATATGGAAAGGCATCCCTGCAGTGAAAAATGGCAAAGTTTATTTGTATGGCGATAATTATCATGATGAATTCGTAATGGAGGATCCTTTTTCATTAGAGCTTCAGCTTGATACGATTGTGAATTTGTTACTTGGCACTAGTAAATAGTTTAATAGATATACTTAAGCCCTGATGTGTCTGGAATATTGATACCAGGACAACAAGCAGAAACTGCCAGCGGCGGCATAGGAAGAGAGCGAAATGGAGCATTTTATCCGTTTCGCCTTTTTTTATTCTATTACCCTACAGTCCAATCCTTCATCATAAGCCTCAGCAACTGTGACTTTTTTCATAATACCCTTTCTATATTCGACCCGTTTTATAGGCCAAAAGTATAATTTTTACAGCAGTTTACATAAATCTATCTTTTTTTTAATTGTTTTGAGATAGGATAGTAGATGTCAAGCGGGTGGGTATTTATGGTAATTACTCACCGGACTATATCTTGAGGAGGAAGGGTATGAAGGAGAAGAATTCAGTTTGGAAAAAGAGGCTGATGAACAGCACTCTAGCTGTAGCGGTGGCCGTACCACTTCAGCTGTTCACGTTCGGAGCCGGTTCGGCGGTATTCGCAGAAGGACCAAACGATCCTGCACCGTACATTGAGGCCAAAGTGGTCAATGAGCATGCAGGCCAGAAGATCCTGTTTGACAACACCCATGAGCAGACTGCGGGAGCAGCCGATTGGGTGATTGACGGCGCTTTTTCAGACTTTGGGAATGCCCTTGCCCAGGAAGGCTATTATGTCAAAGAACTCCGCAAGACGACTCCAATTACTTTGAGTGATCTTTCCGGTTATGATGTCTACATCGTCGCCGAATCCAACGTGCCCTACAAAGCAAGCGAGCAGCTTGCGATGGCGGAATATGTGGAGGATGGCGGCAGTATTTTCTTCATCGGCGACCATTATAACGCCGACCGCAACAAAAACCGCTGGGATGGTTCTGAAGCTTTCAACGGCTACCGCCGTGGAGCGTGGGACAACCCAGCCAAAGGCATGAATGCCGATGAGGTCGCTTCTGCAGCCATGCAGGGTGTAGTTAGCTCTGACTGGCTGGCGGACGAGTTCGGTGTCCGTTTCCGCTACAATGCGCTTGGCGACATTAACGCAACCAACATCGTGGCTCCCAATCAAGCCTTCGGCATTACAACGGGCGTATCAGCGGTTGCTATGCATGCCGGTTCCACGCTGGCCATTCTAGACCCAGCCCGTGCGAAAGGTATTGTCTACCTGCCGCAAACCAATGCTGCCTGGGCCAATGCCGTAGACCAGGGGGTCTATAACGGCGGCGGTGTGGCAGAAGGTCCCTATGTGGCAGTCGCGAAAAAAGGCGCCGGCAAGGCTGCCTTCATCGGTGACTCATCTCCTGTAGAGGATGCAACACCGAAATACCTGCGCGAAGATACCGGCGCCAAGAAAACAACTTACGATGGCTTCAAGGAAGTGGACGATGCCACACTGCTGGTTAACACCGTCAACTGGCTCGCTGAGCAGGAGAGCTATACGGATTTCACCCAGGTGAATGGCCTGACGCTAGATCAGCCGACAGCCCTGCTGCCATTCGAGGAGCCGGCGCTGTCCACTGAGCCTCAACCGGAGCCTTGGGCTCAACCTAATGCTGGCTACAAATGGTATGATCGCAGCACCTTCAAAGCAGGCTCCTACGGCGGGCCGGCAGCCACTGCAAGTGCGGTTTATAACTTCACGCACCAGGCTGTGCTGCCAAATGCACAGAATTTTCAGATTCGGGTGAGTGCAGATAATCTTCCAGCAGGTACAAGCGTTTCCGGCTTTCAGGTAGGTGTCTACCAGGTAAGCAGCGGCGCCCAAATCGCCAAGATTCAAAACAGCGACGGCACCTGGCCAAGCAGCTACGGCTACAGCTCCTCATTCAATCTGACGGCTGATCTGAACGGTCATGCCTACAAGGACCTGACGATCCAGATCAAGCCGGGCACCACAGCTGCATCTAATCTGCGCCTCCGCCAGAACAGTACAAACCTCAAGACTGAATCGGTGACGCTGGGCAATGTTCCTGCTGAACCGCTTCCGGCTGAGGAAGATCCCATTCCGGCTACAATCTCTATCGGCGACTCCCGGGCTAAGGCAGCCGGATCACTGGTAACGGTGGAGGGGACCGTGACGACCGAGCCGGGTATCTTTGGCGGACAGTCCTTCTATCTCCAAGATGGAACCGGTGGGGTTTATGTCTTCCAGAGTCAGAGCGGCTTTCACGTGGGCGATAAGGTCAAGGTAACAGCGTCCACCGCATTGTACAACACAGAGCTGGAGCTAACCGAAGCAGTGCAAATTGCGAAGACGGGCACGGCGGCACTGCCGCAGCCGATTGCGGCGAGCATGGTGAATGATGCCAACCAAGGCCAATTGCTTCAACTGAACGGTGTAACAGTGGCAAACATTATCAACGCTACGCCAAGCGGCTCCTTTGAATTCGACGCCGTCAACGCCGAAGGGACAAGCAATCATGTGCGCGTGGATGCCCGGACAGGCATTACTAAGGATAACTTCCCTTATACAGATGGGCAGAAACTTAATATCACAGGTGTTGCCGCAATTTTTAAAGGCATCTACCAGCTCAAGCCGAGAAGCCTCGATGACTTCATTGCAGCAGCTGAAGAGGGAGCTCCGGTAACAACGGCAACGCTGTCTGCCGAGCCAAATACTTCCGGCTGGTTTAATCAGCCGGTCACCGTTACCCTGAAGGCGAATACAGATACAGCTAATGTTTATTACTCGCTTAACGGCAACAAGGAAGCTGAGTACAGTACACCTGTGGACCTAAAGGAAGACGGGCGGCATACATTGACATACCATGCTGTGCCGGGAAAAGGCAAAACGGAAGATCCCAAGACGTTAAACCTCAATATTGATGCAGCTCCACCGGTTGCCGCACTGAAAGAATCCGGTCATGAGGTGAGAGATGTAGAAGAAGGAGCACAGCTTAACTTTGAATTGACTGCTGACGATGTATTATCAGGTGTCACCTCGAAACAGCTTCTATTAGATGGGAGAACGATTGCCGAGGGCCAGACCCTAAGCGCCGCCGATTTAGGCGCCGGCCCCCACACCGTGAAATACATCGTACATGACGCAGCCGGCAATACGACTGAAAAGAGCTATACGTTCCAGGTGATTGGCGGCCAAGTGATTGCGACTGGTAAGCCAGGACAAGCTGATCTTTCCTCCAACAGCAGCTATGCTAATGGACTTAGTGATGGTAACTATACGGTCACCATGAACCTATGGTGGGGGAATAACGGCACGAGCTACAAACTCTATGAGAACGGCACATTGATTGATTCTAAGACACTGAAGGATGTATCGCCAGCAGCCCAGACGGCAAGTACAGATCTTCATGGCAAGGTAAACGGCACTTATGTATACACTGCGGAGTTAATCAACAAATATGGCACGACCAAGAGCGATCCGCTTACGGTCACGATAAGTGACTCCGCACCGGGCAAGCCGATTCTGTCCGAAGATAACTGGGACGGAGATGGCACCTATAAGGTGTCGATGAATCTGTGGTGGGGGACTAACGCTACAGAATACCGCCTGTATGAAAACGGAGAGCTCATCGACTCGCAGCCGCTGAATGCCCATACGCCTTCGGCACAAAGTGCAGCCACCACCATCAGCGGACGCACTGCCGGCGTGTACGAATATCGGGCGGAACTGGTCAACGCGGCGGGAGTAACTGCCAGTGATACGATCAAGGTAACGGTCATTCGCTAAACAGAATGGCAGTAACAATAACAGTAAAAAACGAAGAGCGCCGGATTCCAGGCCGCTCTTCGTTTTTTGCATTACCATTAGCTCAATTGCGCCTCGCAAAAAGCCCTGGTTAGCACCAGGGCTGCAAACCATATGAATTATAGGCCGCTATCATCGGTAGTTTCGTAACCATAGTCGAAGGTCTCGATAGTACCATCATCATATTGAAGTGTGAGCTGGTCAATAATAATCGTATGTATTGTATTCTGATATGTAAAATCACTGAAAATAAACAAAGTATCATTGGGCTCGACCGGCCCCACATATTTAAGCGAAAAGCTGCTCTTGCCGTTCAGCTGATCATTGGAAGGATCGCCTACTGGATTAAACGTGCTGATGTGGGCTGTGTAATAATTGATCCTTTTTCCAGTTAAGTTGTCAGCTTCCCAGGTAAGCTTAACAGCATCAGCAGAGTTCGTACTATACTTGAATTCTAAGGGCGCACCAATCCCTTGCCCGGATGGGGTATCTGCTGCTGGCAGTTCTACAGAGTCATCACCGGCGGGACCGGTATCATCGTCCGAAGGCATATCTTCCAAGACAACGGCTTCCGCGGAAGGTGAAGATTCAGTAGGATTGGATTCAGTAGTGTTAGATTCAGCAGCAATAGCAGCTTTATCTGCGGTACTAGGCGGTATTTCTTCGATAACGGAATTACTTGCCAAAGTCTGCCCATTCAAGCGTGTTTCAACGCTAGGGGCCACGTAAATTCCTAGAAGAAAAGCTATCATGATGGATAAAACATAGATGAGGACTAGATTGAACCGATTCAAATACACACTTCCTTTATAGTTATTTTTAATATGAACCTACTTATAATGACATGATTATTAAGGATTTGACAATATTATTGCGAAAAAAAGTTGCGACTGTGTAGAGGCCAAATGTTTAAAGATCAACTCATTTAATAGGGGTTGATTTTTTTATGTCCTACATGAAATAAATCAAATTAAGACTATTAATTTAAAAAGATTATGCTATAATCGTAATTATTACGATTAAGAACTTGGAGTTGAATGCCATCAATCGATACTTGTTGCAACGCTTATTGCAGCTCATCCCCGTGCTGCTCGGCATCTCTTGCATTACCTTTGCGCTGATGCACTTAACACCAGGTGATCCAGCGGAGATCATGCTGCGTGCTGACGGCATCAAACCTACGCAGGAAGCTATTAAGGCGACCAGACATACACTTGGTCTGGATGGTCCTGTACATAAGCAATATTTTCATTGGTTAAACCGGGTGTCCCACCTAGATTTAGGCCTATCTTACAGCAGCGGTCGTCCAGTGTTCACAGAGCTAATGAGTCGTTTTCCGGCAACTATACTGCTCAGTACCTGTTCCGTATTGTCCGCTATTTTTATTGCCCTGCCGATAGGAGTTGGATCTGCATTATATCCGGGTAGAATACTTGATCGACTGGGAAGAGTATGTGCGCTACTCAGTGTTTCAATGCCGGGATACTGGCTAAGTCTGCTCCTGATTTATTATGGTGCGGTGAAGTTTAAGTTGTTTCCTGTGATGGGAATGGATGGGGTATCCAGTGTCATTCTACCTGCCCTCACACTAGGATTTGGTATGGCAGGAGTCTACATCCGCTTGATTCGTTCCAGTCTTCTAGACGTTTTGGGCAAGCCTTATATCACAGCAGCTAGAGCTAAGGGGTTGCAGGAATGGAGAATAATCATTCGGCATGCACTTCGTAATGCACTTCTTCCGAGTCTTACCCTCCTTGGGGTTAACATAGCGGGGCTATTGGGCGGTTCTGTTATTGTTGAAACTATATTTTCTTGGCCGGGAATCGGTAAGTATGCCATTGAGGCGATTTTTGCGAAAGACTATATTGTCATTCAGGGTTACGTATTATGGATGGCTGTTGTCGTTGTCCTGATTAACTTGACAGTGGATTTATTACATCTGCTGCTGGATCCGCGAATCAGGCTGCGGTGACGATTTAGAAGGAGCGGATTGTCATATTTCGTATTAGCTTATTTAAGAATAAGGGAGCAAGATTCGGAGCGGGCATAGTACTTTTGTTCATATGCATTGGACTCTTTGCCCCATGGCTTTCACCTTCCGATCCGCTGCAGATTCACATGGAACACAAACTGGCTATGCCTTCCTGGCAATACCCGCTCGGTACGGATCATCTGGGACGCTGTGTCTTATCCCGATTAATCTATGGGACCCGAACCTCCCTGAATTATTCGTTTATGGTGTTGATCGCTGTTTTTGCGATTAGCATCCCTGTTGGTTTACTGGCAGGTTACGCTGGCGGCAAGATCGATCATTTGATTATGCGGATTATAGATATATTGCTTGCCTTTCCCAGCTTACTCCTATCCCTTGCTATTACAGCCATGTTAGGTCCCAGTATGAAGAATCTGCTAATCGCATTTGCTGCTGTCTGGTGGACGGGGTATGCCAGAGTGATACGCAGCATGGTCCTTCAAATCAAGGAAAGTGAATATATTACAGCGGCCAAAGCGTCAGGCACTTCTCATTTACAAATTATTTTCAGGCATATTCTGCTGAATGCAGCCCGGCCTATTCTGGTTCTTACTTCTATGGAAGTGGGTACGATTATGCTCTCCATTGCGGGTTTGTCCTTTCTGGGTTTGGGAGCTCAGCCGCCTACACCGGAATGGGGAGTAATGCTGAACGACAGCCGTGCCTATATTCAAACAGAGCCGCGGTTGATGCTATTTCCGGGAATGATGATCATGCTGGCGGTTCTGGGCTTTAATCTGTTGGGAGAAGGCTTGCGACAGCCAGAGCGTGCTTCCGATTCTGCAGTAAAGTGGGGGGCCAGAACATGATGGCAGAGTCTGTACTGCTGAAGGTCAGTCATTTACGCACCTGCTTTCACACAGGCAGTTATAAAGTTACAGCGGTTGATGATGTCAGTATCGAGGTGAAATCCCGACAGATTGTCGCACTTGTAGGCGAGAGCGGCAGCGGTAAAAGTGTTACGGCAATGTCCATATTAGGATTATTAGATTCTCCAGGCTTAGTTGAGAGTGGAGAAATCTGGCTTAAGGGTAACAATCTTCGTATATGCTCCAGCCGTCAGTTACGGAAGCTTCGGGGAACAGAAATGGCTGTTATCTTTCAAGATCCTATGAACGCGCTGAATCCGGTACTTACTATTGGCAGGCAGATCATGGAGACGATTAAACTGCACAGGCGTATATCGGGAAAAGAAGCAAAGGTGCTTGCCATGAGGCAGATGGAGCAAGCAGGGCTCAGCGATCCTGAATTGGTTTTCAATAAATATCCTTTTCAAATTAGCGGTGGTATGTGTCAAAGAGTAATGATCGCCATCGCACTGGTATCCGGTGCACAATTGCTAATTGCAGATGAGCCTACAACGGCATTGGATGTAACCATTCAAGCCCAGATTCTTAAAGAGCTAGACCGAGTCAGATGGACTAACAATGTCGGTATCCTATTAATTACCCATGATCTTGGCGTTGTTGCGGAGCTAGCAGATTATGTATATGTGATGAAGTCCGGGAAGATTGTGGAATCAGGCAATGTGTTTGAACTCTTTACTAATCCCGTGCATCCCTATACTAAATACTTAATGGAGTGCAGATAACAACGGAAATATTACATTTTTTTTGGGGACGTGGTGATCTTGAAGTTATTGGAAGCGATAAGCCTGAACAAGAAATATGGGATGGAAAGGAGGTGGTTCACACGTAATGCCAGAAGTGTTCATGCCGTCAACAACCTGTCTCTCAGTCTGGAGAGAGGTGAAACCCTTGGACTAGTGGGGGAAAGTGGCTGTGGTAAGAGCACTTTGGCCAGACTTCTGCTGGGACTTGAGAAACCATCCTCCGGAAGAGTTATGTACCGAAACGAGGATTATACGGATTGGAGCTTCAGCGAAATGCGCATGATCCGCAGGAAGATGCAGATGGTGTTTCAGAACAGTCTGGCTTCATTTAATCCGTTGTTTACGGTAGAGCAGATTATCGGCGAGCCTCTTCGAAACTATGGAGAGAGGAAGGCTGGAGCCCGCAGGGCCACGGTAGCAGACACACTTGAGCTTGTGGGACTTGAACGGCAGCATATTCACCGCTATCCGCATGAACTCAGCGGCGGACAGCAGCAAAGAGTCGGAATTGCGCGGGCGATCGCTTTGCGGCCGGAGCTGATTATCTGTGATGAACCTTTCTCGAGTCTCGACGTCACCCTGCGAAAGCAAATGATGGATCTGCTACAGGAGTTGAAGCATGAGCTGGGATTATCCTATGTATTTATTACACATGATTTGTCAGTTGTAAATCGTTTTTGCGACAGTGTGGCTGTGATGTGTCAAGGAGAAATTGTGGAGAAGCAATCGGGTGCAACCATGTTGCAGCAAGCAGACCACCCTTATACAAGAACATTGCTCTCCTCGGTACCTGTGCAGGACCCCAGCTTAAGAAAGAAGAGACTGGAAGAAGAGTGGCAACCCAGCCATTCCTATGATGTTAAGTAGAGAAAGGATGTACCAAGAATGACAACGAACCCTAAGACAAAAAACCTATTATCAAAATCATTATTCTTTATGCTTCTTGTAATAGTTATGTTGATATCAGGTTGCAGCAACAGTAATAACAGCAATTCTACGGCTAGAGCCAATAATACCGCCAATAATGAAGCTGCACAAGGATCTGAAGCTCAGGACAAGACAGTCACTGTTGCTATATCGTCTGATGCCGGTATAGACCGATTGGATGCCGGTGCCTATGATGGTTCGATGAATGTGCACGCGATGATATATGAGGGGTTAGTGGAGTATGGTGAAAAAGGCGAAATACTGCCGTCGCTTGCGGAGTCTTGGGATATTTCAGAAGATGGGAAAGTATATACATTCCATCTTCGCCATGACGTCAAATTCTCTGACGGTACGGAGTTTAATGCCGACGCGGTTAAATTCTCCTTCGAACGCTGGATTAAGGATCCAGCCAATTCGTTAAATGTGGCAACTGCGATGCAATCCCTTGTTGTTGTGGACGAACATACGATTACAATGACATTCAACAAAGCGTATTATCCCTTCTTAACCGAGTTATCCTTTGCAAGACCGGTCCGAATTATCAGCCCTTCCGCTGTAGAACCCGCAGGAGATATTACCGGTAAATTCATCAAAGCGATTGGAACTGGCGCATGGATGGCTGAGAGCTACAAAACAGATCAGGAAGCCGTACTCGTCAGAAATCCGAATTATTGGGGAGAAATGCCGAAGCTGTCGAAAATTATTTTAAAGGTAATCCCTGATCCACAGTCCAGAGTACTAGCGCTGCAAGCTGGAGATGTTGATATTGCCGGGGGACAAATGGGAAAGATTCCAGTCGAAAGCGTGCCAGTGATTGAAGCGGATTCTACACTGACCTTGCAAAAATCACAAGGAACAAACTCTCATTTCATGATCTTTAACTACAAAACGCCTGCACTTCAAGATCTGAATGTGCGCAAAGCTATCAATTTGGCAATTAATAAAAAAAGCATTGTCGATGATCTAATGGACGGTATCGGCAGTGAAGCCCAAGGTCTGTTCCCGTTGACGGTTCCTTATGTGACGGAATCCAATAATACATGGTATGGCTTCGATCCGCTGGAAGCGAAGCAGCTGCTAGCAGCTGCCGGTTACACGGATTCGGACGGAGATGGAATGGTGCAGAAGGACGGAACGCCGCTTGAGCTTAATTTTGTACTGCAGCAGGCTGAATATCCCGAATGGAAGTCCATTAGTGAACTGATTCAGTCCGAGTTAAAGGAGATTGGCATTACAGTGAATCTTCAGGTTCTTGAGCCGAATGCCTATTACGATGCCTTATGGACAAGCAAAGCCTATGATCTAATTATGTACCGGACTTATGATGATGCCTATAATCCGCATGCATTCTTGCTGTCCCTATTTCATAAAACAGCTGACGCAACGGCTGTCGTATGGTCTGATCCTGCACTAGAATCACAGATTGACACAGCAGTAGGAACAACCGATATTCAGAAACGTCAGACCGCATATGACTCCATTTTCTCCAAATTGTATCAGGAGGCTATGTTTACAGCTATTTATTTCCCTGACGATATCATGGCAATAAATAAAAGAGTGACCGGATTTAAGGCGGGGTACACCACCTTTACGCCGATCTTCTGGAATCAGCTAGACATAGGTGAAAAATGATGTTAAAAGAGATTTCGAAATACTGGACTTCAAGCTCGGAGAGTTATGACAAAGTCATAAAGACTCAATTCCGCAGAAAAAAAACCATAAACCTCTGGAAACAGCTGCTTATTAAAGGATTGGGAACAACCCCCCAGCAAAAGGTGTTGGATGTGGGAACAGGACCTGGCTTTTTCTCCATTCTCTTATCACAGATGGGTCATCTGCCTATAGCAGTGGATGTCTCTCAGGGAATGATAGATAGAGCTTCCCGAAATTTTGTGAGTTATGGATACAAAGTTCCAGCTTATGTCGCTGATGCTGCTGACTTGCATATGGAGCAAGAGGATAGTTTTGATGCGGTGGTGTGCAGGGATGTGGTATGGACGCTGCCTGATCCACAGAGGGCTTATGCGGAATGGTACCGGATTCTAAAACCGGGTGGGACCCTCATTGTTTTTGACGGCAACTATTTGTATAAAGAGAGCAAGACGGTATTCCGTAGACTTTGGTATGCCTTGTCCTGGACACTGATTCTGCTCACAGAACAAAGAATCCGCCAGCGAAGCAGTCAAGATAAAAGCCTGCTAAGCGAGTTGCCATTTGTTAATGTATTACGGCCTGAAGCTGACGAGACAGCGCTGAAACAGGCCGGGTTCCGAACCATAGATGTTCACCGAAACTTTATCCCTGCCCGCGAAATGCCGCTAGATTATTTGAAATACGGTTACCAGAATGTAAACCGGTTCATGATACTTGCCAAGAAGGAGTGAATGATAAATGGGTATACAACAAGAGGTGGAAATGTATTGGGAAGGCGAAGCAGAGCTGTATAGCGAAGGCATCCAGAAGGAACTAAACGGATTTCAGCGGGAAGCCTGGCTGAAGCTTATCCTCACTAATGCACCGCAGAAGGAAAGATTGCATGTCCTAGATATTGGCTGCGGTCCTGGCTTCTTCTCTGTGATTCTTTCCAGTGCCGGGCATCTGGTTACTGCGATCGATTGTACCGACAATATGCTGGAAGAAGCACGTGCCCACTCCAGTCGGGAGGGTGTCACCGTTACCTTCCGCAAGATGGATTCGCACAAGCTTGACTTTGCTGCGGAGAGTTTCGATCTGATCGTGTGCCGCAATGTCACTTGGAGCCTTACCGATCCGCAGTCAGCCTACAAAGAGTGGGGAAGAGTACTTAAGCCTGGGGGACGGCTGCTGGTTTTTGACGCCAACTGGAATCGCCATCTCTGGGACGAAGAGATGCAGCAAAAGCGAGTAGAGGATCAGCAAACCTATGTAGATAAGGGCTTTGGTGAACTCCCGCATCATAAGGACATAGAGGAGACAGACCGTCTGAGTCTAGTATTGCCGCTGACCAGAGAATGGCGTCCTGAGTGGGATATACAGACTCTCAAAAAAGAAGGCTTCGCTAATATTTTTGCTGAAGAGAATTTGAACGCCAAAGTACTGGATGCGAAACAGCAAGTCTTAAACCGGTCAACACCGATGTTCATGATTTGTGCTGAGAAATAATAGAATAGTGAGAACCTACAAATATTAAATGAAGTAAACAATAAAAAGCAGCCTTCTTTCCGATTTGATGTTGATCTAAAAACTCTTTTTTTGACTTGTTCATATTCCGTTCATATTGTCGTCACGAAGGGTACATCTTGATTGATTACACTTTGAACATGTCGTCAATGCGGCACTTCAGATACAGGGACAAGGAAGGGAAGAGATGAACGTGGCAAATAAGGTGGAAATAAAAACAACTGGGACTAAGAGCCACAAGAAACGGAACCTATGGTTAAAAATAATCGGAGGTATTGTAGGGGCGCTAGTGTTGTTCATGGGCATCGTTTTTATCGTTGATTCTATTAGCGATGGGGTAGAGAAAAAGAAAATCGAATCGTATGGCCAGTATGTCAATGTGGATGGAAAAAAGATGAATGTGCTTATTCAAGGCAGCGGAGAACAAACGGTTGTACTCCTACCAGGACAAGGAACCCCGACACCTGCACTTGATTTCAAATTGCTGATCGATGAGATTACCCCTAATTACAAAGTCGTGGTGGTCGAGCCTTTCGGTTATGGTTTGAGCGATGAAACCGAGAAGGAAAGAACGACTGAAAATATAGTAAGTGAGGTTCACCAAGCTTTGCAGCAACTGGGTGTAGACCGTTACATTCTAATGGGACATTCCATCGCGGGACTATACGGAGCGACCTATGTGAATACTTATCCGGATGAAGTTCTTGCTTTTGTCGGCATCGATAGCAGCGTTCCCAATCAACCCGGAATGGATGTCAAACTACCTTTGAAAGCCATGCAGTTTCTTCAAAAATCAGGGCTAATGAGATTGGTCCAAAAAGTGAGCGGAGATCCGTATGAATCGCTTGCATTCGATGAGCATACCAAAGAACAGATGCGTTTGATATCAAATCAAGTCGCGACCAACCCAACATTGATGAATGAACTGAGCCACCTTGGTTCCAATTTCAAAAATGGAGAAAAACTCACAATGCCAAAAGACTTGCCGCTGCTTCTCTTCGTTCAATCGAATAACGAGCACAATAAACAGTGGATTCCGCTGCACGAGGAGCAAGTCAAACAATCCGCACAGGGCAAAATGATCCCAATGGAAGGGTCACATTATCTGCATCATACAAAATACAAAGAAATCGCCGAGGCATTCAAAGAGTACATGAAACAAATTCAAATTCAATAGTAGGGTTGATAATTAAACTGCGGAGCTGAACTTGGTTCCGTGGTTTCTTTGTTTTTTCATTTATAAACACGTTTTTTTAAACGTTATTCCTGGGACATTGGAGTATGGTATACCTCAAGACAAATCTTGGTCATTTCGTCAATGGATTTTGCAAAGTCTGATTGTATCCATTTAAGGAGAACATTATAGAGGGCCCCCGCTTTAAAGTATATTCGGTACACATTCTCGTCGCTTTTGTCATGAGCAGTAGAAAGCATCATTTCATTCAAGCAATCCAGAATTACATCATCAAACTTTGCACTTTGAAGTGCTTTGTAGATATTCCGCTGCTGAAAAATAACTTCAAAAAGCACCTTGATAAATTTTTGAGGTTCTTTAGCTTTGCCTGTTAATTCATTGGTGTAAGGTAAGAGTTTTTGATTAATTTCGAATATAAGCGAGTCGACCAAATCCACGAGGATCTCTTGCTTGGAGGAATAGTTGTTGTAATAGGCCGTTCGAGAAACCCCTGCGCGTTTCACAATATCGGTGATGGTGATTTTACTAAAAGACTGTTCCTGGATCAAGAAGACTAATGCCGTGCAGATGGCTTCTCTTGTCAAACGGTTGGTTTCTTTATTGGAACGATGCTGAGAGCTATTTGGACTGTATAATTCATGATTTGAGATGACATTTCCCCTCCGTTTGTACATTCTGATGTTCGTTTCATTGTTTTTCATGAGTATTTTCAATATGCTAAAACCATAAGGCATTACAAATGTAATGTCAAAATAATCATTAGTTAAAATGGGAGGGCGTCATGTTAGAAATCTTATATAGACGATTGTCAGCGGTGCTGCTTTTGATCCTAGCACTCTGTGCTACGATATTCATTGGCAAAGAAACGGTAATCTCGATCGTGACCATTATCATTTTGTTAGCAGAATTAGGCATCTCTTTTTTACTTTTAAGGAAACGAGAGAAGTTACAAGTAGTATTTATTAGTGCGATGGTGGCAGAAGGGTTATTCTTACTAACAAAAGAATTTTGGCTGCTTGCGCTTTCTATCCTGCTGCTGATCGTAGCGGGCATATGGAGAGGACTCTTGGGGCAAAAGGTAAGCAGAAGAGTTACTCCGTTTCTAGTAGTTCGTAAAGTGTTATTCAGCATTGCTGCACTTATCGTTACTGTACTTTGGGGTATTGGAATCTATGCAAAACCTATTACAACACCGGTAGCATTAGCAGCTGATACGGCAGTGACGATCGATGAACGTAAATTGGATTCTGCAGCAGTGATGCTCAAGGATATTGAAGTAATGAATTCTTTTGGAAGCCGCACAACCGGCTCTGAGGGTCATAATCAGTTTATTGCTTGGCTGGAGCAGCAGGTATCGGATATGGGGCTGCAAGTTTATCGTGATCGCTATACTTTTGACCGTTGGGAAGAAAAGAACAGTGCTTTAATGATTGATCAACAGGCAATTCATGTCTCTTCAGCTTTTCCCTATTCCGGGGAAACTGACGAAAAAGGTGTAACAGGGGAGCTGGTGTATACGAAGCGTGGTGAATATGACCAGATCAGCGGAAAAATTGCTGTCATTGAAATTGAGAATTTCAGAAATTTTCCAAGCGGGATCGTTATGAACATGCGGGATTCATCTCCTATGGACAACCAAATTGCCCCAAATGAAGGCGACCTAGTCCTCACTACAGCTTTAAAAGAAGCTAAATTGGAGCAAGCGAAGGAAATGGGCGTAAAAGCTGTTGTTTTAGTCTGGAAAGGGGTATCTGACGATAAGGTTGAAGAGCAATATGTGCCTTTTACCACCGATTATACCGGAATCCCTGCGGTCTGGGTTAACGAAACGGAAGGGAAAAAGGTGATCAGCGCAGCTCAGGAGCAGAAAGAAGGTACGGTTATTTTAGAAGCGGAAATACAAAATGATGCCCCAACAGAATCCTTTTATGTGAAAATTGACGGTAAGAATAAAGACGAAGCGATTATCGTAAATACCCATACGGATGGGATAAATGTAGTGGAAGAGAATGGCGCTGTGGGCATGCTGTCTATGATTCGTTACTTACAGCAGGAGCAGCCGGAGCGTACGATGATATTCGCTTTTGTGACAGGGCATTTTAGATTGCCGGAGTTCAAAGGATCCTCTCAGGCAACTTCCACCTGGATGGAGGGGCATCGAGAGCTGTGGGATGGCAAGAATGGCCATTTAAAAGCTGTAGCTGGAATTACGGTTGAGCATTTAGGCAGCATGGAGTGGAAGGACGATGATACGGGTCATTATGGTCCAACTGGACAAATAAGTACCGAATATACCTATGCGGGCAATGAAATGATGGCAGCCATTTGGCTGAAGGCTATTGAAAAGACAGATGGCACACGTACTGTATTATTGCGTGGACATAACAAGTTTGAGTTTGGAGAGAGTCAGCCCTTATTTGAAGCAGGGATACCGGTGATTGGTTTCATTCCAATGCCCGACTATCTGCTCGTGGATAGTGACAACAGAGAGATGGACAAATTTGATGCAAAGCTAATGCATACGCAAATTGCATCGTTGCTGAAAGCGGTCAAGCTAGTGGACGGAACGGAGACGACTAAGCTTGGGAAGTCAGATGGGTATTCTTTTTTCTACGGTCGTACTAAATGATAGTGGCAGTTCAAGATTTGTCATGACGTAGATGACATTAGCTTTACTTCAAAAACACTGATGATTTGAGTCAGTGTTTTTTTGTTGCAAAAAAGGGATATATTACGGCTCAAAATGAGAAAACATCGTTTTTTTACTAGCATTAAAGTAGGAGGAAACTTGTGACACCACATATGCACTAATCATTCAATAGCTCCTTCGGGTACTTTTTGTGTTATTCACTGAGTTGTTAGAAAGATTTGTCCCTTTCTTGAACGTTTTGAGATTAAGAGATGTCAGTGATTGAATTACTTAAAATTTAAGATAAGATAACTTTAATTATTAGGTCACATTATTAATTTGACTGCTCAGTATCAGGTGAATCGGGCTCGCCAACTCCTGCTTTGTGAATTTTTTCTCTTTTTACATAGCAAAGAACGATGAACGTCATACTAAATGAACGAGCAACGATGTCGCTGAACCTTGCTAAACCTGATATTGAATGCAGCCAACAGTTAGCAGGCCTAATCATAGAAAAATGAACAGAGTTTTGAAGGGAGCAGTAAAAAATGGCAATTGATACGGTGCTATGGAGCAGGCTGGTGACAGGCTTAACTCTCGGGTTCCACGTTATTTTTGCGACAATTGGCGTTGGTATACCGCTAATGATCGCTATAGCCGAGTTTATCGGAATCCGGAAGAAAGACCCCCATTATACACTTATGGCGAAGCGGTGGTCTAGAGGATTTGTCATTTCTGTGGCGGTTGGTGTCGTGACCGGTACAGCGATTTCACTACAGCTGGCCCTGGTATGGCCGAATTTTATGAAACTGGCTGGGAATGTCATTGCACTTCCGTTATTCATGGAGGTGTTCGCGTTCTTTTTTGAAGCTATCTTCTTGGGCATTTATTTGTATACGTGGGATCGGTTCAAAAATCCGTATATCCATTGGCTGCTGACGATTCCGATTGTCGCCGGGGCAGGCATGTCTGCCGTTTTTATTACGACGGTGAACGGATTCATGAACCAGCCTGAAGGCTTTGTCATGGAAGCAGGCCAATTCACAGCGATTAACCCGGTGCAAGCGATGCTGAATACAGCGACGTTCTCCAAAGTGTTCCATGTATTAAGCTCGGCCTATTTGACAGGAGCTGCCTTGTTAGCCGGGATTGCAGCCTTCGCGATGCTGAGAAAAGGTGTGTCCGCATACCACAAAAAATCTTTAAATCTCATGATGGCGGTAGTTTTACTGTTCGGTTTGCTGAACACGTTAGCCGGTGATGTGTCCGCCAAGTTTTTAGCCGAGCATCAGCCAGAGAAGCTTGCAGCGGCAGAGTGGCATTTTGAGACGAGTAGCAGTGTGGATTTGGTTTTATTAGGATGGCTGAATGCAGAGCATGAAGTTTTAGGGGCTCTTCATCTTCCGAAGCTGCTCAGCTTCCTGGCCTTTGGAAACTTTAATGCAGAGGTAACGGGGCTCGAGGAATTCCCCAAGGAAGAATGGCCACCGCTTCTCGTTCATTACCTGTTTGATTTAATGGTCGGAATCGGATTTACTCTGCTTGCGATTTCGTTCTTATATTTCCTGTTTGTGTTCTGGAAAAAACGTAATGCGCTTAACAAGTGGATGCTTCGCATCATTGCACTGAGTGCACCGCTCGCCTTTCTGGCTGTTGAGCTGGGCTGGTTTTATGCAGAGGTTGGGCGACAGCCGTGGATTATCCGTGGATATATGCGTGTTGAGGAGGCGGCCACGTCTTCACCGAATGTAAGAATTATATTCTTCGCCTTATTGCTCTTGTACATCGTACTCGGCAGTATGTGTGTAATCGTGCTAAGGCGCTTGTTCAACAATAATCCGGCAGAAGCTGAGATGGAGAAATGGATGAAGGATCATCCTAATCAATCTACGGAAAAGGGGGGCACTGAATGATGAGTTACGAATTGATTGGCATCTCGGTGCTCTGGCTGTTTTTGTACGGCTATTTAATTATAGCTTCCATTGATTTCGGAGCGGGCTTCTTCGCCTTTTATGCCCGTTTAACGAAGCAGGACCATCTCATTAATCGTCTGATTTCCCGATATTTATCACCCGTTTGGGAAATTACAAATGTATTTTTTATCTTTTTCTACATTGGCATCGTCGGTTTTTTTCCGGACACAGCCTATTATTATGGCTCCGCGTTACTTGTTCCCGGAAGCATTGCAGTGATTCTTCTTGCGATTCGCGGTTCATTCTATGCTTTTGAAAATTACGGTTCCAAGAAAAACATAGTATATCTTTTTTTGTACGGAGCTACAGGTTTGCTTATTCCAGCATCGTTGTCAGTGGCGCTAACTTTGTCTGAAGGCGGCTTTATCGTGAAGCAGGGGGAGACGGTTTCTCTGGATTACTGGGCGCTGTTTTCCAATCCGTTATCGTGGAGTATCGTTGGACTGGCAATTGTGTCCGTTTTGTTCATTAGCGGCTCATTTCTGACATTTTACGCTTCTCGGGCAGAGGATCATTCCGCGTTGAAGCTGATGCGCAACTACGCCCTGTTTTGGAGCACACCGACGATAATCCTCGCACTGACAGCATTTATCTATTTGGGTCAACACAATGAGCGGCATTTTCAAAATATGATGGATTTATGGTGGTTGCTGGCTCTTTCCGTTGCTTTCTTCATGATCGCGATGTGGCTGTTATATAACGGACGCCGTTACGGATTAGCTTTTATATGCGTCATGTTGCAATTTTTCTGTGCCTTTTTCGCTTACGGGATTGGGCAATACCCTTATATTCTTGATCCGTATATCACGATTCAGAGCAGTGCAACTTCACCGGCAATGGGTTTAGCGTTAGTTATTGTGTTTATCGGCGGTCTATGCCTGTTGATCCCATCCCTTATTCTGGTCTTCAAACTCTTCCTGTTTGATGCGGATTATGTAAAAGGAAAAAAATAAAGCTGATTAATCCATTACGGCATGTTTGAGATGTCCCTACAAGCCTATATAAAGGAGGTGTGATCTGTGAAGAGGAAATCCAGTCTGATTTCTCAGCAAATGTCTTCACAAAGGAAAAACATGGCTTTCCTCGCATTCATTTCGCTCGCGCTGGGTATAGCTATTGTGAGTCAGGCTGGACTGCTTGCTGAAGCAGTCCAACGGATTTTTGTAGAGAAAGCTTCATTTTCATCGGTTATCCTGTTGCTCGGCATACTTCTGGCTATTATGGCTGTACGCACACTATTGTCCTATGGAAACGGTATAGTTGGCTTACATATGGCTGCTACTGCCAAGACAAATATGCGCGCAGCCGTACTGCAAAACTTGACTCATGCTTCCATGCCTTCAACCCTTCGTGGACAGACGGGAGGAAAGGTCAGTATTGCTCTGGATGCTGTGGATGAGGCTGATAGTTATTTCAGTCAATACATGCCGCGTATGATGGAAGCTGCTATCATCCCGGTTCTGATTTTGGTCGTTACATTTATCCAACATGCCAACACAGGTTTCATTCTATTGTTTACTGCTCCATTCATCCCGCTGTTCATGATTTTGGTAGGGCTGAAAACGAAGAACAAATCCGAAGAAAAATATGCGCAACTCGCTGAGTTTTCAGGGACGTTTCTGGACTCTCTTCAAGGACTGGTGACATTGAAAATATTTGGACGAGCTCACCGTCAGCAACAGGAGATTGAACGCAGTAGCTTGGGTTATCGTGATGCCACGATGGGTATTCTGAAGATTGCGTTTACGAATACCTTCATGCTGGAATCAATCGTGATGCTAAGCATTGGTATTGTGGCTCTCGAACTGGCCATCCAGTTGCTTGTTTTCAAAGCTATGACGTTCCACACTGCCTTTTTCGTTTTGCTGCTCGTTCCCGAGTTTTACAACCTGTTAAAGAATACGGGAACAGCCTTTCACAGCGGCCGGACTAGTATGGGAGCTATTCGTAAGGTAGAACAGATGCTTGAGGAAACGGCAGGGACATCTGATGGAATTGACGTGAGCCCCAACATAGATAAGGTCGGTGATATGACCGACAGAATAAGCAAATTGGAACTTGCCCATTCTGGAGTCCTTTCAATACCGCCGTCCATCGTAATTGACCAACTCCGGTTTCAGTATGCTCCAGATTCATTCGAGCTTAAAACAGGTCGGATCCAGCTTAGTCCAGGAGAACACATTGCCATTGTTGGCAAAAGCGGTTCCGGCAAAACGACTTTGCTACATCTCATTGCCGGTTTGCTCAAACCAGCTTCAGGAAAGATTCTGGTGAATGGAAGCCCACTCTCACAATACGATGAGCCCGCATGGTTCGAACATCTTAGCTACATTACACAGCATCCGTATATTTTCGCAGGAACATTTTCCGAAAATATTGAGATTGGTGCTGGTGGAAACGTCTCCAGAGCTGAAATTGAGCGGGCGGGAGAGGAAGCCGGACTTACTGCGCTTACAGCCCAATTGGAGCACGGATTTGACACCTTTGTTGGTGAAGGCGGTAGAGGTCTGTCAGGTGGAGAGAAACAACGGCTTGCCTTGGCACGCGCTTTTTTGAAGCAGCCTGCCATCATTTTGTTTGATGAACCCACAGTTGGACTGGATTTGCACACTGAACAGGTACTACAACATTCCATTGCCAAACTGGGAAAAACGTCCACGATGATTACGGTGGCGCACCGATTATATACGATTCAACAAGCCGACAAGATTTTGTTTATGGATCATGGAGTGTTGGTAGATTCCGGACGGCATGACGAGCTCATGGAGCGCCTACCTCAGTATGCCGAGATGGTAGGAGTAGAGCGGAAAGGGGGGGATCATCATGAATGAGCTGGCTATTCTGTCAAAGGCGATGTTTCAGGAGCGCAAGGATATCGTTCTTTCCATTTTGTGTGGATTTATCGCCGGCACAGCTGGTGTGGCACTCTTTTCCGCGAGCGGTTATCTGATTTCGCAAACGGTTTTTGCGCCACCGCTTTATACTTTAATTGTACTCACCTCTATGGTCAAACTGCTGGGTCTGCTTCGGGCGGCGAGTCGTTATGGAGAACGCTTGTATTCTCACCGGGCGACGTTTTCTATGCTAAGCCGTTTACGTACATCCTTTTTTGCTAAGCTTATTCCTTTAACGCCTGGTATATTGAACAAAAATCGAAGCGGGGATCTGCTTGCGCGGATCGTTGGGGATGTGGAAAGTTTGCAAAATTTTTTCTTGCGTGTCGCTTATCCTCCGATCATGGTTGTCATGGTGTTTTTGGCTACGGTGCTGTTTACTTCTACCTTTTCGATCTGGATTGCCGTTTTGTTTGTAATAGGTATGCTGGTAACGGCATTCGTTGTACCGGGAATTGTGTTACTCGGGCAGCGGAGAATACATGGACGCGTTCGTGAGCAGAGGGCGCAGCTGTCCACGGAAGTTACCGAAGTGTTGTACGGTTTCCGGGATTTGAAAGTATATGGTCAATTGGCACAGCGGGAGGAACAGCTACAGCAAGCTTCCGCTGTATTGGCAGCTGAGCAGCAACGAGCAGCCGGGCAATTGCTGCGCGGGCAATCGATGCACACTTTTGTTACGTTTTTCGTTTCCTGGGGAGTGCTTACGCTTGGCGCCTATTTAATTATGGAAGGAGCGCTTGCAGGCGTATTTCTTGCCATGCTGGTCATGGCATCGCAAACCGTATTTGAAGAAGCGACGGCTATGGCTACATTACCCGCTTATAAAGAGGATAGCGAACACGCAGCCAAACGACTGACGGAAACAGTTCAGACCTTTGATGAGCAGTCTTCGCAGCCAAGTGGCACATTGTCTGTTGATCATGCCGTTACGATGGAGCTATCCGAAGTTACGTTTCAATATGAAGGGGAGTGGAGACTGGCGCTCAGGGATGTATCCCTGCACATTTTACCTGGTTCCAAAACGGCGATTGTCGGGCCGAGTGGATCAGGAAAATCAACGATTATCGAATTGCTGCTCAAGCTGCGAACACCAACAGCCGGCGATATACGGTTAAACGGCATTTCGGTGAAGGCACTGGATGAAACGAGCATTTGGCAAACGGCTACTGTAGTGTTTCAGCAAAGTCATTTCTTCCGGGGAACGATCCGGGACAACCTGCTGCTGAATGGAGAAGAACATGCGGACGAACAATTGATGGATGTGCTAGCTAAAATGCAGCTGCCCGATACATCGTTGACCGATATTGTGTATGAAAAAGGGGAGAATCTGTCCGACGGTGAGAAACAGAGGTTGGCTTTGGCGCGAGCGATGCTCCGCAAAGGTCGGTTATGGCTTCTGGACGAACCCACTTCATCGCTGGATTATGTGACAGAGAATCACGTTTTGAAGCATCTTTACACACAGGCGGCTAATGATACGCTTCTCCTGATTTGTCATCGGCTAACCGGATTGGAAGAGATGGACCAGATTGTGGTCATGGACCAAGGCAGGGTAGTCGAAACGGGGTCCTATTCGGAGTTGATGGTGCAAAAAGGCTATTTTTATGAAATGAAAAAAATTGAACAGCAAATGATCGGAGAAGTTGAGGACTGATGATTTAGTGAGCTCGACATCCCTAAACTTCATCTCCTGCAACTATCTTACTTAAAAAAAATCAGAAGTAACCCGCAGGAATAAATTTCTACAGGTTGCTTCTGATAAATTCTAAAAACTATACCCTCGCCTTGTTTTCAAAGTAACCTATTCTATAAGCCACGCAAAGGTCTAATAACCCTACCGATTTTACCCACCTTACCGGGTAACTTTCTTATGCTCGATCTATCCAATTTGAATTTTAGAGATCCTTTTTTTGACAATATAGCATTTCTTAATTTTGCTGAATTATTGGTTCTATTCGTAAAAGTTAAAGTATAATTCTGAGAATTCCCAACTTTGAGTTCACGGAAACCTACCCTGTTACAGCCTGTGCCCTGGCATCTTTCTATCCAACACATGTTGAAGACTGCATTAGGAATATACGTGTAGAAATTACCGCTCCATGTATTTCCGGAATTGTCATACGCGTAATAATAGTAACTTTGATTTGCGGATGAGCCAGTTACTATAAGTGAACTTCTGCCTGGGACTAATCGGTACCAACCCTTTTTAACATAAGTGGTAGGGCTACAAGTCGGATCATAGTGAGCAATAGCAAGCCAAATATAGTTAGAGGTATTATTCTGTACATAAAGACTCATTTATATCACTCCATTCAATAGATTTAAACACAATGTTAATATATGTAAAAATATATAGGAGTGAAATAGACAGATAGAGTGTAAAAAAAAGATAGGCTGTACAAGGGAAACGTAACTATTAAATCAACGGAAAAGGATCGTACAAGCTCCTTGCGAAGCTCGATTTAGATTGTAATGATCTTTATTGCTGTCACATTTTAGGTCGAGCTCTTCGTTGTATAGAGTGAAAGGGGGGGACAGCTTGAATGATACGGAGTTAAATCAGATTATTGCAGATGTGTTGGATGGGAACACAGAACAATTCGAGAAAATCATGGACATTTATCAAAAACCGATTTTTCTCTACTGTTATCACATGCTGGGCAATTATGCCGAAGCCGAGGAAAACGCACAGGAGGTATTTTTGAAGACCTTCCGCACCTTGAAAAAATATACCCAATATCAGATCGATTTTGGCGCCTGGGTATACAAGATTGCCTACCATCAATGTATCGACATCATCCGTAAGCGAAAGTTGGTGAAATATTTACCTTTCTTTTACCAGGATGATAAAGAAAATAATGAAGTCGATTTGCATATTGAAGCCAACTATTTTGATGAATCCGTACATCAGGCCATGGCAAAATTATCGGCGGAAGAGCGTAATTTGTTAATCTTACGTTGTGTCGAGGATAAAAGCTATCAGGAGATCGGATTGATTCTCGGTAAAAACAGCGCCAGCCTTCGTAAAAGGTACGAACGTACATCTGCAAAATTTCGAAAGTATTATGCTCAAGTGAAGGGAGTGGGAGTGTATGAATATGGACAGGGATCGGGATTTGAAAAAACTGTTTGATGACGCGAGCATTCCTGACGCCGACTTGACAGGAAAAGTAATGAGAATAATACATGCTAAGCCAAAAGAAAAGGAGAGGTTTTTTATGAAATATAAAGTTGTTCTGACTGCGTGTGTAGGGATGATGTTAATGGCCTCCACGGGTTATGCGGCAGTTCAATATCATTCTTTGACCAATAAGGATGGCAAAGTCGTATATGAAACGAAATCTACGAAAGATTACGAAAAAACAGAATCGAAAGATGAGGCAGCGCGGTTCAAGGCATTTTTTGAACTGAAGGAAAAGGTGCTAAAGAACGGGGAAGCTGGGCTTTTCTATATGGTTGCTAATAACCCGAATCATCAAACAGATCTTGGAACAAAGTTGACTATCTTCCACGATCCATCTCAATTGCGTGATAAGATTACGGATCAATCCATTAAGATCGCAGACAACATCAATGGAATTTATACATTCCAGAAGGCGGACGTAATCTTTAAAAATGCTCAGGAAGTGAATCCTCCTTCTTCGGAAGAAAAAAAGAAAATGGCAGAAAAACTGAGAAAGCAGGCGGAAGAATCCAATCAGGGATATGCCATGATGCCGGTTGAAATGACAGATCAGTTTTTCCTTCTCTTTGCTACGTATCAAAATGGCGAAGATGAAATCGGGGTTGATATCACTAATCTGAGTGGAAAGAGCGACCCTACAATGTATATTGACGAAAAGGTTGAATTTAAGCAGGAGAAGATTCAAGTGAAGGGAGTAGAAATGCTGCATACAGAATTTGCTCCTTCGCAGACGCACGAGCTGAAATGGGTATACGAGAGCCCAGACAAAAAGGTGAAATACGCCTATACTTTACGTGGTGACATAAATAAAGTAAGCAAAGAAACCCTAATGAAACTTGCCGAAGGCTATTTGGAATAATAAATACAACAACAACGGGAATCTCTCCAATCCAATTGGGGAGATTCTCCTCTAGTAAGTCATAGTCCTTCTCCATTTTTTATCATAATCGTTTCTAAGCACCGATTTTAATTCCTTGGAACAATGCAAAAGAACCGCCGCTGTTCGCATCATTAGCGACAGGGCCGTTCTTTTGTTTTCATAGGTTAGCTGTAAATTGCTATTCTTGCCAAACACTCATAGGGTCCCATGGCTTGATCTGATTGTCATATTTTCCAGCCAAGAAAGCTTTCATGTCTTCCAGCTTAGCAGGCACCTCGTTCCAAACTGGAAGGGGTGGCAACCCTCGTTTGCTTTTCAATAGGATATCCACTGTAACATACAAGCGTTCTGGCTGAATCCAATGAAGGAAGCGGGAAATATCCATTTGCTTGGTCAGGGACAAGGAATCGATTTCATCATTGTAATGCTTGTTGAACTCGCTGATCAGGTTCAAGAGGTAGTCTCTCTGTTCCTTCACGAAATCCAAGCCGCAAATGGCGCCATGCCCTGGAACAACGATTTCGGGTTTAATTTCATCAATAATGCGATCAAGCACTTTAACCCAATTGAGGGTTCCCTCTTCGCTGTATGCCGTACAACCATTAAACACGACATCGCCAGCGAACAGCACTTTTTCTTTTGGCATCCACAATAGTAAGTCACTATCAGAGTGGGCTGGAGCTACGTTGTGAATCATAACTTCTGTATCGCCAAGACGGATGTTGATATCGTCCTTTATCTCAATACTCGGGAGCACCCATTCTACGCCTTCCAGGTCGAACCCTTCAAATTCCGCTGCAAAAAACCGCTCGCCCGGAGTCGATTCCGGAGAATTCTTTCCTCTTCTGATGACGCTGTCCATCCAGGCGATATTTTCGGTGAGACGCTCTCTGGAGGCTTCCTTGTGCATAATAATACAAGCATCTTCAAACACTTTGTTTCCCCAGGCGTGGTCGCTGTTATAGTGCGAGTTCACGACATATGCGGGAGAGCCGCCGTTGCTTACTTCCATAAAAGCTTCCCGCATTTCCCGTGCATGGAACAAATCGAAGAACGTATCATACACCAACCCATCACCCTTGTTGATGAATCCGGCATTGGCCCAACTGATCCCACGATACGGCGTAATACCAGCAAAGACGCCATCTGCGACTTCAAAAAATTTAACGCGAGGTTTTTGGATAATACGTCCATACTTCATAAAAATTCTCCTTTACGTATATGTTTTTAGGATAAGGCATACTGACTAAGTCATTATTATAGAGAATGCAAAGAATAAATGAAAGCGAGTACTTGCTTGCATTTATTCTTTGCGATATGATAGTAAAAGGGCACGCTCACGCAATTGGTACCTGACTGCAGAACTTGTAGTAGAATAGGTTTAACATATGCAAAAGGAGAAATACAATGCAAACTTCAGACAGAATCATTGAAGCCGCGACACGGCTCATCAAAAAGAATGGCTATCGGGGAGTAAGCACCAAAGCCATTGCAACAGAAGCTAAAGTCAATGAATCTACGATTTTTCGGCAATTTGGAAGTAAGCAAGGGATATTGGAAGCCATCATTGAAAGACATTCGGATATTCCGCAATTTGAGAAGCTGTTAAAAGAGGAAGCGACCGATAATCCGGAAGTCGATCTGCTAAATGTAAGTCAGCAGTACCGTTTGTTTTTCCATAAAAATGCGGACATCATTTTGATTGGCATCCGCGACAAAGGAATGCTTCCCGAATTAGACAGAGTGCTCGCGGATCCGCCGGCGAAGCTTCACTCCTTGCTGGTTGAATATTTTGAACGCTTGCAGAAGAAAAAAGTTATCGCCAGACAGGATGAGCGTCTTGTCGCAATGTCTTTTCTCTCGATGTGTTACGGATTTCAGATGAGCGAGCTGATTCACAGGCAATATCAATCCCAATTCGTCACCGAGGAAGAGTTCTACAAGCTTAGTGTCTCATTGTTTGTTAAAGGAATTTTGGCTCAGTCATAAGCATTATTGATTTATATATTGAGAACTCTAAACTTACGCTGGAGGATGCCTTTTTTTGCTCATGAATGTAGTTTTTGTTAGTGGAAAATAAAATACGTGGATGCATTATATAAAAAAACATGACTCATTAAATTAAGCCCATTTTTTCCAGGGCTTTTTTTGTTGGAACCACAGGATTGTATTTGGTCTATACTCAAACTTTCGAGTCAGAGTTATTGTACAAGCTTTAATGCAAGACAATCATGCCTATTGCATTGGAATTACCCAGGGCTGTACTTACTTAATATCTTATAAGAAATTCTTGAAATTACAGAAATTTATCCAGTAGGGGGATGCTATTATACAAATACAAATAAAGACGAGGTGATGATATGCAAGCGAAATTGGCAGCGGACGCCATTCCCCTCCCCAAAAAGCGGAACTCATGGATAAGGACGATAAAAAAGTATAAAGTGATGTACGCTCTCTTGTTCCCGGCATTAGTTTACTTTGCCGTATTCAAATACATTCCTATGGCGGGAATCATTATTGCCTTTAAAAACTATAACCTGGCTTTGGGACTATGGGATAGCCCATGGGTGGGATTTAGAAATTTCACAGATTTTATGAACGGCGTTTATTTCTGGGACATCATGAGAAATACGATTATCATATCCCTGTATAAGCTGTTGTTCGGTTTCTCAGCTCCTATCATACTTGCTTTGCTGCTCAATGAAGTTTATACCCAATGGTTTAAGAAAATCGTACAAACGATCACTTATTTACCCCACTTTCTATCATGGGTCATTGTTTATGGAATGATGGTGGCATTATTAGCCCCAGGGGATGGTCTCTTTAACATGATTTTGAAGGAAACTGGAGTTGAACCCATCTCATTCCTAACGGAACCTGCCTGGGGCAGACTGCTGATCATCTTATCTGAGATATGGAAGGATATTGGATGGGGAGCGATATTGTACCTTGCAGCATTAGCAGGAATCGATCCAAGCTTATATGAAGCGGCTAGAATTGATGGCGCTTCCAAGTGGAGACAGCTATGGCATGTAACACTTCCCGGCATTCGAGGCGTTATGATTCTGATGCTGATCCTTAAATTAAGCCATATTCTGGATGCTGGTTTTGACCAAATATTCATGTTTGCCAACAGCTTTAATCAGGAGAAGATCGACATTATAGACACATGGGTATACCGTGAAGGGCTCGAGCGACTTAAGATTGGCTTGGCTACTGCTGTGGGATTATTTAAAGCGGTCATCGGATTTGTTTTAGTGTTGGCAGCGAATAAGCTCGCCAAAAAATTCGATGGGCAAATTTGGTGAGGTGGTTATCAAAATGATCAATTTGACAATCGGAGAAAAGGTTTGGCAAGCATTCGTTTATTTTATTCTTATTTTGCTAGCTTTACTTTGCTTACTACCTTTTCTATATGTGGTTGCTGTTTCAGTAACGCCAGAATCGGAAGTACTAAGAAGAGGAATTGTTATTATACCAGAAACCTTTACCTTTCTAGCCTATAAAGAAGTATTCATTTCTCATGGTATTGGGCAGGCGTATAAAATTACATTGTTTCGAACGATTGTAGGTACTGCTCTCAATGTGTTCTTTACGGTTATCGCGGCATATCCGTTATCCAAAAAATATTTGCCGGGTCGCAGCCCATTTTTACTATTCATTGTCTTTACGATGATGTTTGGAGGAGGATTAATTCCGACTTATTTACTTGTCCGCTCTCTGGGATTGCTAAACAGTCCGTGGGTATTGATTATTCCAAATCTCATTAGTGCATTTAATCTGGTGATCATTAAAGGCTTTTTCGAGCAATTGCCTGCTGAAATCGAGGAATCAGCGAGGGTAGACGGTGCAAGTGAACTTCAGTCGTTATGGCGGATCATTTTACCTCTGTCCTTGCCCGTCCTTTCCACAATTTCATTATTTTACGCAGTCGGGCATTGGAACAGTTACTTCGACGCTATTGTTTATATCAATGATTCCAACTTAATGCCGCTTCAAGTGATCTTACGCAACATCCTGCTTAACGTCGCAACACAAAGTGCTGATTCGCTTGCCAATACCGGAGCTGTTAGTACGTTCGCTATACAAATGGCAGCAGTTGTCGTGACTACAGTTCCGATTTTGATCGTTTACCCATTTATGCAAAAGCATTTTACCAAAGGTGTGCTCTTGGGATCGGTTAAAGGTTAAAAAGATATTCCAACCTGAGTTGTTACGGGGAAACCGTGATAATATAGAAGCAAAGGAGAGGTCATTATGCAACGTAAAGCGATTACATTTGCTATTCTGACAGCAATGGTCGGTGTGGGAACAGTATTGTCAGGCTGTGGGGAACAAAAAGAGGTTACATCGACAGCTTCAGGTAATTCACAAGGACAGTCTAGTCCCTTTGAAACCAAATTGAAAATTTCGATGTTTAACCAAGGAACTTTCAATGCTGCTGCTCCGATTCCTCCCCGTGAAGAAGATATCCAACGCCAAATGTTGGAGACAGCAGTAAATATCGACTTGGAAATGATGATTCCGCAATCAGGGCAAGCAACTACTAAATTAAATACACTCATTGCTGGCGGAGATATTCCAGATTTGATCTTCTTGAAGAGCCGGGCTGATCTCGCGCAATATTATGACCAAGGGGTTCTTGCGGATTTGACACCGTATCTGGATCAATTCCCTGAACTGCAGAAACGTTTTAGCAACGACTCCTGGGAGGCGATGTCCTATCAGGGAAAAACCATTGGAGTTCCAGGTTATGATAACGTAAACGGTATTAGTCGAAGCTTCTTTATCCGTAATGATTGGCTGAAAAAGCTGAATATGGAAGTGCCAACAACACCTGACGAGCTATTTGAAGTTATGAAAGCCTTTACAGAGAAAGACCCGGACGGCAATGGTAAAAATGATACGTACGGATTCATAGGCGGTATGAATAAAGAAGGCAATCTGCAAACCTACGGCTTCGATAGTTTGATGTGGATGTTTGGTGTCAATCCTCCCTCAGCCATTGATGTGAAAGACAATGAACCGGTGTTCCTGTTTACCGACCCAAAAATGAAAGAAGCACTCGCTTATATCAATAAAATGATGGAAGCTAAAGTTGTAGATCCAGACTGGGTGACGATGAATACTCCCGATTTATTGGACCAAAAGTTATTTAAGGGTAAAGTTGGCTTCATGATAAGAGATGCCCGCAGGCTGGAACCAGATTATCAGCAAAAAATGAAAGAAATCAGTGGAGAGGTGCCGGAATGGATCGTCATTCCTCCAATGACAGGTCCTTATGGTGATCAAATTGTAGAGAGAAAATCGTTCCAAGGCAATTCATGGGCCATATCCAAAAAAGCGGATAAGGACAAAATCATTCGGATCTTGTCCATGCTAAATTATCTCTTTACGGACAAAGAAGCATATCCGAATTTTGCATACGGAATTAAAGGGATTCATTGGGATTTGGTAGACGGCAAGATCAAAAATAAAACCTCCGAATTATCAAAGGAAATGAAAGAAAAGTACTTATGGGTCGATCATTATAGAATGCCGCGTCGTGGTGATGATGCTGAGTACTTCAGCTTCCAGAATCCTAAGACGGCAGAAGCTTTTGAGAACAATCAGAAATACGTGGCGGCCACGTTGCCCGGGAATTTATTGACTGAAGACCCGAACGATTCATTGGCAGCTGACCGCCAACGTTACATTAATGAAAGCTTGGTCAAATTTATGACTGGCAAAGAACCTCTTTCGAACTGGGACAATTTCCTCAATACATTGGAAACTAAGTTTGACATGCAGAAGTATAAAGACTCAGTAATCAAGCAATTTAAAAAAGCAGGCTTAATCAAGTAAATCAAACGAAGAGAGCGGCTATAATTAGCCCCTCTCTTTATTGAAATATAAGAAAGTATAAGTTTTACTTTATCCTTTATCCTTCTATTTTTCGAAGAAACGCTTATCGTCCTTAAAAAGGACGCCGAAGGCGTTTCTTCTTATCATATGCTATTATTTGTTTATTACAGATTTAAAAGGAAGATGATCGATGCGAAGAAGAATCAGCTTGCCTTTAAAACTATTTTTTATCGTGTTTGCATTTGTATTAAGCTGCATAATCTTGATAAGCCAATTGTCTTATCGCTATGTCCAAAAGGAAATAAGAACCTCTGACATTTATTACACCAACCAGATACTTGATAAGATTGATCAGTATTTCACAGTTAATTTCTCCTCCTTCCAGACCATGCTGTTCTCGGTCGAGTCATCGGTGAAAGCCAACATTGACAATCCGGACGTGATTAAAAAGCAATTAAGAGAGCTGTATGAACTCAACAGTAATTACGTCAGTAATATTTATTTGATCAAAAGCGATTTATCTATTCTAGGCGGAAGTACACCTACCCGAATATTTGATGAACCTTTAGCTGAAAGAGAACCATTGTTTGATGCAGCTGACAAGAATAGAAGAATTACATTTGTCAGTGATCCTTACAAATCTAAATATTCCGGCTGGACAGTTACGATGGTCCGATATCTGAACAGCGCTCCGTTTCCTATGGCCATTGCAGTAGATTTAGATCTAAATGCCATTGAAGATACCTTGTTCAAGATTAATAAAAAAGAACAAATGAATTTGGCTCTAATCACCGCATCGGGAAAAATCATTGCCGGATTTTCGGAAAATAAAGGCCCCCTGAATGTTCAAGATCATACTTTTTCAATCGGTGAAACGTCAGCGGAACAAATTCTGGATACTACAGAAACAAACCTTCAACTGCACACCAAGGAGGGGATTCAAGTCTCCCTTCTGAAAAAACCGACTGAAAAATTCAACTGGACCATCATCTCAATCAACGATGAATCACGCTTGAAAGCTGCTTTATCCAGATTGGAAACCTATTATATCGAGCTTCTAGCTGCTGGTTTTCTCTTAAGTCTGTTCGTTTCCTTCTTTATTGCCAAATATATAAGGAACCCGCTCTATGCACTCAAAACAAAAATGAAGCGGGTGGAGCAAGGCTCCCTCACAACTACAATATCGATTAACCGAAACGATGAGTTTGGAGATCTCTCCCGAGCATTCGATCGTATGCTGCAGCAAATTGTGGAACTGATTCGGGGAGCAGAGCTTCATAATGAACTTGAACGCAAGCTGGAAATTCAAGTGCTGCAGTCTCAAATAAACCCTCATTTTCTATATAACACGCTTGGTTCTATCAGCAATGTCATACGACTCGGACAAATAGAGAAAGTAGATGTGGTGATCGAGTCTCTCATTTCAATATTGGAATATGGGATAGCCGACGCTTCGGAGAAGGTATCACTGCGTCAGGAATTGCAAAATGTATCGGACTATATCGCGATCCAGAACATCCGCTACAACAGAAACTTCCACTTAATCGAAAATATCGAGGCAGGGCTAATAGATTTTCCGGTTTTTCGAATGCTGCTGCAGCCCCTTGTGGAGAATAGTATCTTCCATGGTTATAACGGAGGGGGGATCGAAGGCCCTATTACTATTCATGCGTACAGGGAGGGCGGCAATGTCATCATAGAAGTAGTTGATCAAGGCGAGGGAATTCCAGCTGATAAAATAAAGCATATTCTAATTTCAGAACCGGGGGATGTGGAATTGAAAAGAAAAAGAATCGGGTTAAACAATATTCATGACCGAATCAGACTTCACTACGGAGAACAATTCGGACTCCAAATCATTAGCATACCTAAGGAAATAACCCGGGTTCGCGCCTTATTCCCAGCAGGCTTGTTTAAAGGAGATGCATGATGATGAGAGACTACACCTGCTTCATTGTTGACGATGAAGATCTAATCATACAGAGATTGGAATTGTTTTTTCACGAGCTCTCCCTTAGGGATAGGCGATTTCATTTAGTGGGAAAAGCGAATAATGGGCTGAAAGGGATAGAGGAGATCGTAAAGCTTAAACCGGAGATCGTAATATCTGATATCGTAATGCCGCGTATGGATGGGATTTCCATGATTGAGCAGCTAAAGCCAAAGCTTCCCCATACCCAATTCATTCTTTTGACCGCTTATTCATCCTTTGAATACGCCCAGAGAGCTATTCAAGCCAACGTATTGGAGTACATTGTTAAGGTTCCGCTCAGAGATGCGGATTTGGATCGGGCTTTAGATAAGGCAGCCGGGATTTTAAATGAAGTTAAGAAAAAAGAAGCGGAATTTCAATCTTTAAACGTATCCGTGCTTGAAAATAAATATAGAGTCCGCAAGCAATTTTTTAACGAGCTTATCAGAGGCGAAATTCCTTCTCATCGGGCATCGGATTTTGCCAATCGTATGCAGTTCCATTTCTTTCAAGCCAACTATCGCTGCTTCATTGTCGAAATGAATATGTATGAAAGTTTCCGAAACGATTATTCAGCGTCTGATCAGAACATATTGAGGTATGCGATTACAAATATAATCGAAGAAACGGTGATGAATGGTGGCAGTGGTGTAGCTGCGGATCTATCCGATAATCGTTTTATTGGCTTTCTTTCCTGGGAAAATAATCGCAGTGATCTGGAAACGGAATATGATTGCCAGACATTGGGGGGGCAGATCGTCTCCCACTTGCATCAATATTTGAATCAAAGGGTTTCCGTCGCTTTTGGAGGTCAGCACCGAGGCTGGGAATCCATCAAACAAGCTTACACGGAAGCACAAAATGTGAGTGATGATTTCTATTATCATACAGAGAAAGTTGTAAAAACACCTATGCATCGGTTCCAGTACCAGAATGACAGGAAAGAAGAAGTTCAACAGAAATTGGCTGATTTTCTTGCTGGGGTGAAAAGAAAGGTTTCCAAGGAAGAGCTTGAGAAAGCATTTGCTGATCTGAACCAATTTGTTAAGGACCATAAAATCCATAAGTCTATCATGGCGCCTATGTTAAGAGACTTATACAGGGACATTATTGTGAAGTTTAAATCGGGGAACAAGTTAGCCACGGAAGTAGCAGAGTTTCCCATAGAATTTTTAGCTTTTCGGGAGCAGCTTGCCTATATTGGCGACTTCACCTTCGAATATGTACACGCTGGCCAACTTTTGCATCGTATAGAAATCATGAGTGCTATGCGGTTTATAGACAAAAACCTGAAACAGCGATTAACGCTCGAGGCGATTGCCGAGGAAGTGAATTTAGCTCCATCGTATTTTAGCAGCTTATTCAAAAAAACAATGAATGAAGGCGTTATCAGCTACATCAATCGTAAAAAAATCCAATTAGCTCTCGAGCTGTTAAATGTTCAGGATTATTCTATATTGGAATTGTGCGAGGAAGTAGGAATTGTGAATGAAGGTTATTTTTGCAAATTATTTAAAGAATATACGGGTGATACTCCTAAGCAATATCGGATAAAAATGACACGGTATGAATCCAATTAAGGTTGCAAAAAATGTGTGATTTTTTCGCGAAATCATGTAAAAAAAAAGGGAGCAAATGGATTACCATGATAGAAGGATCTAATCATGGAGGTTATCAAAATGGAGCTTATTAAAGCAGATGTAACCGTCGTCGGCGGAGGTATTGCTGGGATATGCGCTGCCATTGCTGCCGCACGCCAAGGGCTGCAAGTGTCACTTATTAATGATCGACCGGTTCTTGGGGGAAATGCGAGCAGCGAGGTCAGGGTTCATATCAACGGGTCGGCTTATCTCGGAAACAGTCCATCCTATTATGCACGCGAAGGAGGGTTGGTGGAAGAACTCAAGTTGAAGATTTTCCACTATAATCCGTTATACAACAAGAAGCTGATGCTTTCGCTTTCGGATACAGTCTTGTTGGATATGGTCTATGCTGAGCCTAACATTTCTCTATTTCTGAATACATGCGTGCATGAAACGGGCATGGAGAACGACAGAATTAAATGGGTGGAGGGCCTTCAATTGGCTTCCGAAAGGAAATTTCGTTTTGAAAGCCGAACCTATATTGATTGCTCCGGAGATGGAGTTGTCGGATATCAGGCAGGTGCTCTCTTCCGATGGGGGAGAGAAGCGAAACATGAATACAAGGAAGAATTGGCTCCTGAAGTGGCGGACCATTACACCATGGGCGATACGATCCTGTTTCAAGCCCGTGACGTAGGATATTCCGTTCCATACAAAAGACCTGGCTTTGCGTATGATATTACGAAGTTGGCCTTTTTCGATAGTATCAGAAAAGGCTTAAACCATCGGGCTTTTCCAAGAAAAATCAACGGGCTTGGCGGATTGTGGTGGCTGGAATACGGCGGACATATGGATATTATCAAAAATAATGAAGACATCGCGTTGGAGCTGCGGAAATTGGTGTACGGGATTTGGGATTATCTCAAAAATAGCGGTGAATTTGATGATGTAGACAATCTCATTTTGGATTATGTATGCCCGATCCCGGGAAAGCGGGAGTCGAGGCGGTTTATTGGGGATCACATGTTGTCTCAGAACGATCTCACAGCAAAGCCTCATTTCGAAGATGCTGTATCGGTCGGTGGATGGTATATGGATTTACATGCTAATAAGGGCATCTACGATGAGGGGCCGGCTACAGCTTGGAATTTCGTGCCTGGTTTGTACAATATCCCTTTCCGCAGTTTATATTCACGAAATATTCCTAATCTCATGTTCGCTGGTCGCAATATAAGTGCTACCCATGTGGCTTTCGGATCTACAAGGGTTATGGCAACCTGCGGTTGTATGGGGCAGGCGGTTGGAACAGCTGCTTCGTTGTGCTCGAAATATGAGGTAGACCCCGCGGCCATAGTCGAAGCTCATATGGGGGAGCTGCAGGCGCTACTGCTTCGAGACGGGCAAACCATTGTAGGCCTTCAAGAGGAATTGGATCCTTACTTCGCTGACGGATTAACTATTCGTGCCTCGTCTCAGCGCAGCTATGACAATCTTCATCCAACCGAAGAGATTTCCTTGGAGAAAGGGTTGTGTTTGGTCTTGCCGATTCAGACATCCGTGGCTAAAAGCGTACGGATCAAAATTAAAAATAGGTCCAAGCATTCGGAAACTCTACATGTGAAGCTGTTTGGCGGGGAACGGAAGGAAAACTACATTCCAACCAGCGAGTTGAGAGACTACCACTTGGTTATTACAGCCGGTCATGACGACTGGATTACGTTAGACTTGGACTGCAAGAAACCGGCTGACGACAAAATTTACATCGTATTGGAGGGCACGGCGAGCCTTGCCATATACGGTAATGAAGAGAATTTGACAGGCGCGGTCAGCTTCCATTATAGGCCGGAAGAGCCGTCTAGGCTGAAGAAATTCAATAAGAGCATTTGCTTTAAGGACCTGATGCCAGCTCAGAATATGTATAGTCCTGAGAATGTCGTTAATGGCTACTCCAGACCTTATGGCCAACCGAACGGCTGGATTTCTGAACATACGGAAGGACAGGAATGGTTGGAATTCTGTTTTGCAAGCCCCAAAAATCTGGACGAACTCCATCTTGTTTTTAATTCGCAGCTGGATTTGGAGCATTTCAACGACCCGATTGAGTCCCTTATCCAAGATTATGATATGACCTTGACCTTAGAAGACGGAACCGAGAGGACAATCATAACTCGTGGAAATTATCTAACGTTGAATAAACATAAGATGGATGCGAAACGTGTAACCCGAATCCGGATTAATTTCTGCGCAACTTATGGTTCGCCTTATTTTGAAGTGTTTGCTGTAAAATTGTTTGCTCCTAAAATCGATAAATGAGGACAGGTGAAGTCACGATGAAGGAATTATTCCCTCGTAAAGGGCTCCCCAATATAATTCAAAAATTGGAAAATGGGGATACCGTAACAATCGTCTATTTCGGCGGCAGTAATACGCGATCTGAAGGCTACAGGGTCATGACGGCGGATTGGCTTCGTAAGCAATATCCTAAGGCGGATATCCGCACTGTGAATGCAGGCATTGATGGGACAGGATCGGATTTGGGCTGTGCCCGTTTGGAGACAGATGTACTGCGTCATCGGCCTGATCTAGTATTTGTTGAATTTGTCGGTAATGATGGTGGAGATCCAGAATCCAAGGCGCGGATCGAAGGGATTGTCCGTCAGATCCGCAAGCGGAGCTGGTTTACCGATATCCTGTTCGTTTATACGCTGAAGGAGCGGGATGTGGTCTTATTCCAGTCTGGAGAATACCAGAAGGGGGCTCTAATGCAAGAGGAAGTGGCCGACTATTACGGTATTCCTTCGATTCATCTGGGCGTAGCGGTCAGTCACTTGGTGTCGGAGGGAAAACTCGTTTTTACCTCAAGGGAAGACTTGTCCATTTCCGGAGCCGTTGTTTTTACGCATGATTCGATCCATCCGACTATTCCCGAGGGACACCAGATTTACACGGATACGATCACGCGGTCATTTGAGAAAATTAGAGAACTTCAGGAGCATCCAGGAAGGTCAGTACATCACTTACCTCAGAATCCGTTAGTCCCGGCTAATCCTTGGGAGTATGCGTCCATGGTGTCACTGGATAGTTTTACCGATTTTTCCGCAGGATGGTCTTATATGACTCCCGATGATTGTGCTTTAGTGCGTGAGTACAATTGGTTGTTTCCCGGCCTGTGGCGAGCAGTCGATCCTGGAGAGGCTATTACGGTGCAGTTCGAGGGAACCCATATCGGGTTATTCGATATCGGGGGGCCTGATTCTGGCAGATTGAAGGTGTCGGTGGATGGTGGGGAACCCTTTATTGTCGATCGATTCACACTATACAACGATCATAATCGAAATCAGTATGTATTCTTGCCGGAGCTCCCGAATGGGAAACATACAGTTCGCTTTGAAGTCGATACCGAAAAGACAGACAAAGCGGCTGTGTTTGAGGCATGCGGCAATGAACGAAGTATTGAGCATGTTCGGAAGCATCCAGATTGGTATGATCAAACGGTGATCCAGCTTGGGAAGTTGTTATTGGTGCAGCCGCCATTATAATTAATCATAAGGTTTTATTCAATTGAAAGACCTATATCATACTGACTGCAGTTGAGCGGCCAGTTATGATGTAGGTCTCTTTTTTAAAGGAAGACAAAGTCGTTTCTTCTTGCTTAAAATCTTATAAGAAATTCTTAAAATCAAAGAAATTTCACAGTTCTGTGACATGCTATGATAAAAACGACGGAGCGGGATTAGCCAGAAGGATACGGCTGATTGCTTCTTTATGATCTTCGAACAAAGGAGGGTTTTATTATTTTGAAAGCGTTATCAACTTAAGGGAGGCTATGAATTGTATGATAAAAAGGAAGCTGTTTTTCTTAATCGTTTTCATCGTGACGATATTAGTTCCTTTCAGCCTAGACGGAATAAGGACCGCTTATGCAGAGACCTTACCGTATAAGACGATTATCATCGATGACGGGAGCATCACGATCAATGATGTTGTGACACCTGATGTGGGTAACGAGAACAACGGATATTCGGCTCCGAATTGGACCACAAGTACAGGGGTGAAGGGGTATGATAACTCCAGCTCCAAATATACGAGTACAGCAGGCAGAACGATATCATGGAATCCACGATTGGAAGCGGGAACGGCGAAAATTTCGTTATACAAGCTTAACTGGGAAGATAAAGCGGATAGCAATGTAAAAATTGAAATCGTCCACAATGGAACGACGGATGTTCTTTTTATGGATTTGAGACCTTCATTTGGCGCTTCTGTGGGATGGGTTGATTTGGGAGAGTACTATTTTTCTGGAGTTGGTAACGAATTCGTTAGATTAACTCGGTCTACCAGCACAACCAGCACGATACTTACTCGTGCAGATGCGGTTAAGTTCGAAGGGAATATTCAGCAAAAAGAGCCTCATAAGACGATCATCATAGATGATGGAAGCCTCACGATTGATGATGTCGTCACCACTGATGTAGATAACGCAAATAACGGGTTCTCCGCTCCTGATTGGACTACAAGTACGGGAGTGAAGGGATATAATAATTCCAGTTCGAAATTTACCGATGCAGTAGGAAGAAGCATCACATGGAATCCGCGATTAGAAGCAGGGACAGCGAAAATTTCGTTCAACAAGCTTGATTGGGCGGATAAAGCAGACAGTAACGTTAAAATCGAAATTGTTCACAATGGGATAACGGATGTCATGTTTATGGATCTGAGACCCTCGTCGGGGCCATCGGCCGGATGGGTTGATTTGGGGTCCTATTATTTCAGCGGTGATGATAGCGAATTTGTCAGACTGACTCGAACACAACCTACGACCGGAAAGATCATTACGCGGGCCGATGCGGTCAAATTTGAAGGGAATATACGGCAGCAAGCTCCACCGTTGCCTCCGCTGCGCAGCCGTACATTGGCGAATCTCAGTTACACGGAAAAAGGCAGCATCGAGAATGCCAGCTATAAAGCGACCTTTTATGAAGCAGCTTGGGATGAAGGGAAAACTATCGTTCGTGATATGTTCTACAAAGACACGGATACGGGGAACTGGGTGCCTGTCAATAATGTAGCGGAAAGACTTGAAGAACAATGGGTCTTATTGGATGGAAATGCGGGGAGTCGAACCAATTATTACGATACGATGAACAAACGTTGGATTACATTCGACGAGATCGTTTTCCCAGACAGCCACACGGCGGTATTAACCGATTCTTCACATGAAAGCGATTACGATTTACAAGTGAACTGGTCCATGTCAGGGGACAAACCTGATGTTTCCTTCGCCTTTACACCTCGCAGGGATGGCAATTATGTAATCGGTTATCAGTCCTTCACAACAGAGCAAATCTCAGGCGTCAATGAAGTGTTAAATGGTTTCAGGTCACACGCCAAAATGGTAGGTTCAGTGGAATCAACAAGCTTAAGGGAACTAAGCGCTCCGATGAGTCTAATTGAGAAGAATGACGGTTCGGGGAATCCATTGACATATGGGGTATTTGTACCGTCGGATGAGCTTCCGGTTGAATTTGAACCGACGGGAGGCGTTACGAAGCAAAGGCTTGGCATGAGCCTTGTCAACAACGAAGGCAGCGTGCAGCCAATCTTGTATGCTCCTCAATTAGGGACCTATTCGCAAATGAACGCAGAAAGCACTTATCAATTTCATATGGGACTAATCGCTCAAAAAAGCAAATTGTATGAGTCCTACGCGGATATTCTTCGCAAAGAGTACGGTTATTCTGCATACAGGGAAAATGTATCAGATCAGTCGCTTACTGACGCGATGTTCAATATGATCGATTTACTTAAGATAGAGCCGCAAGGAGATGACTCTGTTGATTATGTCCCGTCACCCAGCGGGTGGTGGAGCCGTGCCAAGGGCTTTATTGACATCGAAAACGAGGATAGCGTTCGAACAAGCTCGAATGCGGTTCTTTTGGGGGCTTACTATTTGACTGGGGATGACCAGCTCTACGATACGAGAGCATTGCCGTCCGTCCAGTATGGCTTATCGCGAAATGGTATAGGCTGGTCGCCGACGCAAAAGCCAGTATACGGTGTGCCGTCGTTATGGAAAATGGCAACCTTGCCGTTCGATTTTTCAAGCGTAACCGCTGTCAATCAGATGATGGGTACTTCGGCAGGAATTGGGGCGCTGGCACAAGAAGAGTACCTCGTACGTGATCCTGACCAGAAAGACCGGGGTCCTGTTATTCAGCCCCTGATGATGTATCGTATGACGGGAGATGCGCAGTATTTACAGGCTGCCAAGGATGCAGCCGACAGCTATATCATGCAGCATATTGATACGCCTGCATCTGTTAATGTTAGTAAAAATGAGTTCATTTATTATTATAGCAAGCTGTGGATGGAGATCTTGGAGCTTTACGAGGAAACTCAGGATCCCAAATACTTGAATGCCGCTTATAAGGAAGCCAAACGGTATGCAACGATGTTCGTTGCTCGTCCGGTTCCTGAAGGTGCCGTTACGATTCCGCAGCCTGAGACGTATAATTACGCGGAGTCGTTCCATTGGCCGGAAAGTGGTAAATATCAATATCCTCGGATCAAGCTCCCAGAAGATGTAGCCGGAGGCGTACAAGCGGATAGTTGGCTTGTTTCTCCCAATGGATTGACGTTTGAAGCGGGAAGTACAACTGGCTATTATCGGATGAATGCTCAGGAAGCTCCATTCATGCTGAGATTGTCGCTCTATACTGGTGATAAACTGCTGCAGGATATTGCTCATAATGCAGTTATTGGACGATATTCTAGTTATCCAGGTTATTACTATAAGGGTTTCGCCGTTAGCCAACTTGAGCCAGAGTTTCCTCTGGAAGGCCCAAGCGGGGCTACATCCATTTATTATCACCATATCCCGGGACAGCTCGGGCAAACGATGGATTATTTGATCAGCGAACAAACGTTGAAATCGAAAGGTAGTATTACATTTCCTTCTGTTTTTGAAACTAATTTTTTATGGTTCAAATATCACCTCTATGGAAATAAACCAGGGAATTTTTACGGTAATTCCGACGTTTGGCTCTGGATGCCCAAGGGGATTATTAAGACCAACCATCCTCAATTGAACTGGATAACGGGAGAGAGCGGGAATAAATTCTACATCGGGTTAAGCAACGAATCGTCAGCTGAAGTCCAGACTCCGATCGAATTGAATGCACAAATCATTGGGTTCAACCCGGCACAAGATTATACTGTAACCATCATCCGCGACAATGGCACACCAGAGCAAGCGGTTATGAGTGGCGGAATCATTCAAGCCACGGTTTCAAGCAAAGGAATAACCGCTATCATTGTAGAAGGACTCAACATTGATGTGCCGCTGCACCAGGTCAGAACTGCTGATACATCGGAGGCAAGCTATTTCTTCGATATCCACAGTCCAATAGATGCGGTTAAAGGTATGCTGATCGTCAAGCCCGACGAAACGGCCTATGATGCTTATGTGCAGGCAAAAACGACAAAACCAGCGACGATCCATTATTCCTTGGATGGCGGGGTTACGTATACGATCATTCCAGATACGATCTATCCGATGGAATGGTCGATACGGGTAAATGATTTATCCCAAACCTTCACTTATTATGTGGAATCGGACGGGAAACAGACCCGCAAGCGGACACTCTATTTGCCTGATCAGGTACAAGAAACTCCGGTTCAACCGGATTGGCAGAAGGGTTCATCGATCATTGTGGATAATACGGAGGCGGAGACAGAAGGCGCCTGGATACGGGATACAACGGCTAACGACTATTACTATGATAACTATGTGTACGCCAAATCGGCTGCCGGTACTGCGACAAGCAAAATTAAATGGCGGCCTGAGCTGCCGGAAAGTGTTACTTACAGTGTGTATTACAAGCTTCCGCAAATAACCGCTACAAGTGAAAATTGGGCAACGAATGCCTCATTTACCGTTTATTATAGTGGAGGCTCCGAGACGGTTACCGTTGATGAGACAACGGCCAATGGGACTTGGGTGCACCTGGGAGATTATCCTTTTGCAGCAGGCGATAGCGGATATGTCGAATTAACCAATAAGGCCAACAAGTCACGGGTAGTTGCCGATGCGATGATGTGGGTGGATCCAAACAGTATGCCGCAATTGGAGTCTGTGGTGATCCTGTCGGATCGGGGTGAACTGCAAATGACTCAAACTGCACAACTAAGCGTGACCGGCTATTTGGATAACGGTCTGATTGGTGATCTATCACAGGCAAATGTGCAGTATTTCGTTGATCGAACCGATCTGGCTGAAGTGGACAGTAGCGGTATGTTGACCCTTCTAAGTCTCGACGGAGAAACGGATCATATTGAGGTATGGGCCACTGTAACGATTGACGGGGTGACCTTAACAACGCCGTCTTTGACAATTGCAATCAGGGACTTAACGGTTATTGTTGACAGCACGAATACAACTGGGTTATACACGACAGAAGGATCTTGGAGCCAAAGCAATTTAGCCGGATACAAAATTGGGGTTAAGTCCCGTTACTCTACCGTGCAAGGATCATCAGCGACGTGGAAAGGCCAGTTCCCAGAGGGGAAATATACGGTCTCCATCTACAAGCTCGTCCATACGACGGCAAACGATAATTATGTCAAAGTAGAAGTGAAGCATCAGTCGGTTACCGAGGTCACGTATATTGATGCAACCATCGGCTCGTCAGGGTGGGTTAATCTAGGAACGTTCGACTTTACTGGAGACGGCAGCGAGTACGTTCGTCTAACCAGGGTTACTCCGACAACGGTAGATCCGCCAACTCTACCTGCCGATATGATTTATACGAGGGCTGATGCAGTCAAGTTCGAACGGCATTCCGTTAGCCCGCAATTGCTTGCAAATGGGGTGCCAGGTAAACCGGCACTTTCGAATAATAGCGGTGTTGCGACAGGCATAAATGATGGCAATTACGAAGTTACGATGAATATGTGGTGGGGAAACAATGGCTCACTGTATAAGTTGTACGAGAATGGCCAATTGATCAAAACGAAGTCACTGGCCGATGTTTCGCCTGCTGCCCAGACTTCCATTATTCCTATTCAAGGAAAGCCGAATGGAACCTATGTGTATACATGTGAGTTATCGAATTTGTATGGAACGACTTCATGTGATCCACACACCGTCACCGTGACTGAGGCGAATCCCGGCAAACCTGTGTTGTCTAGTGACAACTGGGATCAAGATGGGGACTATAACATTACTGCTAATATGTGGTGGGGCACGAACGCAGCACAATATCGATTATATGAAAATGGCAAACTCATTGAAACGCAATCTTTATCTTCACAAACACCAAGTGCTCAATCGGCCATTACACAAATCTCAGGGAAAACTCCTGGCATTTATCAATATCACTGTGAGTTTATGAATGGAAGTGGAACTACGGAAAGTGATACGATACAGATTATTGTAAAATAAACCTATGAGCTGAGTGGATGAGAACAATCCATTCGGCTTTTTTATTTCCTGGGATTTAGTATGATCTATTTTTCTATATTCGAAGTGAAGTCCAATATGTCTGTGTATCCAGTGATAATATGGTTTATAGAACCGTCGCTGGCTTAAACAAAAAAACCTGACGGATTCATATCCGCCAGGCTTTGTTCAATTAAGAGCCGTAAACTTCAAAATCGAATATCGAATATCCGTATACGGTACCTCTAGCAGTACACAGCACTCTGACGTAACGTCCACTATTTGCAGTAAATGTAATATCGTCAATAGAACCATCACCGGTCGTTGTTACGTAAGCATCCGTCCATGTTGTTGCGTTATTAGATACCTGAACTTTGTAGCCTTTAGCGTAAGCGTCTTCCCAATTCAACTTGACGCGGTTCACACTTTGGGTTGTACCCAAATCGACGTAAATCCATTCATTATTGCTTCCTTCCATGCTAGCCCAACGGGTAGTAGAGTTGCCGTCTGTTGCCTTGGAAGCTTCAAATCCTGCACCTTCGATAGAGCTGGCTACCGCTGTCTTGCCCAGCGCAAGGTTGGTGCTGTCAGAAGGAGTTGGATTTGTAGTTGCTATAGCGGTATTGCTGTTAGCAGACAGGTTGCCTGCGGCATCTACAGCTTTTACCGTATAGCTGTAAGCTGTAGCTGCGGTAAGACCGGTATCGCTAAAGGATGTGTCTGTAGGTGTGCCTACTTCCAAACCGCCACGCAATACCCGATAGCCGGTTACTCCGACATTATCAGTGGAAGGAGTCCAACTCAGATTGATTTGGCTGCTTGAAGTTGCTGTTGCGGTCAGATTCGTTGGATCTGAGGGAGCTTGTGTATCCGCAGCACTGTAGGTAGGCTTCCACCAGTTCCCCGAGATGAACAGTAGGTTCAGCATGTTAAAGGAGTCGCTGAAGTAGCTTTCCTTTTTATTCTTCATCCAGTCCCATCCTGCATTGACCCAAGCTTGATGCGTGGTGGTAGTCGTCGCTGCGGAGATGAAAGGCGCTACGAATACCGCTGTTGCATAAGTACCACGATTCGCACCGTTCAATTGGTAACCGTCCTTCACATTGTTCGGATTGTTGCTTGTTTTTCCTTTGATCCATACCACCATTTTATTGGCAATATCCTTACCACGGGTATCTCCGTACAAGGCATAATCCATTACGATACGAAGCGGTACACGGCTTGCATTGTAGTTATATTCATTTGTTTCAGGGAACTCTTCCAAATAATTTTGGGGAGCCGGCTTAGGCGGGTTTCCTACCACGAAGTCCGATATCAGGCCTGTGCTAGACGAATAAGCTGCAGTAAATTGGCTATATACGTTATACAGATTGTTGATGACATTTAGCCAAGTTGAATCTCCAGTTACTTCATTGAAAGCCCGTAGATGGCTGAGCATCCAGTCGGAGGGACGCGTATTCAAGGCGCTCTTCGTATCCCAGTCACCAAGGTTCAGTCTGTTGTTAGTTGTCACATTGCTAAGCTTAATAGCGCCAATCATCTTTTTGGCTTCAGCCAAATAATTGATCGTTCCGGTCGAGCCCCATTGGCGATCGGCTAGAATAAGGGAGTAAGCGATATCAAGGTCCCCGTCTGTTGCGGAACCGAAGTGCCCTTGAGCCCCAGTATTATCTGCTACTACCCATCCCATCAGGTTCGGGTTGTTAGAGCTCTTGAATGCTCTGGCTGTTTTGAACAAACCGTCATAGATTATTCTGGAATTCGTATCGTAACCGGCCATAAGCACAGTAATGACCATACCGTATCCTTGGCCTTCCGATGTGCCTAGCGGATCGAAGCCGTCCGCTTCGCCAGTAATATCACCTTTTACATAGTATCCTCCTGGCAGCGAGGATAAGTTGTTTTTAAGATAAGTAGCCTTCCAGTAGTCATAGTAGGAAGCTACTGAACTGTTCAACGAGGATTGACTGACGTGGTTTGGTTTAATGATGCCCGGATAGCTGACTTGTTGAGGAAACGGTTTCAATTCACCCGCTCCATGAGCTTTTGGTTGAAGCGGTGCAGGTGCGGCTAATGTCGATAGAAGAATAACCGCCGAAAGCATAACAAGTAACATCACTTTCATTGTGCCTGAGGTCGATTTCAATGAGTACATAAAAATTCCTCCTTAAGTGATGGTTAGTTTAATTAGCAATAAGTGCTACACATACCTATAAAGTTTAAGCGCTTTAACTTTAAGACAGAAGTGACATTTCACTTATATGCTGAAGAAATTTGAAGATACACGCTTTAATAAGGAATCATCGAATCCTCAATGTCACGATTATCACTTTCATTGTGCCTGAGGTCAATTTCATTGAGTACACAAAAATTCCTCCTTAAGTGATGGTTAGTTTAATTAACGTCAATGAATCCTCCTTCCCTATAGAATGATCTCCAAAGTAAAACGCTTAACAATAAGTGCTACACATGCCTATAAAGTTTAAGCGCTTTAACTTTAAGGTGTAAGTGACACTTCACTTATATGCTAAAGAGATTTGAAGATATGCGCTTCAATAGGAAATCATCGCATCTTCAACGTCACTTTTCACCTATAGGTAGAAATTGCTAACCCAGCAGCATTACTTATGCACAAATGTATCACAACTATTTTCGCCGTGTCTAGGTGTTTGTGAATAAAATTTTAAAATTAATATTCATAAATAAAAGCGTTTACACCAAACGACAGTTCCTTTTTAAATATCGATCCCCTAGCACACAAAGTTGCGAACTAGGACTATTTTTTCATAAGTCAAATTTGTTCTAATTCAGTATAAATAAGCGCTTACATGAGGGGCTGGCTAAACTTACAATAATGTCTAACCATTTAAATTTGGGAACTGCTCCTGCAACGGCGAAGAATTTCACTGTAATGGCTTTCATGCAAAGCTAGGTTGAATATTGGAAAGGGGGCTGTCATGGGGATTACAAGACGAAAACCAATAGAGATTATCTTGTTTACCGCTCTGATTGTTCTTGCTTTACTCGTGCTGAGCTTAACTAACAAAAAAGCGGAACTGCCTGAAAATTGGATATTTACAGTAGAGGGATACGCCGTAACAGAGGAAGAATTTCAATCTTTTGTCAAAGAGCAAAGAGCTATAACGGTAGACTATTTCTTCAGAACTTATGGGGCCCAAGTAGATGAGGGCTTCTGGACACGTCAATACGGCGAAAATCATGAAACCCCCTCTGAATACGCCAAAAATTCTGCGATGACTGCATTGCTAATGTCCAAGCAGGAGCAATTTATTGCAGACAAGCGAGGAATCGCCCCTTACCAAAGCTTTGATGAGCTTAAATCCGACATGGAAGAAGAAAATGTTAAGCGGGCTAAGATGGATGATTCAGGAGAGACTTACTATGGGTTGCCTCAGTTTGATTTATATCAATACATGCAATATTTAAGTGGCGCCCGTTGGCCCGATTTGATAGAAACCCAGGTAAAGAAAACGAAAAAAAGCGACACTGAGTTACAAGTTGAGTATGCATCAAAAAGTGCGGAATATGTTCGTGTTGCTGATAAATTAACGGCTGCGTTAGCGACAGCGGGACTGGCCAAAGAAGAGAAAGTGCTAAATCGTTTGGATATATCCAAAGAAGATACCGAGTCTCTTAAGTTCTGGGAGTCTTTAGCTGCTGCTTCTGTAGGTGAGACAGTAATCGGTAAATATATGGGCGAAGATGTCGTTGCCACATTAACCACAAAACCGGAAATCACCAAGCTTAAACTGGAAGATGTGAAAGATTCCATTCTATACGGATCGGCGGAATCTGACTTGCGAGCGTTAATTGCAAATACAAATAAGTTGAAGATCGTATATAACGGTAATCGATTCAGTGATTTAGTAGTGAACTAGAATAGTTATGTTTTTAAATTTATAAAAATCTATGTCTATTAAGACTTCCATAGATACAGATTTTTTATAAAGTATATATTTATTAACTTCAAAGGGAGGAAATTTTAGAATGATACGATCGAAATGGATGCAAAAAGCTTTGTCGATAGTTACGGCTACAACGTTGGCATTCCCTGGTCTGTTCGGCTTGGCGCCTTTATCTGAAGCATCAGCTGCGGGAGGGGGCGAATCTTTTGACTCCGTTGTACTAGAATTGACACAAGCGGCAGGTCAATCAGGCAGGGTAAATCTCACCTATAAAGGTTCGCCTTTAAGCAGTCTGGTTAAAGGACCGGTTATTGACGAGGTAAGTTATGATTCCAGCAATTCGCATCTTTTAACTGTTAATAATCAGGGTAACATTACTTTATCTAACGGTTATACATTTGCGTCGCCAGGTGCCCCCGGCGTCCCGGTGACAATCACGGCCACGGCAGATTATTACCCTGACTCAGAAGTGTTATTCATGGAGGACTTCGAGAACAACAATGGTCCGATGACATCTATGAGCAAATTAGGCTCGTCATTCACACTGTCCGATGCACAGTCCCGCTCTGGATTGAAAGCGATTACACCTTCGGATGATACAAATAATGAAAAGGTAGCCCAAGACGTGGCATTGCCGGCTGGCAGCAATTATAAGATGACGGCATGGTATTTTGACCCGTATCCCAATGACGAGAAGACAGCGACGGATAGAACTCAATTTGCTATTGTAGATGGCAAAAATGCTACCTTTGCCGGGACATTCTATCAAAGTTCAGAGGCTGATGTTATTCATAACCCGACGAAATATACTTGGGCTTATGCACCATCATCAGCGGGTACAGCAGGCAATCGTTGGAAAGATAGCGGGGCTTTACGTTCAACAGGCTGGCATAAATTCGAGTGGCTTATTACACCGAATGGTGCGACGTTACAAATAGACGGAACATTAATATCCGATACAGCGCAAAGTGATATTTACAAAGCTATGAAGAGCGGTACAACCATTCAGCCTAAAATATCTGGGGGATGGAATAGCCAGTCAGGGAACAAAGCTTATATTAAAAATAAACATCTAATCGACGATTTTTATGTTGTAAAAGATGTGGCTACAACAACAGGTACCAGAACATTAACAGTGAATTTGGTACCTCCCGGCGGATTGCCAAATTTAGAAATAATCACGCAGCCCACAAGGGCAGAAGTGAAACAAAATGAGACAGCAACATTTAGCATTACGGCATCAGCCGCTGCTACTGCTTATCAATGGTATGTATCTGATGACGAGGCCGGCTTGAGCGGGACAAAAGTCAGCGGAGCTGATAAGGCAGTATTAACACTTTCCAATGTGGACGCAGCTTCACATCAAGGCAATTTTTATTATTGCGAAGTTTCCTCGGCAGAGGGAGTTGTGGTGAAATCCCATGCTGCACCGTTGTTGATAACCACCAATACGCAGGTGAATGCACCAATTAATCCAACGCTTGACTCGGATACGGGTATTTATAATGGCGCTTCCAATTACGGTGATACCCTTGTAACACTGTTCAAAGACGGTGGACCTGTGGGTTATTATTTATCGAAAAATGGGGGACCCGACCAGCCTAACAATCATGAAAGGCATCATGTTCTGCCCTATGCAAGGGGACTGGGAGTGGGCAACTACACTGTTACAGCCATTGTTATAAATACTGCGGGAGATATCAGTGAAGAAGTTGCAGCATCCGGAATATTGAAAATCGAGAAATTGCCTACACCGGCAAATGCCAGATGGAACGGCACATATGCTACATGGGATCGCGTCGCTAACGCATCTGCCTATTCGGTTCAACTCTTCAGTAATGGAGTGATTAATGGAAGCCCGATTGCAGCAACAAGCAATGATACGGCTTTGTCTCCGACATTAAACGATACATTTAAAGTAAAGGCAAACGGCAACGCAACGTCACGATTCTTGGACTCTGATGAATCAGGGGAGAGTGCACAATATTCAGCGAACATTGCGCTAATTCGCCAGAACGATACATTACGGGCAGGAGATAGAACGCGGTTAATGGTTGACACAGCTGATGTGTTCGTTGCGGATAACATCAGCTTCAGTCCGGCGGATCAAGACAAGAATAAGATTGAAGTTGATGATGCCGGATTCGTGACGGTTAAGAAAGGTTATATTCCGACAGGGAACGAAGAAGTTACTGTACATGTGAGTGTTGATTACTTCAATAAGGCTGACACTAAATTTTACGATGGATTTGAAGGGGAGAAGAAATTTTCAAATGGTGCGAACGGATATGTTCACAGCGATGTGATGTCCCGTACCGGAGGAAAGGCCGCGACATCAAGCGGCGCCGGTCAGGTGGCGACTGTTCCAGGTACCTATAATTACGCCCCTGCAACCGGTAAGACAACAATCGTTACTGCTTGGTACTATGATGATGGCAGAGCGGCTTCCAATGACCACGCTGTCTTTGGCTTAACCCCATCGTCCAATGAACATATCGGAATAAATTATGGTAATGGAGATGGTGACTGGGCGGCAAATCTGACCAATTACGCAGTCAGACCTGGTTCATCCGGGAGATTCTATCCTGTAGATGTCAAGCGAAGCAAAGGTTGGCATAAATTTCAATGGTTCGTTACATCAACAGGAACAACCTATAAAATCGATGGACAAGACATTCAAAGGCAAACAACAGCTGGCGGTAATTTTGATACTCCAGTTAAGAACAATATTTCCAAGATCGATGCATTGCAGCTTGCTACGAACTGGGGCAACAAGCCAGGAACGGTTAAGGATATACAGAACAGGCATTTTATTGATGACGTATATGTTATCGATAGTGGAATAACATCCCAAACCGGAACAGCTTCTATTACACTAAAGCTCTTGCCTAAAGAGTATAGTCACTTAGAAGACAGCACATATGTTATCGGTCTGGATGACTATAATATCACCGTAAATCCTGATTTAACGGATCTGACTGGAGTGGAGATCGGCGCTGTAACTCTACTGCGGGATGTGGATTATACGGTTAGCGGTAATGTATTGAAAATTAACAAAGAATCATTCGCAAGAAATAATATCGTGCCAGGAAAATATACCATTAGACTGAATCTGAATCCTGCCGAAATCACATTCGAGTTGAACATTCTACCACTTGAAGTCCGTGATTATTATTTCTCCAATAACGGTGACGATCATGCAGATGGACGCACACCGGCTACGGCATGGAAATCAATCTCCAAGATTAATGAATATGTATTTATGCCAGGTTCAACCATTTATCTGGATGCAAATAGCGTATGGAACGAACAAATCAAACTGCGCGGCGATGGTGAGGAAGGAAATCCGATTACGCTTACAAAATATAATACGACCGACCCTAACCAACGCCCGATAATTAATGGTGGAGGAACAGCGTCAAGCCCATCAGGCATTTCCTTAAACGGTACCATTGAGTTATATGACGTTAACTATTGGGTAGTCAGTGGAATTGAAGTAACGAACATCGGCAATGCGGCAGGTGACGGCCGTTCCGGTATCGCTGTAATGTCACGGATTTCCAAGCTGGGACAAGGTCAGTTTAATATTCAAGATTATGCTGATGCTCGTATGCAAGGAATCGTCATTCGAGATAACTACGTTCATGATGTTAATGGGCTGCACCAAGCAAATGGAGCAAGTAAGGTATCCGGTGGCATCATTATTAATGGTTATGTAGATATATTGGTTGAAGGTAATAAAACCCTTCGCTGCGATAACGAAGGTATTCGCAACAATGCCTACGGGCCAAGCAATCCAGGGACTAATAACACAGGCATTACTTGGAGTAATTCAAGCTATCCTTGGGCATCCAACGCTGTGTTTAGAAACAACTGGGTTTCTAGTTCGGTTGGAGATGGCATTGTCATGTCTGGTGGGAACAACTCCCTTGTGGAACGAAATGTGGTCACGGACAACGGTTATAGCTATTTAAGCGATAAGAGCGGCAATCTGGTTACGAACTGGGGTCCAAATAATACAACACCAACATATCTAGGTTCGCAAAACTATGCGGCAGCGTGGATTATGGCAAGTAAAGGTACGATCTTCCGCTATAATGAAGCCGTAGACAACCCTTATCATGCAAGTAATGACGGTATGGCATGGGACATTGACAACTATTGTCAGGACAATGTGTATGAATACAATTACAGCCGAAATAACTATGGCGGTTGGTACTTACAGATGAATGCTGCCAAGGGCAATATCGTTCGCTACAACATTAGCGTGAACGACGGTCGCAGCCCGGATTTTAACAAGAGCTTTAACAGTCTTATATTACTTGCGGGAGGTTCTTCAACGAGCGAGGAATTAAGTGGCTTATACTATAACAATGTCATCGTCACACCATTGAAGAATAGCAGTTCGTTAGTATTTGACCCGACAGCCTCCAACTTGCACATTTATTTCCAAAATAATATATTTGCCTACACTGGGGAAAACAACCAGGTGGGTCTGAAAGGTGGGGGAACATCAGCTCCATTTACAGCCGGACGTTTTACGAACAACATTGTATATCCGGCTAATCTTTTTGGCAGCATGAACGCAGGTGGAGGCGGATATCTAGGTGCAGGCGTAACAGCAACAGACAACCGCTATGTAACAGAAGAGGAACTAAATTCTATATTAAAAGATTATAAATCTGCGCCTGAACATTGGATTAGCAACAGTGGAACAGTGGATGCCAAGCTTGATTATAGTGCGATGAACGGGTTCCGTCTTGCGGATGGTAATAACCTGGCCTATGGTGCAGGTGCCGAGATTGTAAGTCCATATGTGGATCGGGCGAATGCTCTGCCTCATATGACGGAGAGAACAGACTTCTTCGGCAATTCACTTAGCGGCAGAACGCCTTCCATCGGCGCGCACAACCCTTATGCGGTAACTTTTGATTCCAATGGGGGCAGCGAAGTTGCGGTGAAGTTCGCTGACATGGGCGGTACAATTACCGAGCCAACAGCGCCGACAAAAGATAAAACTGTCTTCGGCGGTTGGTATCAAGATACAGAATTAAACGATGCTTGGGATTTCGATGCTGATCCTGTTACAAGGGATATTGAATTATATGCGAAATGGGCTGAAGACGCAGGTACGGCACCAACGATTACGACGAATTCGCTTGCGGATGGCAAGGTAGGACAACTTTATTCGACAGTTCTTACCACTGATGGCGATAAGCCGATCAAATGGGCCGTTGTAGAGGGTCAATTACCATTAGGATTGAGCTTGGATGAAGATGCAGGTGTTATCTCTGGTACACCAGATCAATGGGGTCAATTTACGTTCAAAGTTCAAGCCAACAATGACGCAGGCAGTGACACAAAACAGTTCAATATAGTGATCACTGAAGATGTCTCAGTTGACACTGCTCCAGAGATTATCACTAAGAATTTACCAAATGCCAAAGTTGGACAACCGTATACAGTAACATTAGCGGTATATGGCAGTGAACCGATTACTTGGAAGGTCCAGGGAGGAGGTTTGCCAGTAGATTTGAACCTAAATGAAGCAACAGGCGTTATCTCGGGTACGTCTCAAGAGGCAGGATATTACGAATTCACTGTTGCAGCTACGAATGATTTTGGTATAGATCAGCGAGAATTGAGTATCGAGATTAAAGAAGATAAGCCAGTGGATACAGCTCCGGAGATTATCACTAAGAATCTGCCAAGCGGCAACGTGGGACAACCGTATACGGTAACATTAGCGGTTTACGGCGACAAACCGATTACCTGGAAAGTGAGTGATAATTATTTACCTGCTGGGCTGAATCTAGAAGGAGCTACGGGTGTTATTTCAGGCGTGCCTACTGAAGCGGGAACTTACAAATTCAATATTACGGCTTCCAATCATGCTGGCATGGATACGATAGAGTTAACTATTGTAATTACTACAAATGACAGTGGTGGCAATAATGGCAATAACAATGGCGGCAATTCAAATGGCCACAGCAGTACGCCGACTCCTTCGCCAGAGTTATCCGTAGCGGAGCGTATTGATGCTACAATCAAAGAGCAGCTGAAGAAGGGCAATTCCATTGCATTGACGATGTCCGCCGGAAAAGATGAGCTTGAGATTCAAAGCGATACGATCGGTGCGATTATTAATGCCGACAAACCGCTAATCGTTACGAATGACACCGTATCTATTAAATTGTCCGCTGAATTGTTGAAGCAATTGAATACAGGAAAGCGGATGAAGATTGTCATTAAACCTGTAGCTGAAAGAGACGGAGCTATAGGGCGGGGATATGAATTAAAGATCTTCGTGGATGGCCGGGAAGTAACGGATTATACAGGGCTTATACCCGTAACCTTCGATCTGTCAAAAGAGAAGCTGTCGACAAACGAGCTTAACATGTTATGCGGTGTTATGCTTCAATTGAACGGTAACATGGAGCCTTTAGGCGGCAACTATGAGCGTGAGACAGGTAAATTTACCTTCACGGCAAAAGGACTAGGTTATGTCTTCATTACAGCCAAGCCTGAACCTGTGAAATTGGAATTCACTTTAGGAAAGACAGGATATAAATTAAACGGAATCGAAATGAGTATGGACGTTGCTTCAATGGTAGTTAAAGGCAGAACGTTAGTCCCACTGCGCTTCGTTGCCGAGAGCTTAGGAGCAAATGTAAGCTGGGATAACGTTACGAAAACCGTAATGATTACCTTGAAAGGTCAGACTTTGTCGATTAAGATCGGTGAACTTGCACCAGGAATGGATGTAGCAGCTGAACTTGTAAACGGTCGTACAATGCTCCCATTACGTTTCATTGCTGAGTATTTTGGTGCAAATCTATTCTTCGATAATATTTCGAAATCTATTAGTATCATAAAGTAGTATTTCCTAAAATTAGCAGCTACGCTCGAACCCCTCTAACATGCACTGCCATGTTAGAGGGGTTTCTAGTGTGCGCCCGGCATGGACGATAACTTGGCGGTGAAAGTCCGCACGAACAATAAAATTGTCTTAACTGGAAACAATTCTTTAGATTGTGTTAATCTGTCTAATAGTGAACTCGATTTTGAGAGAGGGATGTTACTTGAAAAGAAACGTGTTATATATTGAAGATAATGAGAAGATAGGCAGTTGGGTAAAGGAAGAATTGGAACAACGAGGATTTTCAGTACAGTGGCTGCTTTCTGGTGAAGGAGCTGAAAAAGTAGTAAACCAGCATGAAATTGTTATTTTGGATATTATGTTACCCGGTTTAGATGGATTTACTGTGGGAAAACGATTAAAAAAGGCGGCTCCTGCTGTTCCTATTTTGCTGTTAACTGCTCGAACATCGATAGATGATAAGGTAGAAGGGTTACAATTTGCTGATGACTATTTAACGAAACCATTCCATACGGATGAATTAGTGGCAAGATTAGAAGTACTAATCCGTCGAGGTGGCGGAACACATCCCGAACGTATTTCATTAGGGAGTTATATTGAAGTAGATCCAGAAGTCCAAATGGTATTTGACAAACACACAGGGGAAGAAATTATATTGACAGGGAAACAACATCATATTTTGATGTACTTCTTACGCCACCCTAATCAAGTTTTACCAAAAGAACAAATCTATGAAGCCATCTGGGAAGAAGCTTATATCACAGGTGATAAAACATTAATGGTACATATTCATCGACTGCGTCAAAAGCTGGAACGTCATCCAGACTCCCCAGAGATTATTGAAACATTGAAGGGAATAGGCTATCGGGTGAAACTATGAAACAGACTAAATCATTATTTGGTCGTTTCCTAAAAGGACATTTTCTATTTATCTTTTTACCTCCGATCGTACTTATTTTCTTATCAGCGTTCATTGAGTCTCCTTTTAATGAAGAAGAGCTGAATAAGTTAAATTATTTTTACATTGTACTTCTTTTGTTTGGTTTTATTATTGTCGCATTTGTGGTAATTTCTTGGATTTTCTTCTTGAGACTTCGTAAACGTCTTAACCTCTTACAGGAAGTCATGTCATTTTCAGCTAATCATAATTCATTTCCTAAACCAATATCCGTTCAACGTGATCGTATGGATGAAATCGACCAGTTAGGCAGTTCTTTTAATTGGATGATTCAGCAGCTTGAAGACAGTCGTAAGCGGGCATATGAAGAGGAATTGTTACGACATCGACTCATAGCGAATTTATCTCACGACTTACGTACGCCACTAACCATTTTGAGAGGACATGTCACCCGATTAAATAAAGAATCAATGAGTCTAGAAGGACAAAACTCACTAACAGAGATGAACCATACAATTACAAGAGTCGGAGATCTAATGGATGATTTACTTTCCTATACATTGCTTACATCAGGCAAACATCCTTTTGAGCCCACTTCAACAGATATTGGACGTTTAGTAAGAGCATCTGTTGCTGCGTGGTATCCTGTATTTGAAGAAAAAGAAATCCAGATCGAGGTTGATTTACCGACAGAGGCGACTTTTTATTGGGAAGCAGATCCTAAATGGATGACACGGGTTCTGGATAATTTATTTCAGAATATTCTTCGCCATGCAGCAGAAGGGAAATACGTAAACATTGGGGTTGATGTAGAAAAAGAACAGATCATTGTTGCAGACAGGGGCCCGGGGATGGATAACTCTTCCTATGAGGGTGGGGCGGGGATAGGTTTATCGACTTCAAATTATATGTTGAATAAAATGAAGCTGAAAGCTGACTTTACATCAAATGAAAACGGCACAAGAGTGGCTATTGGTAGAGCTTAACCTAAAGTTAACCCAGAAGTAAACAGCAGGATAACCGAGATGTAACTTCGCTTCTTTATAATTAGAACCATAACAGAAAGGAAGTGTTATGGTTGCTTACAATTAATAACTTAGTCAAACATCGCGGAACTGGGAAAATCTTATCAGGTATCAGTTTTAAAGCTAGACCTGGCAGAGTAACTGGTTTTTTAGGTCCAAATGGAGCAGGAAAAAGCTCTACACTTCGCATCCTGCTTGGATTAGATCGTGCTACCTCAGGGAGTGCACTAATCAATGGAAAACCATTCGCAGAATTACATAATCCTCTAGCAACAGTAGGTGCCGCGCTTGATGGATTTGGAGCTCATCGTATGCGAACAGGACGGGCACACTTGCGTTGGATTGCCCGTGCCGCAGGATTGTCTAACTCACGTGTCGAGGAAGTTCTGGAAATAGTAGGTCTTACTAATGCAGCCGGAAAAAGAGTTGGGAAGTATTCTCTTGGTATGGGAAGGAGACTTGGAATAGCAGCTGCGCTACTCGGTGATCCAAAAATATTGATTTTAGATGAACCCGTAAATGGGCTCGACCCAGAAGGAATTCGGTGGATCCGGACATTTTTACGTGAACGTGCTGAGTCTGGAAATACGGTGTTATTATCCAGTCATCTAATGGGAGAGCTTGCAGAGACGGTTGATGATGTGGTGATTATTAAGCACGGAAGCATCGTTGCAGATGGAACATTGGAAGAAGTAATAGGTAACTATTCCACCCTGGAGGAAGCTTTTTTTGCCCTGACATCTGAAAATGCAGGTGAAGTTGTATGAGAGCATTCAACGCGGAACTATCTAAATTGTTCTCCCTGCCAGGCATTTGGCTAGCCTTGCTTATTGGAGTGTTTGCCCCAGCGCTTATTGCTGCCTTAGACAGCATAGCCCAAAAAGAGGAGATTATAGCTGGAGTTAGCACGCGGCTATCGGAAGTTGGCTATATCGGGTTAGCTCTTGGTGTGCAAGGCGTTATTATTCTTGGTGTGCTTGCTGTCAGCAGTGAGTATTTAACAGAGAGCAGTGAATCTGGTGGAGGACAACAGATTACAACGAGTTTAACTGTTGTTTCATCCCGAATTCATTTTTTGCTGGCAAAAGCAGGCGCTGTGACTGTGATCAGCATACTGCTTTGTATTGTTGCTATTATGACAACTGTGTCTGCAACGCATCTTATTCTTGGTGAATATGCCCCTGCCTTTGAATGGTCCAGACTTACCGGTGCCATTTGTTACTGGACATTCACTGCTCTTTTAGCACTTGGAATTACTTTGCTAACTAAGAATGGCATCCTCCCGCTTGCTGTGCTCATAATAAATTCATCCGTTGTATCATTTAGTGTCCTGTTGTATAGGGTTACAAAGTTGGCGTTTTACTTACCAGATAGGGCTGGCGCTGAAATGTTTATGTTTACGGACAACATGTCCACAGGCAGTTTATTCGACAGGTTTCACACCCCCTTCACAGGCGGTTTAGTCATGTTTGCCTGGGTAGTCGTTGTTTTCATTGTTGCAGCTATTGTGTTCCATAGGAGGGACGTTGCAGCATGAGTGTCTCATCTAGTAGAAAGATAACACAAATCCTGGGTGCTGAACTGGATAAATTAGTTACATTACCATTGATAGGGCTCACTCTTATGGTTACATTCATTCTTAATTTAGGTTTAGCCGCAGCTTTTACTTCTGTTGATCTACAAGAGGCAGCAGGAACGCAAAATATACTGAATACAGGACTTTCTTCTATGGGATATCTACAAGCAGGGTTCATTATTCTTGGTATCTTAGCTACTTGTTCAGAGTATACAGGGGGACAGATTCGAACTACTTTAACTACGATACCTTGGCGAGGGTTTCAATTATCCACGAAGTATTTGGCCTTGACCATTATAACCATTCCTGCGTCGTCTATTACTACTGCATCAGGTGTACTATATACCTTTATCATGATGAAAGACACAGCAGTAGTGATTGAAATAGACGAAATGATAAAATCATTAGCAGGTGCAACAGGCTATCTAACTTTAACCACCCTTCTCAGTGCAGCTGTAGGTGCATTATTAAGACGAACTACTCCTTCTTTAGTGGTATTGCTTGGTTATTATTTTATTGTCAGTCCATTGTCGAAAGATTTTGTACACCGTATTAAAAATTATTTTCCGGATACTGCAGGTTATTATATGTATATGCCGCCTTCCTCTGATGGAATAAATGATCTTACACCCATGGAAGGGACATGTACTTCCCTGTTATGGACACTGATCTTTATTACAGCAGCCATTGTATTTTACCGTAAACGAGATGCCTAACTCTGAACTAGCTGATATGATCATTTAACTAGATCAATATGCAACAAACATTAATGTTTGAATAAAAGATGTTTTTGAGCAATTCAATAAATAAGTATTTCATCTAAGAACGGACACCAATATGAGTGTCCGTTTATTTTATAAATCAATAGAATAGTCTGGATTAATGACATAGTCTAGGATTTTAATAATAGAAAATAAATGTACAAATATCGCAAAGAATCATGAGTGAAAGTTCTGCTCACTTTTTTCTGGACTGATCAGTTCAGATATGTTATATTTCAATGACGGGAGGTGTTACTTATCGCTAGGACAAAAGAATTTAACAAAGATCAAGCGCTGCATCAAGCCATGCTGTTGTTTTGGAAAAAAGGATACGAAGCAGCTAGCATACCGGATTTACTAGAAGTGATGGGCATTAGCCGATCCAGCCTTTACGATACGTTTTCCGACAAGCAAACCTTGTATACAGATGCCCTTGAGCATTATAAAAAGGGGAATTTCAATAAGCAGGCTATTCTTGAACAGGCATCAAGCGTAAGAGATGGAATTCTTCAATTTTTTGAGTATCATATTGCTTCAGCATACGATACCAGCCTGCCGGGCGGATGTTTTGTTACGAATGTAGCTACAACATTGGAGTCGCCAGATGAAAAAATTAATGAGTTGATAAAGACTAGTTTTTTGGAATTAGAGCAAGCTTTTTGTGACCTTTTAGAAAAGGGCCAGCAACGGGGAGAAATTGATAAAACGACTGATATCAAAGTGTTATCTTATTTATTGCTGAATTTACATCAAAGCATAAATATAATGGCCAAAGCAGATCAGCATCCGGAACGTGCAAAAGAGATGATTAGCTTTGTAATTGCAGGAATCTAATTTTTTTTAATTATTCCGGAACGATCGTTCCGTTATCGTGTTTCCCATATTATGAAGGTGATAATTGAAAAGTATATGTTAGACTATATTTTTTTGATTATTTTGGAACGTTCATTCCGTTATTGAGAAATCCATCACAATAAGGAGAGGTGTCTATTGAAAGTATCGTTTATTGGGCTTGGAAATATGGGGCTCCCAATGGCCCAAAATCTATTGAAAGCGGGTTATGAATTAGTCATCTTTAATCGGACCCCTGAAAAAGTTGAACCCTTAATGAAAAAGGGAGCACGATATGCCAAAACACCGCTAGAGGCAGTGAAAGAAAGCAATCTTGTAATTACCATGCTTTCTGATGATGCTGCTTTGAAGGAGGTCGTCGAGGGACCGAATGGTGTATTGAATGGATTATCGGAAAATGGAATTCACATCTCTGCCAGTACAATCAGCGTAGATCTGGCTCGAAAATTATCCGTCTCGCATGCGGAGCGAAAGCAACACTTTGTGTCTGCCACGGTGATGGGGCGCCCAGATGCCGCTAAAGAAGCTAAATTGCGTATTATTTTAGCTGGTCCGGAACAAGCAAGACAACGGGTACTTCCCGTTTTAACAGCAATGGGTCAAGAGATAGTAGAGATTGGGGATCACGGCGAAGAAGGGAACGTTGTAAAAATTGGCGTTAACTTTCTAATTGCTTCAATGCTGGAAGCTTTGTCGGAAGTGCAGCTAATGGTAGAAAAGCACGGTATTGATCCGTCCCAATTTATGAATGTTGTAAATGCTCTTTTTCAGTCTCCAATATATCAGAATTATGGAGCGATCATGAGCGAACAGCGCTTTGAACCAGCCGGTTTTAAAATGAAGCTTGGGTTAAAAGATGTTGCATTGGCTATTGAGGCAGCGAAGTCCGTTCAAACTCCTCTACCTTTAGGTCAGCTTATCCACCATCACTTGTCTGAAGGAATTGCCAATGGTTATGGTGAGTTGGATTGGACGGCTTTAATCCGTTGTCTTGAGCATTCTTCTTAAGAAATTGGGTTGTCACCGATGATGTCGGGCAAATTGCAAGAGAAAATATAAGGAGAGATTAACTATGGAAATAGGTGTTACTTCGTTCATAGAAACAAAGCCAGATACTGAGACCGGAGTTGTGATGAGTCACGCACAGCGATTACGTGAAGTCGTCGAAGAAATCGTCCTTGCGGATCAGGTAGGACTAGATGTGTTTGGCATAGGTGAACATCATCGTGAAGATTATGCAGCTTCATCACCAGCAGTGGTGTTATCTGCTGCGGCCCCCCTAACAAAGCGGATTCGATTGACGAGTGCTGTAACGGTCCTTTCATCAGCTGATCCTGTCCGTGTGTTTCAGGATTTTGCCACGCTGGACGGCTTATCCAATGGACGTGCCGAGATTATAGCGGGCCGGGGTTCCTTTGTTGAATCCTTTCCGCTTTTTGGTTATGACCTGCATGACTATGAGGATTTATTTAATGAAAACATTGAGCTGCTTCTGAAAATACGGGAATCTGAGAAAGTAACATGGAGTGGAGGACATCGATCAGCGATAAATAATCTGGGTGTATACCCGCGCCCTGTTCAGCACTCTTTACCCGTATGGATTGGTAGCGGCGGTACTCAGGAGTCTGCCGTACGTGCAGGACTTCTGGGTCTGCCATTAGTCCTGGCGATTATCGGTGGAAACCCAACCAATTTTGCACCGCTTGTACAACTGTATAAAAAGGCGGCAGCTCATGCCGGACATGATGTTTCGCGGCTTCAGGTAGGTTCACATTCCATCGGATTTGTTGCAGAAGATACGGAACAGGCGGCAGAACTCTTTTTTCCATCTACCCAGTACGGTATGAATAAGCTCGGTAAAGAACGGGGGTGGGCGTACTATGATCGTTCCAGCTATGATGCTGCCCGACGCTTTGATGGTGCGTTGTATGTAGGGGATCCGGAAACAGTCGCCCAAAAAATTATCCATCTGCGTAAGCATGTAGGGATTACACGATTCATGATGTATGTTCCCTTAAGTACGATGCCGCATGAGTTGGTTATGCGGGCTATAGAACTGCTCGGTACAGAGGTTGCGCCGCGAGTACGAGAGGAAATTGCCAAGTGGGAAGCTCAAATGGGATAAGGATTATCTATGAATAAAACGTAAACGAACAAATTCATTATTTTATTTGGAGGGATTATCATGAGTTATGAAACACGTATACTACCAGAATTAAGAGAGGTTTATTCACAATTTCCTGGGTTTGAATTGGAGAAGAATTTAGAGTGGAGCAGGAGCTTAGTGTCAGCTGCATCCGTGAAAGGATCAGAGCATGTAAACACAACCAGTCGCAAAATCCCGAGGGATGGAGGCGAGATGCTGGTGAAAATTTATGAACCTGCCGGGCGAACGAATGACTTGTTACCAGCCATGCTATGGATTCACGGGGGCGGATACGTGTTAGGACATCCGGATATGGACGACGAATTATGTGAACGCTTTGTTCAGACAGCTGAATGTATTGTCGTATCGGTTGATTATAGGCTTGCTCCCGAGCACCCTTATCCGGCGGCGATCGAAGATTGTTATGCTGGATTGGTATGGATGACGGAGGAGGCAGCGTTGCTTGGCATTGATGTGAATCGGGTTGCAATTGCCGGTGCTAGCGGTGGCGGCGGACTGACAGCAGCACTCGCGCTGATGGCGCGTGATAAAGGAGGACCGTCTCTTATTTTCCAAATGCCATTATACCCGATGCTTGACAACCGTAACATCACACCGTCCAGTCATGAGATTACGGAAGCAGGCGCAATCTGGAACCGAACAGACAACATAGCAGCTTGGAACATGTACCTGGGCGAGGAGAGCGATGTCAGAGGGAAATCTACTTATGCAGTACCCTCGAGAGCGGAGAACTTGGCAGGTTTGCCGCCAGCCTATACTTGTATAGGTCAGCTCGATCTATTCCGAGACGAGACAATGGAGTATGTGGCACGACTTGCACAAGCAGGTGTAGATGTTGAATTCCACCTGTATCCCGGTTGTTATCACCTTTTCGAAATTTTCGCGCCAGAAACAGAAGTGAGTCAGCGAGCTGTTCAGGGCTATATGGATGCGATGGCCCGGGCACTTCACCCTAACTAATTACTGGGACTAAAGTAAACTGCGAATCCAAAGAAAAAGTTGATTGGTTATTTAAGTAGAAACACGTAATTATTCGGGAAAGATTCATAAAAAAGATGAGGTTGTTGATTTTAAAAACAGCCTCATCTTTTGTTATATATTATTGATTTTAAAAAAGGCTTAGATTACTATCGTATTGTTCATTGGAAGCTTATTTTTTCAATTTTTATTTAGATGATGCAAAACAGTTTAAATATTGATAGGGTAGGCTTATATATTTGCAGCAGCTTGATCCAAATTATATCTAGTGATAAGGAGAATACAACATGTGGGATAAAATTAAGGGTGGGCTTTACGGCTTATTGATTGGAGATGCTCTTGGTGTCCCCTATGAATTCAGATCAGCGGAGCAGCTCCCACCTCTTGAGCAGATTGAGTTTACTCCTCCTGTGGGCTTTCAGCCCACCTACCGAGATGTCCCTGCCGGCACCTGGTCGGATGATGGTGCGCAGGCACTATGTCTGCTGGAGAGTCTGACCGATAAAGGTACACTGGAGCTAACTGATTTTGCAGACAAATTGGTCTATTGGTATCACGAAGGTAGATGGGCAGTAGCCCAACAAGTTTTTGATATTGGGATACAAACCAGTCGTACGCTGACTACTTATTACCATGGAATGTCCCCTTACGAGAGTGGCAATACGGTTCCTGATGGGAAAGGGAATGGAGCGCTGATGCGCGTGCTACCACTTGCCTTGTGGCACAAAGGAACAGATGAGCAGCTCGTTCAAAACGCACATACTCAATGCCTTGTAACTCATGGACATATCTGTAATCAGGTATGTTGTGCCTTGTATGTGTTAATTGCACGTGAACTGTTGCAAAAGCAAGACTTCAATCTGTGCTACCAAACTGCTCTTAGCAAGCTTCGAAAGATCTACCAGCAGATGCCTGAGCATGAACGGGAGCTCGAAGAGAACATTCAGCCTGATAAAGTATTCTATGGCGAAGGATCCGGTTATGTCGTGGATTCCTTGTTCAGTGCGTGTATGATCCTCCAAACCTGCACTTCCTACGAAGATGCCGTCAAACGAGCAGTTGCCTTAGGCAACGACACGGATACAACGGCCTGTATCACAGGTGGTCTTGCCGGAATCCGATATGGCTATGAGCATATCCCTCAGCGCTGGATCAACCAGCTGCGAGAGACAGATCTGGTTGATCAACTGCTTCTCCGTCTTCAATCAGCATGAGGAGTACTAGGTTCTATTAGCATTAACTATGAGGAGGAGTAGGAATGAACGCAGCAGTACAGAGGTTTTTAGACGATGTGTGGAGCGAGATGATAACCATATACAATAAAGAGACTATAAGAATAAATGAATTCATAGGAAATCGTCCGCTTCAGGCAGGGATAAAGGATTATCTTCAGGTAGCTTGGCGTGACGGAAAAATACATATTGATGTTGAAGAACCGTTTGATTGGACAGACAGCTCTTATGAAATCGAAGCAGGTCCTTATATCGCCGAACTCACGGAGGAATTAATCAGATCTGAACTTTACCCGACATTATGTAGGAGAGTGGAGGAGCTTTTTTTATCAGAAAAGCTAGGTCCTCGTTTTTTTGATTACCGATTCCAGATCGTACTTTCCTTTGAAATGGAGGACGAAGATTTAACACTTTGCGTGCATCTGGTAAACGAAGAGAAGCTGAACGAACTCCGCCAATCATTACAGAAGTTTATAACATCCAAAATCATGCCTGATCTTCCCGTATTGCCGAATGTTGATGAACAGTTTTTCTTTTCTCATCACTTGATGAATCCTGATCTTTTGAAGCAGGAAGAAAATGTGGTTGGCCCATTAATAGAGCGTTTGTCCGACAAGCTCAGAAGTAATAGGGGACGCTTAGACGAATGGACTGGCCAGTATACTTTGGCTATGGAAAATTGGATTCAAAATATTTTTCTTCCACGCTATTTTGTGCGTACAGGCAGCTTTAGAATGGATTGGATACCTAAAGAGGATAAGCCGTTTATGGATCCGAATGCAGATCAACTTTCCTTTTTTGTATATGCCGCTCTGCAAATTGGAAAAACGAAACCGGACATCCGGGAACAATATTTGAAACTAGCTGTCCAGCTTGGTTCAAAACGCGCAGCGGAGTATATCCAGGGGGGAAGCGGGAAATTCACTCCAGTATATAAAGGGACCCGTGTTGAAGTTGATAATAATGATGTAACGCAGAGCATTGAAGTCCGGATTTTGAACGAGGAGGAAGCAGCTTATGGAGAAGCATTGGATCACATTACCGAATTGCTGCAGCAGGGATTCCCGAAGGAATATAACCTGAAGCTGAAAAGCAAACAAAAGAACTATCTTCCTCTAAAAAAAATGGCTAAATCAGGTCTTCATCAGTTTTTTGCTGGTGCACTGGCATATCCGGCTCTTTATCCTAAGCTGGCTGCGTATGCGGATATCGCTATGGAGCCCTATGCGTGGTACAAGGACACGGAACCGGGTGAAAAGTCGGTCATGCCTGGTACATATGCTGCACTCGGATTAGGATTATATAGCAAGGAATATTTCTCACTCGTCTCTCGTTATATGGAGATGGTAGATACGGAACACCAAATGATACAGGATGGTTATGCGGAGACCTTTATTGATGCGCACGGCGTGGAGGCTGAGCTTATGCCAGTCCTAGTAGACATCCTGCTAGCAGGAAATGAGGAAGCAAGATCTGTCAAAAACTTCGTGATCGATCGGGTCGAGCTAGCAGAAGCGCTGCTACAAGAGCTGTCACCTAAAGAAATATATGAACAAGAGCAGGTTCTATACCGGATATTCGGAAGCCTTGCAAAGCTGGAAAAATCCGTGAAGTCAGAGCAGACGGAACTTGAGCTTAGAGTTATTCTATCGGAGCTGCTGACTCTTATAAGTTGATGACGATATATAAATATTGAATTCCCTATTGGTGCGTTAGTTGAACAAGATTAGAGGAAATCCCTTTTATTAGGGGTTTCTTTTTATTTTTACACATTTAAAGTTAGTTCTGTTGAGAAGCCTTACGGACTTCCAATCGCATACCTTACTGGCGGCGATTTCAATTATACCTGTCTGTGGAAATAGGAAGAATTTGCTTGCCCTTCACAGAATTTTCTGTTATTTTTGATAGTAACAATATGTTATTAACAAAACGATACTAAGTAGAACTAATTTTATTCGCTCTATGAATGAGTGGAATAAGCGGAGGGATGCAAGATGAAAAAGGTGGCAGCTAACTGGAATCTGTTCGAAATTACATGGTTGGTACTGTTTACCTCAATTGCTGTTGGGTTTACAGTGATTACAAAGGACTCTTTATTCGGATTCACGGTATTTATTACTGGGGTGTTATGCGTGGTGCTTGCAGCGAAGGGCAACCTGATGAGCTATGTTTTCGGCATGTACAATACCATCGGTTATGCTTATTTGGCCTATATGAACGGTTTGTTTGGAGAGGTAATGCTGAATCTGCTATTCTTTGTTCCAATGAATGTTATTGGCTTCTACATGTGGAAAAATAATCGCCAAAAAGACGGTAGACTGACCATGCGGCAGATGGATCTTAGAAGTCTGCTCCTCGTTGGGATGGTCAGTGTAATCGGCTGTTTGCTGCTAGGATTTGGGCTTTCGTTCATTCCGGGACAGAATTCGCCTTACATCGATGCTACTACGACGGTGCTGTCTGTTGTGGCGACCTTCTTAATGGTTAGAAGATTCAAGGAACAATGGCTGGTCTATATCGTGCTAAATCTCTTTACGGTGCTGTTGTGGGCGATTCGTATGCTGGAGGGCAGCGGGGAAGGCCTGCTGATGATCGTGATGTGGAGCGCGTATCTGGTCAACGCAGTTTACGGGTACTATATTTGGAATAAAGGGGCGAAGGAGGTGGCGGCATGAGCACGCTTGGACTAACACTGGGAAAGTTTGCCCCGCTGCATAAAGGCCATCAGTTCATGATTGAAACGGCGCTACAAGAGGTCGATGAATTGATCCTGGTCATTTACGAAACGACAGTCACTCCGATCCCGCTTCATGTCCGGGCAAATTGGATTCGCAGGCTCTATCCGGAAGTCCGGGTAATCGAAGCTTGGGATGGTCCGGATGGGTATTCGGATGACAGGGAGCATGAGGTTCGGGAAGAACAGTATATACTCGGTTTGCTGGACGGAGAGCAAGTAACGCATTTTTACTCGAGCGAATTCTACGGCAAACATATGAGTCTCGCTTTGGGAGCGATAGACCGGCGGGTGGATGAAGCCCGAGAGCGGGTTCCGATCTCAGCGACGATGGTCCGTGCCAATCCATATAAGTACAAGGAGTTCGTAAGTGATATCGTATACCGGGATTTGATCACAAAAGTGGTGTTCGTCGGAGCGATGTCGACGGGGAAGTCGACGATCACCGAAGCACTTGCACAGCGGTATTGCACAACGTTCGTAAGCGAATACGGACGTGATTATTGGACCGAACATCAGGTGGACCGCCGAATCGGCTTGGAAGCGTTCGATGAAATCGCGGTGGGTCATATCGAGCGCGAAGAACAGGCATTGCTTGCGGCGAACCGGGTTCTGTTCGTCGATACCAATGCGATCACGACGTATATGTTCGCGCTGGATTACCACGGCCGGGCCCCGAAACTGTTAACCCGCATCGCTCTGGAGAACGCGCAACGTTATGATCTGTTCTTCCTATGCGCTGACGATATTCCTTACGACGATACGTGGGACCGCAGCGGGGATCAGAAACGGCATGTCTTTCATAAACAGATTATCGCGGATTTGAAGGAGCGGCGGATCCCCTATATTACGCTGCGGGGGAGCCTGGAGGAACGTATACGCAAGGTAGATGAAGTGTTGGCAAAGTTCGAGCCCTACGGAAACTATTACGGAGAGCTAAACGGTTAAATCAAATATAAAGGAGGCATACCCACTTGGATTTGATAGATAAGGATGGACTTACCGAATCTGAATTTTTGAAGCAATACAAGGCAGGCGATTACGAGCGTCCTTCAGTGACAACGGATATGGTTATCTTCACTGTGACGGAAGACGAGGCTGACAGTTATCGCAAACTACCGGAAAAAGAGCTACGCGTCCTTTTAATTCGCCGGGGGGCTCACCCCTTCCTGGGCAAATGGGCGCTGCCTGGCGGTTTTGTCCGGCCGAATGAGACGACTGAGCAGGCAGCAGTAAGGGAACTATGCGAGGAAACCGGCGTGGAAGATGTTTATCTGGAGCAGCTGTATACGTTCAGTGATATCGGGCGCGACCCACGAACCTGGGTAATAAGCTGCAGCTATATGGCTCTGATTAACAGCGACAAGTTGGAGTTAAAGGCAGGAGATGATGCAGCAGACGCCGCCTGGTTCAAGGTATCCTATCGGCCGCTGCGGGAGCAAAAAGAATTGATTGTGGACGGATACATCAAGACGCTGGAGTACGAAATCAAACTAAGCAGTGAAAAAGAAGAACTTTCGGCAGTCGTGGCGAGGACTATGACAGCGAAGACTACATCAACTGGCACGGATTATGAGATCGTATCGAATGACGGATTGGCCTTCGACCATGCGAAGATCATAGCATGCGCTATTGATCGGTTACGGGGAAAAGTGAATTATACCGATATCGCACTGCACTTGATGCCGAAGCTTTTTACATTGACGGAACTGCAGCAGGTTTATGAGGTAATTATGGATAAAGAGCTGTTGAAGGCGGCCTTCCGGCGTAAAGTAGCCGATCTTGTAGTGGAGACCGATCATTATACCGAAAATGCGGGGCATAGACCATCCCGCTTATATCGGAGAAATTTGGAGGGTTAACGATGATTTACAATATCGATGAGTTAAGACAAGCATATAACGAAGGAAAAAAGTTCAAATTCTTATTTTTTTGGGGACATACACCGCCTAAGGACGGGAGCGTCGATAAAAGCTGCTTCAGCCAATGGTGGATGTGCCCGTTCACGGTAGAGGGAACGCAGTACTCCTGCGCCGAGCAGTTTATGATGGCCGAGAAGGCAAGGTTGTTCGGCGATGACGAAATACTGGAGTCCATCCTTAAAGCTAAGCATCCAAAGGAGATGAAGGCTTTTGGACGTGCGGTCCAAAACTTTGACAAAGATATTTGGGATAAGGACTGTTACGGCATCGTCAAAAGAGCCAGCTTGGCCAAATTTTCGCAGAATCCGAAGCTCAATGATTATCTTAACTCGACGAAGAACCGCATCCTCGTCGAGGCTAGCCCGCGGGACCGTATTTGGGGGATCGGCATGGGCCAGTCCAATCCGGATGCGGAGAATCCCATGAAATGGAGGGGCAGAAATCTGCTGGGGTTCGCACTGACGGAAGCGCGGGACGAATTGCTGCGGAGTTAGATTTATACTAGATTAAATTAATGAACATGAGGAAATCAATGACAGGATGAGGGATGACCGTGAAATATACCGATTATATCTGCCTGAAAACAGGAAGATATCAATCTGTAGGAAAGTTTGGCGACAATATTTATGCATATGAGATCCTAACCGGGGTAACTGACTCCCCGGAGTACTATCAAATTTCTATGGCGGAATTCGATTCGTTTGAAACCTGGAGCCAAGAGTCCATTTCGGATCTTAAAAAATGTATGAAATCATTAACCGCCCCGTTATCTGCAGCGGCTACTTAGGAAGAGCGGAGCTTGATACTTCACTGCTTCGTGATATTTAGCTGTAAATTATATCTTCTACTGAGATTATAGAAACGATTCTTCAGTCAGAGGACAAGAACATAGTCTGACTGAAAACCGCGCTGTGCGCGGTTTTTTTTATCGGTACAAGTTCTTGTCTTTTGCTCAGGGCAAGAACTTGTCCTCAATGTCACTTAATGATGATATACTTACCTCATGAATTATGATATTGATAATCAATATCAATTGATAGGTGAGATATAAATTGCAAAAGGTGAGATGAGGGAGCGCAGATAGATGCAAGACGAAGCAGCAGCAAGCCAGGTTTTTACACCGGAGATGATCGATACGATGGCCCACATTTGGACACGTTCGATCATTACATTAATAGATGTGCGTTTTCAGAATGTAGCGTCCCAATACCCGTTGGAGCAATATAAAATGCCTAGTAGCATGTTTATCTATGCATGTGGAGGAGAAGCGCAAATTCAACTGAATGAAACCACATTTGGAATGGAGCGCTTTGGTTTAGTTCACGGAGGCAAGGGGAGCCTACTCAGTATTTCGCCTAAAGGGGAGAATGTAAAGACCTTTATGGTGTTTTACAAAGCAGAATTACCTCTTTTTTTCAAGAGACACCTGCAGCAATTACTGGAGGAAGTAAATCCATTTGTTCAACAGTATGGTTATACACCAAGTAACCCTATCTTGCTACTCGATTGGTTTCAACAGATGATGAATGGCTGGAACCGCGGCAAGGCGATGGATCAGCTGCAGGCCAAAAGTTTTCTATATCAATTGATACATGGGGTGTACAGAGATTTTGAGAGTGGGGAGATTCGGTATCTCCAGCCAGATCCAGCCTGTTCTGCCAAGATATATCTCGATAAACATTACATGCGACCGATTATGTTCCAAGAAATTGCTGATATGTTTGGGATCAGTGGCGGGCAATTGACGCGGCTGTTCAAAAAGAAAGAAGGCATGAGCTTACAGGAGTACCTCATTCAGAGAAGGATTGAAGCTGCCTGCCATGACTTGAAACATACAGAAGCAACCATTAAAGAGATCGCAACAGGATCTGGTTTTGCAGATGAGAAAAATCTGTTTCGGATGTTTAAGAAGTATTACAAGATGACACCAAGTGATTATCGGAAAATAAACGCACTATCTATGCAGGTAGATGGTATTGATAATGATTCTCATTTTCTTTACTATGAGAGGGAACTAGCGGGTCTAGTCCAGTCTTATAGAGAAGGGGAATCAACCATGTTTGGAAAAGTAAGAAGTAAAGAAATGATCTTGGCGGCGACGATGAGCTTGATGCTGTTATTGTCGGCATGTGCATCGGGAACGCCATCGAATAACGGGGGAACGGTGAATTCAAACCCTGCGCAGACACAACAGACGACGCAACCGGAAGTATCGGAGACGAATGCTTCAGAAGCAGTCTCACAGACGAGAACGATATCCACAGTAAAGGGTGACGTTAAGGTACCGAACAACCCTCAGCGTGTTGTAGTCGATTATTTGGTTGGTGATGTGGTGGCCCTAGGTGTAACTCCTTTAGGGGTGGCGAGAGCGGCAAGGGACGGGAAAGAGGCTGTTTTTGCTAACCAGATTACAGACTCTATTAAAATAGCTATGGAACCGGAAGATGTCATGACTCTTGAGCCTGATCTGATCATTTTAGCATGGGGCGATGAAAATTATGAAGATTTATCCAAAATTGCCCCGACAATTTATGTCCCTTATGGTGATATGACTACAGAAGAGCGGATACATTTTATTGGTGATGTTTTGAACAAGCAGGAAGAGGCTAAGGCTGTTCTGAGTGCTTATACCGGAAAAATCGAAGAAGCGAAGCTAGCCCTTCAGAATGCAGGTCTTTCAGACGTGACAATTACTATGGGGGAATTCAGTGATAAAAGTAACTACATCGCAGGAGCCAAGCATGCGGTTGGCGAGCTTGTTTATAATGAACTTAAAATGAAGGCACCTTCAAAAGTTCAAACTGATATTATTGACGCAGATAAATATTGGGGAGATATCTCTATGGAGGTCTTGGCTGCTTACATAGGGGATTATCTAATCGCTATAGGGGATACGGAAGTTCCTACTGATAATGCGGTCTGGAAATCACTACCTGCTGTGCAACATAACCGGATCATATCGGTGGGTACATCGCTATCTTGGTCCACGGATATAATGACCTCCAGTGCATTAATTGATCATATTGTAAATCATTTGCTGGCAATGGCTAAATAAGGATTTTGACGAGGTTAAAAGAAGTACTCCAATTTGCAAATATGACTATCAGTAGGTAAGGAAAGGAAAGCGTAATGAAAAACAAGCCTGAACAAAAACGCCGTGGGGCGGTGAACTTCACCATGTACATGGTGGTAGGGCTTGGATTAACGGTTCTCATGTCGGCGGCGTCGATTAGCTTCGGCGCCGCCGACATGAGGTTAGCGACTGCATGGGAGGCTATTTTCCGATTTGATCCAACGCTCACTGAGCATCAAATTATACAAACCCTACGTCTTCCGCGTACCGTAGCCGATCTGATCGTCGGGTGCAGCCTTGCGGTATGTGGGGCTATTATGCAGGGAACAACGCGCAATCCGCTGGCTGACTCCGGACTGATGGGGATCAGCTCTGGGGCAGCATTCGCGATTGCTCTTTGCCTGGCCTTTCTGCCAGGTTATTCGTATGGGCATATGATGCTGTTTGCTTGTCTGGGGGCAGCGCTCGCGACCGGGATCACTTACTTCATCGCGTCACTGGGCAAGCGCGGGATGACGCCTCAGCGGCTGGTATTAGCAGGACTGTCCATCTCCATGCTATTTGGCGCACTCAGTCAGTATTTAGCGATCAATTATAATCTGGGTCGAGCATTGGCATTCTGGACGGCAGGCAGTACAGCGGGGGTCAAGTGGGGGGAATTGCTGATTATCTCACCGCTATTTATTGGTGGTGTACTGCTGGCGCTGGCATTATCTCCTTCTGTTACACTGCTCAGTTTGGGGGATGATGTGGCAAGTGGACTCGGTATTCGTAGCGGACTGGTCAAAGGGTTATCGACGATTATCGTGCTCGTGCTGACTGGATTGGCTGTTGTCTTAGTTGGCCCGATCGGTTTTGTTGGCCTGATTACCCCACATATTGTGCGATACATGGTCGGTGTCGACTATCGTTACATTATTCCGGCAGTTGCACTATATGGTGCGTTGCTGACCGTGTCGGCCGATCTGGCTGGACGTTTGATCAATAAGCCGTTCGAAACACCGATTGGCATTATATTTTCTATCATTGGTGTGCCGTACTTTCTCTTCCTGGCTCGCAAGCAAAGGAGGGAATCTGAATGATCAAGCAGCGTTATACGGTGCAAAGGGGCATAATCGTCAATCTAGTGCTTATGGTGCTCATCCTTATGTTTGCTGTCATTAGCATGAATTCTGGCAAAATGAATCTTTCACCGCTAGAAGTGCTGAATGTTCTCCTGGGAAACGGTACAGACAAACAAAATCTGATCGTGTTCGATTTTCGCCTGCCACGAATCACACTGTCCATCTTGGTAGGCCTGGGAATGGGAGCGGCTGGGGTCGTGATGCAGAGTTTGCTGCGTAATGACATGGCTAGTCCGGGGACGCTGGGGATTAGTTCGGGATCGGGTTTGTTTGTCCTGTTCTTCGTCGTATTCATCGCATCGACAGGAAAGGGCTCCTTTATAGCCCTGCCACTACTGGCCTTTGTTGGCGGATTATTGGCAGCGGGATTGATCTTCTTATTATCGTATCGCCGTGGGCGAGATATTTCGCCAATCGGTTTGATCTTAACCGGGGTCGCACTCGGAAGCGGGTATGAAGCGCTGACCACCTTCCTGACTCTCAAGCTGAATGATTCGCAGATGGATTTCATGCTGCACTGGCTGGCGGGAAGCTTGTGGGGCGCTGATTGGCGTTATATTTCCGTACTGGCACCATGGGTCTTGATTTTACTCGGCTATATTTTCTACAAGTCTCGCATACTCAACACCCTCCATCTGGGCAATCAGACGGCAGAAGGGCTGGGTCTTGCCGTGAAGCGGCAGTTTTTAGGGTTGTCGGTCGCTGCGGTTGCTATATCCTCTGGCAGTGTGGCCGTGGGCGGAAGCTTCTTTTTCGTTGGCTTGATCGCTCCGCATATGGCAAGAAAACTGGTCGGGCCCGATCATAAATTGCTCGTTCCGGCTGCCAGCCTGACCGGAGGATTAGTCGTGGTGCTGGCTGACACGATTACGCGCACAGTTAGCCTGGGGGGAGATGTTCCGACGGGAATTGTCATTACGGTTATCAGTGTTCCGTACTTTCTTTATTTACTATCGAAGGCCAATTAGGAGGACGTCATGGAAAGTATTACAGCGCAACAAATCGATATTGCCTATAATGACACGCTTATCGTACAAGAACTGGACTTGCAGATTCCGCGTGGACAGATTACCTCGATTATTGGTCCCAATGGATGCGGCAAATCAACCGTACTAAAGGCAGTTGGCCGGCTGCTCAAGACGAATAATGGTACGGTTTATCTGAATGGTGCAGATATCCGCACGCTGTCCACTAAGGAAGTGGCCAAGCAGATGGCGATTCTGCCGCAGACGCCGACCGCACCAAGCGGTTTGACGGTCGGTCAATTAGTCGCCTATGGGCGTTTTCCACATCAACGGGGCTTTGGCAAGCTCTCCAAAGAGGATAAGCAAGTAGTAGCCTGGGCCCTATCGGTCACAAAGCTTACAGCGTTTGAGCATCGTGAGGTCGATACGCTATCTGGCGGTCAGCGTCAGCGCGTGTGGATTGCGATGGCGCTCGCTCAGCAAACCGATCTGATTCTTCTGGATGAACCCACCACCTATCTGGACCTGGCGCATCAGCTTGAAGTGCTGGAACTGCTCTATGAACTGAATCGCAGTCAACAGGTGACGATTGTGATGGTGCTGCATGACCTGAATCTGGCAGCACGCTTCTCCGACTATATGGTGGCGATTCGTGAGGGCCAGGTGGTGGAGCATGGTTCGCCAGAGCGTGTAATGACGGTACGAACGCTGCGTGAGGTGTTTGCCATTGATGCCGAGATTATGCTGGAACCACGAACAGGGCGACCGGTGTATGTGACGTACGAGCTCTTGCGTGATAGTCGTAGAGAACAAGGAGTAGATCAAGGATTCCCAAAAGCTAAGGAACATAAAGAGGCGATTGCCACTTGAAAATCGCATAACGTGTCCTTCTAGGCGCACGGAAATACTGGTGCAGTTAGGCATTGGATTTGCCGGGGGCGTGATAGCCACGATTCAACGCATATAGCCTTTGCTGTAGCTTCCACAATCAAATAATTCCATGAAAGTGTGGGCTAAGGCTTTGTTGGAGAGGGGAGAGATAATAATAAATAACAACATATCCTAAAATTCAAAGCCGCAGGTACCTAGCTTGCGGGCTTTTTTTATTATTCGGAGCACTAGATTACGTGATTAATTTGAGAAAACCAGTATATATAACTCTAAATGAAGCAAGGAGGACTATTGAAAGTATCAGAGGAATGTGCAACAAGCAGATTGCCCGGAAACTGCAGATGGGGACCGCAACACAGCAGTTGTGAAGATCAGCTGGTTCAAACTCAGGCGCACAATCACAATAGAATCTAAGCGTGGCTAAAAGCTTGGAACAGATGTATCCTGCGGTGAGGACAAATCGGGCTGAACCGTACTATAAATAGGGCGAAAAGTTGAGTTGAAGGTTGAAGCTTTAATGCTAAATATATCAGGAATAGTTCTCCATCATTTGATATAAATAATTTCGAAAGTCTTCAACATAGGTTTTGGGCTCTACAACTTTTAGATGAGTGCCGAAGCTTGCTAAAAGTTGAAATCCCATACGATTTTGTGGGACATAAATGGTTGCTAATAAAAATCCAGAATTATGGTCTTCAATACTTCTTCGACCATACCTTTCGATGATTTGATCTTTTATGCTAGGCGATATCCAGGCCTTAATCGTGACGAATTCAGGTAGATAATTTGCTTCGTGTACTTGCTCTGACCAATCGTCTCTAGGATGAAACGCGCGTTCATCCATAGTAATATGATCGATCCGAGATAACTTGAAAGTTCGATATCCCTGTCGATGTAAACAGAATCCTTTCAAGTACCAACTCGATTCGCTAAAATGCAGCTCATAGGGCTCGACCATTCTATTCGTTACAGCCCCGTCCTTATCTGTATAATCAAACGAAACCAGCCTCTTTTTTGAAATGGATTCTTGATATGTCTTTAAGGTTTCAAGAATCTCGGACCGACCTTCCCAATCATAAAACGACAGTTGAATGGAACGATTTAGAGACAATGGACTAACCATTGCCTCTATTTTTTTTATCGTTCTTTCAACTTCTTCAGTACGGAGGATTTGTTCCAATCCGCCGAGCGCAGTTAATATATTCTGTAAATCGGAGCTGCTTAAAAGGCGTTTATCAACCTTGTATTCATCCATTATGCCGTAGCCCCCTTTGACCCCATTGACAGAGTAGATCGGGATGTTCGATAAGCTCAATGTTTCCATATCGCGAAGGATCGTTCTTTTGGAGACATTGAATAGTTGTGAGAATTCCGTTGTAGAAACAACCTCTTTTTTCAGCAATATCATGATAATCGAAATGAGTCTCTCCACTTTGTCCATAATTGCCCTCTTTTTTTACATGATTTCAGAAAGGTGACACCTAGATGTCACCTTTTATTCATTATACTACAAGTATCACAAGAAGGAGGTTTTAATTCAATGTTTAATCCAACCGATTTTCCCAAGCCCACCCTTATTTCAGCCAACGGTGTGGAACTCGAAGTGTTTGAAGCAGGCCGAGAAAACGCAGGAAAACCTATTGTACTCTGCCACGGCTGGCCAGAGCATGCCTTTTCTTGGCGCCATCAGATGGACGCACTTGCCGCAGCGGGCTACCATGTCATCGTCCCCAACCAGCGGGGTTACGGCAACTCATCCCGTCCGACCGAAGTAACAGACTATGACATTGAACACTTGTCGGGTGATCTCATCGCGCTTCTCGATCACTATGGATACGAGGACGCTACCTTTGTCGGTCATGACTGGGGTGCATTCGTCGTTTGGGGACTGACCTTGTTGCATCCAAACCGCGTCAATAAAGTGATAAATCTGAGCTTGCCTTACCAAGAGCGCGGAGAAAAACCCTGGATCGAGTTCATGGAAGAAATACTTGGCGGCGATTTCTATTTCGTCCACTTCAATCGACAGCCAGGCGTCGCGGACGCCGTATTCGAAGACAATACATACAGGTTCCTTCGCAACCTGTACCGGAAGAACGAGCCTCTCAGAGCACCTGAGCCAGGTATGGCGTTGATCAATCTCGCCAGAGCAGAAACACCGCTCGGTGAGCCCGTATTGAGCGAAAGCGAGCTGGCCGTTTACGTCTCCGCTTTTGAAACATCAGGGTTCACGGGCAGCATAAATTGGTACAGGAACCTTGACCGCAACTGGCGCTTATTGGCGAAAGTGAACCCAATCATCCAGCAGCCGACCCTCATGATCTACGGCGACCGGGATGTGGTTGCGAAGTCTGAAAACCTGACAAAGTTCGTGCCCAATGTGGAAGTGGTCAATCTGGATTGCGGTCATTGGATCCAGGAAGAAAAGCCGGAAGAAACAAACCAAGCGATTTTAAAATGGCTGGAACAATGGGAGATGTAGTTTTTTTCAACAACCAAGAAGAGTTTAACGATTGGTTAGAAGAACATCATGCTGAAGCTAGTGAAATTTGGGTGGGCTATTTTGGGATAAGTACAGGTCGTGCAAGCCTTACTTGGTCTGCATCAGTAGATGCCGCTCTTTGTTTTGGGTGGATTGACGGTATACGAAAAACCATTGATAAACAAAGCTATAAGATTCGCTTTACTCCGCGCAAAGTAAATAGTGTATGGAGTGCTGTGAACGTAAAGAAGGTAAAAGCACTAATACAGTTTGGAAAGATGAGACCAGAAGGAATGCACGTCTTTAACAACAGAACCGATGCACAAGGCTATTCCTCTGAACAAAGAAACGTGGAACTTGCCAAAGAATATGAAGAACAAATCAAGGCAAATCAAACAGCCTGGCTATTCTTCACTAATTTATCACCATCCTATAAAAGAGACTCAATCTGGTGGGTAATGAGCGCCAAGAAAGAAGAAACACGATTAAGAAGGCTTGGAATATTGATCGCTTCATCTGAAGAAGGGATGAAACAGCTCATCCAAAATCGCAACCCCCTTCATTTTCATGGTACAGTCGACCCTCATGATCTATGGTGACCGGGATACGGTCCAGAGGTCTGAAAACCTGACAAAGTTCGTGCCTAATGCAGAAGTGGTCAATCTGGATTGCGGTCATTGGATCCAGCAAGAAAAGCCGGAAGAAACAAACCAAGCGATTTTGAGATGGCTGGAAGAGCAGAATGATGCTGAATAGAGTCGCTTAGCAAGCAAAACTTAGAAAAACAATAAGGACACCCAAACAGGCAAGGTCATTAAGTTAAGCTCAAAGGTAAGAACGGGAATAAAAATGGAATTCAAAACGGCATGGGAAAGCCCCGTGCCGATCGCTGTCAATACGAGTCCTGAATGAACTTCATTAACAATCTCTTGAATTTCAAGTACTGTCCATGGAGATGTCTCGTCCACGCTCAATGCATAATCAACATAGGTTAAGTTCGACGGAGTAACACCTGTTACTCCAGTAGTGTCAAATATTGAGTGGTCAGGCGCATCGCCAGCTTGCTGAACGTAGTAAGCATTAATCGTATCCAACGCGGCTTGTGGAGACAATGGTGCAGGTGTTTGTGTAGGTGTCTGCGTTCTATAGATGTTACGCTGAACCGTACCATAAATAGGGTGAAAAATTAGTTGTGAATGAAGTTTATATAGAGATAAAATTAACCCCTAAGATGACTCTTAGTTTTTTTCATATGACTTAATACAACAATATTTACAAATTCATGATACGATATTGCTAAATCGGGAAATAGATGCTCCATATGTAAGATAGAATTAATTATTTATGGAACTGTTGAAGATGAATCATAACAAAATGATTGATGATCAACGAAGAATGTTTACTGAAACTATTATGACTCTGTAGAATGGGGGCCACTATATGTCATTAGCTAATAAAAAAGAAGAGTGTTTCCTTATCGAGACATTAAAATCGCATATACCAAATGTAGAGGAATTACTGAATCCAGCAGTTGAGGAATCAGAAATAGATCTTTTCGAGAGCATGATGAACTGCAAATTTCCAGAAGATTTCAGAAAGTTATACATGAATTCTAATGGAGAAGGAGAGCAGATTTTTGGCGTTATGGCTGGTCTTGGTTGGATGAACATTGAATCGATAGTAAGCAACTGGAAGTCCCTTTTAGAATCAGCTTATGATATTATATCCAGCAAATCAGATGTAATAAAAGACGGGAACTACAGAGAAGGCTGGATTCCTTTTGCTGAAGATGGTGGTGGCTCATTTTTGGCAATAGATTTAGACCCCGGAGAAAAGGGCGTTTATGGGCAAATTATCACGATAGATCATAATTCTCATTTTTCCTATGTTATTGCAGAAAGTTTGGGACATTTCTTTGAATTTATCGATTCGAGCCTCAGAAATAGTAGTATTGGTATTCGTGAAGAAGAAGATGTAATCATATTATCCCGTGAAAGTGGAAGTTTGTTAGATGATATTTTGACTTTGACTAATTTGAATATCGAAGAGAACAGCCTTATCCCTGTAAGCGGATTTTGGGAAGAGTATTTTAAAGACGATGTTGAAAGTGGTTTTGTATCTTCAAAAACATTGAAAAAAAAGAGAATGGTATTTATTAGAGTTGATCAAGCTCAAAAATACGGAGCAATATCTTTGGATATTTTAACCCATATGGTTAATCTTAAAGAACTTATTATACATGCGGATGAAATTACTAATTTTGATGTACTTCAACGCTTGGCTTCTTTAGCAGAACTTGTGATAGGATCAGAAGCTTTTAAAGAGTCTGATTTGAAGTACTTAGTTTCTTTAGATGGGTTAAGGAAGCTAACATTAATAGGACTTCCATTAAAAGATATACATACACTGAAAGATATAAAGAAATTAAAGAGTTTGAGATTATGTAGAATGAACTCAATTGATAGGGGATTAATAGGAACTATAAAAAATTTGAAGGAACTAAGTTTAGAAGAAATGGAGGTTGGCGACCTGCTTTATATTTCAAACCTTAGTAAGTTAATAAAACTAGAGCTCAAACAAGTGACAATACCACATTTATCATTCTTAAAAGCTTTAAAGAATCTAACGGTTTTTGAGACAGATAGCTGTGCAATAGATGAATCACATATAGAGGTTATAGGAGAATTGAAGAGATTAAAGCAGTTCACTTATCCGGTTGGAGATTTAACAATACTCAAAAATTGTATGAGTCTAAAGCAGATTGGAGTAGATGCATCAAGACTTAAAGGTTTGGAGGAAATTTCAGACTGTAATATAGTCGATATAACTATATTTCATGCAACATCGAAAGCGAACGCGAAGTCCGTAGTTGCGGAGTTTAATAAATACTTTAAACTTCAGTCATATGGATGGCAGGTCACATGGAAAGATTAATGAAGCTTGCCTACACTGAGCTTTATCATTATAGGGTGAAATTTTTATAAAAGAAAGGAGACTAGCCATATTGGTTAGTCTCCTTTCTTTTTTGCCGTTAGACCAACGCTGATACCTAATAAAATAGTAGTGGTGAAGCAGAAAAATTGTAGACAAGAGATTTAAGCCATTGACCTTTCCGCTAAGCAATCTGAGGGGTCTTTTTTGCGAAACAAGAAATAATATACATCGGTCTGTGAAGTTTACAATAGTAATCCAATCATTGAACGTCTAGCATTAAGTATAATGGAGTGACGCATTAGGCGGTTAAGGTGTACTACGGGTTGTTTATATTATCCTCGCATAATTTTTTCGAAATGGAGAGTTTATGAAAAAGACTATTGTTTTTGTATTAACGATACTTATATTATTCTCAGGTTTCACAACACAAAGTTATGCGGCGTTGTCAGATACGCAATCTGCGGCAATACACGCGTTGCTGGATGATGCCCGTCGTATATCAGGTGTGCCGGGAATGTCAATCTCGATACTAGCTGATGATGAAATTTTCTACTTTTCTTCCGGGTATGCAGACCGTGAAAGTGGGTTGTCTGCAAGTGAAAATACACTATATGAGTTGGCCTCGGTCAGTAAAGCATTTACCGGCATGGGTATTCTGCTGTTGGAGGAACAAGGGCTGCTGTCAATGACTGACACTGTCCAAAAATATTTACCTTGGTTTACGTTAAAGTATCAAGGGAAACCTGTTGAAATGCAAAGCCATACACTCAATAACTTTCTTCACCATACTAGCGGCCTAACAAATGGTAGGCATTCTCAAAATATTCCACAAGGCAATACACCAGATTTGCTGCAAAAGACTGTGGAAATGCTGGTAGATGCTGAGTTGGCGTTCCCTCCCGGTGAACAGTATAGCTATGGAACCGTTAATTATGACGTATTGGGTTTGGTTATTGAGATTGTGTCGGGACAAAGCTATGAAGACTTTATGAGGGAACAGGTATTTCAGCCGTTAGGTCTTCACCAGACGTATGTTTATAAAGAAGATGCTCAAGCCACCGGACAGTTGGCACAGGGCTACCGTTCTTCCTTTTTTATGACAACTCCATATAACGCGCCGGATTATTCCGGGAATAAACCCGCAGGCTACATCATTTCTTGTACAAAAGATATGGCGCGTTGGATGGGCATACAGATGGGTATTGTGAAGGACATACCCGAAATATTCCATACGGTTATCGAAAAATCACATCAGGGTGATATGTCTGTTCCGGCTGTCAACGAAATGTATTATGCGGCGGGCTGGACGGTAAACGCCAACCAAACGATTATAGAGCACCCCGGGGGAAATCCCAATTTTGGAACCGAAGTGATCATACTGCCTAATGAACGAACAGCCGTCTGCTTGCTGACCAACGGTGCCAATATCAACAGAAGCATTGTACTAAAAGTTAAAGATATATTAGACGGCAATCTAACACAGTCATATGAAATAAGCGGCACACAGCTTTTGGACATCATTTTATCCTCTACCACAATTATTTTTTGCCTATTGGCCGTTCTGTTCTTTCTCTTAGGATTACGCAGAAGGAAGACGAATGAGCGGCAGCCAATGACAAAAAAGCGAATAATCGTAACAGCTATTTTGCTGATTGCTACGATTGCCCTGTGTATAATGTGCTGTGCATTAGATTGGTCAACGATACTTATTTGGCAAACATATAGTGTTCTTACAGCCTTGATTTCGTCAGCATTATTAACAGCAAGCATTACATGGTTTGTATACACTCACCGATATAATAGTCTGATAAGAGGAGGGGCAGAGCGCGGTTTTTTTTGATTTATGAATACATGCTCTTGTCGCGATCAAAGGACAAGAACATGTAAACAAAAATGGACAAAAACATGTATCTATTTCCGCTAGAAGCAGAGGGGAAAGGTAAATAAAAGGATATTTTTGATTTTTAGCAATTTCTTATACATCTATATCACCCGATTGCAACCTATTGAACTTCCATATCACTTAGTTAGCATATTTATCAACATTGTCTAATCTTCATCCTTAGCTGGTCCTCGCTCTGACCCTTCCTTACGACAAATCCTTTTTATACTGGATGGCCATGTAAATTCCACCAGCTAAAAACGCTAGCGCATATTTGAACAAGAAAAAGATGTTCCACATATACTCTTTAGGAAAAATCATGTCACATAGAATAATTGTCAACAGCATAAAGTAACTGCTTTTCAAAAAGATTTTATTTGTCCGTTCATCGTCTTGCCCAATCTTCTTATAAAATACATAGGTAAAAATCGCACTACCCATGAGCAGTAAAAAACCTACTCCAATGAGAATATTCCAATTTCCCGTAGATTGCTCAGCCCAGGACTTTAAAGGGTGAAAAATTGCGTTATGGATATCAGAAATAGACTTAATTTTCATTTTGATCATTTCCTTTCAAATAAGTAAAAACATCGTTTACATCAGCATTAAAAAAATCGGCAATTCGAAAAGCCAATAGCAGAGTTGGAACATAATTCCCTTTTTCCATTACGAAAATGGTTTGTTTGGAAACCCCGACTTTCTCTGCTAATTCTTGCTGAGACATTCTGGCAAGTACACGATATTCATAAACCTTATTGGATATTGAATCACCAAAATCTTTCTTCATGACCATCACCTCTTGAATCAAATTATAAACTTATTTTTAACAAAAGTAAAGTATACTTATACTTAGTGATATAATACCTTTATGTTTACCTAGAATGCTTTGATTTACAAGACTAGAATGCAAAAAGAACCTGACGAAATTCATGATTCCGCCTGGTTCACATATCGATCTGATATAATTTATGGTTTTTGGTGGTGCATTTTATGATTTTCAGTAGCCTTTGAATACTGAAATGCGTTTATCAGCTGACTGTCCCGGATAATAAAGCAACGACAGTCCAAGACTGGATAAATAAAGTCTTAGACTGCCGCTGTTCAATTATCATTTCCCGTTAGTTTATTCAAGGATGCTACGAAAAAACTATATATTTAGATTTTCATATTCAGATTAATGCCTGATTGAAGGATTTAATGAAAATAAATTAAAAAATACCATACTATTTTAACAAAAAATTACTGAACATGTATTTCCGATTTGATATCATGTTGACTTAAAAATTTCATTAAATCATTACTCAGCTGTACAATCTCATTGTTAGCATTATTCGCATAATCCGGCAACATCATATCCCTAACCATCTTAGTTCGTAGCCATGTCATAAAGAAAAGATCCAAAAATAAGTTTGGAAATTTAAGCACTATTTTAAGTATTGGAGGATCAATTGAAACGCCAGCTTTTTGTATTGCCCTTAGATACGCTTTTAAAGTGACTGTTATTTTGCGTGCCGTCTTTCTGTTTCTGGCTGTTTTTTCGTCAATGATCTTATTCTCAGAATGCAAAAAACTCAACATGGCAATGTCTGATACGGAATGTGAGATTAGATACGCTTGCATATCCTTTTTAATAACGTAGGGAAGCTTTGCAGTTTTAAATAATTTTGCGAGGTTTTCTATACGTTCTGTCACTGCACCATTAATTTCTCCAAATGCAGTTGCCGCTATAAACTTTGGTAGAAATCGCGCATGTAATACTCCATCTTTAATCTGTCCTCCGAAGCCGGGAAAAGCTGGTAGAAGTCTATCCCCTACGATATCCAGCCACGAAGAAAATCCAATTGAATTACTAATCATCGTAACTATATTTTTGCTTTGATTATCTTTTAGCGCTAACAATGCTGATTCGGACCGATCATAACGAACAGTAACGAAAATAAAATCGTATACATCGTCATTTTCGAGCGTATCCATGACATTCACTTGTATCGATCTAACTGTACCTTTTTCTATATACTGCAGGCTATTTTCTCTTAATGATGTATATCTGTTCGAATGTGCAAACAGGCTAACGTCAAACCCTGCTTCAATAAGCTTTATTGCGTACATGCTCCCGATGACACCTGCACCAAAAATTAAAATTCTATCTTGTTTTGCTGACATATAAACCACCCCAACTTGTTAATATTTCCTTTTTATTATCCGACAACATGTTGTATGATGTGATTATAAATCTTCATTATTCCTTGATCAACCATCAGTTTTTTATGATTTGTCGGATGATATTCTTATTCACTAGTAGGAGGGAAACATGAAAAAGCAACCCCAAATAACGGAGAAAACGAGACAAAAATTTGTAGAAGTTTTTTGTGAGTTGTATAGCCAAAAGCCGATTGAAAAAATTTCGATTCAGGAAATTTCGAATAAGTCAGGATATAACCGCAGCACCTTTTATCAATACTTTACTGACATTTACGAATTGTTAGACTCTGTTGAAAATGACTTATTGAATGACATGAAAAAAGAATTGGCGAATAAAGAGCTATCGAAGGATACGGTTCAAGATACGCTCAATTGTCTGGACAAAAAAGAACATCTCCTGGTTCTTAATGCCCTTTTGGGTGATTATGGAAGTTCCCGTTTTTTAAAACGCTTAAAAAAAGAAATCACTTTGGATCAATTAGAATTAAACGTTCCGCAAAACCAATCCTTAACGCCATACTTCATTGAGTTTTACCTGACAACAGCCCTTTCTTTGTTTCGTCTTTGGCTCCAGCGTCAAAAGGATTTATCGTCAGAAGAATTTTTCAAGTTAGTGGAGAACCTTTATTCAAGAGGGATTACGCCTTATTTTAAAGAATGAGTCTGTCATTCAAACCAAATCCATATGTTCTATAACAATAAAAAAGCGCGCATAAGCTTGTTTACACAATATACTCCATAAAAACTGACCTAACTTACTCTTAAGGTGGACGATGTTATAGACCACGAGATGGGGCGTTATTGCTTATATATGTACGGAGTGAGAGATATGAACATCATTAATCCATATAGCAATGAGGATTTAGCAGATTTTCTACACAGTGCTATTATGCATCATATATGAAGTATATTCATGCTGGCAATGGACAACGCTTAAGGTTAAGTATTATCTTATGCGGGAGGTCATCACTTCTTGAAATTTGAACTAGGACGTTGCTTACTGAATGAACAATTGATGGAATCCGGGAAGTCAGCGGAATGGCTGGCAAAAGACTTGCTTTTTAAACCGGAACGAGTTTACGACTTTATTGAAAACAAAAGAGTGATGCCACTCAAAATTGCCATATCGATCGCCGATTCCATCGGTTGTGATGTTCGTGCCTTGTATGAATTAATTCCGAACGATAATGAAGTAAAGGGAGATTAATGGAATAAGTGGTAGGTTGCATTAAGACTACGAATGTGACCCATTAAGCTAAGATAATGGGAAACGATAGCTCATTCAAAATAAGAAGGCAGCCGGTCAAATGATCGGTTGCCTTTTTATTAAGCTAATAAGCAGTTTACAGTAACGAAACTGATACATTTTGGATTGAGAAACCGTCTTTATACTGAAGCAGCAAAGGAGGGGAGGTTAGGCAAGCTAGGCAGGAGTGATTGGAACAAATGAAAATGAAATTTTTTTAAAGGAGACTTGAGATGAGATTGTTTGAATTATTGCTATATTTGTCAAACATCAGTTTGTTTGTATTAACAGTTGTATTAAAAAAAGGTCAGCGTATAATTCCAGTTTTCATTGCAAGCGGGATCGCCGCAGTTTTACTGGTCATTCATTGGACGGTGGAAGGATACAGAGTGCAGCTGTTTTTCCCATATTGCATAACGGTCTTTTTTTTAGCCAGTTCAAGTTATAGTTATTTTAAAAAAAGCAGTTTCCAAAAAAAACCTCGATTCCTGTTGGGTTCAGCTTATACCGCTATAGCGATCATGCTGGTCGGAACAGCGGTCCTCATGTATGCTTTTCCTGTATTTAAACTCCCTGAACTGACAGGAAAATTTAAGGTAGGAACGCAAACGTTTCATTTTGTGGATACCAATAGGGAAGAGATTTTTGATAAAGCAAGAGAGGGTAAAAGAGAATTGATGGTTCAGGTATGGTATCCGACTCAAGCTGGTAGTGGCAAGCGAACTGCTTTTATTCCCGAAACGCGGATTTTAAGTTATATGGCCGCGAACTATGGTCTTCCCGGGTTTACTTTTCAACACCTGAAGTACGTATCCAGTCATGCATATGCGGAGGCGGAAATCTCTACGGCGCAGACTTCATACCCACTGATCCTTGGGAATCCCGGCAACGGCTCTTCTAGGTTCCTCCACACGTCGCAAGCCGAATATCTCGCGAGTCACGGATATATCGTGGCAATGATCGACCACACCTACAACACATCTGCAACCGAGTTTCCGGACGGTCGAATCACGACCAGCACAACCAACGACTTATTCTCGCCTGACCATGATTATCGGACGGAAAGCGGAAATCGCGACAAGTTAGGGAAAGTTTTAACCGACGATGTGGTGTTTGTGCTGGACCAATTCGAACTTATCCAATCGGGGCAGATTCCAAGTCATCTAAAAGGCTGGATTGATCTCGACCATGTCGGGGTGTTCGGTCATTCTATCGGTGGAGCAACGGCTTATGACGCTTCTTACGATCCGCGAATCGCGGTTGGCATAGACCTGGATGGAGGGCTTTATCGTCTGCGTGAAAGAGAGGGACTGCAAAAGCCGTTTTTATTCCTCAACTCGGAAAGCTATTTTGAAAAATTAAAAATGGTGATGGATAACCGGGTCTACACGGATGCAGAAATTAACCGTATGGGCTCAACCAGAGAGTGGGAGGATCAAGTAACGGAAGATAAAAAGTTAGAGCTAGAACGGATGCGCAAAGCGGTCGACGAAGGGGGACAAGTCCTCTATATCGAAAATACGGAGCATTTGAATTTTACCGACGTACAGTTCATTTCTCCGATTTTCAAAATGCTGGGCATTACAGGAAAGATTGAGCCCGATAGAGCGGACTCCGTTACCAATACCTATATGCTGAATTTCTTCGATATGTATCTGAAAAATCAAGACGGAATCTTAATGAAAGGACCAGATAGCCGCTTTCCGGAGGTGAAGTTCGTAACCTCGCTATAAATTACGGAGCAGGTTAATAAGATTGCAGTTTTTTTACACTGAAGCAACATCATTACGCTTACGGGGAAAGATCGATCAATCCATACACGATGGCAGCCGTCTAGATGATCGGCTGTCTTTTTATTAAGCTAACGGCCACCCGTTAACTTTACCCTTTTAAGTACCGTAGCCGAAGTAGACAATCTTCTTGTCCACCGACATGTATATAACGAACTGTCCAAAGACACAAAAGTGCCAACATAAGCTACTCGACAAAAGCTTGTTAAATCAGGCTTTTCTTTTTTTTATGTAGGTACATTTGTGTCAAAAAAAATGCACAAATGTATCTACATTGTGGTTTATTGACTTAAAGTTACCTACATAGTCGCGCTATGATGGGGAAGGGATCCGTTCGGAGGTAAGTCACCACAGACCAGTCGGAAGGAGTGAAGAAGAAAGCTAAGAGAGCACATCGTTAACAGTGATTAGAAAATCTATTCTTTACCGATCGTTCTCAATATGTTACATTTACTATTAGGGAGGGAATCGAATGGCAAGAAGCAAAGAATTCGAAGAGAACGAAGTATTAGATAAGGCGATGAAGCTTTTTTGGGAACAGGGTTACGAGAAGACATCTTTGACAGATCTTGTAGAGCATATGGGAGTTCATCGAAGAAGTTTATATGACACATTTGGCGACAAGCATACGCTGTTTTTGAAAGCCATGGACCGTTTTCGCGATAAAGTGAATGCTGAGCTTTCAAGAGAAGTTAAACGTTCCAAGACTGCAACTGAGGCACTTCAGCTTATCTTTAGTTTCATAATAAATGGTGAAGAAGATTCGCCCTCAGGCTGTTTGATGGTGAATTCAGCGGTGGAATTAGCAATGCGCGATGCCAATGTGGATTTGAAGTCCATTGAATCGTTCACATTATCAGAGAAGCTGCTCAAAGATATTATTCTGTGGGGCCAGCAGGATGAAGAATTTAGCTTGGATTTCAATGCCGACGATCTAGCGGAACATCTGCATTCTGTTTTTGTGGGATTAAGGGTAATGACTAGGACCTCAGTGCCTAAAGAAAAATTACATCGAATAGCCGATTTATCAATTAAACTTTTATATAAGTAATTATTATTTAAATATAATTGCTTATGCATATTCTAGAATGATTGTTCTCATAACTGAGTCTTGTCTCGTTTAAAGATCTCTTTAAACGATCCTTCTTATATGTTTTTTAGAATGATCATTCCCATATAGTGAATAAACGATGAATAAAAGGAGTAACAAAAATGATAATTTCTGAACAAGTAGCATTTGTCACTGGAGCAAATCGAGGTTTTGGCCGCCATCTCACGCTGGAGCTTTTATCCAGAGGAGCTAAGGTTTATGGTGGTGCAAGAAATCCGGAAACCATTAACATTCCAGGCGTTATACCAGTAAAGCTTGATATTACCAACACTCAAGAAGTTGAAGCAGCTGTTATCCTCGCTAAGGACGTGACGCTTTTAATCAACAATGCAGGCTCAGCTACTGGCGCCACTTTGCTGGACGATGAGGTAGAAAAAATACATTTGGAGTTTGATACGCATTTCTTCGGTACGCTGTCCATGGTTCGTGCTTTTGCACCAATAATTGAAAAAAATGGGGGAGGATCTATTTTAAATGTTCTTTCCGCATTATCTTGGTTTAGTTCAGGAACTGTAGGTGCTTATTCAGCTGCAAAGGCTGCAGAGTGGGCATTGACGAACGATTTACGTTTAAATCTATATCCTCATAATATAAGAGTATCAGGATTACATGTGGGCTTTATGGATACAGACATGACAACCAGCTTAGAAGTCCCCAAAGCAAGCCCTGCAGATATCGCAAAAATAGCTATTAATGGCATAGAATCTGGCAGCTTTGAAATTATTGCTGATGATAACAGCCGAATGATACAAGGTGGACTTGCAGGTGGCGTTCCTGCACTGTACCCTCATCTTTCTTAATAACAATTTCATTTCTAATTTAATTCATAAAGGGGAATAATAAATGAACAAATTGTGGAGTAATACGAAAATTGGAAATATGGAATTACCTCATCGTTTAGCAATGGCACCTATGACACGTAGTAGAGCACAGAAGGACGGCACACCTGGAGAACTAAGCTCTCTTTACTATGCTCAGAGAGCATCAATGGGATTAATTATTAGTGAAGGTACACAACCATCTGATGATGGTCAAGGTTATTTAAATTCACCTGGCATCTATACTGAAAAGCAAATAGAAGGTTGGAAAAAGGTTACGGATGCGTCGCATGAAGCAGGTGGCTTTATGTATATACAATTAATGCATGTGGGCCGTATATCGCACCCCGACAATACTCCGCATCATCGACAAGCAGTTGCACCTTCTGCGATCGCACCTGGTGTAGAAATGTTTACTGCTAAAGGAATGCAGGAAATACCCGTCCCACGAGAGCTAAGTGAAGAAGATATTCAAAATACTATTGCAGACTTCCGAAGAGCAGCTGCAGCAGCTATTAAAGCAGGTGCTGATGGGGTGGAAATTCATGGAGCCAACGGTTATCTAATTAATCAATTTATTAGTGAAAATTCTAATAAACGAATCGATAAATACGGTGGATCTGTGGAGAACCGTGCTCGGTTTGCAATTGAAGTAACAAGAGCAGTCGTTGAAGAAATTGGAGCAGAAAGAACCGGTTTCCGTATTTCACCAGGAACACCTCTTGGTGGGATTGTTGAAGGCGCACAAGGACCAGAGGTTTATCGCCATCTTGTAAAAGAATTAGCTAATTATAATTTAGCATACCTCCATGTGATGCATTTAGGGAATGAAATACTGCTCCATGAAATTCGTTCAATTTGGACAAATCCATTATTGGTCAATCGAGTAGGGCGGGCACTTGAAGATATTAGTGTAGATATTGATAGTGGTACTGCTGATGTCGTACCAGTCGGTATCTGGTCTTTAGCTAATCCGGATTTTGTGGAACGACTAAAAAAAGGAACACCTTTAAATGAAGTTGATCCTAAAACATTATACTCTGGTAACGGAAGCTCAGGTTATACAGACTACCCTAGAATGGAAGAATTAAAAACTCAACATCAATAAGAATATGTGGAATCACAACTGGCGTACAACTGAAAATTGTACGCCATAAAATTTTCAAATGGAGAGGAAGCTGGCAGAACATGAGAGCTGCTCAAATACAATACTCAAAAGAAATTCATTTGGAAATAAACAATGTTAAGATACCGGAAATCGATAATCGTGAGGTACTCGTTAAAGGATAAGCTGCAGGTGTAAATTCTTTAGATATTCTTATTTTAAAAGGCAGTATCCCAATGATTGCTAATTATGATCTCCCATTAACATTAGGCAATGAACTATCTGGTGTTATAGAAGCATGTGGTAAAGATGTTGTTGATTTTCAGGTTGGTATCTCGAAGATAAATTGACTGAATTAGAACAACATAAAAACCCCGTAGACTATTACCTAATGGATATAGTATTTTTAATTGAAGAAAATTATTTGAAGATAGATTTATTATTATCATTATAGGGAGGGTGACATTTATATTTATGTAGGTAACTTTGTTCATTCATGGAGGGACTTATGAAGCTGTTGATCGTAGAGGACGATATTGGAATATCGCACACAATTGCAAGAGTTATGCAGGATGAAGGGCATAAGGTTACGGAGTGTCATAACGGAGAAGAGGGCTTGCATCACGCATTGTACGGCGAGTTCGATTTAATTATTTTGGATATTATGCTGCCTAAGGTTGATGGATTTACTTTTATCCAAGAGCTGAGGAAGCAAAGAGTGGATACCCCGATTCTTTGTCTGACGGCAAAAGACGGACTAAACGACCGGGTAAAGGGGTTAACGATCGGAGCGGACGATTATGTGGTGAAGCCATTCGAAATTCCAGAGCTGATTGTCAGAGCTAAAGTGCTGTTGCGCCGTTATGGCAAGGTTAATCAAGAAGAGCAGATTAGCTACGGCCCGATTGCTATTCAAGTTCGAAATCGAGCAATAACGGTCGCAGGAGAAGAGCTGACTTTAACAGAAAAGGAATATGAGCTGCTTGAGTACCTGCTCATGAATAAAGAGCAGATCGTGACGAAAGAGCAAATCTATAACCGAATTTGGGGACTGGATTCGGAAGCGGGGATTGGCATCGTCGAGCTCTATGTCCATTATCTTCGAAAGAAGCTGTCTTTATGGCATGCCGATCAATATATCCAAACCGTAAGAGGTTTGGGCTACATACTAAGAATAAACAAGTAGTTTTTCAAAGGGAAATCAAAGGTTCATCTTATATATTCTTCTTATACTCTATAAAGGAGAGATTGATGAATGAACCTTGTAAGACAGATGTTTAAGAACACACGATTGACTATTTTATTAGCTGTGGTACTTCTCGTATTGCTGATTGCAGGCGGTTTGTTTGGGCAGACCCAACATCAGCCAGAGAGTTTCGATGGATTGATTCAGAAGATGGCGGTAGATACGCTTAAGGATGACCCTGAGATACAGCTTTATTTTGACGTGAAAAATGTGGAGGGAATCCGATGGGATCCCACTAAGCTTACGGACCTGTCGGATGCCGATTACGAACTATTAAACGATAAGAAAAATGACTGGTTAAAAAAATTGAATAACTATGATGCTGCTAAGCTTTCCCCGGAAGACAAACTCACCTACGATATCCTAAAATGGGACCTAAGCGCGGCGCAGCAGGTATATAAATATTGGGATTTGAACACGAATGACTACCTTTCCCTAAGCAATTTTCCGCCGTATTTCGCGAACAACTATCCGATTCGCAGCCAAGCAGATGCAAAGAATTATATCGTTGCGCTGAACGGGTTTTCAGATAAAGTCGCACATGTCATTAATAGAATTCAAGACAGACGGGAGAAAGGTATTGTCCCTGCTTCTGAATTTCTTAAGGAAATGCTTACGAGTTACAGCAAATTGCAGAATACGAAACCGGAAGAAACGATTCTGTACAGTTTGTACGCAGAGAAATTAACCGAGTTAAAACTCAATCCCTCCGAAGAGGAAAAGCTGAAAAAAACGTTAGCGCAAACCCTAACCGATCATGTACTGGCTTCTTACGGCAAACTTGCCGATGTGATCAAGAACGATCTTATGAAGCAAGCATCCGTGAACCAAGGAATCTGGAATCAGCCGGGCGGCAGCGAGTATTATTCTGCAAGGCTCAAACTTACTACGGGTACGGACCTTAGTCCTCAGAAAATTCACGAGATCGCTAAACGCAAGGTAGAAGAGATCGAGAAGGAGCTAAGAAGCGGGGCTTCGGGTCATGCACAAACTACATCTGCAGCCAGATTCCTAACTGGAGATAAATTGCTGCAAGCGTTAAACAGCAGTCTGTCGGATGCCACGCCCTACTTGTCCGATTGGTTTGAAGAGGAGCTTATCCAGGACCATCCCGTGGATGTGCGGGCGTATTCGGCTCTTTTCGCATCGGCAGGTGGAATGTATATCCCCTTATCTATAGATGGTGATAGGAGCGGGAGATTTGTCATTCCACTCGAAAATCCGACCTCCGAAGAAATAGTTAAATTGCTTGCCTTGCATGAGGGTATTCCAGGACATCACTTTCAATTCTCGATTCAATATGATCAACCATCCATTCCATTAATCCGCAAAATAACGATGACGGCTGGATTCGTAGAGGGATGGGCGGTCTATATGGAAAGTTTATGCGCGGAGAAGGGGTTGCTTGATCGGAATATGGTACTAAACCGTTTGCTGGGCAATTCCAGGGGTACCGTGATAGATACGGGTATCCATGGGCTGAAGTGGACAAGAGAACAAGCTAATGAGTATCTGGTTAGTGTTACCGGAACGGGGAACGATGCTTTGATCGACAGTGTCATTGCCTATCCTGGACTTAACGAAAACTATGCGATCGGATCGGAGCAATTCCAATCCCTTCGGGAGAAAGCGGAAAGCGAACTCGGGGATCGCTTCGATATCAAGGCATTTCATTCCGTTCTTCTTCGAAACGGGAATATGCCATTTCCAATATTGGAGCAGCAAGTGAATCAATACATCAAATCCGCCAAATAAAAGGAGAGCAAACCCCGGTATGATTAAACGCACGTTAGTACGAATGACGATATGGAACAGCACGGTCGTATTTTGCTTGCTCGTCACACTGGGGGGAGCGTTATATGGGTTGGCACATTATCGGATCTATTCCGATATTGACCGTCATCTGGTGTTTAATATTGACCACATGCAACAAATTTCTCTAAGTAACGGGGAGCAAGTACTTAACATTGATTCGAAGGAACCGGAACGTTTTATGATGTCATTTTATTGGGATTCCAACGATGCATTGATTCAAAGCGTATATTATAAAGTACCATATATCGAATTGAGTTCGATGCTTCGGGAAAAACAAAACCACATGCGGCCCGAGTCGATACTCGTGGGTAAGAAATCCTATCGATTCGTGAGCAGACCCTATCAGGGTAAATTGCCAATAGTCGAGAAACTGTCGAACATTCCTTTGAAACAATTCAGATATTTACGGAAATTTCCGCCGAGGTGTATTATTTGAACCGGTTATTATGGTGTATTAGTATTGGAATCGGTGTCGGCGCGTTATTATCTATCATCGCAGGTTACGCTTTGGCTAGACGGGCGCTCATACCAATTCAGAAGGCTTGGGATAAGCAGCAGCAATTCGTTGCAGATGCCTCTCACGAGTTGAGAAGTCCGCTCTCGGTCGTCCGAGGGCAAACACAAATATTGTTACGCCATCCCGATCATACGATCGAGGAAGAAAGCGCTCCAATTTCAGCCATTCTGAAAGAAACTAAAAGAATGAGCAACATGGTAGACGGCCTGCTTCTTCTGGCAAGAGGCGATTCACATGAGGAAGTTATCTCATGCACACCTGTTCGTATTGACGTGATCATTAAAGAGATCGCCAAAAAAATGGAGCCAATAATGGATTACAAGCAGTTGCGGGTACAGCTTCATGTCGAAGGCTCGGAATTGCTCATGAATGGAGATGAGAATCGTCTCATACAGTTGTTCATGATTTTGTTGGACAATGCCATTAAATTTACGCAGGCGGATGGGCAAATCGATCTTGAGTGTCTTAGGCAGGGGAAATCAGTTCTTATAACCGTCAAGGATAACGGAGTGGGTATTTCGGAACATGAATTACCACTCGTATTTAATCGCTTTTATAAGGGAGATTCCTCTAGAAGTAGAGGGGATCATGGAGCAGGTCTAGGGCTATCGATCGCGCGTTGGATCGTCGATCAACATCAAGGTACTGTCCACATTAGCAGCGGGGTAGGGTGTGGTACGACAGTTAAGATTCGTTTTCCGGTGATTAGTTAAATAATAATAGTATTCTTCAAAAGAGACTTACAATTGTTGTCGGGACTGTCAGAATAGACCCGGACGTAAAACCATTCCTTTGTAAAGGTGGTGCCCCGAAACGGGAAGCAAACCCAAAAAACATAGGACAATTATTCCTGCTAAGTTATATAATATAAGAGGAAAGTAATATGCTGCTTTTGCTACCTGCGACCTATTCATGAAATGCCTTAGCAAAATTGGTAGATGCTTTACTATTAATAATTAAGCGGGGAGAAGGCTATATGAAACGAAAGAGTTGGATTTATTCGCTAATGCTAGCAATTATAGTATCTGTTGTATTCGGGGTTGGCAGTATTTATGCGGCTGCACAGAACATCACCGACATTGTCAAAGTGACCAAACCTGCTGAGATAAAAGTTGGGGAGTGGAAATCATACGAAATAGCCATCACTGACTGGACCGATGCAGACGTTACGGAACATGACTTCACTCCAATCTCTTCAGATGAGAATGTTGTCAAGGTCGTACGAAAAACGCAATGGGTTTCTGAACTTCATGCAATAAATAAAGGGAATGCTACCTTAACTGTCAATATTGGAGAAAAGTTTGAACCTTATGTATTCACTGTTCAAGTGGTGGATGATTATACAGTCATTCCTGAACCAACTAAGCCGGTAGTTATAAAGGAACCTACACACGAAGAAATTATGTTACAGGATCTTGAAGATTACATTGAGCAATTGCAGCCATTAGGAAGCTATGAAAAGAAAGCCATAACTACGTTAAATCAAAATAAACTCCTGAACGATTCAACAAGAAAAACACTCTTTCTTACTTTAAACAATACTGTATTGCCCAATTATACTAAATTTGTATCCGGGTTGAAAAACCTCAAAGCTAATAATGTAGAGTTGAAAGAAATACATACCTACTATCTGGCAGGAGCAAAACTCCAGTTGGAAGGGTTCACTATAATGCGGGACAGCTTGAAGACGACCAAAATAAATTGGTCCAAATTCAATGCAGGTGAAAAGAAGGGGGCAGAAGGAATTAAGCAATTGAACAAATCCGAAATGCTTCTTGACAAGTATGCAATTAAATATGTCAAATAAATAAAATAATAAACAGAACCCTTAAAGTGCTTTAAGTTAAGGGTTCTGTTATTTTTTTTGAGGGGCCTGTGCCAAATATATAGACCATTAAGGCATGCCGGCAGGGAGTTGGGGCACGAATGCTTCAAGAATGTAGATTATGTCTTAAAGATAAAGTTCTTATAAATTCTCACATCAGCACAAAAGCTAACTTCAAAATGGCTTTTAAATACCAAGAGGTTAAAGGTAAGAGCGCTGAAAGTATAAATTTTAAGATGTATTATGAGAATACAATCAACACAAGAATCACTGAATATCAATGCCCCAATCATAGCTTAAGAAAAAAGAAAACTATTTCAAAAATGAAATCCCATGTACCAGCACGGATATCCATTGATTATCCAAAAAATTATGAACTGATTAATTACGTAAGTTCTTATATAAAGAAGCATGATTATTGAAAACTGCTCCAGTTGAGTTGTTTTTTCATGGCCAGAATAGGGGCTTTGTCGGCAAAGGGACTAAGTTTTGAGCTATGTATAATCTAAGTAGAATGCATCTTAGTGACATATGTACAAAATACGGGTTTTGTGAGGAAGTAGTATATAAATTAATGGAAGCAACCAATTTGATCCACATTATTGCCCATTTACTGTTTATTAATGATTATCTAAGCAATGTTCAAAATTGCTGCCCTTTCCTAAGCAATTGATTCTTATTTAGTAATCGTATTATCTAAAACGAGTATTAAGCTTTAAAGCTCATCAAGTCTCGCATAAAACTTTAAATGCTGACCATGTTTTATTGTTGCGCTAGATTACATAACTCTCAATTATATAAAAAGTTATTCATTACCATTATTTAACTTTTAGAATCATCCTCATACATGTTCATCATTAAACCTTCAATTTCAAAGTAACTCTTCAGCTAACCTTAATTGTCTTTCCCGTTCTTTAGTTGTTGCCTCAGCAACTGAAGAATGATCTGATATGTAATTCACCAGTTTTACTGCATAATCACTGCAAACCATAGCGTGTCCTCGCATATGTCCAGTTGCTATGGCTTGTGCAAAAGAACGGGCAGCATACTTACTAGCCTCGGTTGTGGACTCTTTGGCCAATTCATTGACTATGAATCCAACTTTTCTTAAATCAAAGGCTCTAATCTCACCAGTTATACGCTTTTCTAGCGTTTCTATACCTAAATCAATCCGCGGGTCATTTACAAGCTGCTGGTCCAGATGATCCAGGTGCTCAGCTGCTACTTTCAAAGCCCATTTGGCCAGAAACTTCTGCGGCAGCTTTTCAAGCATGGCTTCAAGTCGATTTCTTAATTCATGGTTATCTATAATCTTTATCTTTGGAGTACTGTAAGTAAATCCTTTAGTTTCTCTTATTTGCTGCTCATGTTTATTCCACGCGTATTCCTCAAACTCCAAACACACCACTCCCCCATTACAACACGGCACTGTTTAATTGCTTCAGGTCTTCTTTTATAAAAAGAGTGTACCATACTGAAAAAATGTAAATTAGCCAGATTCTACGCGAATAGTCGCCTTTATTACTCCGATGCTGGGTAAACATCTCTTCGATGATATTCATATTGAATATTTCTTCAATGCCACTATATCGTATTTGTTCGAACATTATATCTGAAATTGGTGTTTTGAGCCAATCACGAATGGGTACGGGAAATCCTAGTTTCGGGCGATTCACAATAGCTTCCGGAACGATTCCTTCCATAGCTTTACGCAAAGCAAGTTTTGTTGTTTTTTGCCCAATCCGATTGGATACAGGTATTTTACTAGCCGTTTCGAAAACCTCTTTATCTAAAAATGGGACTCTTAATTCTAATGAATGTGCCATGGATAGCTTATCTGCTTTTGATAAAATATCTCCAGGTAACCAAAAATTCATATCAATAAACTGCATTCTTGTCGTAGGGTCTAGGTGAGCTGTCTTATCATAAAAAGGCTTAACGATATCCGTAGGATGTAAAAAGCTATTCTGAGCGTGTACCGATTCGTGGAGCAAGTTCATCTTACCGCTTTTGTTAAAGATGTTAGCATTTCCGAAAAAACGCTCTTCTAAAGGTGTCAGACCCCGAAGTAAATAATTCTTGCCATAAAAATGATAGGGATATACAGATAATGATTTTCGTAACGAATCCTTTATGAAGTTAGGCATCCAGGTTATCGGTTTTAATGCATTTGGCTCTCTATAGATTCTATACCCTCCGAATAATTCGTCAGCGCCTTCCCCTGATAGGACAACCGTGACATGTTCTTTTGCAAGCTGGTTCAGATGATAGAGTGCAATAGCGGAAGGGTCTGCAACTGGCTCATCTAGATGCCAGACTGTTTTTGGGATACTTTCAAAAAAGTCTTTTTGCGATAAAATGTGAAAATAATGATCTGTCCCCAGTTTGGCTGCCGTTTGATTTGCAATGATTGTTTCATTGTTCAGCCCTTCAAATCCAATCGAGAAGGTCTTTGTTGATTCTTCTGCTCTCATCATTGCAGCTATTGCGGTGGAGTCAATTCCACTGGACAAAAAACATCCTCTATCCACATCACTTTGTAAATGAAGATTTACAGACTCTTTCAATTTCCATTGAATTTCTTCTGCGTAGTCTGCTAAAGATCGTACTACCGGTTGAAAATGGGGTTCCCAATATTTCTCGATCTTCATTTCACCTTCCGAGTTAACAAATACTCGCTCTGCAGGTCCTAATTTATGAATGTGTTCAAACATCGTATCAGGATGCGGGACATACTGAAAAGTTAAGTAGCTGAATAAACTTTGATACTGAAGCTTTCTGGGTACCCCTTGCACTGCAAGTATGCTTTTAATTTCCGAAGCAAATAAAAGATTATTTTCGTCTTTGTAATAATAAAAAGGTTTGATCCCGAAATGATCTCTAGCAGCAAAAAGAGATTGTTCCTTAAGATCCCAAATCGCAAAACTAAACATTCCACGTAAATGATGGACACAGTCCTTGCCGTATTCCTCAAATAAATGCACAATGACCTCTGTATCTGATTGCGTCTGAAAGTGATGTCCCTTTAGCTTAAGTTGATCTCGTAGTGTTTTATAATTATAGATTTCACCATTAAAAATAATCCAAAGAGTACGATCTTCATTCGTCATCGGTTGATTGCCATCACGTAAATCAATTACAGACAATCTGCGAAAACCAAGTCCAATGCGAGAATCGAGCCATACTCCCTCATGATTGGGACCTCGGTGATTCATAACCCCTGTCATTTGTTTTAAGGTTTCTTCATGTGGTGGCTGTCCATTATATTTTAATATTCCTGCTATTCCGCACATACTATGGTAGTCCTTCCTATAATAAAGATTAGGATATAGAGTGCCCATAATTGCTTTGATAAATTTATCATTTTTTTCTAAAGGATTCACTTATTTGAAAATACAAAAAAGAAAAGCCTGAATTAGCAGGCTTTTCTCATTCATTCTTACTTTATCTCTCCCATAAAGCTTCTAAAGTTCTCGACAATCTCTTTAGATCGGGTATGGTGCAAATAATGCTCCCCATCAAGCAACATCAATTTCCCGTGTAAGGCGTCTTTTATCTGTTCTTTATGCAGGGATTCCCAGCCTGGAACATCCGTATTTTCTTTCACAAGGAAGAAAATAACAGGAAGATCTTTAGGGAAATTTAATGTTTCCGTGGCTTTGAAATTGCTTTTAAAATGCTCTGCTTCGCTGATGATATTAGGATTCATCATGTTTTTAAGTGAAATCATTCTATTTTGTTCTTTAGTTTCCTCATCATCACTTGGTGTAACGATTTGGGCCGGGTTGAGTTTTACCATCAATCGCATAAATCCTGATTTTTTAAGCAGCTTATAGGTTCCAGATGGAAATTCTTCATCGTTGCCCCCTTGTGTGGGTACGCTGCTGTCGATGCCTACGAATGCACTAACTTCGTTTTCGTATTTGTTCACATAGTCCAGTCCGTAAATTCCCGCTATAGAATGTCCCATCAGAATATAACGATCTATCTTTAATTCTTGTAAAGCTTCATGAAGCTCACTCACGATATTGTCGACCGTTCGTTCTTTTGTGGTGACATCGCTTAGTCCATAACCAAACGGCTCAACTACTACAACTTTATAGAAAGGAGTCAGTTCATCTACAAGTGGTTTGAAATCAATTACGGGTGATGCGGTTCCAAACCCTGGGAGTAACACGACTGTTTCCTTGCCTTGCCCTTGTATGGTAACATTCATCTTTTTCCCGTCGACAGGTACAAGCTGACCATAGGGTTGTATTTTTCCTTTCTCCACTTTATTGCTGATCACATTGACTGTAAAAACGATGACCAGAAAAAGTGCTATGAGTATGACTATAGCGACTATTACTTTAAGTAAAATTAATAATGTTTTTTTCATACTTTCATTTCCTTCCTTGATGTTTCTTTTAATTTCTCCAACTTCTGCACCCCTTCATGTTATCCCTTATCTTTTGTCTATTTCATTCTAACAATCCAGTCTTAGATCCTGTGTAACGCAAGTTTAATTGATTCTTAACTTTCACCAGCTCCTAATGATAACGAATTAAGCTTCTGTTAAGATTTATATAACAAAAAACACCTCTAGATATCCGTCGATCAGCCATAGGCTAATCTAACGTTATCTAAAGGTGTTGTTTCTACTTATTAGTTCATTGATTATTTACGCGCTGCACGAAGCTTCTCAGGGGTTACGTCATTTCCATCCGGATCTAAAATTGTCACTCCAGAAAGACTGTTACGGACTTGTCCACGAATTTCACGCAGGTAGTCTTCACGCAAAGCGATCTGTTCAACCCATTCGCCTTGTGTAAGGCCTACTTCACGTTCTTTCTTAGCTAATTCATTGATGCGAGTCAAACTTGTAATCATCTATGTTCCTCTTTTCTTGGTTTTAATTAGCTTACTAATGGTTATGGCGGATAGGTCCTGATTCAAGCTAAATTATCAGCCATTTGTTTCATAAGTCTTCTTAATAATAAACGTTCTTCAGGTATAATTCCGGCTAGTAATTTATCCAGCTGTTTGTTCCAAATCTGTTCCACAGGTTCGCAGAGACTTCGTCCGGCTAGGGTTAGATACACTCGGCTAACTCTGCCATCTTCAGGATCTCTTTTTCGAACAACAAACCCATGATTTTCAAGAGATTTCACCATATTTGTTATGGTTGGAGGCTCACAATTCAAGCGTTCACTTAGCTGTATCTGTGTCATTCCATCTGTTCTCCATAACCGGCATAATAACTGTTCTTGACCCACATGAAGATTAAGTTCTCTAAGCAGCTCTGCATAATCTCTACGCATTTCCGCTGATATTCTATCCAGTAGTTCCCTTATCTCATCTTCTATCACAGATATTTCCTCCGTACTGCCATACAAATTACTTAGCAAGCTAATAATATCACGATTTATTAAAAATTTCAAATAAATGTCCGGTAACGTTCATCCTGTCTGCTGACCAAACCATTAAAAAGGAGTAACACCACAAGATCATGTAGATCTCGGTTTTACTCCTGCTCAGTCGACACTTGACTTCGTTCTCAATTATTTTGTGGAAGCCGTACTTCAAACATCGTCCGCACTACGCTGCTTTGTGCAGAAACTGTTCCAGCATGTTGTTCCACAATATTTTTAGTGATAAATAAGCCCAGTCCCGTACTCCCTGTGGGATGCGTTCGCGCTCGATCCCCGGTGTAGAACATATCAAAAATACGCGGCAGCTCTTCCGGATCAATACAATCTCCATAGTTAATAATCTCAATAACGACTTCGTTTTCTTCTAGATAACCATGGATATCAATAAATTGACCGTCGCTTCCATATCGCGCTGCGTTGGTGAGGAGATTCTCAAATACACGCGCCAGCAGTTCACCGTCCCCCTCTATCTTCAGAGGTTGGATTACATCCAAGCGGGAAGTAAGACCATTTTTTTCAAAAACGGGATATAACTCTTCATTTAACTGCAAAAGAAGCTCACTCAGGTCGATCGAGGTTTTTTCAAGCGTAAGCTTACCATAGTTCATTCTTGTGATTTCAAATAGCTCATCAATTAATTTTTCCAAACGTTGAGATTTAGTATAAGCAATCGTTGTATAATGTCTGGTCTGTTCTGGCGTTAATTCATTGTCCTTCAAGATAAAATCCAAATAACCTATAACGGAGGTAAGTGGTGTACGCAGATCATGTGCCAGATTTAATACAAGTTGATCTTTACTGCTCTCCGCAAAGTCGCCCCGCTCAATAGCTTCCTGTAGATGATCAATAGCCAGATTGATATCATGGCCAATAAGGCCGAACTCATCTTTAGAAGGGATATCCACCCGCTCCGAGAAATCACCCGACGCCAGCTGATGGATCCCTTTCGAGATTTCCTTGAAATAATTTGCATATGGTTTAGTAAATATAAAAAAGAATAAGATGGCCAAAGGAATGAAGATAATCAAAAATGCATTAACATCACCGATATCCCGCATCAAGTAGCGAACTTTAGTCAATGGATTTTCTAATAAGACCTCTGATCGATAATATCTCTGCAGAATTTTATAGATTGAAAAGGTAATTCCACCGGATACAAGCATACTGGCCATCAGCAGCATAATCATTTTTGTACGAAAGCTATAAATCATTTTAGGCATTGGTTGTATACCCTTCCCCTACTATTTATCTTTGTAGTGACAATGGTATATGAATTCATTCAAAATCTCAAATCCTTCGAATCAAAGATCTTTCCGCACAAAAATCCGCAGAGAAATGATATATGAACAGCTAAGCAAGAATACATAAGCCAGCCCTAGGATTATAAAGGGAATGACTGTACCTTTCACTCCAAAACTCAGCCATCTGTTCACATCAGGGATCCACTGGATCAAAAAGCTAAACACGTTCGGTCCAAACATTACAATCATCATAAAAACAAGATTAACCACTTGCGCTCCCTTTGCCCCTAACCAGTAATGAATCGGTAAATAAAGCATCGCAAGGAGAGGGAAAATGGATATCGTAATGCCAACCTCTTGCCAAAAATGAGGGGTTACGGCTTTGCCTGTTACAATAATCAGCAGATAGGTAAAGGACGTTGCTGCCAGCCCAACAAGCGCATGCGGAAGGATCGATAAGTATTTGGCACGGACAAGCTCTTGTCTCCTTACAGGGAGATTAACGAGAAACCGTTGTGTCATCTGCTGAGTATCCATTGAGCAGGAGCTTATCAATAACAGCATGGGTGGCATTACCGTAAATAAACTGAAGCTATGATAGTTCGAGTACGCTATAAAAATAAAGAAAGGGATTAGCAGCATCAGAAATTTACGCAGAAGAATGAAGTCTTTTTGAATTAAAAAAAATGATTTATACACTTTACGTCCTCCTTAGCTTATAACTCTTCCTTACTAAACAATCGTAGTGAAATTCTATACGAGCAGTACAATATAGATAGATAAACAATCCCTATCAAACCAACCGGCACCAGATGATCTTGCAGCTTTAAATGGGTAATTGTTAAGAAAAAGGATGAATTTGAGAGTGAAGATCCAGTGTTTAGAGTGGTTATCGTTATTACTACATTAAAAAGGATATTGAAGTAATAGTTTTTGGAACCAAGCCAATAATGAATCGGCAGATAAATAGACGCAGACAAAGGAATCATAAGTAACGTTAAAGATACCCCTATCCAATAAAACGGGCTAATAGAATATCCCAATGAAAAGGAAATTAGTAACAAAGCGAAAGAGCAAACCAAACCGATGAAACAATAAGGAATAAGTGATAAGTATTTAGCCAAGATAATCTCTTGCCGTCTTACTGGCAACCCTATAACAAACTTTGTGTTGTTATTCAATGCATCCATAGAACAGGAGTATACGAGCAACAGTAAAGATTGAAATGTAGCAAACATGCTGGAGTTATCCAGTTGAACATATGCAATAAACAAGATACTCAAGAGAAATATAGGGATAAAATTCCGCAGTAGGATAAAATCTTTTCGAATCAGCAAAAAGAGGTTAAACATACAATGCGTTTCCCTTTACCGTAAAATACATGATTTCTTCCAGGGTAGGTGTTTCGCATATGGCATGATCTCTAAAGAAGTGTTCCCCCTCAGAGCGATTGTTCAGAAGCCCCTCGAAACCAACTTCCGTCTCTCTAAGCCCGATGAACCATTTTCGCACATCCCGATCAAGCAACTCTTTGTTTCCTTTTACCATCATATATTTGTTGGCTAGTGATTCCTTCATTTCATTAAATACTAGGCGCCCTTCGTTCACAAAAACAATATAGTCCGCGATCCGGTCCAAATCAGTCGTATTATGCGTTGAAAAAAGAATAGACTTCTTTTCATCCTGGATATGCTCACTAAGCAAATCAAGCAACTCTCTTCGGAATATAGGATCAAGTCCTGCAGTAGGTTCATCCATAATGAGCAGATCTGCACCATGTGATAAGGCAATGGCGAGCGAATACTTCATTTTCATTCCTTTGGAGAGCTCCTTAATCTTTTTCCGCGGGGAAAGCTTGAACATCTCTATGTATTTCCTATACGTTTCTTGATCCCAACGACTATAAAAAGGAGCAATAATCTTACTCATCTGATCGATGGTTAATTGATCGTAAAAGTAATTCTCATCGGAGACATAGCCAATCCGATCCTTATTCTCTGCTTCATGCATAGACATCTCTTGGTCAAAAATCTTGACGCTGCCGCGATCAGGAAACACCATCCCCATCATCATTTTTATTAATGTTGTTTTCCCTGCCCCATTCGGCCCAATTAACCCCGTGATATACCCTTCTTTAATACCGAACGTAAGTTCGCATAGGCTAAAATGGCCATATTTTTTAGAAATTTGGTCCAATTGAATGACTTCTTTCATTCTGTCTCCTCCTCATAAAGCAATTTCAACATCTCACTAAATTCAGCAAAATTAATCCCCAGCATTTTACTCTCGTCGATAATCTCCTTCATTTTGTGCTCCATAATCCGTAGCCGTTGTTCCCGAATAAACTCCTGATCTGCACCAGAAACAAAGGAACCTTTCCCCACTATTGAATTGATAAGCCCTTCTCTCTCCAGTTCTTCATAGGCTCGTTTCGTTGTAATTACGCTAATCTGCAGTTCTTTAGCTAATAGCCGGATAGAAGGTAATGGGGTGCCAGACACTAACTCTCCTTGCAGAATCATCTGGCGGATCTGGCTGACAATCTGTGCATAGATGGGTTCACCGGAAGTGTTGGATATCAATATGTTCATGGAATCGTGCCCTCACTCCTAGTTTATGTGTTATCAATGTATATATGTAATATATACACTATACTCAATGTTGTCAATTACCTTTCTTGTATCGGCAAAAAAGCTGATTCCTAGGATCTAAGAACCAGCTTACACAGTTATCAGATATTTTCTCCATCACAATAATCCAGCACTTTTTAAAAAACGGCTAACAATATCTATCTGATAGCGAATCCGTAGGTCACGATCAAGGCTCCAGCAGGTTTCCACAGTAAATGCTTTAGCCCCTAATATACGGGTAACGGCTGCCCTTGAGGAGCCGGGGCGCTCCCGTAAACGGATATTAAAATGATAAGCGGTTTTGGGAATCGTACGATTAATGCCTTTGATGACACGTTTTGCTGTACCTATTCCTCGGCTTCCCGGAGTGACGATGATCGACTGGCCAAGTCGCTTCGGATTTTTTTGTGACAACCCATTTGCTTCATGAAGATCCAGAAACCAGGTGGGACGATATCTTACTACTAGCTGTAGCAAAGCTGAAGCTAATGGATGTTTTGCCGCTGTTTTGTTAGAACGTGGAAAGGTGCGATTTAAATCGGGTACACCTCTGATCCGTTTGCGGTAAGCTTTTTGATTCATTAGAGGTACTACAATGATCGTGCCCCGGTGTATATACAACCTTCTCTGATTAAAACGTTCTACAATGATCTGTGCGGCACGAATACTTCCTGTCTCATTCCCATGTATCCCCGACACCACCATAAAGACAGGACCAGGAAGCTCACCTCTAATCACATAATAAGGGGTAGCATAAGCTGTGGACGATGCTAAGGTATAGCTTTCAACGATCATATAGGATCACCTCCACATTTAGATAATCCATATATGTGTATTCCGATGTCCCCCAGTTGTCCTAGACAGATAAGCAAGAAGAAACGACGTTGTCTTTTTTAAAGATAACATTCGTTTCTCGTAGAAATACAATCAAAAAAAGCCTGATTTTTCAGGCTTCCTTAGTCCTAACTAATTAATTTATTTATACGCCGGGAGCCAGTCTCCATGGGCTGTGATCAGCTCGTCGCACATATTTGTAATGTCATCCATCGACAATTCAGCTGCTGTATGTGGATCGAGCATTGCGGCGTGATAGATATGTTCTTTCTTATGGGTAATCGCTGCTTCGATCGTTAACAATTGTGTATTAATGTTTGTACGATTCAGTGCGGCGCACTGTGGAGGCAGATCTCCCACGTAGGTCGGAGTTACTCCGCTTCTATCTACTAAACAAGGGACCTCTACACATGCTTCTTTTGGCAAATTGGTGATAAGACCTGTGTTCATAACATTGCCACCTATTTTGAAAGGCACATTAGTTTCGATGGCTTCCATGATATAAGACGCATATTCATGCGAACGTTCATGTTTAAGTTCTTTGTTATTAACCAATTCTTCACGCATTTGTTGCCAACGTTCAATTTGATCTACACAGCGGCGTGGATACTCGTCAAGTGGAATTTGAAACCGTTCGATAAGCTCAGGGTAATTACGTTTGATAAAATAAGGATGATACTCTGCGTTATGTTCCGAAGATTCCGTAATGTAGTAACCGAATTTAAGCATCATTTCATAACGGACCATGTCTCCGTGATGTTCTTGTTGCTTCTCAGCGGCACGGCGTTTAATTTCCGGATACAAATCCTCGCCGTCTTTAGTAACCTCTAATAACCAAGCCATATGGTTAATCCCAGCGATCTTAGCCTGAACACCTGTCTGATCCATACCCAGATGCTCGAACAAGCCCGGAATACAATGCTGCACACTATGACATAATCCCACCGTCTTTACACCGCCATAGGTATTCATCACATTGGTCAGAACTGCCATAGGATTCGTATAGTTCATAAAGAGTGCGTCCGGACAAACCTCCCGTACATCTGCAGCAAAGTCCAGCATCACTGGAATAGTACGCAGGTTACGGAATATCCCACCTATGCCAACCGTATCCGCAATCGTTTGCCGCAAGCCATATTTCTTCGGAATTTCAAAATCTGTGATGGTGCAAGGATCGTAACCTCCCACTTGGATTGCATTAATGACATATTTAGCTCCACGCAAAGCTTCTTTACGATCCGTATAGGATTTCACAACACAAGTGCTGCCGCTGCTCTCTTTTATATTATTTAGCATATTCTCGGAATCTTTAAGGCGTTGTAGATCAATATCATACAGGGCAAGTTCAAACCCTTGCAGGGCTGGCGTTCTCATACAATCTCCCAACACGTTTTTGGCAAATACGGTGCTGCCCGCTCCGATAAATGTAATTTTAGACATGTGAAATATTCCTCCTTATAGGTGAGGTGAACGGTGTTAACATCGCAGTTTTATGGAATAGAGTAAACTATAATTCCCTTATAAACACTAGGATGTCGGATCATCACCGTCTGCTCTCTTCACTAATCACTATAAATGAGAGCGGTCCCAATGAGTATGGAGAAATACAAGAGATATATGGACGTTTGTTGCATTTGTATATTCAATCCTATAATCTAAATGTATTATAAAAGCAATCTTGGGGAGGTCCTAAGTGAATGGCTTCAGAGCATTATCATTTTACAGCAGGGTTTAATCTGGCTCCCGATGATCATGACCTATCTGTATTATTCAGCGGAGAAGGCAAGCCTGTTCCTGGCCATAAAATGGGCCCCTCTGTGCATGATTACTATCTCATTCATACAGTAATTGATGGTGAAGGTGTTTTTCAAAGTGGCAGTAATTCGCAGGGATGTAGTAAGGGGGATACCTTTGTAATTTTTCCGGGTGCGTTATTTAGCTATCAGGCAGACATGGATCGTCCGTGGACATATGTATGGGTGGCCTTACAAGGGGAAGCGGTTGAACAGCTACTACACGAAGTGGGAATTACAAGGGACAAGCCAATAATCCACTTAAATAACCTAATAGAGATACATAAAATATATGAACATATTCGTTTATCCTTTCAGCAATCTGCTTATCCTCGACTGGAGAGCTTAGAAGCTTCGGGTTGGCTGCGGCTGCTAGTGCACAAATTCGGTGTTGCGAACATAAGTTCGCTTCCCTCTCAATCGATAGAATTACCGGATGTTATCGACCGCCAGATCGATCAAGCGATCCGTTGGATTTCTCTGCAGTTTCATCAACAGATCAGTATCGACCATATGGCATCGTCTCTAGGCTATCATAGAGCGCACCTCTCTAAAGTCTTTAAACAAAAGATCGGCATGTCTCCCAAACAATATTTATTAAAGGTACGGATGGATAACGCAAAAAAACTGCTAGGAGGAACGCTGACCATCGACCAGATCTCGTCTTCGGTCGGTTTCAATGACGCGTTATACTTCTCCAAGCAGTTCCGTAAGTGGAGCGGCATGTCTCCCAGTGAATTTCGAAATCATCTTCGAAATGGCAAGTGATTGATTTTTCTTACGTTTCTTTCATGGCTTTAGATAAAATTGAACTAACAAACATTGTCTTTCCTTCACAATAAGCGTCAATGTCATCACGATGTTGTGCTGCCAGGTGCTGTTTGACCTCTGCATAGGCTTGACGCGCTGCTGTATTCGATCGCAGATAGTCTCTGAAAGCGATATGCTCCAAGTAGCCTTTTCCATCCTTAGGGCATACATACAGATGATATTTCATAAATCCATCAGCCTGAAGTCTTTGAAACGCTTCTCTTCCCTCTATTCCCAAGTTCCCTTGGTGTTCATATCCATACTGTTGTAAACGTTCTATGATTTGTGGGAGTACATCGTAGCTGTCCATCACAAGATCAAGGTCGATGATAGGTTTAGCAGCTAGCCCTTCAATGGAAGTACTGCCCACATGCTCGATAGAAATAATAAGATCTCCGACATAAGATAAGAGCTGTTCTTTTAATCTATTGAATTCTGCCTTCCACTCTGGGTTATACGGGACAACCTCTATAACTTTCGTCTTCTCAGCGATGATCAAACACCTCCCGGGGATAATAAAAGGTACTGTAATACGTTTCTAGCTAATCTCCGGTATATCCTCTTTCTCGATCACTCTATAAACTATCCATATGCATAGAGCGGCTATAACTAGCGTTCCCCCCATTAAGCAGACACCACTCCAACCCCAATGCTGCCATGCAAAACTTCCCAGTGTGGATCCAATCGCTCCACCTGTAAAAGTGCTGACCATAAAAACAGTATTAATACGACTGCGAGCCGCTGGTTCAAGTGCATATATCCGTGTTTGGTTACTGACCTGTGACCCCTGTACCCCAAGATCCAGAATAATAACTCCTGCAATCAAACTCCAGATCGTAAATCCGGCTAAACCAAAAAATCCGTAAGCAATTAATGTAATTAACAGTAGGATTCCTACAATCTTTTTGGGAGCAATTCTGTCTGCTAACCTCCCGATAAATGGAGCACCAGCAGCACCTGCTACTCCAATAAGACCAAACAATCCTGTAATAGAGCTACTGTAGTGATAAGGTTCTCCTTCCAGAAAGAAAGCTAGAGAAGTCCAGAACACACTGAAGCCGCCAAACATGCAAGCCCCAATTAAAGATGACTCACGAAGCGTCGAATATCTGCGAATCAGTTGCCCCATTGATTTCAGCAGATCGGAGTACGAAGAATTATTGTCTGGTTTCGTTGCCGGAATTAACCGATAAAGAATAAGGGATAGCAATAACATGACTACTGCGGCAATCCAGTACATCGCCCTCCAGCCGAACATATCCCCTATAATTCCGGATATTGTTCTTGCTAGCAAAATACCAAAAAACAATCCGCTCATTACTGTGCCTATAACCTTCCCCCGCTCCTCCGGTAAAGCCAACTCAGCCGAGAGAGGAATGATGACCTGCGGCACCACCGTTGTTATGCCGATAGCAAAGCTGGCGATATACATCCAAGTGAGGTTTTGTGCGGTAGCGAAACCAATTAGTGACAGTGATACAGCAATAAGAAGTCCTGATATCAGTGTTCTGCGTTCACGAATGTCACCTAGTGGAACAAAAAATAACATTCCCAGCGCGTATCCGATTTGAGTAAGCATCGATACATATCCCACTGCGTTAGAGGATGCATTAAATGTGCGTCCTATCTCAGCCAGGAGCGGCTGATTATAATACATATTTGCCACGCTTAGTCCTGATGCAATGGCTAGAATTAAGATGAATTGCTTAGATAGACCTTCTCCTACACGAACAGCAGCGCCTGTGATAGATTGTGTCATGAAATTATGTGCCTCCGTTCACGTATGCTGCTTCAAACAGCGAGCTTTATTTTCCCTAATATATTATAACAGTCAATGTCAACCTTCCTTCTTCAATAGCTTAATAATTAGTAAAGGAAAAAATATAAATATCTGTATAAGTACAATTTATAGTAAAATATATAAATCTGAGCTAGGAGTGGATGGACGTGCACCAGAACGAACGAATCATAAACAAATTACAAACGAATCCCTTAAAAAATGTAAGCTTGTTAAAAATGTTAAACTCCTTCCACGAAGTCATGGAAACACATCTAGTTGAGCAAGGTGATCAGTGGGGTATTGTATTACTTCTTCCAGCCACAGCATACGCATATGATCATAGGGTATATCCTCAAGCGGATTACATCGTATTTTTGGATTACAGCTGCCCCGATATATTTCCAGCTTTATTACCACTGCTCCCAGCACAGGCAAAGCTTGTTTTTAAACTACAGGATGTGAAGTACCAAGAGGCACTGTCTGCACATTTTTCTTTAGAAAAAGCTCGGGGGTTTTTCTCTTACAGCACAGCTGAAGGATTAAGGTATAGTAAGGACAAAGAGGTGGCAATCAACCATTCATTTGATGAACGGCTACTTCCACTTTGGGCTGCTAACCATTACAATAAGGAAGAAATTGAGGAATATTTCCAAAAAGGAGCGTTTTCCGTTTCAATCTTTCAGGGCGACAATCCGGTTAGTACCTGCCTAGCGTTCCGAAATGAAGAGCAGATTTGGGAAATCGGCGCTGTACATACTTTAGAAGCATTTCAAAGATACGGATACGCGAAAAAGGTAGTTCGCACAGCCATACATGCAACGTTAGAACGAGGCTTTATTCCACGCTATCACGTCCTTGAAAGAAATCAAGCTTCCATTCGTCTAGCTGAATCTATTGGACTTGTCCCTTGTGTGCAGCTAGAGCACTGGATTAACTACATTCAATAACATTTTCTATTGGAGGTGATTTTAATGAGCTATCCACCAAACGACAATTTGAACTATTATCAGCCTCCACCCCCTCCGGCACCGACGAATGGCAAATCAATCGCTGGTTTTGTCTTGGGAATCCTCTCCATTGTTGTACCTTATATTGGCTTTCTGTTAGGAATTATTGCGATTATTCTATCCGCCTTATCGCTGAAGGAAATCCGTAATCGTTATGAACAAGGCAAAGGCCTAGCGATTGCAGGTCTGGTATGTGGAATTGTGGGCACGCTGATGTACGCAATTATTATATTATTCGTCGTTGTGTTTGTTTTTGCAGCTTCTACTTACTAACCACGAAAAGGATCTCAATAGCCATCATTGGCTGCTGAGATCCTTTTCGAGTTAACACGCTATCAAGTGAACCCTTCATTCAGTCGTGGAACCAAAATCGGTGATTTTAAGCTTTACATCAAAGGTCAATGGCATCCGAATAAATTCCTCGTCCCAATGATCCTTGATCTTTTTCCAAACCTGCGGTTTTTCTATGCTGAACCAATTTCCGAACCCTGCTATATCCACTTTGTAGGTCGAATGCATTTTGTGAATAAGAGCATTGATTTTTTCGGTTAATCTTTCCTCGAATATCTTCTCCAATTCTTTGAAATAGGCAACTTCCGCGGAATGTTCATTATCATCCCAATTCTCAATAAGACGGCCATCAGACTCAATGGCTACATGAATAGAGAACTTCTCGTCAGCAGTCTCCTTTAGCGTAATCTTGCTCTTAACTGATTTAATTTCATAAGTAATCGCTTCGTTCGACTGATTATAGGCCTTAATGCTTCCGCCTTTAATATCCCCTTTGATCCAGGCAATACTCTCCACATCCTGTTGATCAATATTGCCAATCCATTGTCCTGTATCTCCCTTGATAATACCTGCTCCGGAAAATTCCACCTCACCTTGCGCCTCCACAACGTTCTGTAATACAAAGCTTTGCTTGGAGTACATCAGCGCATCCAGATTCGACAATGTTATGCCCTTCATAACTTTACTGGTTCTAAAGTGGTTATGAATCATGTCTGCCAGACGAAAGGAAGGAATCTCCTCCGAGGATGTGTTAAGCGTGTCAGACGCAGGACCTTGGCTTAGAAATATAAGACAGCTAGGGCGGATATCATTATCTCGCAGTAAAAAGTCCATTAGACGTCTGATCTTCACCTGTTGCACCAGTTTCTCGGATATGACAACAACCTTGAGGTGATGGCCTATAATCGGACGGTTCTTACGTATCGAGATTTGGCGAAATATCTCAAGCAGAGAATCCCCTGTCTCAGAAATATTATTATAATGAGTTTTAGGTGTTTCGCCTTCTTTGCCAGAGTTTCCGATTACATTTTCAGGTACAATTTGTACCGTAGCCGTCAATTTATTTTTCTTTAAATAGCTTCCTCCAAGTTCCTCAAATTCCCGTTCGACTCCTTTCGGCTCCCCCTTGTCAAGTGCTAGTCCCGTATAAACACTCAGGTCTTCAATCTCCTTACTGCTCCAGCAGCCAGACTGCGTAAGCAGAATTACGAATACCAACAGTAAGTGTATAACCCGTTGTCTAAACATTCTGCTTGAGTCCTTTCTTCCTAATGATTAATACAATCGACAATAACATTGGCAGCAAAATAAAGATCAACACACCCATATAGCCAATCGTATCACCAAGACTGAAGACATCATTGATGCGTTGAGGGATCATCGTGCAGATGAAGATGATGGGCATTAAAGCGAACATAACCGGATGGATCTTTAGGTGGAACACCTGGGAGATTCCGAGTGAAGCATTAAAGAAAAAGCTGCAAAAATTACAGAACATCTGCATCAGCCAGATAACCAGTAACGGAAATTCAAATCGTTCAAAAAAGAACCCTGAAATTTCAAAGCTCCGTACCAAATCTATCGTCGGCCAGGTGCTTGAGATTACAGAATTAATAGATAAGCCGCCGATAACCATTACAACAGTAACCAAATATAATACAAATGGTATGCATAAACCAACCAACATTCCCTTGACTGCTTGCTGTGGATGCTCCATAAAGGCCGTCATTGTCATCACAACCTCACAACCGGTAAAGATCAGGATGCTTGACTTCATTCCACGGACCACCAGCATCATACCTTCACTCAGAAAAGGACGTAAATGCTGGATATCAAATATTCTGGTACTTAAGATGTAACAAATAATCAGGATAAAAATACTGATCGGAAATACAATCTGAAATACGCGGGCCATGGAATTAATCCCGCCATACACCAAATAAGTGCCCACCCAGATGAACGGCATCACAATCGCCCAGATCGGTGTCCCTTCCAGAAGAAAAAACAACGTTACTTCCGCCAGAACGCGAATTTCGAAACCCGCTATCACAATAAAGTACAGAATCAATATTGTACTCATTATACTGCCTGGAAGATTCCCAACAATTCTTTTAGAATACTGAAAGACAGTCTTTCCTGGAAATTGCTGGCTAAGTTTCACCATAACTAATATCACCAAAGATACGATGATACCTCCCAGCACTACTGAAATCCAGGCATCGGGAGTCTGCACAGCCTTAACAACATTTCTGGGCAAAGTCAAAATTCCCGCACCTAGCATTGAATTGGTCAAGATTATGGAAGCCTGCGAGGTTGTGATCTTGTCATCAGTTCGTTTAAACACTGTGGTCTCCCCTCTGCTCCTGCTAAGAATACATTCTCTAGGACCTGCGCTTTTTCTTCTGGGTCTTCAGCATCTCCGGTCTTCGCTTCATGATCGATAACGGTGCACGAACGAACAAATCTTTCCAGTCACTTAACCGGAAAGGGGAAATAGGGGTGACGTAAGGAACTCCAAAGCTTGAAAGCCGAGTCAGATGACTGCAAATAAGCAGGAAGAAAAGGATGGTTCCGAACATACCCAGGACCGCCGCAAATAACATGCCTGCGAATCGTAAGATCCGGAGAGTAATCCCCGCACTATACATCGGTATGGAAAACGAAGAGATCGCTGTCACAGCTACAACAATTACAAGAAAAGGACTCACAATACCAGCCTGTACCGCGGCATCTCCAATGATCAGACCTCCGACAATCCCCATTGCCGGACCTATGGGCTTCGGCAGCCGGATCCCAGCTTCACGCAAGATTTCAATGGAAATTTCCAGAATCAACACTTCAATTAATGCAGGAAAGGGTACACCTTGGCGTGTTTCGATAATGGAGATCGCCAGTTGTGTAGGAATCAATCCCGGATGAAAAGAGATAAAGGAAATATACAGCGCCGGAGCCAACAGAGCCAGAAATGATGCGCAAAACCGGAGTATCCGCAAAAGTGTACCCGGAATCCAGCGCTCATAATAATCCTCAGGAGACTGCAAAAGCATACTGAACGTCACTGGAACAACGAGTGCAAACGGTGTGCCATCCAGCAAAATAGCGACTCTTCCCTCTAACAAGGAAGCAATTACCCGATCGGGTCTTTCCGTATTCTGTGTCTGCTGAAACGGGCTTAAATAATCATCCTCGATCAACTGTTCCACATAGCCGGATTCCAGAATAAAGTCCATATCAATTTTGGAGATACGTTCCTTCACTTCCTGGAGCAGATCAGGATTTACAATGTTTTTCATATAAGCGATAACCAGGTTCTTCTTGATTTCGCTGCCTACTTCAACCATTTTCATTTCCAGATTCTTATTAAGCCCTTGGCGCCGCAGCATAGAGGTATTCTCACTAAGCACCTCTGTAAAGCCAATCCGAGGCCCACGCAGTAAAGCCTCCGAGGTCGGCTCAGTAATCGAACGCACGGATCCATGCGGAGAACCTACCAGCAACATCTCTCGCATGCCTTCGACAATCAGCGCAGTGTATCCGAATAGGACAAACTCCTGCAGTTGGTCTAAATCTTTGGCTTCACTAAGCTGAGCTAACGGGAGCATATTCTGTTTCAAGTAGTTGTATATTCCTTCTGAAGCCTGCGTTTCGCCGGCAAACATCAGATTCTGCAGCACCTGCTGATTAATCAGTTCTTCGTGCTGCATCCCCTCTACATAGACCAATGCGGCACGTGCCTGAATGCCTTTAACTGAGAATTCACGAAAATGTACATCACTGTTCTCCCCCAATGCCGTTTTTATCGCTGTCAGATCGGCATCATAGTCCTGGGTAAAAGCAGTAGACACAGGAGGCTGCGGATTTACTTCCCGATTGTCATTCTTCTTCAGTTCCGCATCCTGTGATTTGGCCTCTGTTTCCTTGGAGCGTCCGCTTCCAACATAAAAATACAAATGCCTGTAAAGATAAAAAATCCCTACGGGAAAGAGCAGCGTAATCGCCGCCTGCATAAAAATTGTCCAGTCCGGAATATAAGAGACTATTTTAGGCCACATCGCAATCATCCTCTATAGGAATCTGTTAGTACTATTCTCCTTTCACCCTATTCTTATGCAACATTTGAAACTTAAGGAAAGTTTATATATCAGCATTGGTCCGGACATAACAAAACGCCCGCATAAGCGGACGTCTGCAATTTAGAGTATTTTCAATGGGTACTGCTTAAGGTTAATTAGGTTGCTGCCACTGCTTTAAAACTTCAATCAGACCCGGAACATCTAATCCATCCAAGGAAAAAGCTTTACGCAGCAGCTCATGCGGGATGAACTCATCGTATTTTCCGAGATAGGGTGCTTCATCTGGGGATAACAATGATAATGGATCTGTGGCAGCCATACTTTCAGCAATGATCTCTGCTTCCAGCGTTTCTGCATCTGTTTTACCAGCAACGACCATATAATAAGGTTCCATCGGAACGATAGAACGCAGTCCCAGAGGGCTCTTTAGGTTGTTCTTCAAAAGGCGCTCCAACGTACGGAATTGCCGGCTGCCCGCCCAGGGCAGAATGAACATGGAATCTCCACCTGCCGGCATAACGGACCGCACAAGCATTCCGCTTTCCTTCGCTAAACGACGAGCTCGTTCGAGCCGCGCAGCCGCACTCGGAGCTAAATAAGGATACAATGAAGTGGCTCCTAAGATTTCACGGATTTTGGTCATGATGCGTGTATGTACATCCCCACCCGCACCAAGCCACAACGTATCTACTTTGCCGCGTGAAGTTTTCACATAAACGGCTTTATGGCGATTATCTACCTCTTCTACCTTCCAAAGCTTACCTGCCAGAGTAAAACAGTAGCCTGGTGGTGGAACCGTTGTGATCGATCCGATTTCCTCAGTTCCGTTATAGACGACATGCTCTTCATCATCTTTGAAGACCGCGTAGAAGCGGAAGTTATTCACGATCTTCTCTCCCGCCATCCCGATGATCAAGCTGCCTTCGTCCATCTTCTCAATTTGTCCCATGCCTAACATATAGGTCATGAAAATATCATAATCAGTAGGATCTATGGTTTTAAACGAAGGCAAACTCAGAACCGCTTCTTTTAAATCATCCGGTTCGGCCTCGCCCATACTTTTCAAAATGCTCATCGTCTGATGGTACAGCAGTCCAACTGGCAGCTGACGCACGACCAGGGGTTCCACCCATTTCTCGCGCACATATAGCTCAATAACCGCTATCGCTCGAAGCAGTGTCCAAGGCATCCGCGCCGGAAGCTGAGCTTCCTCGTCCTCTTCCTCGGGCGTGACAAAGATCATCTCGGATGCAGCGTCTCCACGCCTGCCCGAGCGGCCTAACCGCTGCACAAAGCTTGCGCAGCTATAGGGAGCGCCGATCTGTAGCACTCGCTCCAGCTCGCCCAGATCAATGCCCAGCTCCAGCGTCAATGTCGCTGCGGCAACAGCCGGTCCGGTGCCTTGCCGCAGCGCGGCTTCCGTCTCTTCACGCAGCATCGCGGAGATGCTGCCATGGTGAACGTGAAACACATCCCGTTCACCACGCTTCGAGGCCGTTCTCCGCATCTCTAGGGTCGCCGTCTCCGCATCTGAGCGGCTGTTGGTGAAGATCAACGCCTTCTTCAGATGCGTATGATCATAAATGAAATCGTAATAAGACTGCTTCGCACGTTCTAAATGCTCCGCCTGCACCTCATCCCGCGCATCCGGGAAAGAGAAATGCTCCACACTTAAACGGAGCTTACGCCCGCCTTGTGGAGCGGACACTTCAACGCTCTCCCGCGTGCCCGCCGCCAGCCACTCTGTGACAGAAGCGTAGTCACTCAGCGTAGCTGATAGTCCGATTCTGCGAGGATAGCATCCCGCCATACGTGAGATTCTCGCCAGCTGGCTTAACACCTGAATCCCCCGGTCAGCTCCCATAAAGGCATGCACCTCGTCAATGACAATAAAACGCAGATCATGGAACAACGCTGGAATAGCATTCGGGCGGTTCATCAACAATCCTTCAAGCGATTCAGGGGTGATTTGCAGCACGCCTGAAGGATTCTGCACCAGTTTTGTTTTATCGGATTGTGGTACATCTCCATGCCAGTGCCACACCGGAATGTTGCCTTCACGAAGCAAATCATTCAAACGTGTAAATTGATCGTTGATCAAAGCTTTCAGAGGGGCGATATACAAAATGCCAACCGAACCGGAAGGACGTTCATACAGTTCAGTAAGCGCAGGGAAAAAAGCTGCCTCTGTCTTACCTGAAGCGGTACCTGAGGCAATCAGCAGATGATGCGGGGTGTCAAAAAGCACCCGGCAGGCATCCACCTGTGCCTCACGCAAAGTCTCCCAGCGGTTCTTATAAATAAACTCTTTAATGAAGGGTGCCAGCCTATAGAACGGATTATCACTCATAATTCAAACTCCGCCAGGAACCCATCCAGTTCATTTTGCTCAGTCTCAGCTGGCTTAGCCGTTTTTTCGCCCACTAGCTGTTCAAAAGTAATCTCCGGATGCTGGTGGAGTGTATGCAGCAGATCCATGAAATCACGAACTACCTCCCGTGGAGTCAAGAGTTCTTCAGCCCCTAATCTTCCAACCGCTTCCTCCATAAAATGAACCAATTGTTCCTGTGATAAACGGGCTTCATAACCATAATGTAGGGCGTGAATCTCTTTAAGCTTTTGCAGCAGTACCAGAATTTCCTCGTGTGATAACATGTCCAGTGCAATGATAGGTCCAGTATAATTATTCAGACCCGCCGCCCCGTACCGGCCAGCAACCAATCTCGATCGCAGTGCCTCATAACTAAATAATCCACGCCGTCCATCTTCCACAAATTGCGGAGTTCCCCCTATAAAAATCCCAAGGTTCTCTGCCTTCCCCTGCATCGTATCATTGAACATGGTAAGCAGCTTTTCATAGTTGCTCTGGCGGGAAATACTGTTCGTAATTTTATAAAGATTGACACCTTCATCAATAAACAGCAGCAGACCTTTATAGCCAATAGCCGCGGTAAATTCCGCCCAAAGCTTCATATAGTCATACCAATTATCATCATCAATAATCACGCCAACTCCAAGCGCTTTGCGGGCTTCTGTCCGAGTTGCAAATTCTCCACGCAACCAGCGAAGCGAATCCTGTTTCTGGTCATCATCGGCCAGCTTGTGTGCATTCCAATAAGAGGCGAGTACTTTAGCAAAATCAAAACCATGTACCAAACCACGCATTTCAGAGGCTACAGCGTAAATTCGCTTCTCTACTTCTTCACCAAGCTGAGGGTGATCAGGCCCATATTCCTTCTCCTGCATCACGGACTGCTGTAGCGTAATAATCCATTTCTGCAGGATGATCTCCAACGCTCCACCATCTGGACGTGTGCGGGTCGATAAATGGCTCATTAGCTCCCGGTAAGTCGCTAGACCTTGTCCTTTAGTTCCTACTAACCTACGCTCAGGGGACAGGTCAGCATCTGCTACTACAAAATCACGATCCATCGCGTAATTACGGATCATCTGAAGCAGAAAGCTTTTGCCGCTGCCGAATTTGCCTGTAATCAGCTTAAAAGCTGCCCCACCCTCTGCAATGTTCTCCATATCTCTTAATATGGCTTCAATCTCCGGCCGGCGGCCAACGGCTATATGCTCTAGTCCAATACGCGGAACAACACCAGCCGTCAACGAATTGACTAGCGCAGTTGTCATTCGTTTAGGTATTTTTAATTCACTCATCCAAAGTTCACCTCATTAAATATTGCGCAGCATAGAGATATATTCCTCAACAATGTCTTCCCCCTCAATGATCAGATCACCAAGAATGTCCATTGCGATTTCATTAATCTCATCAATTAAAAGCTCTGACATCGTGCCATTAGCAGCAGCCAGCTTCAGTAAAGCATGACTTCCATCTTCATCCAAAAGAGCAAGCAGTACTTCCTGTTGTAGTGGACTTAAAGCATTGGCAAACTGTTCTGCCTCCGACCCTATGCTAACCGCTTGAGCTTCTTCAATCACCTCTACAGGCAACATTTCTTCCATACTATCTTGTATTGGATCGATTTCATCGATAGTTGCTTCGAGCTCGCTAGCCTCGTAGTCTTCCTGCTCGTCCATATTCTCAACCGTAAGCATCGTCCGTACAATTTCAGAATCACTTTGCAGGCGTTCTAGCTTCTCCGGATCTATGACAACTGCGGGTCCCTTGTCTTCCTGCATCTCTTTAAGGTACTCACGCTTTAAAAAACGAGTGATCAAATCGTCCATATCGGCATCTACATTAATACCTTTAAGTCGTCCGCGGTAACCCATCAGTTCCCGGAGTTTATTCTCAGTCAGACGAAATAGCCTAGTAATCAGACTGCGAAGTGGTGGAGATTTACTAATACGTACAACCGGTATAAGAACAGAATAGCCATATAATGAAATATCATATACGGCACTTCGGAATAAATAACGCTCCCGCATCACCGCTGGTCCAGGCGGAAACATTTCCACTAGATTGGAGCCGTGTTTCCGGGTGACATAAGCATTGATTAACGCCACGACCTGCGGAATGTATTGTTCAAGAGCTTCTTTGCCTTCTCCGATGTAGAACTTGGATTTACTAATATCATAGTCCGACATTGCCGTTAATACTGCGAAGGTTAGCTGCTCAGGAGCAGCCGTCAGTCCTCTCATTAATTCAAGCTCCGCCAGATCCCCAGCAAGACCACGTGAACGAGCCACAATGATAGAAAGCGGGACATCCAAATGATGTACAAAAGAGAAGTCCGCGATCCAGCCGCCAAGATATTGATCCAAACGTTTATAACTTTCCCGGTAAGCTTCCCAGATCAGATTTAGCTGCCTATAGCCATCATTAGGGTCAGTCCACCCCACGCCATTAATAAGCTCATATACATGCAGAAAAATATAAGAAAGATCTGTTTTCAGATATCTGCCTTGTCTAACTTCATTCCGCCAATAAAAATACCATCTGCTCTGCGTGCCTGTCATATGTCCATATGTAGGCCAGTAACTTTTAAAAGGAACAAAAAGCGCTGAATCCTCAGTTTTTTCAACTAATTCCTTCGCTCTAGTTACGAACTGCCCTTCGGTGGTAGTCACAGGCTCCGGTGTTTCCATCTCTGTATCCCAAAGCTGCAGCTGTAATGAAGGTTCAGGGGTTGAATTTGTTTTGCCATTATGCTTAGAAGATGACTTAGGCAGCGCAGGTTCAGGGGAATTTCGCGGTGGAATCGGTACATTTTGTTCAATACTTTCCCAGACTAATTCTGTGAAATGCGGTTGCTTCCTATCATTACTCATGTGCGATCGCTCCGCCCTTATAAATAAGGATTAATGTAAAAAAACGGTCCTGTTCACAACTGTGAAGGAACCGTTTTGTTCTTACGTGAATAGTGGTCATCCATACAGGACGACAACATCGTTTCTTCTTGATATTTTAGCATTGTTGATAGATTAACATCAAGTATGTAATGCAGAATCACACTTTAGAGAAGCTCGGTTCCCTTTGTTTCTTTGCCAAGGAACAATACCGCTAATGCACCGATAATAATCGTTACAAAAAAGAGCATAAAGATCGAGCCAATCGCCATAGATTTACCTACTAGAACCCCTACCAGCAAAGGTGCGATAATGCCCCCAATCCGGCCAAAGGAAGTTGCTAAACCAGCGCCTGTGGAACGAATAGCCGTTGGGTACAGCTCTGGCGTATAAGCATACATGCCACCCCAAGCGCCAAGATTGAAGAAGGATAAACAAATTCCTGCAGCCATCAGCATTCCTTCAGTAGTCGCATTTCCGAACCATGCAGCGCTAACCGCAGTGAATAGCATATAGATGACTAGGACAAATTTACGTCCGAACTTTTCTATAAAGTAAGCGGCAGTAAAATATCCAGGCAGCTGAGCGAGCGTCATAATAAGCACATATTCGAAGCTTTTGACCAAGCTGAAGCCTTTAAGTACCATAACTGTAGGCAGCCATAGAAACATGCCATAATACGAGAACACCACCGTAAACCATAAAATCCACAACATAATTGTAGAACGGCGATATTCTGGCGACCATACGGTAGCGATTCGTTTCTTCAAGGAAACGGGTGCCTTTTTAATCTCAGCAAATTTCGGTGAATCATCAATCGCCCGTCTAAGATATAAAGCGTAGAGTGCAGGTACAGCCCCAATTCCGAAAGCGATACGCCAGCCATAATCAGGGATAATGAAGAACGCGATTAATGCAGATGCAATCCAACCGACTGCCCAAAAGCTCTCCAAAAGCACTACCGCACGGCCTCTCTCCTGGGCAGGCATGCTCTCTGAGACCAAGGTAGAAGCGACAGGCAGCTCACCGCCAAGGCCAAACCCAGCGATAAAACGAAGCACACAGAGGATCGCAAAGCCTGTTGCAAATGCAGATAATCCGCTTGCCGCCGAGAAAATAAGGAGAGTCCACAGCAATACCGGTTTACGGCCAAAGCGGTCTGCTAATATCCCTGCCGCGGCAGCACCTACTGCCATACCGACGGAATTAATACTAGTCAATATACCGATCTGCTCCGGTCCCAGATTCCAATCCTTAGCTAAAGCTGCTACAACAAAAGAAATCATTCCGACGTCCATCGCATCGAACATCCAGCTCAAGCCAGCGCTGAAGAGTAATTTCCTTTGTTTCGGATTCCGCAGCAGTGTCATTTGATTCACTTCGAAGCCCCCTTATTTCAACCTGTTAACCAATAAACTTACTTTTGATTGTTTCACTTATACATTTTAAAATTGAAGTGCTCAAAAATCAAGAAATAAAGCAGCATTAAAGTATTGCCTAGCCAGCGATTGAAAATAACAGGTCTGCACAGAAATTGTGGCGATAAGCAGCATATTACGAACGGATTCTCTCTGCGCTCTCGACAAATGTGTCAGCCGGTTAATTACACGATCTATAGAGCTTTTTAACGAGGTATCTTCTTTCCAAGAGAACTCCTTGTGCAACACTTGATCTACTTTACATTGCGTCTGAATCGATGGATTGCTTTTGATCTCCTCAAAAAGCCCCGCATATGCGTAATACAGCTTGGCCGGTTCAATTAGATCATCATCATCGCGATCCGGCTTTAGGAACATTAGCTGGAACAATTGGCGGATACTTTCAAAGTTAAGGGCTGATTTGAGATCATCGATAATAAACAAAAGCGCCGCCTGATTAACCGAATATTTCTTTCCTTCTTTAGGCGAACCGAGATATTCCTTGAAGTCGCGTTTGACCCAATTTTGCATAGCAGTGACGGTCAATGTGGAATACTCTATAAGATGGCCCAATGAAGCAATTTCACCAAGTGAAAAGCCTTTTACATGGCCGCCTTTAATGATCTTTTGTAATATGGGTGGAACATTGGTTGATAAAAAAGCGGGTAACGAAGTCCCCTTTTGTAATTCTTCACGGTGAAACTTTGCCCATGCCTCTTGGAGGATATTCAGCGGTTTCCGGTCTGACAATCCGGTCAATGAGAGCAGTAGACTGGACATCTCCACACGAGTCAATGCAAATGATTCCATATCTGTTTCCCTCCACCATTTGATATTTTATTGAAAAGTTCGTAGAATAGTTCATAAGAACTCATAATAATGAGTATAACCTATTTTAGGAACGAAAGGGATGGTAAAGATTATATGGGTATAGGACTTAGTTTGACGTTGGTGGTTATTTTGATTATTTTAACCGCTTTTTTTGTAGCAACAGAATTTGCATTGGTGAGACTTAGAGGTAGCCAGATCAGTCAAATGGTGCTTGACGGAAAGAAGAATGCCTTAGCAGTACAGAAGGTATCCGCTAATCTCGATGGCTATTTATCCGCTTGTCAGCTCGGGATTACTATCACTGCGCTGGGTATTGGTGCACTGGCAGAGCCTGCATTCGAACAGTTATTGCTTCCTATTTTCGACTGGGCCAATATCAGTTCTAGTGTGAGTCACCCTCTTGCGTTTTTACTCGCATTCATCATTGCAACATTCTTGCACGTCGTTGTCGGAGAACTTGCTCCGAAGACGGCAGCTATAAACATTCCGGAAAAAATCGGTCAAATTACTTCACCGCTGATTATTTGGTTCTACAGAATTTTGTACCCTCTCATTTGGTTCATGAACGGTTCCGCTAATATGCTTGTTCGTCTTTTTGGGATGAAACCAGCTAGTGAGCATGGAGACGCGCATAGTGAAGATGAGATTCGTTTGATCCTGTCCGAGAGTTACGAAAGCGGGAAAATCAATAAAGCCGAATATGGGTATGTTAACCGAATCTTTACTTTTGATGAGATGCTCGCCAAAGAAATCATGGTTCCGCGAACCGATATGGTATGTCTTTTTACCAATCATTCGTTGAAAGAAAATTTCGAAATTATCCGCAAGGAGCAATATACTCGTTTCCCTGTGGCCCAAGGCAGCAAGGACAATATTATCGGAATGATCAACACGAAACAGCTCTATTTGCAGTATGATAACAATCCTGATTTTGATTTCCATAGCCTAATTCAACCCGTACTGACAGTATCTGAAGTTACACCGGTCAAGAATCTTCTAACTCGTATGCAGTTGGAACGTGTGCATATTGCCTTGCTGCTTGATGAATATGGTGGAACATCCGGTCTCATCACGATTGAAGATATTTTGGAAGAAATCGTTGGTGAAATCCGTGACGAGTTTGACGGTGATGAACGCAGAGAAGTCGAAAAAATAAGCGATACTAACTATCTGTTCGATGGTAAGGTATCTCTGTTAGAGGTCAAGGATCTTACAGGGCTTGATTTCGAAGATGAAGAAGTGACCACTGTTGGTGGTTGGGTATACAGTCATATTACCGATCCAGCCATTGGCAAAAGTATTGTTCGTGACCATGTAACATTGACCATCCGCGAGATGAACAGATACCGTGTCCGCAAGGTTGAAGTTGTTATCGAACAATCAAGCAACACTGAATCATCATAAATTACGAAATCATAACCTTTATTCATAAAAAAAAGGATAGGGTCATCAGATTAAATCTGATCCTCTATCCTTTTTTCTTTTGGGAAAATTTTGCTCATATAATATTCGTCCACCCACTCACCATCGATAGTAAGAGATTTCCGCTTCGTTCCTTCGATTTCAAACCCGTTCTTGATATATAGCGCCAAAGCAGCTTGATTATGGGTCATGACGGATAACTCAAGACGAACAATCCCATTGTTCATAGCCCAGATGTCCATCTCACGGAACAGGCCAGCTCCAATCCCATTCCCCTGATATTGTTTCTGAATCCCAATCACTATGTACGCGCTATGTCTATTGCGTCTGACACTTCCACCTCTAACAGACAAGTAACCTGCCAAATGATCGTCAACCTCTGCCCCTATAAGAATTGAAGTTTCTGCTGCCAGAAAGCTTTCAAGTATTTCTTTGACCTGACAAAGACTTGCTTGTCTTTCGTCCGGTTCCAATAACATAAATTTGGACTCTTGGTCTAACTGATGCTGAAGTCTAAGCAATTCTCCTGCATCGTCCGGCACCAGTTCTCTAAGAGTAACCATCATATCATCACTTCCAATCGTAAATAACTATAAATACTTCTTGAACAACTTGCTGGAGCTGCCATCATAACCTAGATGCTCGTAGAAGCGATGTGCTTCTTCTCTCTTTGCTGCACTTGATAGCATAATCTTAAGGGCTCCCTTGGAGATTGCTACATTCTCGGCATGTCTCATTAGCATTGCGCCATACCCTTTTCCTCGTACTTTTTCAGCCACAATAACTCTTTCTATGACAGCAAAGGGCTTATCGTCACATAAGGCATCCATACAAAAATGAAGATGTAACGACCCGACAATTGCTTCTTGTTCTTCGTACACATATAGAAAACTCTCCGGATGTTCTGCTATCTGCTTCAGCCGCTCAGGAGATACATGAACAGCTGGGTGCTCAGGCAGCAAAATCCGATAAAGTTCTTCAATGAAGCTAGCGTCTTCGGGCACAGCTTCTCTTATCATTTGTCTACTCCCTTCTATATAACGCTTAACAACGACAGACCATGATCACATTTCCATCGGGATCTTTAAAATTAAACCAATGATCATGCTCAATATCCGTGAGAATCTCTCCTCCGTTGGCCTTTACATAATCATAAGCAGCATCAATATCCTCGGTGTTAAGATGAAACGAAGGGATGTTTAGAACAGATTCAGCGGTGTAAATCTTACTGTCTAAAACGATGCCCGGTCCCTGCATAGGGACTACATATAAATGACCGAATAATACCTCTCCATCCAATGGTAGTCCAAGCAATTGGCAATACCATTGTTTTGATTTCTCAATATCCCTTACCGGAATAAAAACAGCACCAATCTGATTCAGAATCGGACTTATCATCATTAAGAAAGCCTCCTCTTTAAAGTTGACGGATAGGGTGTTATTGTAGAATAATTCGATAAAATATGTCAATTACCTCCCTCCATTTAGGGAAGGGCTGGTAAGTTGTGTTATAATTCTGTGAGCATTACTCCAATATCACGTACGTCAGGAGAATTACATTGGCTAACCTGAACTTCGGTGGTTTTAAAATGACCCCGCCCAAAGTTTTATCACTAGGATTCTTAATCCTTATCACTGCTGGGACTTTTCTGCTTAGTCTCCCGGTCTCCTCAACATCCGGACAAATATCCTTTATTGATGCCTTGTTTATGGCGACTTCAGCCACATGTGTTACAGGCCTTGCGGTCATTGATACGGGAACTCAGCTAACTACCTTCGGACAAGTTGTTCTGCTTATTTTATTTCAAATCGGAGGATTAGGCTTCGTAACGATGGCTACTTTGATTACATTGGTCCTTAATAAACGGATATCCTTGAAAGAGCGAATCCTTTTGCAAGAATCCATGAACCAAAATTCGATGCAGGGAATTGTACTCTTAATCCGTAGAGTCCTGATCTATTCTCTTGTGATTCAGCTGTCGGGTGCCGTGTTGTTTGCTGGAAGGTTTATGATGGATATGCCCTTTGGGAAAGCAGCATATTATGGGATTTTCCATAGTATATCTATCTTTAATAATGCAGGCTTTGACCTCTTCGGTGATATTCATGGACCCTTTAGCGGACTTACTCGTTTTGTAAATGATCCGATTGTTAACTTAACCTCAATGAGTCTCATATTTCTTGGAGGGATTGGTTTTATCGTACTGTCTGATCTTATGGACTTTCCTAAACGCAGAAGACTCACTCTTCATTCAAAGGTTGTTCTTTGGACTTCTCTTATATTGATTGTTATTGGTGCGGGGCTGTTTTTCTTGCTGGAGTATAATTCTACGCTGAAGCCCTTGAGTGCTGGCGGAAAGTTTTGGGCGACCTTTTTACAAGCGGTAACTCCGCGATCTGGTGGTGTCACCACCATTGAAGTTCCACTTTTACGGCAATCCACACAATTTCTGATGATTCTATTGATGTTTATCGGAGCTGCACCTGGGTCGACGGGTGGAGGAATTAAGATCACAACATTCGCCGTACTGGTTACTGCGGTAGCTGCACGATTACGGGGGAAAGAAGATATTGTAATGTTCCGCCACCGGATCGCTAAAGAAAATGTATATAGAGCCCTTACTATCACATTAATGTCTCTTATGCTGCTTGTCATCGCTACGATGTTATTATCCTTGACCGAGAGTGCTGAATTTCTAACAGTCCTTTTTGAAGCTGTATCTGCTTTTGGAACCTCAGGCTTATCTATGGGCCTTACTCCGGAACTAACTACGGCAGGAAAGGTTCTAGTGATTATCCTGATGTTTATGGGCCGGACCGGACCACTTACACTTGCTTATGCTTTGAAGCCAAAAGGTAGTAAAGAACTGTATCGCTACCCAGAAGGTAAGATAACGATTGGATAATCATGATATGGCCAGCGGCTACCAGATAATGCCGCTGGCTGTCATATCAATAATATTATTGTTCTTCCACGATTTCTTGTTGATCAAGTGCAGCATCCAGCAACTGATTGTACACATCATCGTTATTCTCCAGCAATGCATCCGTTTCTAAGAACTGTTCCTCGCTCCCAGGCTCACCCGCAAAGCTTAGACTGTAATCCCATTCCGTTCCTCTTGTACTGAAGAAAGTAATTTCATATGGAGCCTTATGATTTTCGAGAGTGAATACAGTCCTCCCTACATAACTTTTATCTTCTTTACGGCTCATTTCAGCACTTACGATCTCTAAATTCATCCACTTATCTTCCTTCCTATCATCAAATCAGCTACCCTTTCAGTATATCATTGAAATGAATGTAATTCCTTCTCTTTGCACTGTAAATTCCACGTAATTGACTTTTTTCATCCGGCGGTTAATAATTTAGTACAATGCTTGTAAAGTACTAAACTATTAGTAAATGGAGGAAATTACAATGACTGATTTTCAGGCTAAGCTTAGTAAATATGCAGATTTAGCTGTACAAATAGGTGTTAATGTTCAACCCGGGCAAATTCTAGTGGTGAATGCACCGATTCTTGCCGCTGATTTCGTACGTCTAATTACCGCTAAGGCATATGCAATCGGAGCAAGTTTAGTTAAGGTGAACTGGAGTGATGCAAGCATTACACGCCAACAGTTTGAACACGCTGCGCCAGAGGTATTCACTCAGCCTCCTACATGGTACGCAGGTGAAATGACTGAATTCGCCGAAAAAGGTGCAGCTATCCTTAACGTGATCGCTGAAGATCCTGATGCACTTAAAGGCATTGATCCAGTACGTATCTCCAATTTCCAAAAAGTACGTGGAGCTGCCCTTACCAAATATCGTGAAATGCAAATGTCCGACAAAGTTAGTTGGAGTATTGTAGCTGTTCCTTGTCAAGCTTGGGCGGATAAAGTGTTCCCTGAGGTTCCAGCCGAAGAACGTGTAGATAAACTCTGGGAAGCCATTTTCCACACCGTGCGTCTTGACCGTGAAGATCCAGTAGCTGCATGGCAGGAGCATCTTGATACCTTGGAGCAAAAAGCGAATGTACTCAATGCAAAAAAATATAAAAAGCTGCATTACATAGCACCTGGCACTGACCTTAGCATCGAGCTTCCTGAAGGCCATATCTGGGCACAAGGAGACAGCATTAATGCAAAAGGTCATTCTTTTGTAGCCAATATGCCTACCGAAGAAGTTTTCACTGCACCACTAAAGACTGGTGTTAATGGCACTGTAAGAAGCACAAAGCCACTTAGTCATGGCGGCAACATCATCGATGACTTCTCTATTAGCTTTGAGAACGGCCGTATTGTAAGTGTTGCTGCTGAGCAAGGTCAAGAAGCGCTAGAGCACCTCATTAGCATGGATGAAGGAGCGAAATACTTAGGAGAGGTTGCCTTGGTTCCTCATAAATCTCCTATTTCTGAATCCAACATTCTTTATTACAACACATTGTTTGACGAAAATGCTTCTAATCACCTTGCTATAGGTATGGCTTATGCCTTCTGTTTAGAAGGCGGTAAAGACATGAATCCAGAGCAGTTAATTGAGCATGGCCTCAACAATAGTGTAACCCATGTGGATTTCATGATCGGATCAGCTGAGATGAACATTTACGGGATAACTGCGGATGGAACTGAAGAACCTGTCTTCCTGAATGGAAACTGGGCGTTCTAATTTAAGCACACAAGAGATACAGGATATTGGGAGGAATAGAAACTATGTTGGATTTCAAGCAAAAGCTGGAGAATTACGCATTGCTGGCCGTGAAGATTGGCGTTAATATTCAACCGGGTCAGACACTCGTTGTGAATGCAGATATTGTTTCCGCAGACCTTGTGCGACTTGTGGTTCGTAAAGCCTATGAAGCCGGCGCGAGACTTGTAAAGGTGAATTATAGTGATGAAGTTGTATTACGCACACGATATGATCTTGCTCCATCCGATTCCTTCCTGGAGCCGCCGCAGTGGCAAGCCGATGAATTAGAGGATCTTGCTAAAAAGGGAGCTGCATTTCTAACCATTATCTCCGCAGACCCAGATCTTTTAAAAGGCGTTGAACCTGGAAGAATTGCCGATAATCAACGTATTTCTGGGCAGACCCTAGCACCTTATCGTGAGTACTTAATGGGAAATCATGCGAGCTGGAGCGGCCTTGCCTTCCCATCAGCCTCTTGGGCTGCAAAAGTGTTCCCTGACGCTCCATCCGAGCAGCAGGTTGAACTGTTATGGGACGCCATCTTTAAAGCCACACGTGCGGATCAGGAAGATCCTATTGAAGCATGGAGCCGCCATTTAGATGGACTCAAAACTCGTTGCGCGTCCTTGAATGAAAGTAAGTTTCGCAAGCTGCACTATACAGCACCTGGTACAGATTTAACTATTGAGTTGCCGGAAGGTCACATCTGGTGTCAGGCAGGGGCTGTGAACGGTAAGGGCGTCCCTTTCCTAGCCAACATTCCAACGGAAGAAGTGTTTACTGCCCCTCTGAAGTCTGGTATTAATGGTAAAGTGAGCAGCACTAAGCCACTTAGCTACGGCGGCAATCTAATCAATAACTTCACGCTGACCTTTGAGAACGGTAAAGTGATTGATTTTACTGCTGAAGAAGGCGCAGAGACTTTGGCATCACTAATCGCACTGGATGAAGGCTCTTCCTATCTTGGTGAAGTTGCTTTGGTACCTTTCCACTCTCCGATTTCTGAGAGCGGTATTCTTTATTACACTACGCTGTATGATGAGAATGCCTCCTGTCATTTGGCTTTAGGTGCAGCTTATGCCTTCACAATTCAAGAAGGAATTACGATGACTAAAGAACAGCTGTTGGAAAAAGGAATGAATCAAAGCCATACCCATGTTGACTTTATGATGGGCTCACCTGAAATGAATATTGACGGAATTAACAATGATGGAACAACAGTACCTATCTTCCGTAATGGGGATTGGGCTTAAGGCTTATACAACACCCGTTAGATCCTAGATAGCCTAGATAGAACCAACTTCAAACAACCCGTTTTACTCTCTAAGTAGAGAGTAAAACGGGTTGTTTTTGTTTTAACAACAACATTTCAGGTGGTAAAATGCCCAAATTTGAATAAAAGTTCAATATTTGTTCACACTATTGTTGATTTCCGTTCACAAATATGTCACAATACAGTTAAGGATTGAATTTCCAAGGAGGGGATTATCATGTTGAGAGACCCAGTTTCCAAAGAAGTTGACAGCCTCGAAGAAGAACAGCTAGAAATTCAACCACCGGTAGATTCAAGAATTGTTGCCTCTAATGCTATTAAATACACTGCCTATGTTATGCTGCTTTTTGGATTTTTGTATTTCCTGATTGCTTACTTGGCACCTATGTTGGAACCTTAATGTGATGGATATAATTTTATTGGAAAACGCTTACGGTTAATCACTCTCTATGGAGCAGTGATTAACCGTTTTTATTACTTCCATGAGAATGCTTTGTTTGTCCAAGCTATTGCTGTTGGAGACCATACCCCGTTCATCTTCGTTTGTATCCAAGCTATGGCCTCTTCTCTATCCCCTTCAAAAGCGGATAAACCGTTATCTGACATCCAGTGACTGACCGTCTCGAACGAGGTGCTGCTCCAACCATTTACTTCACCTTCATCATTCAGGCGTTGCTTGATGCCTGAAATCACCATATCTAACGATCCTTGCAGCTCAGTAACCGCGTTATCGAAGGCTGTTTTCTTATCTTTTGCCTTCATATCAGCCTCTGCCCGAAGTTTACGTGTGTCAATGCCTTCATGTTCACGAACAATCTGCAGCAAGGTCACAGCTTCTTTACTAGCCAACCCATCCTTATACCGCTCTTCAATAGATTTGGTACTGCCTACAGCTGCTACAAATGCCGGGAACCACTCCCTTGAGACTAAAATAGCCTTTTTCTTAATAAACTTTCCGTATCCTGCAAGACCCTCACCTGGAAACTGCGCACGCCATGACCACGGATCTAATTCTGTTCCGGTATGCCAATTCTCGGGCTTAGTTAAGACGTTTAAAGACGGGTGCCCGGGAATCAGCGCAGCAAGCGGTAAAATCCCCAATTTCGTAATAATTTCTGCTGTTTCCCCATAAGTGGTGACACTACCTTGTTCATATTCCTGACCCATTTGTTCATCATCTCCTAGATCTAATTTAATCTAATTTCATATTTCCAATTCCGGTTATAAAAGTGCTAATCAAGCGGGTTAGACTCTCGTTAGTATCGAGCGCCATACCAAATCCACCCTTTTGCTCCAAAGAGGCGAATCCATGTAGGATACTCCGTAATCCTCTTACGGCATGAAGTTCTCCTTCTTCACCTAATTGATAACTCTTCATCACCTGAATTATAAACTGCAAAATATGCTCACCAGCCGCTTCAAGCTCCGTGTTCTCCTGTTCAGGCGCTCGTAGTGTAGTCTCATACAAACCTGGTCTACTTCTAGCAAAATCCACATATGCTCGGCCCATCGCGTGTACAGCAGCATCTCCATTTAATCCCTCAGCTGCATTCGACATGCTTGTAAATAACAACTCTAAACCGTAAATGGCGAGTCCAGTCCGCAAATCCTGCAGTCCATTTATATGGTTGTATAATGACGGGGAACGAACACCTAGTTTAGCTGCTAGTGCAGCCAAGGTAACAGCTTCTATACCTTCAGCATCGGCAATTTCTGCTGCTCTAATCACTAGCGTGTGACGATCTAATCCTGCTCTAGGTGACATTTAATTACTCCTATCCTGAATCATTTGTGCCTTACTTATGGCTTTCTCCATCTCCTGCTTTGGCGCTTTAAGTAAGTTGCCGTGACCAACAGCAAGTAAAGCTGGAGATAACTCTAGAAGCTTAATCGCACTATTCAGAGCTTGAGCTTTATTCCATGTAGCCATTGCTGGAAAAGGAAACAGGGGGATGATGGTTCCAGCCACCGCAGTTCCCCGGAAGGTCTGAAGAGCATCCCCCACGACTACAGCACCGCTGCGTGAATCAAGGAAAGACATAGAGCCGGGGGTATGTCCTGGTGTGTGAATCGCTGTTAATGATCCAATGGTATCCCCTTCGTGGAGAAGGACATCTGGCTTGGTAGCTATCTTCTTCGGCACGCCTCCCTTAATAGGGGTCTGAGGTTCTCCTTCCCGAAGTGAACGATCTCCACGAAGTAATGCCGAATCTCGCTCAGAGATGTAAACCTGAGCCTCTGGACGTTGCTTTTTTAGTCCATCCAGTGCCCCAATATGATCATCATGCGCATGCGTTAAGATTATGCGTGTAAGCTTCTTATTTAGTTTCGCTTCAGTTTCCATAATTCCTTTTAGACTAAATGGCATAGCGGCATCTATTAAAGTCAATCCATCGTTTTCCTCAATAATGTAACAATTCACTGGAAAAAAATTTGGCATCCAAGTCAACTGCAATAAATGACCTTCACGTGTTACTCTCATCCTTACCCCTCCGATAAACTAATGGTATTAGCTTAAATATAAACTAATGATATTAGTTTTACAAGAGATTGTTATCTTTAATATTTAATTCTCAATTGTCTTGTCAGCATTTTTGTTGGATTTATTAATTATGTACCACATCGCCAAAGTGATCCCTATGAAAAAAACAACCGCCCCCACGAGAGTACTCGATATATTGCGGATCTTTTAGTTAGTTGGGTAGTTTGAGTTTAGTTCGCTTATTCGCCGTTGTATGGGACTGAGGAGTCGTTATTTCGTAGATTTGCAGCTATTTGACGTGCTATCGGACTCAGTTACAGCTATTTACTCAAAACCACACCAATTCAGCGCCGATACATGCTAATAAGAGCTATACGGTCCGATACATCTGCAAAATGACTCAAAAAACTCAAATAGCTGCAATACGGTCCTTAACATACTGAGGACCTTTAGATAGTTTGGGTTATTCGCCTACTTGAGCCTACTTGATCTTCAACATAGCTTCAATAGCTTCATCAAATTCTTGAGGTTATCTTGGCTCTTTTTACTTTTTTGACTACTTTTTTGACTACTTTTTTGACTTAAGCTTCTTGGCTTACTCGGCTTAATTCGGTAACTTGGACATCATTGGTTTAGTTCTTAGGTTACTTTGGGTTCTTGCGCGATTTCAACTATTCCCCATGCTTGTGAACACACCTTTACCGATGATTCGGACTCAGTTGATCTTATTTCACCGTTTTGAACGTTTTAGGCGAGCTATCGGACCCAGTTGCAGCTATTTACTCAAAACCACACCAATTCTGAGCAGTTACATGGTAATAAGAGCTATGCGGTCCGATAGTTCGGCAAAATGACTCAAAAAGCTCAAATAGCTGCAATACGGTCCGAAACATACTGAGGGTCTTTGGCTAGTTTGGTTATTTGGGTTATTTGGGCTATTTGGACTTCTTGGCTTAATTCGGTAATTTGGGCTTCATTGGTTTGTTTCTTAGGTAACTTTGGGTTCTTACGCGATTTGAACTATCCCCCATGCTGGTGAACACACTTTTACCGATGATTCGGACTCAGTTGATCTTATTTCACCGTTTTGAACGTTTTAGGCGAGCTATCGGACCCAGTTGCTGCTATTTACTCAAAACCACACCAATTCTGAGCAGTTACATGGTAATAAGAGCTATGCGGTCCGATAGTTCGGCAAAATGACTCAAAAAGCTCAAATAGCTGCAATACAGTCCGATGCGGAGATCAGTAGGAAGCCCATAGAAGGTCACTAGGAGATCTCTAGAAGGTCACTAGTAAGCCGCGCAAGAGGTCAATAGGAGGTCAATAGGATATTACTAAGAATTAAGTAGAAGGTTGAGCCACATCAGCAGAGGAACCAGCAGCGAAAAGTGATCAGCATAAATCACTCATCAACCATCACTCATCACCCATCACTCATCACTCATCAGCCCTCACCCTACTTCCGCTAGTATAAGCAACAAAAAAAGCATCCCTAAGGATACTTTTGATCTTTCGACGCTTATGATGTTTCGATACTTATGATGTTTCGATACTTATGATGTTTCGATACTTTTGATCTTTTGATCTATTTGATATTTCGACGTTTTTTCAATATTTATGATCTTTCGCCGCTTTTAATATACGAATGCCTTCGACTTTCCTTATTCCACTACGCCATTCTCTGGACAGAAGTCTACGATCTTCAGCAGCTCCGAAGCGTCTGTGCGTGGACGGCTGTCAGGTACAATCTCCGGATATCCGGCATGGATCATGGCTACAATTTTTTCGCCGGGCTTCACACCAATTTTAGTGCGGAATTCAGGGTTGTTGATGTATGGATCAGTCTTCCAAATCGTTCCTACACCTTGTTCCCAAGCTGCGAGCTGGAAGTTCTGTACAAGTGCGGACGCTGCTGCAAAATCCTCGTCCCACTCTCTTTGCCGAGGATCTTCAGGCATCACTACGATTACTGTTAATGGAATATTCGAGATATATTCTTTACGTTTAGCAGCCACTTCTGGATCAGCTATAGCACGTTTTACAAAAGCAAATGCAGATTCAGCTAGGAATTTCGAACCTTCCCCTTGAAAAGCAATAAATCTCCACGGCTCACGCACACCATGATTCGGTGCCCATACCGCTACATTTAATAATTCCTCTAAAAGGCCTTGTGGAAGTGGATCTTTTTTAAAAAGCTTAATCGAGCGTCGTTCTTTTATTATTTGGGCCACACTATTCTGTTGAGTCTGTTGAGATTGCGTCATAAGATCCACTCCCTATTATAGTAATAATGATAATCATTATCACAAATGATACAGCATCTTTCTGCCTTTTGCAAATAACAGGTAACCCTTCGAATCACAACTCTTGAATTCACAAAAAAACACCGTTCCAGAAGGAACGATGTTCACAGCTTCAGCCGAATCGGCCCATGATATATTCTTGCGTCATTTGATTCTCTGGATTGGTAAAGACTTTATCCGTCTTATCATATTCGACAAGGGAGCCTAGATAAAAGTATGCGGTATAATCAGAGATCCGAGCTGCCTGCTGCATATTATGTGTCACAATAACGATGCGAAGCTCTTCTTTTAACTCTTTGATTAGCTCCTCTACTTTACCTGTGGAGACCGGGTCTAGAGCTGATGCTGGTTCGTCCAAGAGCAGAATTTGCGGGTTAACCGACAACGCTCTAGCAATGCAAAGGCGCTGTTGTTGTCCACCGGAAAGTGCAAGTGCTGAATCTTTTAAACGATCCTTAACCTCATCCCACAATGCTGCTTTGCGAAGACTGCCCTCAACAATCTCATCAAGAGCCTTTTTACCTTTAATGCCATGATACTTAGGTCCAAAAGCGATGTTATCGTAAATCGATTTATAGAACGGATTTGGCTTTTGCCATACCATCCCGATCTTCTGGCGCAGCTTAATCACATCCGTACCCGGAGCATTAATATCCACTCCATCGATCCAGATGCTTCCTTTTGTCTTTGAGCCAGAAATTTCGTCATTCATCCGGTTCAAAGAACGAAGAAAGGTTGATTTACCGCAGCCGGATGGGCCGATCAGTGCAGTAACCGTATTTTCAGCAAATGGAAGGCTTATCCCCTTTACTGCCTCATATGTTCCGTAAAAAATACTCAGGTCTTCGGTTTGAAAAGATTCACGCACTGCTGTTGCCGACGTTCCCATCGATTACTCCTCCTACATCTCTACTTTAATTTGTATGATTAGTTCATTCTTTTTGAAGCTGTAAGCTTACGATATATAAATCTTCCGAAATAACGTGCTGCCAAATTGAAGATTAACACCATAATTACAAGCACCGCCGAAGCTCCTGCAGCAATCTGTGCAGCATCTGGAGCTAGGCCTTCACTGTTGACCTTCCAAATGTGGACAGCCAGCGTTTCCGCTGGACGGAAGGGATTCAGTGGTGAATTCGCACTAAGTGGATTCCAGTTGGTGAAATCCAATCTTGGACTACTCATCCCTGCTGTGAACATCAACGCAGCTGCTTCCCCAAAGACACGGCCAGCGGACAAGATAGTGCCTGTAATAATTGTAGGTAATGCTACCGGAAACAACACCGAGGTAACAATTTTCCACTTGGACAATCCTAGTGCAAAACCGGCCTCTTTTTGTTGTTTTGGAACACTACGAAAAGCTTGCTCCGTAATCCGCACCATCAGGGGTAGATTAAAGACCGTCAATGCTAGCGCACCGGAGATTAAGGAGAAGCCCAGATTGAAATAGTTAACAATCAGCAATAGACCAAACAAGCCGACTACGATGGAAGGGAAAGATGACAATACTTCAACAATCAAGCGAATAAAGCCGGTAATCTTACCGGGACGAGCATATTCCGCCATATAAATACCGGCACCCAGTCCAAGCGGAACTGTAATAATAAGTGTCAGTACCAACAGGAATAAGGAGTTAAATAGCTGCGGTCCGATCCCTCCACCTGCACGAATTTTTTGCGGTGCAGAGAAAAGAAAATCCCAACTGATATGGCTTAAGCCTCTAAAGAGGATATATCCCAAAAGTCCAAGTAGAATGGCAACGATGAGCATCGCGAAAAATACAATAAGACTGGTGGCAATTTTATTTACGGTTCTCGGCTTCAAATTTTATTTCTCCTTTCAAGCATTCTCACAAAGAAGACAAATACGAAAGTCATCAGCATGAGAACCAGTGCCATACTCCACAGTGCATTATTGTGAGGTGAGCCCATAGTCGTGTTCCCCATACCGAGTGTGATCACACTGGTCAAGGTAGAAGCTGACTCAAAGAGTGATTTTGGCACGAATGGCGCGTTCCCGATAACCATTTGTACAGCGAGTGCTTCACCGAAAGCACGAGCCATTCCCAATACAATCCCTGTCATTATGGCAGGAAAGGTTGTTGGAATAATCACCCGCGAAATCGTCTGCCACCGGGTGGCACCAAGCGCATAGGAAGATTCTTTTAAGTTTTGCGGCAATGAAGCCAGCGCGTCTGCAGCCACGCTTGTAATCGTCGGAAGAATCATTACCGAGAGCACAAGCGCGCCTGCAGCTACCCCGATGCCTTGGCCCGGCAGGTTGTTGCGTAAAAACGGTACAATTACACTTAATCCGATGAAACCATATACTACCGAAGGAATCCCTGCCAAAAGCTCAATAACAGGTTGAAGTAATTTTTTGCCCCACCCTGGAACAATCTCAGTCATAAATAACGCAGCGCATAAGCTAAGTGGACTAGCAATCAATGCGGCAAGCAAAGTAACCAGGAAGGACCCCGAGATAAATGGAAAAGCTCCGAAGGAAGGCGTATCCGCTTCTGGCGACCACTTTGTACCGAATAGAAATTCAGAAACTGTAGCATTGCCACTTGTGAAGGTTGAAATTCCTTTAGACGCTACAAAATATACCATCGATACAATGATTGTTATCAACAGTAATACACAGAAGGACATATAAGTACGTCCAACAAAATCTTCAATATGATGTTTTTCGAATCGTGAGTTCTTTAGTTTCACCCTCAATTGCTCCCTCTTTCTAAAGTGAAAAGAGAGGCAGATGTATCCGCCTCTAATCACTTGAGATTCTAATCAATAACATTGCCTAAAATTAAATTACTTAGCGGTAACAGTTCCTGCAACGTCGCGAACAACTTGCATTTTAACAGCTGGGATGTATCCAAGTTCAACAACTTCACCAGTTTGCACTTCGTCAGTTAAGAAAAAGTCGAGGAATGCTTTTACTGTTGCGTTAGGTTCACCATTTGTGTACATATGCTCGTAAGCCCACACTGGGTATTTACCAGAAACAACATTATCAACAGATGCTTCCACACCGTCAAGACTAAGTGTTTTAATGGAATCATCCAGGTAAGAAAGAGCAAGGTATCCGATTGCCCCTGGAGTTTCACCGATCATTTTCTTAACCGTACCGGAGGAATCTTCTTGAATTGAACCTGGGATATCTTCTGTTTTGGTTCCAAGTGCAAAGCTTTCAAAGGTTGCACGAGTACCGGAGCTGCCTGGACGGTTGATGATTTGGATTTTTTGATCCGCTCCGCCTACTTCAGACCAGTTAGTGATTTTACCAGTGAAAATGTCCACCAGTTGTTGTTTAGTCAAGCTATCCACACCAGCATCAGGATGAGATACTGCTGCGATCGCTACTACTGCTACTTGATGATCTACGAGTGCTGCTGCTTTTTCTGCATCTGCATCTTTTAATTTTTCTTCTGCGAATACGTCAGAGTTTCCGATATCTACTTGTTTCTCAGCTACTTGAGTAAGACCAGTACCACTGCCACCGCCTTGAACTTGAATGTCCACGCCAGTGTTTTTATCCATGAAATTCTCTGCTACCAGCTCAACCAAGGGTTGTAATGCTGTTGAACCTGAAGCCAGAATCGAACCACTTATTTCAGCGCCGCCGCTTCCTTCGTTAGTTGCTGCAGCGTTTCCTCCTGTGTTGTTAGCCCCGCCGTTACCGCAAGCCGATAGTGCCAGTACGCTTGTTAAAGCCAAAGTCATGATCCATGATTTTTTGAATTGCATTGTTTTGTCTCCTCCTAAATGGTTTGTTAGCATGGCTCCCTGATCAGTTCATACCAAACTGGCTTCGAAAGCTTTAACATGGTGTTGTGGAGCTTGGCCCCCATATGCATGGTTACTGTAAAAGTTCATCAAACGCATATGTTATATGTTGTCCGGGACTTCTTGGCCCCTCTGACTCTTCTTATTCTAGAGCTCGTTCGTTAGAGAAACTTCTTATCTTTGTAAAGTGAACGAAAAAAATACCAATATAAAGTGTATATCTGTATAGATATAATCTATAATGGAGATATAATTTGTAATCCAACTTAGCATTATGTGGAGGAAAGTCATGAATATTATGAAATTGAACATCGTAGTTCTAATTGAAAAATATAAAAAGGTAACCGATGTAGCCGCAGAATTAGGCCTTAAACAGCCTACTGTTTCTTTTCATATGAAGAATCTGGAGGCTGAGCTCGGAACCCCTCTATTTCTTTACCGCAGCGGCAGAGTGCTGCTTACGGATGCTGGGCGAGCCCTTTATCAATACGCCCTCAAAATCGTTTCCCTCACAGCAGAAGCTGAGCGTACAGTCAAACAATTTTCTTCTCCCTCAAAAGGAACATTAGAGCTGGAAGCCAGTTTTATTCCTGCAACTTATATTTTACCTAATATGTTAATCCAATTCATGAAACTCTATCCGGGGATTAACAACTCCTTGACTGTTCAAAGCGATGCTTTGTTACGTGAACGTCTCCGTAGTCGGGATATTCAGATGGCTATTTTACATACTTCGGATTGGCAGGACGAATCTTTTGATTTTCAGCTTATTGTCCGTGATGAACCTGTCCTAATTTTTGCACCTGGTCACCCATTTGAAGACCTAGAGAAATTAACACCTGAACTAATTGCCAATGAGCCGTGGATTCAGCATGAGCAAGGATCTTGTTTACGAGGGTATGCCGATCAATGGGCACAATTCAATCAAATCCGTTTATGGAACCGATCCGAGTTGAATTCTCCAGAAGTGATTAAGCAGCTAGTTAGCGGGAGTGATTGTGTTGGCATTTGTTCTAAAGCGGCTGTTAAAGCTGAGATTGAACTAGGCAAGCTTAGCTATGCCAACCTGCCAGGGATTTTGCCTGAAAACGGCGGGTTTGTGCTCGGCTGGCGTAAAGATCATATTTTAACACCGTTGCAGCAATCCTTTGTTGAAATAGTAACGACTCTTGATCTTTAAAAAAACAAGGAAGCTTCTAAAGCCGCAAACGGTTTTAGAAGCTTCCTTGTTCATTTATTCTATAAAAGGAAACATTAATTTCTCATTTTCACTTAAATACATATTCTCCTTCGTGATGATCACGGAGCCTGTGTCTATTATCCGTTCCACTTTTTCACCCTCAACAGCTTCAATCGCCGTCTTCACAGCTAAGTACCCCATATTAAAAGGCTTCTGCATAACCGTACCAAGTAAAATCCCTTTTTCGAGAAGCTTCACCTCATTGCTAGAATTGTCGAACCCAAATAATTTCACTTTGTCCTGAAATCCCATATCCATAATCGCCTGCCCAGCACCTAGTGTAGAAGGTTCATTAAGACCTATTATCCCCTTTAGATTTGGCTCGTCCTTTAGTAAATCAACAGTTAACTGGTACGCTTTTCGCACGGAACCATCACTGTATAATGTAGGCTGCACATCATGAACTCCATTCTCTAAAAGGGCATCACGAGCTCCTCTTTCCCTCTCGATTGCGGTGGCAGAGCCTTGTACAAAGTTAACGATAGCGACTTTATCCTCTGGATCGATATATTTTCTTAACTCCTGCCCTGCCTTACGTCCTGCTTCATAATTATCTGTAGCAATAAAACTCTCTGATACACCACCGCTCAAGCCCGAATCTACAGTAATAAGTGTAATGCCAGCAGATTTAATCTTTTCTGCGATTGGAATGAGGCGATAATAATCTGTAGCTGATAAAATAATGGCGTCAGGCTTCTCCTTAATGGCTTGCTCCAGCAGTTCTATCTGTTGATCTACATCAAGCTCTGTATCCGTTCCAACCGTGCGAACCTCTGCGTCGAACTCCTTAGCCGCTGTTGCCACACCTTGTTTCACCACTTCCCAGAATTCAATACTGCTGTCGATAGTCTTGGGCACATAAATAATGGTCCTAACCTTTGCGTCAAGCTCATTTGTAAACATACGATAGGCTAATGAACCCAAAGTAACAATGAAGAGCAGCAGCAGAGTATACAGGCCAATTTTTGACCGTAAAGCGCTCATTAACTCTCCTCCTCATAAATCACAGGGATTCGTAAAGTGGCCGTCGTTCCTTCCTCCATCTCGCTTGCAAAAGACAAACCGTATTTCACACCGAAATACAGCTGGACACGATGGTTCACATTCGCGACACCTACACCGCTGCCAGTCTTGAAATCTGATTTTTGCAGCAGTACCTTACCCATCTGCTCTTCATCCATCCCAATACCGTCATCAATGATCTGTACGATAATATCGTTCTGTTCTTGTCTTGCCCGGATCAGAATGTGCCCTTGCTCAGGATTATGTTTTATGCCGTGATAGATCGCATTTTCAACCAAAGGCTGAAGCACCATTTTTAAAATGCTGCAGGTTAGGATATCTTCTTGTACCTCTATGGAATAAGTGAATTTATTACGATAACGCATGTTCTGAATCGTTAAATAGTGCCGAATATGCTCTAATTCTTTGGCCAGCGGAATCAATTCCTCACCCTCACCAATTGTTGAACGGAGCAGCTTGGATAGAGATGAAGTCATCTCCACCACTTCCTCCATCTTTCCTGTCTCTGCCATCCAAATAATCGAATCAAGTGTATTGTACAAAAAGTGAGGTTTAATCTGCGCTTGCAGCGCCTTCAGTTCACTCACACGCTTCATCTCTTGCTCCAAGACGATCTGACCCATTAACTCTTTAATCTTCATGATCATAAGATTAAACGTACGAGCAAGCTTGCCGATTTCATTCGTGCTCTCAATCTCCACGCGTATGTCGAACTCTCCACGTTCCGCTTTTTTCATATTCAGCTCCAAATTCTTCAGCGGTTTGGTCAGTGCGTAAGAGAGAAAAATCGATATAGCCATAGCAAAAATCAAACTAATGGCTCCCCATAAGGCGGCAGTTCCTTGCATACGTTGCTTGTTCGCGACCAAATCATCCGGATAAGTGACTCCAACTATTTTCCAGCCAAAGCTTGTAGTGTCCACAGTGTACAGTTTCTGGTCATTCCCCGTGTTAACCGTAACAGATCCACTTTTGATCCCAAGGACCGTCTCCAATTGTTCGAACTTGAGCTGGGAGTAGATCAACTGCTGTTGTGGATGATAGACAAGGCTGCCTGCGGGATCGACAATAAAAACATAACCGCGTTTTCCCAGTTCGATTTGTTTACATAGATTATTAATTACACTGTAATTGAGATCTACGAGCAGTACACCTTGTTGATCCGCTTCCGTCATAGCATTCGCATTCGTGAGTTTTCGGCTGATCGAGACTACCCACCGGTATTCATCTTGAAAGATGTGCTGCACATGTGAGGAAGAAACTGCAACGTCAAGTTGATTCATAGCTTTTTGATACCAATCTTGAGCTATTAGTTCAGGAAGCGGTTTCAAAACAGCATGCTGTCGATCCGAAACGGTCATGCCATCTGAGCCTGCATATAATATAGAGGAAATATCCGAGCGGGACTGAACGACTGACCGGAGATAATGACTGGCAAGCAGTTTATTCTTAAGCGCCTCTTCTTTATCTAAATTCGAGCCTTTTATATACTTCTCTAGATCACTGCTAGTTAACACCAGAGCGGCTATGCTCTCCATATTGCCAATGTAATTCTCGATATTCAGTTTTACTTGTTCTATTAACTGTGAAGTGTAGGCTACAGAATTGCCCTTGACCGCGGCTGAGGACAGGCGATAGGAAGTATAACTCAGGACAATAGTTGTGCAGAGGATAAGAAGTGAAAACGAGACAGCAATATTAGTATGAATACTTCGGCTGCAGAAAAAGCGCTGTGCTCTCATAGAGAGAGATTCTCCTTCTGCCGGTATCGATATTCCTTCGGTGTGCTTCCTACATTACGTTTGAAAATAACACTAAAATACTGTGGATCAGCATAACCAACTCTGGCAGCGATATCATAAGTCTTCAACTGTGTGACCGTAAGGAGTTCTTTTGCTTTTTCCAAACGGAGTCGAGTCAGATATTCTATAAATGTTTCTCCGGTATGCTGTTTAAAAGTTGCACTGAAATAACTGATGCTCATAAAAATATGGCTACACAGCTCATTGAGTGAAAAGCTGTCATTACAATAATTCTCGCGAATATAAGCTTCTGCGGCTTGCATCTGAGAAGTCCGAACCGTTGTTCTCTGTTCCGATAGTTTAAGTATCAGTTCATGGCAAGTCCTCTCCAGATAATTCCTAGCTTCATCTAAAGTCTTAAGCGCAGCAACCTCTGCAAACATATTATGCGAAACAACTACTGTATTTGGGAAGCCGATGTCGGCCACATAATTCATCAAAGAAACCAGCAGCTGATAGATGCTGCTACGGCAGCCTTCTATAGAGGAGGTATTACTTTTAAGCTCCTGAAACCACTTCAATAGAATTTCCGATACAGCAGAAGCTTTACCTGTCTTTAAAGCGGATATGAATTGCTTTTCCCATGAGGTGAAATGCGCCTGATCCAATCCCTTGCCAAACTCAAGATCCTGTATGGAGATAACTTTATCTATGCCTAAAAGGTAACGATATTCTATGGAGGAGACCGCTTCTTGGAAGGATAGTGGAATTTGTTGAAAAGTATTACATTTTCTACCGATGCCTATGGTTGATGACAGCTTCAAATATTTATTTAAGCTACCCTGGACTTGCTCTGCAAGAAGCTGCGTTGCTACTTCTAACATCTCTGAATTGCCGGATAATATCGCAGCGATTTTTCCATCTCTCGTCTGGAATACCACTCCGTCTTGCTCTTTCTCCAGCTGCTCCTGAACAATGTTAAAGGCTCCGAAACGTAGTAGCTCTGCATCAAAAGATAGGTCCTGGCTTCGTTTCTCAAGTTCTATATCTATAACGAGCGCAAGGTACACTTGACCCTGCAACTGAATATGAAAATAACTCAATTTATTCTCGATTTCTTCGCTTTTCATTCGAGTAGTTACCAGCTGCTCCAAGAATCGTTCCCGCAGCAATGGAAGACTCTGATTAAGTTGCATACGAAGCTTAACTAAATTCGCTTTTTGTAGATGCTCTTCATCTAAATCCTGCTTCATCTTACTTAGAAATTCAGCAAACTCACGTGCATTAATCGGTTTTAATAAGTACTCAGTCACCTTCAGTGTTATGGCCTGCTTCGCATATTCGAAGTCTTCATATCCAGTGACGATAATGACCTTCATATCCCGGTACCTATCCATCACAGCTCTGGCCAATCCCAGTCCATCCATAAAAGGCATACAAATATCAGTAATAATTACGTCAGGCCGATGCTGCTCGATTGCTTCCAGTGCATCTCTGCCATTATCGAAATCACCAACCAGCTCAAACCCATATTTACTCCACAAGATCTTCTGTTTGATCCCTTCACGAACCTCATCTTCATCATCAACCAGAATTATCTTATACATCCAACACCTCCACAACTTTGAACTTATCAGCATAAGCATAATAGAGGCCGCCTGCGTGAGGCAACCTCTATTAATAAACTCTATTCGTATAGTAGCGGTTTGATCTCATCGGAATCCATATTGTTTTTATCATACCAGTGGAACCCCGTGTCGATGTTCTTTTCAACCGCTTCCCCTTTAATCGCTTGCACAGCTGCCTTCACAGCTTGATAGCCAATACCAATGGGGTCTTGTGTAACGGCGCCAGCCACAACACCACTGCGGATAGCATCCATCAACTGCTTGCCAGAGTCAAAGCCGACGACTACGATCTTACCATTCATTTGCAATTCATTAACAGCATTAGCCACACCTACAGCAGAGCCTTCATTAGAGCCATAGATTCCTTTCAGATCCGGATTTGCCTGCATCATCGCTTTCGCAAGGTCTGTAGACTTTAACTGATCTCCACCCCCATATTGCGGCTCTAACACTTGAATATCCGGATATTTTGCTTTCATTTGTTCCAAGAAGCCATCACGACGCTGTTGCCCTGTGCTGCTCGTTTGGTCATGTATGACAAGGCCCACTTTACCTTTCTTGCCAATCAGTTCAGCCATTTTATCTGCGGCTAAAGCAGCTGCTGCTTTATTGTTAGTCGCTGCTGTTGCTACAGGGATATCACTGTCTACACCAGAGTCAAAGCCGATGACCGGAATCTTATTTTCCTTTGCCTTTTCTAGATAAGGAATCGCAGCCTTGCTGTCCAGTGCGGCAAGCGCAATTGCAGCTGGCTTCTTATCGAGAGCGGTTTGCAGCATCTCAATTTGTTTATCCACCTGACTCTCATTTTCTGGACCTTCGAAGGTAATCTCAACATCAAACTCCTTAGCAGCTTTCTCCGCTCCTTGCTTTACCGCTTGCCAGAATTGATGCTGGAACCCTTTTGATATGACTGGAATGTATGGTTTGTCTGAACCGGATGCACTCTTGTTACTATCATTGTTGTTACATGCACTCAGCAAAGTAGTGACTAACAATAGACTGGCAAGCATGATAAACCCTCTACGACGCAGTTTCATTTGAATCTTCCCCCTCGTCATTTGCTTTGTATATCACTCCGGATGGAGATCATACCAAGTTTATTACTTACGGCGGCGTAGAATATCAGCGTAAACCGCAATGATGATTACAACACCGACAATGACCGTCCGCCATTCCTGAGCCACGGACATAATCTGCAAGCCATTCGTCAGCACACTCATAATCAGTGCGCCAATAATCGTGCCTAGAATAGAACCTACACCTCCACTTAAGGAAGTTCCGCCAATGACCACTGCCGCAATAGCCTCTAGTTCATAGCCAGTGCCCAGTGATGGCTGAGCTGAATTCAGACGTGAGGCCATCAGGATACCTGCGATTCCGCTAAAGATTCCTGTAATGGAATAGATAATAATCTTCCATTTGACTGTGTTCACACCTGATAAGCGAGTGGCTTCTTCATTACTGCCAAGCGCGAAGTTGTAACGCCCAATTATCGTCTTAGACAAGATTATGCTTGCGATCATACCGAGTAATAAGAAGATAACGATGGTATTGGGTATACCGGGGATCATTTTACCCATAGCGATCTTGGCGAAGATCGGATCATCGTTGAAATAAATGGGTTTGGCTCCTGTAATGACAAGCGACAAGCCTTTGGTGACCATCATAATCGCCAGAGTGGCGATGAAGGGTGGAATGTTCATCTTCGCCACCATCAAACCGCTGATAAAGCCGCACAGTGCTCCAGCCAGAATCCCACCTACAATGCCTAACGGGACGGGCAGACCCCAGAAGGTAATAATGACTCCAACCATAACAGATGAGAATGTCATTACAGTACCCAGAGCGAGGTCGATGCCACCCGTAATAATAACAAAGGTAGCTCCAAGCGCTAATACTCCGATTACAGCTGTAGAAACTAGAATTCCGACAAGATTTGAGAATTGAAAAAAGTTACTGGAGGATAAAGAGAATACGATGACCAATATGATCAGACTGGCAAATGCCAATAATTTTTGTTTGAATCCGGATTGCCCTCCCGTTTGCTTCATACCCGCTGGCTGACCAATCCCTTTATCCGCGATCTTCATAGTCCTGACACCTCCGGTTAACTCTTGAACAGTTATGAACGTTTCGTCGCATATTTCATAATCGCCTCCTGCGATGCTTCTTCTGCGGGGAGTTCTCCTGTTATACGCCCTTCACACATAATGATAATCCGATGGCTCATTCTTAGAATCTCAGGAAGATCTGAAGAAATGATAATGATCGCCTTCCCTTGACTCGCAAGCTGATCCAGCAGCTTATAAATTTCACTTTTCGCGCCTACATCAATACCTCGTGTGGGCTCATCGAAGATGAGTACATCACAGTCTCTAGTCAACCACTTGCCGATGACCACTTTCTGTTGATTACCTCCGGACAGAAACTTAACCTTTTGACCTACACTTGGAGTTTTGGTGGCTAGCGCTTCAACATGCTGCTCCGCTGAGCTTCGCATCTCCCGCTCCTTCATCCAGCCAAATGAATTACGGAATTTATAAAAGGAGGCAATTGCATTATTCATGCTGATATCCATATCCACAAGTAGTCCGAAACGTTTACGGTCTTCGGACAAATACCCCATACCATGCTGTACCGCTTGATGTGGCTGACGTATACGAACCGATTTTCCATGGAGCATAATTTCACCCTCATCGATGGGATCGGCACCAAATACGGCACGAACAACCTCGGTACGTCCAGCCCCCATTAAACCAGCGAAGCCCAAAATCTCACCTTTATACAGATGAAAGCTAATATTCTTGAACGCATGCCCTCTAGAAAGATTCCGGACTTCTAAGACAACTTGCTGAGTCTGTTTCGCAATCGTTGGTTTCGACGTTTGATATAATTCACGACCAACCATCATGCTGATGATCTGATCAATCGTTATTGAATCGGTACGAACGGTATCTACATAACAACCATCGCGCATAACTGTAATGCGGTCTGTAATTCGCTTCAATTCATCCATGCGGTGAGAGATATAAATAATTCCCACACCTTTATCTCGTAGCTGCTCAATCATTCGAAATAACTCGTTAATTTCTGTATCTGTTAACGCGGCGGTTGGTTCATCCATGATCAATACCTCGGCTTGGAAAGACAAGGCTTTAGCGATTTCAACCATTTGCTGATTAGCAACAGTCAGGTCTGATACCAAAACTCTGGGATCCAGCTTCAGATTCATTTGATCAAACAGTACCTGAACTTTGCGGTTCATCTCTACATCATCAACGAACCATTTCAGAGCTTTTCGCGGCTCTCGTCCAATGTAAATATTCTGGGCGACCGTAAGATGAGGCATTAAATTCAATTCCTGATGGATGATACTAATTCCAAGTTCCTGTGCTTCACGGGTATTAACAATCTCCACTTCATTTCCCTTGTACCACATTTGACCAGTATCCTTGGAATAGACACCTGTCGCAATCTTCATAAGGGTAGACTTGCCAGCGCCATTTTCTCCTACTAACGCATGAACTTCCCCACGCTTCAGCTCAAATTGACATTCATTCAAAGCATGAACACCTGGGAAAAACTTGTTGATTCCCTCCATACAAAGCAACACTTCGTTCATTTTGATATCCACCTCAAATTCTTTGAGAATGCATTAACCCTTAAGTAATCGCTTTCAATCCGGAATGTAAAATCATTGTATTCCCTATAAGTTGCCATTGTAATGGAATAATCTCCGTAAAAAAGTTTAAAATTTTATGTTTTACACACAAAAAAACTGAACCGAGAGCACCTCAGTTCAGCACAAATGTTATACCCTAAAAATCACATGTCAGCCAACCCTCCTACAGGCTTGCGCCATTTCCAGCCACCAATGTGAAGGTCTTAGGAATTCCCTTATCATACACGTCCGAAGATAGATTAGGTTCTTCTACTAATTGGCGGATCACTAGTCCGCTATTAGCTGCTGCGGTTACAATTTCTCCGAGTGTCCAGCGGCGCCAATACACAACACTATGCTCTTCTTCACCTGCTGGTTTACCTGTGGAAGGCAAATACTTGGAATAGGATACCTTCTTCTCTTCCAATGATGAGTCAAAATAATCTCCGTTTACTTTGTGTTTGCGTACCTTCGCAGTAGATCCCTTCGAGGAAATAAGTTTGGTCGTTACCGGATGAAAATCGCGGAGTACAAATACGCCTCCAGGAGAAAGCAATCGGCGAGCTGTTTCCATGAATAGTGTAAGGTTGGTAAAGTAATGAACAATACCTAACTCTGCAAAGACGATGTCATATGAACCATCAAGGACGTTTTCTGGCAGCTTAAGAATATCTGAGACGATATAGGTTAATGGTACCCCTGCTTCTTGGGCAAGATCAGCCGCATATCGCGCATTGGCTTCCGAGAAGTCCGCAACCGTTACTTCCGCACCTAGTAATGAGAGTGCCACGGCCTTCATCCCGTTTGAGCCCATTAAATTCATCATTTTCTTACCCTTCACCTCTCCAAAAAAAGAAAGGAGCGGGTAAAGCTTTACACTTGGTTCCTTTATTAATTTTGCAGCTGCTTCTGACGGTGTACCAAACCGAGTTACCCAAGCGGTATAAGTATCTTCGTTCCAAAGCTCTTCACTTGTTGGCACAGCGTTTTTTTCTGCTTGATTATTTGGATATTGATTCTGTTCTTCCATCCATTGCTACCCCTTTATGTGTAAAATATCTGTTATGAAGCGTTCTGAATGGCCTCAGCCATCCGGATAGTTTTCCTTCTTCCCGCGTACAAATATACTGCGAGTCCAATCATGATGAGCACTCCACCTGCCCATTGTAACGATGTTAGCTGTTCACCCAAGAGCAAATACGCTAAGATACTGGCACCCACTGGTTCTCCTAAAATGTTCATTGAAACCGTAGTCGCGGATACATATTGTAGTAACCAATTAAACAAAATATGGCCAAACACCGTTGGCACCACTGCTAACAATACAAAGATTCCCCATTCCTTGGCCGGATAATTAAAAAAGGAAATCCCCATGAACAGATTGTATACAGCAAATACGCCAGCGGCTGATAAGAAGACAATCAAGCTATATAAGTAAGAGGGCATGCGCACCACTAGCTTTTGACCGATCAGCATATGTACAGCTACCGCGACAGTGCCTCCGACCGATAATAGATCACCTTTTAGATTATCTGCAGAGATTCCAATATCCCCCCAGCCGATAAACACGACACCGCCAATCGCAATGCCAAGCCCTAGAATAGCGGACAGAGCTGTCTTTTCCTTATACAAAAAATAAACACCCAGCATAATAAATACAGGCTCCAGCGCCATGATCATTGTTGAACTAGCTACCGAAGTATACTTTAATGATCCCATCCATAGCAAAAAGTGCAGCGCAAGCATTGCGCCTGAGAGGATGAGCATTAGCCAGTCTTTTTTACGAAGAGCAAAAGCAGCTCCACTATAGGGTCTTGCAAAAGGCAGCATCAGCAGTGAGGTAAATAATAATCTGTACATGCCTTGTATAGATGCAGGTGCATCAGACCATTTAATAAAAATGGCGGAAAAAGAGATGGCCACAATCCCTATCAACATTAATAGTGGAATCGGAAGTGGCGGTTTTTTAAGTTTCACATGTTACGCGTCCTTTCAATATCTTAAGTCACTTATGTTAATTTAACGCAGACCGTGAAAAAATGCATCTATTTTCATAAGATTTCACTAAAAAAAGCACAAGCAATGTCATTTCTGACGAAAGCTCATGCTTCTTAAAAGGCTACGGCTTCAGAACAACCTTGATGCAATCCTCTTTTTTCTCACTAAAAACGTCATAGCCATGCTCCGCTTTACTAATTGGCAGGCGATGCGTAATGATATCTGTAGGATCAAATTTATTTTCTTTAATCATCTTATACAGCAACGGCATATAGTGAATCACCGGCGCTTGTCCCATCTTTAATGAAATGTTCCGTTCAAATAGATGACCCAAAGGGAACATATTATAATTAAGGCCATAGACCCCTACAAGCTGAATAGTTCCGAATTTACGTACGATGTCCGCGGCCATTCTGAATGCACTGAGCGAGCCTCCTTGCAGCATCAGAACCGTTTCCACTTTCTCCAAGGCAGATATTTTGGCATCTAGACCCACACAATCAATAACCACATCTGCGCCCCCATATGTTATCTCCTTCAAATGAGCTTCAATATCCTTAATCTCTTCAAAGTTGTAAATTTCGACATTATTGGTCAGCTTCGCATGCTGCAGACGATAGCCAATATGATCAACCGCAATGACTCTTGAGGCGCCTTTGATCCAAGCAAACTTTTGAGTTAACAGTCCAACGGGCCCGCAGCCGAGAACAATGACCGTATCTCCCGGCTTCACTCCCCCGCTTTCTACTCCCCACCAAGCAGTAGGAACGATATCCGATAAGAAAAGAAGCCGCTCATCTTCCATTTCTGCATCCTCAGGAACGACAAAAGGGCCAAAATTACCATAAGGTACCCGCAGCAATTCAGCTTGTCCGCCTGCAAAACCGCCATAAGTATCGGAATAACCAAGATAACCGCCTGTGTCCTTGGCGTCATTAGCATTGTCGCATTGGCTCTCCATCTCATGCTGGCAGAAAAAACACTTTCCACAGGCGACATTAAAGGGGATGATAACTCGGTCACCTTTTTTGACTTTAGTTACGTCAGGTCCCACTTCCTCAACAATCCCCATCGGCTCATGACCAATAATATAATCATCATGCATACCTGGAATTTCTCCGTTATAAATGTGCAGATCCGAGCCACAAATCGCCGTAGTGGTAATCCGAACGAGGATGTCATCTTTTTTCTCAAGCTTCGGATCAGCTACTTCTTTAACTTTCACTTTTTTCTTCCCTTGGTAGGTTAGTGCTTTCATGCTGTTAATCCGCTCCTTTGGAGATGGTTTAGAGATATAACGTTCATACCTTTCTATGTTATATCCCTAAGCCCTAAGCTCTTATCCATGAAGAAGCGGAGAATACATCATCAGTGCGTAATTATCAGTTACAGCTTCATCTCCAATTAGATCTCCAGAGCGTGTATATACTTTTCGACTGATCTTATTACTGCGTATATATCCGCCCCAGGGCTCTAAACTAATCCTATGATCACTTTCGTATACTTCATAATCATAAAGCGCCTGCTCATTGCATCTCCATTCCCCGTGTAAATGGCTATCGTCCAGCCAGAGCTTTAGTTGATACGTTTGAGCGGTGTTATTTTTCAATTGAAGATCCAAGTAGTTATAAGAACAGGTCGCCCCGCTTCCAAAAGGTTGTGTACGTTGTTCATCTGGAAATACATCATAGCTGTGACGATGCCGTTCCATAACGGTAAGTGGTGTGTGCAGTGCCATCCAATAGATCAGATTAGACAACTGGCATAAGCCTCCTCCAACCCCGGAATGAAAACCACCATAATGCAGTACCATACCCTCCAGATACCCTTTTCGCTTAGTGGGCTTACCAATACTTCTCCAGTAGGAAAAAGTCTCCCCCGGCTGCACAACAAGTCCATCCAGCTTCGCAATTGCCAGCCGTAAGTTAGTTATTTTATTGTATTGAAGCACCATATCTACATTCCGAAGACTTCTTAATAACGGGGTAGTATGAGTCATAGCTGTATAAGATAATGTTTCATCCGTACGCTGCTTCGCTATTTTGCTTCGTCCAGTGCACCATTTCAAATATCTTTTCCAAATAAAATATCGTTTGCCAGCAAACAATCTAAGGCGAGAACGCTTAATGGGCTTCATGGCAGCCTGGGGTGTATTCATCTAGAACTGAACCTCGCTTTCAGCTCGTAACTGGGCGAATCTACCTCCAATTATCGCATTATGATGCTTAACGATCTCCCTACTACTCAGAACCCCATTGTCAAAGGTACTATGGGCGTCTGAAACCAGTACACTTTTATATCCCATGCTGTATGCGCGTCTTATCGTCGTATCCAGACAGAATTCACTTTGCATCCCACAGATTACCAGATTCGTGATCCCGAGCTTCTGGAGTTCATCTTGCAATTCCGTTCGGTGAAAAGCATCCCAAGTAGGCTTCTCAACAATAACTTCGCCTTCTTGCGGTGTGATGCGGTGACTGATCTGCCAAGTGGGTGTACCTTTTGTGTATTCCTCATCTTCGGTATGTTGAATATACACAATAGGAGTACCTGCTAATCGAGCTTTTTGCTGAAGCGAGACAATCCTTTCCATTACACCCTCTTCATCGTACAGTTTTAAATCATAGGAGAACATGGCTTCTTGAACATCGATAATTAATAGTGCTGTTGATTGTTCCAAATGAATAACCTCCAAGAGCTTTTTCCAAAATCATACCAGAAACTGGGACAGACTATCTACCTGCTAGAAGTTACAACTGTTAAAAATAAAAACCGAGTATCTGTAAGCAGATACCCGGACGATTTCATCAATCTTTTATTTACCACGCTTATTATGCCAAATCAATGCATGCAGCTGTGGAAGTACACGAACCTTGTTCATATCCGAATCCACGATTACTTTATTAAACAACCACTCCAGCCTTCCCAGAAGCCGAGCAGAAATGTTGCCCTCTTCCGTGACATCATCATTACCAGGCTGCAGAAAGAGCTGCACATTCGGATATCGCTGGTGAACGTTTTTCGCATAATCAAAATCCTTATCATCAAACACTACGACCTTCAAGCTATGCGTAGAACGACCCAGTTTCTCCATCTTACTCATGATGTTATCTAGCATTTTCCAATTCGTTGTCATTCCTGAGCTTGGGGGTTTAGGACTGATTGTCAGCACATCCACGTCATTGAACCAATCCTGCCATTTACTCCCCTGAGTTTCTATCGCTGCTTTTATTCCGCGCTCATGAAGCAGATTGATGAAGGTACCCATTCCTTCACCAATCAAGGCAGGATTACCGCCTGAAATCGTAACACAGTCGAAATTATCTCCAGCTAACGCCAATAATTCATTTATGATTTCTTCTGCTTCCATCATGTGAACCTTATTCTTAACCGTACCATCCCAAGTAAAAGCGGAGTCACACCAGCCGCAGCGATAATCGCAGCCATAGGTGCGGACAAACATCGTCTTCACTCCAATTACCGCACCTTCGCCTTGAATAGTTGGACCGAACATTTCTATTACAGGAATCTTACTCACAGTCACAGCCTCCATACAAACGGTAGGATGGCCCTTCATCCGGAACATCTTCAGCCAGCACCTCTGCCCAAGAGGTTGGAGTCTCCCATAGCTTTACCGAGTACAATGGCAACCCTGCTTGCTTAAGCTTGTAGGCAATATATGAAGACATATTCTCCACTGTGGTGCGGAAAGACAACAAGGCTACTTTGGAGCCCGTATTCGTTAACGTCTCTAACACAGGTTCATTTCCCATGGCAAGAAAAGCGTGATCTAAACGATCTACAAGGCTTTGTTGTACTGTCATTTTGATATCGCTAAAATCAATGACAAAACCTTCATCCGAGTGGCCTTCCGCGGCCATAGGTTTGCCCTTCAGCACGACTTCGAGCTTATAAGTATGACCGTGCAGATTGCTGCATTTCCCTTTGTGTCCCACTAACTGGTGTGCCGCGTCGAACGTAAATATTTTGCAAACTGAAACCTCGTTAAGCATTAAGAGCCGGCCTCCATTCTCTCTGCCTCATATTGCTCAAGACCACGCTGACGCAATAGACAGGCTGGACAAGTACCGCAGCCACTGCCAATAATACCGTTGTAACAGGTCAGTGTGTGTTCGCGAACATAATCAAAATACCCCAGTTCATCGGCCATTTTCCACGTTTCTTTTTTATCAAGCCACATTAGGGGAGTGTGGATCGCAAACTCATAGTCCATAGATAAGTTCAGCGTAACATTCAATGATTTCACAAAAACATCACGGCAGTCCGGATAACCGCTAAAGTCCGTTTGGCAAACCCCAGTGACGATATGGGAGTACCCCAGTTGTTTAGCTAATATGGCGGCAAAAGATAAAAACAACAAATTACGTCCATCGACGAAAGTACTTGGAAGCTCATCCCCTTCACCAGCCACGATATCTATATCCTGACGGGTAAGTGCATTGGGTGCCAGCTGATTAAGCAGCCCCAGATCAAGAATATGCTGTTTTACATTAAACTTAGCTGCTATCTCTGTTGCAACTTCGATTTCAGCCGCATGACGTTGATTATAGTTGAAGGTAACTACCTGCACTTCCTCATACTGCTGCAATGCCCAAACCAGGCAAGTGGTACTATCTTGTCCGCCGCTGAATACGACGAGTGCTTTTTTGTTCATATGAATCTCTCCTTATCACAAGTTGGAATTTAGCGGTTGTCCACTTTTTCTGGATAGAGGTCGTGATTGATTAAGCGGTGTTCTGCCATCGCCTCATACTTCGTACCCGGTCTTCCATAGTTGCAATAAGGATCAATTGAAATGCCTCCGCGCGGAGTGAACTTGCCCCATACCTCAATGTAACGCGGATCCATCAGTGAGATCAGATCATTCATAATAATGTTGACACAGTCCTCATGAAAGTCACCATGGTTGCGGAAGCTAAACAGATACAGCTTTAATGATTTGGATTCCACCATTTTTTGTTCAGGAATATACGAAATATACAGCGTGGCAAAATCCGGCTGACCCGTTACAGGACACAAGCTAGTGAACTCAGGGCAGTTGAATTTAACAAAATAATCACGCCCGGGATGTTTGTTATCAAACACCTCCAGAATGTCTGGATCATAACCAAACTTGTACTGTGTTCCCTGATTACCAAGCAAAGTAACTTCTTGCATTTCCTCTTTCAATCTTCCTTCTGACACGACAAAAAACCCCTCTCTTTTCCTTCGGCCTTGGCCGGTAATGGAAAGAAGAACGAGATTTCGAAAACTTGGCTCCACTAAGAAGAAACGGAAGCATCGTCCGGATAAAGGACAGCAACCGCTTGTACTGTTTAATATATTCTTAGTTTTTTATAGAGGGAGTTCGCGAACCTCTCCTGCACAACTTTAGCGCAGACTTCTTCTTAAAACATATTGCGTCTTGAACTATACCATGGCTAGCCCGCTCCTGACAAGTTCTACTCTTTACGTACGTAGAATTTATGAAGTTCAAAAACAATGCCATTTGATCGTGAATTTCTTTTTAATCACATGAATTATTCATATGGTTAATTAAGATGTGGCAAAAAAAAGGATTCAAATCCTAAGAAAGGGGTAACTTATTCATAATAATCTTCGAGCTAAGGGTGGGAGCATGTTATGGAACAAAGTATACAGCAGCTTATGGATTGGCTTAACAATCATTTAAATGAAACAATCGCTATTGAAAAGAAAGAACTTCGTGATTTGGATAAAGTTCATTTCAATTTAGAGTCCGTAGATTTCCGGAGTGCAGACGATGTTATTGATGAATATCTTGGAAGTGCACTGATATTAAGAGGTTTCGGCAGCACACTTAACGCCGATGGTGAACTGGTATCCCTGCCACAATCCACTTATGATTTAGCTGTTGAAGGTCTTCAAATCGTAGACTTAGCCGACCGCAAGGCAGAAATAACTACGGACAGAGCTAATTACACCCTTTCAGTAGATTAAACGAACATGATTACGATAAGCAAAAAGAGCCCGCAGTTCGCTGCGGGCTCTTTTTGCTTATCATTTATTCTTCTCCAATGATCTCCACTTCAGTTTCCAGATCCACACCGAATTTATCCTTCACAGTCGCTCTTACATGGTGGATTAGCCCGATGTAATCACTGGCTGTTGCATTATCTGCATTCACAATAAATCCCGCATGCTTCTTGGATACCTCAGCACCGCCGATTCTTGTACCCTGTAAGCCGCTCTCTTGAATTAACTGACCTGCAAAACGGCCAGGAGGCCGCTTAAATACACTCCCACAGGATGGATACTCCAGCGGTTGCTTCGATTCACGTAAATAAGTTAACTCATCCATTTTTGCCTTGATCGTTAAAACATCACCGGAAGTCATAGCAAATTTGGCCTCAAGTACAATGTACTCACCGCTTGCGAACACACTTTTTCTGTATCCCCATTGCAGCTCATCACCTTGCAGAGTTACCATTTGCCCATTCTTATTTATAGCTAGTGCACTATGCAGGACATCTTTGATCTCACCGCCATAAGCACCTGCGTTCATATAAAGCGCTCCACCAACAGTTCCTGGAATGCCACAGGCGAACTCAAGACCCGTAAGTTCCTTATCAAGCGCATATCTGGAAACATCAATTATTTTGGCACCACATTGCGCATATAAGAGATTGTCGCGAATTCCCATTTCGGTCAGTCCTGCCGTTTGCAGAACGATCCCACGTACACCTCCATCACGGATAATCACATTGGAGCCATTCCCAAGTACCGTAAGGGTTATCCCATTTTGTTCTGCATATGTAACGATCTTTTGAATTTCATCATAAGTAGCTGGTGCAGCCAAAATATCAGCCTTGCCGCCCATTTTAGTGTACACGTGATCTTTTAAATTCTCATGACTTTTCACTATTCCTGCAGTCATTAGCTGCTCTAGGTCATCTTGAATTTTGTCAATATTCATGTTTTCATGCTCCTTTAACCATGTATAAATGATGGTCCTTGATCTATTTTAAAGAGTTATTATGAAATTGTAGGCAACCACAACTGTAACAACGAACAGGCTCCCTTGTCAATGACAGGAGCCTGTTCGTTGTATGATTTTAGATGATAATTACACAGCTTTATAGGCAGCAAGCTCGTAAGGAAGACACAGTGGCACACCCGTACGTGGATCCGGAACGATATCCGCTTCAATTCCAAACACTTCCCGCAATACATCTGGTGTCATAACCTCAGTAGGTGAGCCTTCGCTAACCACAGTACCGGACTTAATCGCTACCATATGCTGCGCATAACGAGTAGCATGATTCAAATCATGCACGACCATGATGATGGTACGGCCCTCTTCCTCATTCAGCTTTTGCAAAAGTTGAAGAACTTCGAGTTGATGCGCCATATCTAGGAACGTTGTAGGCTCGTCAAGGAATAAAATATCTGTTTCTTGTGCTAACGCCATAGCGATCCAAGCGCGTTGACGTTGTCCACCTGAGAGACGGTCAATAGGGCGATCATGAAAAGATTCCATTCCCGTAACAGAGATGGCGTTGGAGATGATGTTACGATCCTCAGCGGTCATCGTGCCAAATCCCTTTTGATGAGGGAAACGACCGTAGCTGACCAGCTCAGACACCGTCAAACCGTCAGGAGCCGTTGGGTTCTGCGGTAGAATCGCTAGCTGACGAGCAACCTCTTTAGTTGAAAAGTTATGAATTGATTTGCCGTCCAGCATTACGGTGCCACTCTTCGGCTTCATAATCCGGGCCATCGTTTTGAGGATTGTAGATTTACCGGAGCCGTTAGCGCCCACCAGTGCGGTGATTTTTCCCGTAGGGATAGACAAGTTCAATCCTTTAACTATAGTAGCCTCTGCATACCCAATACTTAATTCTTCTGTATTCAAACGTTCTGACATGATCTACAACTCCCTTAAAAGATTTATGGAGCTATGCTCCTAAGTATGAACGAATTTACGCTTTAGACTTGGCGAGTAAATATAAAAAGTAAGGTGCGCCAATAATCGCAACCACAATGCCAGTAGGAACTTCCGCAGGTTGCAGCACCCATCTGCCGATGGTATCGGCGGTAATCATAAGAAGCGAGCCTGTCAAAGCACTAGCAGGTAGTAACACCTGATGACGGGGTCCCACGAGCCTGCGAGCCAGGTGTGGTGCTATCAGGCCGACGAAGCCAATACCTCCGCTTACTGCGACGCAGGCGCCGGCAAGCGCTACGGCTGTTACCAGAAGGAGAATACGTTCCTTCTCCACACGCATTCCTAGACCTAATGAAGTATGATCTCCTAGATTCAATACATTTAGAACCCGGGCTTTATAGAAAGCGAACGGTAACAGAATCGCGATCCAAGGCAGCAAAGCAAGGACGAATCTCCAATCCCCACCCCATATTTTCCCGGCGATCCAAGTAGCTACAAATTGATAATTATTAGGATCAAGCCTAAGTGCCAATACAAGCTGGCAAGCATTGATTCCTGCAGCGACCGCAATCCCGATAAGGATCAGCCTTGTAGGAGACAGACCATCTGCCTTCCGGTAGGCAAGAATATAGATTAAAGCTGCGGTCAGGCCAGCCCCACCAAGCGCTAGGAGAGGCAAGACAAATATCGGCGCTGCTGTTGTAGCCGGAAAAAACGAGATGAAAATGATTACCGCAAAACCTGCACCAGCACTTATTCCCAGCGTAGCCGGTTCAGCGAGTGCATTACGTGCAAGACTTTGTAGAATACAGCCCGATACTGCAAAGCCCGCTCCAACTAACAATGAAATTACGATGCGGGGTAATCTGAAATCAAATAAAATAAGCTTTTGCTGATGTGTTCCATCACCCAGCAGTGTATGTAATACCTCCAGTGGGGATAGACGCATAAACCCTGTATTCATACTGACTATAAACACAACGACGATCAGTATAGCAAGGAGTGATAACACCGTTAGGGCGCGTGTACGGCGTTCTTTTTCATCTGGAGTAAGGGTTAATTTGGGCATTACAGCTCCCCCTTCCGCTTACTCGCTAAATAAATAAAGAACGGTACGCCGATGATGGCAATTAAAGCTCCTAGCGGTGTCTCATAAGGTGCATTTATCATTCTTGCGGCAATATCTGCAAAGATAATCAATAAGCTCCCTAGAACTGCCGAGCAAGGGATAATCCAGCGGTAGTCCACTCCAACGAAATAACGTGTAACATGCGGAATAATTAGTCCTATAAAAGCAATCGGGCCAACCGTTGAAACCGCACTTCCAGCTAAGATAACCACAACAATCATACATGCCAATTGAACTAACCTTGTCCGCTGCCCCAGACCAACCGCAACTTCTCTTCCTAGGCTGAGCAATGTGACGGATCGTGATAACATCATCGCTGCAATTAAGGCTACGGCCACCCAAGGGAATATAATCTTGATCTGAGTCCAGCTAGCTCCACCCATCCCACCAGCTAACCAGAAGGCTATGTCCTGAGATAAGTTGAAAAGAATAGCTACTCCCTGACTAATAGCAACCAATAAAGCACTAACTGCCGAACCTGCTAATGTCAATCGCAAGGGGGTCAGGCCATTAAAAGAAAGCGAACCGATTCCGAATACGATAAAAGAGGCCACAGCGGCACCGATAAAGCAATACAACATTAGTGAAGTGAATGAGAGTGAGGGTGCAAAAGCAAATACTATTGCCAGCGCTACCCCTGCTCCTGCATTCAAGCCTAACAGCCCTGAATCCGCAAGCGGGTTTCTTGTCATCCCCTGCATGATAGCCCCTGCTACTGCGAAGCAAGCACCGACTAAGGCGCCAGCAATAGCACGTGGAAATCGCAGTTCTCTAATCACCTGATGTTTTTGTAAATCTGGATTGAAATGAAATATAGCTTCCCATACCGTAGCTAACTTGATATCTGCCGCACCCACTGAGACCGAAAGTGCCAATCCGAAGGCAATGGCAGCAAGTCCAAAAATAAGAATACCAATGGCAGCTGCCGGTCGGGTATGTAGAGCTTTTTTAGGTTCATTGTTAATACGATTTGCGAAATCTGAGGGTGAAACCATGAGTCGTCTCCTTATTCAATAGTTACAATGGTTTATATGATAACAACAATCATTCTCATTATCGCAAAAATATTTATGTTGTACAATTGCAGGAACGATTTTTCCGTACTATGGGATTGGTTTATAAAAAAATGGTGCAGATCTTTGTATCCCGAGATACTTGATCTGCACGCCCTTCCCCACCGAAATGATCAGTCTCATTCATGGTGAATTACGACTTTTATTTCACAAGACTTTTTAGCACATCGTCAATGATTTTGCTGCCAGCGTTCGCACCACTGTAAAGCCAGCTGCTCGTTGAACTCATTTCATGCACATTTCCAGCTTTTACAGCTGGGATGCCCTTCCAGATTGCACTATCTAGGATCTCCGAACCCTCAGTCTTATCACTATTTACAAGGAAAATATGATCTGCGGTCAGCTCAGAAAGCTTCTCTAGCGAGATCGGATTCCAAGTTGCTCTTGTTCCTACTGGGATCTCTGTTACTAAGTTAGGCAACGTTACGCCAAGGTCTGTATATAATACAGCTCCACTGCTGCGGGTTTCGTCTACAATATAGAAGTTTTTTTGCACCAACCATAGAATCGCCGCGGACTCTTGTCCAATAGCTCCTGCAAGCTGTTCTTTCGCAGCCGCTGCTTTAACATCATAATCTTTAATGGCTTTTTCTGCTTCAGGGGTTTTGTTCAAAATCTCACCCATCTTGAGCAACGATTTGCGCCAATCTTGATTTAGTTCATCCCCAATTACATAAGTGGGTGCAATCTTATTCAACTGATCGTAAATCCCGTTCTGAACAGAAGACTCCGATGGGATGATAATAAGATCCGGAGCAAAGCTGGTTACAGCCTCTAACGGAAGATCGTAACTAATTGTAGGAACATCCTTCAATTCAGTGGCCAGATAATCCTGAACGCCATTTGTAACTGACCATTGAGCTACTGGAGTTACACCCAGAGTTACCAAAGAGTCCTCCAAATATGAACCCAGCACGCGCTGTGGATTAGCTGGAATCGATACTTCATGACCCATTGCATCAGTTAACGTCTTAGGTGCAGCAGGTGCCTCTGTAGATTCTGCTGTAGGAGCTGTTGTAGGCGCTGCTCCTGCATTTGATGAACTTTCAGCATTATTATTACCACAAGCGGAAAGTAAAAGCGTCATCACTATTAATCCGCTCATCGTTACTTTCATGCTTCCTGATCTTTTTCTGTTAAGCCAAAACATTAAAAACCCTCCTATATGTAACTGCTTTGATATTCAAAGGTGATCATTACCTCTGCTTCACTTTTAAATGATATTGATTCTCATTCTCTATGTCAACATATAAATTTCAAATTCTGTGGATTTGCAACAATTTCCTTCATATAAAATACAAAAGAGGTTATATTCCGAACGTTCCGGATATAACCTCTTTTTTTATCTTCTGCTTATTTATTTAAATGATAAGGGACAGTCGCTACTACAACGTCCTTTTGATTCATTAGATACGAGCGGATTAAAAAGCTGGTCTGATTATGAAGCACGGCTTGCCACCAATGTTTGGTAATAAACTGTGGAATCAGAATTGTGATGTGATCCGTCGCAGCTGTCTTCCACTCTACCGTATCGATAAACTTCACTAACGGACGAATGATACTACGATATCTGGAACGAAGTACAATCAGGCGTACACCTGGATTCCATTCCTCCCACCGTTGCTCCATCTTATGAATGTCTTCTTCATCAAAGCCTACATACACAGCAACAACATTATCTGTTAGAGACTTCGCATAGCTGATGGAATGTAATACAGCACGTGTAACCCCTGCAACAGGAACAACTACAGTACTTCCTTTAATTACAGGTTTATCAGTAGCAGGACATATACGCAGTTGATCCGCAGTGTTCAAATAGTGCTTATGAATACGGTGGAACACGAACATTACAGCAGGTAAGAAAATGAATGCCATCCATACGCTTGAGAATTTAGTAATGATAAAAATAAGTGTAATCGTCAATGTAGTCAGCATACCGATGGTATTTACTACAAATCTTTTCACCCATCCAGCGGGTCTGGTTTTGATCCAATGCACCATCATCCCCAGTTGGGATAAGGTAAAAGGAATGAACACGCCTACCGCATATAGTGGAATCAACCCTTCCGTATTCCCATGGAATGCAGTCACAAGTATGATAGACATAACTCCTAGAAAAATAATGCCATTTGAGAAGCCCAGGCGGTCACCACGGACCATAAATGCATGTGGCAGATATTTATCTTTTGCAAACATAAAGGCGAGCAGCGGAAACGCTGAATATGCTGTATTAGCTGCCAAGAACAAAATCACTGCAGTAATCCCTTGAATGAAAAAGTACAATCCGCCACGGCCAAAGGTCGATTCAGCGATCTGAGAGACAACCGTAGCCTTTTCATCTGGCACAATACCATACCAATACGCCAGCACAGTGATTCCGGTAAACATAAAGCCAAGGATAAGTCCCATGATCATTAGCGTCTTGGCTGCATTTTTCTCAGCCGGTGCTTTAAAGTTTGGGATCGCATTAGATACGGCCTCAACTCCCGTTAGGGCTGAACAACCAGAGCTAAACGCTTTTAATAGTAGAAACAAACTTACATTAGATACGGCGCTTCCTATTTCAGGAACATTCGCATGCGCGCCACCCATTGCATATTTAACGATACCGGAGATAATCAGAACAACAATCGAAACCACAAACAAATACACGGGAATTGCGATAAATGAAGCCGATTCAGTCACTCCGCGAAGATTAATGATTGTTAATAGAACGATAACAGATACAGCGATGAGAACAGTATGATTATGAAGACTTGGAAAAGCCGATGTGATCGCATCCGTCCCTGCCGAGGCACTAACCGCTACGGTAAGAATGTAATCCACCAATAATGAACCCCCAGCGAGCAGCCCTGTCGGAATACCAAGATTACTCTTGGCTACGATATAAGCTCCGCCTCCTTGCGGATAAGCAAAAATCGTCTGCCGGTAGGATAAAATCAGGATGGCCAGCAGGCCCAATACGGCTAATGCAATTGGCAGGGAATACCAGATGGCAGTAAACCCGGCAGCCACCAGTACAATCAGAATTTGTTCTGTTCCGTAGGCTACAGACGAGAGCGCATCAGAAGACAGGACAGCCAGTGCTTTAACCTTGGATAACTTTTCATGATCGAGTTCATTCGACTTCATCGGACGTCCGATCAATAGTCGTTTTACCTTGCTTACCATGGTGGATACAGTTCCTTTCTTTGGGAGCTGAAACGGAATTTCCGTGCGCTGTTTTCATCGGTGGATTTCATAAATGCAGACACAAAAATAAGCATACGGAAATGATCCGCATGCTTATGCATGGTCATTTTCCCACCTTGCTTACGAGGTTAGCTGGCGGATTCGGGCTGTGGTTATAGCCCTACGGTAGAGATCTGTTCGACCCGGTTCCGATTCACCCCATTGGCATGAATGCCAAGTTTGGTTCCCCCGTTTTTCCTAAGAAAATTCAGCGCATATTCAACTTCTCACAAGGTCTAATATTAGTCTACAAAGTGCCTACAGTAAAGCGTTGAAAAAAATGAAAAAAGAATGAAAAAACATCCAATAAGCTCAAATATAGCGTCTTATTGGATGCTCTCTTTCATTATCTTCAATTATCCCTCTAGCCCGTGATTTTAATACCTTTTCAGCGTTTTTGTACCTTCCAAAGTAAAAACTAAAATCCTAAGCTCTCCTCTGCATCTACTTCAATCACTTCTTCTTCCTTACGTCCATACCAAAGAAGGAGACTAATTAAAGCAAACGCAATTAAAGCTAACAAAGGAATCGTTATAAATCCGAAGTAGTTCAAGTAATCTTTATTACAAGGAACACCAATTGTACAAGGTAGAACTTTACTTAACGCTGGAATCTTCTGTTCCGCATAATGATAGATTGAGATACTGCCACCAATCAAACTTAATGGAAGCACATAAGGAATGATGCGCTTATCTCCGCGGAAAGTGGCAATTCCCAATAAAAATAACTGTGGATACATAAAAATCCGCTGAAACCAGCAAAGCTTACAAGGTTCATAATTCAAGACTTCACTTAAATACAAGCTACCAGCTACAGCTACCAAAGAGACGAACCAGGCCAGATAGAGGCAGTTACGCTTGCAAAAAGATAGGAATTTTGTCACTTTGCCTCCACTGCTTTTGCGGCGGCGTTAATTTCAGATGTAATCGCTTCAATATCGAAAGGTTCAGCCGTTTTCACTCCATTAATGTAGAGCGAAGGCGTATTTGTCACGCCTGCGTCAGTTGCCAACTGAATATCTTTCTTCAGCTCATCTGCATAAGTTTTCTCTTGGATGTCTTTACGCAACAGATCGTAATCGATCGCTAATTTCTCTTTTTCAGCAAGGCTTACCAAGAAATCCTCAGTGGCCCATTCCTCGCTCTCATCCCCTTGCTGCGCATACACAGCATCATAGAACTTCCAGAATTCATCCTTATTCTGATGGTATACAGACAATGCAGCTAATGAAGCTGTTTCAGAGTCAGGACCAACGAAAGCCATATTTACAAAGTAAAGAGCTGCTTTTCCCTCGTTGACAAAATCTTGAACAATTTTCGGTTTCATGGAGCCAGCAAATTGGGAACAAGCTGGACATTTGAAATCGCCAAATTCAACAAGCTTAACAGGTGCATCCTCATTACCAATCCTAGGTAGCTCACTGTAATTGAATTCTACCGGTTCTCCTGTAGAGACATTCTTTGCTGCATCTTTCGAAGCTAACATAAACAATCCAACAAAAATGATAACTACTACAGCTATTGAACTAATAACTAAAATTCTCGTTTTCTGCTTCTGTTGCTCCTGTTCTACCCGTCGTTTCTCTTGTTTGCTCAACTGGGGAACGTTTGGACTTTTTTTAGGTTTACTCAAGGAGAATTCCTTTCTGTCCTCTAGGGACTAATGTAGTTTTTATCATATACATTTAAAATTATATAATTATTAATCTATTTTTGGCAAACAGTAGGGTCAAAAAAAAACAGCGTGACTCCAAAAGGAGAAACGCTGCTCTTATTTTAAAATATATAATTCCATCAAGCTCCAGCTTCTTCATTCAATAACTGTAACCGCAATAGCTTAATTCGAGAAATCCGCTTATTCTCAGTCTCTTCTACAATAAATAGATGATCATCAAATTCTACGGATTGCCCTTTTTGAGGTGGATTAACCTCCAATTTAGAATACAGCCAGCCGCCTATCGTATCGTAATCCTCAGTCTCCATATGAAGACCCAAAAGATCATTAATCTCCTCAATAAGCATCAAACCGTCAATGGAGTGCTCATCCTCACCAAGCTTCTCAACACCTGGACGTTCCTCATCAAATTCATCCTGAATTTCTCCAACTATTTCCTCCATGATATCTTCCAGTGTCACCATTCCTGAAGTACCCCCATACTCGTCGATCAATATGGCGATTTGTGTCTTCGCACGCTGCATAACTTTCAGCAAAGCGCTAATCTGAATGGATTCCGGTACGGTCAATATTGGACGAATTAATTTCTGATAACTTTGCGGACGATCCTTAATTAAGTCCTTTATATGGATGAAGCCTAAAATATGATCCTTATCACCGTCACAGACGGGATAACGTGTCCTCATGCCATCATAGGCAATCTCAAGGTTCTCCTCAGCAGAAACATGATTATTCAGACAGATCATCTCTGTCCGCGGAATCATGATCTCCCGAGCCATGGTATCCACAAATTCAAAAATATTGTCAACCAACGCCATTTCAGTATTATCGATAAAGCCGCTTTTGTTACTTTCCTGCATGATAATACGAATTTCTTCTTCCGTATGCGCCGTTCCCAGCTCTGAAGCCGGGGCTAATCGGAAAATTTGCAGTAAACCACGCGCCAGCCCATTAACGATCCATATCACTGGATACATGATTTTGTAAAATACATTCATCGGTCCCGCTGTTAGTAAAAGGACAGATTCAGCCTTGTTAACAGCAATGGTCTTAGGTGCAAGCTCACCTAATACGATATGCAAGATAGTAATGAACATAAGAGCAATAACCAAAGATACAACATTAACAGCAGTTTCTCCTAAACCTATGCTTCCTAATAAAGGCCCGATAAGATTAGCTATAGCCGGTTGACCCAGCCACCCTAATGCCAGTGAAGCCAATGTAATGCCGAGCTGACAGGCTGAGAGATAGCCATCCAGGTTGCTGACAATGCTTTTTGCATTAAAAGCTTTTTTACTACCTTCTTCAATCAGGGTATCAATTCTACCACTTCGTACTTTCACCATTGCATATTCGACTGAAACAAAAAATCCATTTAACAATACCAACAAAATAATAAGACCAACATGTAATATACCGGGTAAAGGGTCGCTCAATTTATACTCCTATCCACCATTTTCCGTACATGGATGGATAGGCCCACCTCCTTCGTTTTTTCAGAGTATTGGCAAAATGCTCGCCGTTTGTTCCTTTCAGTATCAATTTCCCAATGGTTTCATCTCCAGTCTAGAATCACGTTTTTGAATATATACTTTATTATATTATTACATAGCCCATAAAAACAGGTCAAAACCAGTGTAAAAATATGATCTATTTTTACTGCTCATGGACACATACCTCTCAATAGTAGAAATAGGTACAAACTAACGATAAGAGATTATGTGATTTTCCCGTGATTTTATCGAGTGATTTTTTGTTATAAACGTGTTTCTTCTATATATATGTTAATTCTTTGGAACCCGTCCCGTCAACCGGAGCACCTCCAGCTTACGTTGAAGATCCAATTGCCACTCATTATCATTCGTACCGCTCGCCAGTCTGGATTGATTATCGATCATCAGACAGTCCCAACAATACCTAGCGTTCTCCCGTAAGCAGCACTGAAGCTCCTTGGCTTCTTCGAGTGTGAGAGGTCCATTCAGATTAATATGAAAGATCTCTGCCAATCGCAAATGTACTGATAACATATGAATCACTCCCCGTATTAGCTTCCTGATACAATATATGCATGATGTATCAGAATGTTGATACTCGTATAAGCTAGTTGATACATTTATTTTGCTACTGTATACTTTTGGTAAGGGAGGCGTGTCCATGATTAAGAATCACATTCGGAGTATCATGGATTTGCAAGGAAAGTCTATACGAGGAGCTGCCAGAGAAACGGGGCTTGCTATTAATACGGTGTCCGGATTATATCATAATACATCTAAGCGTGTGGATATGGAAACGTTGGATAAGCTCTGTAGGTATTTAAATGTGGGTACCGGAGATTTGATTGAATACATAGAAGACGAAGAACCCCCGTCAGCATAATCGCTGATGGGGGTTTATTATGTAGTGATCCGAATTACATTGTCTATCTTAATCCAATTATAATCATTCTCCATTTTGAACTTGATCTGTCGCAGTTGTCGATCAACAGCTAACACAACACCTCTTACATTAATATCCTGCCCTGGTTCAAACAGAGTTATTGTTATCTGCTCATTGTATCTCTTGGAATAAGTAAACAAATGATCAATCAGTTCCCACTCTTGCGCATCGAGTACTGGCTTACTGCGCAGGCTCTGTGCTCTTTCATCACTGATGATGCATATTTTGTGCTCAGGTAGCATCATTCTGCTACAGTCCCAAATGCTTTCTAGTTTTTTCACCATGATGTCTACCCTCTCCTAATAATCTGTCCAATAATCTATATTACTTCCATCTATGCCCCATGATATCGCTGCTGGCTGATCCTTTATGCGCTCCCATCCTTCCAATACTAAGGCGGTTTCTGGTTGCTTTCCACTTTGCCATTGAATGTATGACTCATCGGCTAACTCT